>NZ_JBIVLK010000001.1:1427141-1529758 GCF_044751215.1 Streptomyces sp. NPDC088730
GGTCAACGCGATCCCGGCCGCCTCCTCATCCCGGCAGGGTGAACAGGAGCTCGGCCGTCTCCTCGCCGCGGGCGTTCGCATAGCCGCGGTCCTGGCCCGTCACGGTGAACCCGCACTTCTCCAGCACCCGCCGGGACCCCGCGTTGTCGGCCGCGGCACGCGCGTACAGCGGCCGTTCCGGTACGGCGGCGAGCAGGGCGGCCAGCGCGGCGGTCGCCACACCGCGGCCCCAGCGCGCCCGGTCGATCCAGTAGGTGACCTCGCGGTCGTCCGACGGCCCGTAGACCCCGGCGTTGCCGGCCACCACCCCGTCGGCGAGGACGCTGCGCATCACGACCGAAGGGTCGGCCAGGACGCGCGCCCAGTGCGCGTCGAACGCGTGCCGGTCCGTGGGGTCCTCGCTGGTGAAGGCGGCGGCCTGGACCGCCACCGGGTCGGACATCCAGTCGAAGAACAGCGGCAGATCGCCGTCCTGGACCGGGCGCAGCGAGATCTCCACGGGTCAGAGCCTCCGGGTCGCGAGGGTCAGCCGGTCGCGTGCGTCGAACAGCGCGTCCTTGACCGTCTGTTCGTGCGCGGGCGTGAGCCGGGCGACCGGCACCGAGCAGCTGATCGCGTCGCGCGCCGGGGTGCGGTACGGGATCGCGACACCGAAGCAGCGCAGCCCCAGGGTGTTCTCCTCGCGGTCCACCGCGTACCCCTGCTCGCGGATCAGGCGCAGCTCCTCGATGAGCTTCTCCCGGTCGGTCAGGGTGTGCTCGGTCAGCGCGGGCAGCGTCTCGGGCAGCATCTTGCGGACCTGCTCGTCGCTGTGGGTGGCCAGCAGCGCCTTGCCGAGCGAGGTGGAGTGCGCGGGCAGCCTGCGGCCGACCCGGGTGAAGGGGCGCAGATAGTGCTGGGACTGGCGGGTGGCGAGGTACACCACGTTCGTCCCGTCGAGACGGGCCAGGTGGATCGTCTCCGTGGTGTCGTCGGAGAGCCGGTCCAGGGTGGGGCGGGAGGCGGCGACGACCTCGTCGCCGTCGATGTACGAGGTGCCGACCAGCAGCGCCCGCACACCGATCCCGTACCGCGTGCCGGTCGCGTCCGTCTCCACCCAGCCGAGCTCGACCAGGGTGCGCAGCAGCATGTAGAGGCTGGACTTGGGGTAGCCGACGGCCTCCTGCACCGCGGCGAGCGAGTGCATGCCGGGCCGCCCGGCGAAGTACTCCAGCAGCTCCACCGTCCGTACCGCGGACTTGACCTGTGCCCCACCAGACTCGGCAACCGACATCGCCCTACGCCCCTTCCAGCCCACTTACGAAACCTGCGACTTCTTGCCAACACCGAACGCCCGGAAATAGAGTCGCCTCATATTCACGATCAGGAACTTTGTTCAGAATACCGAACAACTTCTGATGTGTGGCAGCGGAGCGGAAGGAAATACGGTGGCAGCAGCACCAGTCTGGAGCGTCGACCCCCGCACCGGGAACCCGCGTGAGCAGGTTGCGGTGGAGGCTACAGCGGAGGAGGTCGACCGGGCGGTCCGGGCCGCCCACGCCGCACGTGCCTCGCTCGCGGACCGCACCGCGCGCGCCGCCTTCCTGCGCACCGCGGCCGATCTGCTCGCCGAGGCCGGTGAGCACGTCATCGAGGCCGCCGACGCGGAGACGGCACTCGGCCCGGCCCGGCTCACCGGAGAACTCGCCCGCACCGCGGCACAGTTGCGGGCCTTCGCGGAGGTCGTGGACGAGGGCGCCTTCCTCGACATCCACATCGACCACGAGGACGCCACCCGCACCCCGCCGTGGCCCGACCTGCGCCGCTACAAGATCCCGCTCGGGGTCGTCGCCGTCTACGCGGCCAGCAACTTCCCGCTCGCGTTCTCCGTCCCCGGCGGCGACACCGCCAGCGCCCTAGCGGCCGGCTGCCCGGTCGTCGTCAAGGCCCACCCCGACCACCCGGCGACCTCCGAACTCTGCGCCTCCGTGCTGCGCAGGGCCGCCGTCCAGGCCGGTCTCCCCGAGGACGTCATCACCGTCGTGCACGGCTTCGAGGCCGGTGTCGAGCTGGTCAGGCACCCGCTCGTCAGCGCCGCCGGCTTCACCGGCTCGGTGCGCGGCGGCCGCGCCCTCTTCGACGCGGCGGCGGCCAGGCCCGCGCCCATCCCGTTCCACGGCGAGCTGGGCTCCCTCAACCCCGTCGTCGTCACAGAGGCGGCCGCCGCCGAGCGCGGCGAGCAGATCGGTGCCGGGCTCGCGGGGTCGATGACCATGGGCGCGGGCCAGTTCTGCACCAAGCCCGGATTCGTCCTCGTCCCGGCGGGCGAGACGGGTGACCGCCTCCTGAAGTCCCTCACAGAGGCGGTCAGCGACACCGAGGCCGGCGTACTGCTCGACCACCGGATGCGTGACGCCTTCCTCGCCGGAGTCGGCGAGCGCGCCGCCCTCCCGGACGTGGACGCCCCGGTCACCCCGGGCGCGGGCGGCGACCACACCGTCGCGGCAGGCTTCCTGACCGTACCGGCGCACCTCCTCACCACCGAGGGCCCGCACGACGCCCTCCTGGAGGAGTGCTTCGGCCCGGTCACCGTCGTGGCCCGCTACACCTCCCAGGAAGAGGTCACCGCGGTCCTCTCCCGGCTGCCCGGCAACCTCACCGCCACCCTCCAGATCGCCACGGAGCAGGCCGACGACAGCGCCGCCGCACTCCTCGCGGCGCTCACCCCGCTGGCCGGCCGCGTCCTGGTCAACGGCTGGCCGACCGGCGTCGCCGTGGCCCCCGCCCAGCACCACGGCGGCCCCTACCCGGCCACCACCTCCACCTCCACCTCGGTCGGCGCCACCGCGATCGAGCGCTGGCTGCGCCCGGTCAGCTACCAGACCACCCCCGAGGCCCTGCTCCCGCCGGAGCTGCGCGAGGACAACCCGCAGGGGCTGCCCCGCCGGGTGGACGGACGCCGCGCATGACTCTGCGACTTCCCGAACTCCCCTTCGGCCTCGAACCGTTCGGCCCGGCGACGGAATGGGCCTACGAGGGCGGCGTACTGACCGGCCGCGCGGGCGCCCGGCAGGACCGCTTCGTCCCGCCGGGCGGCGCCGCCCTCGAACCGGCGAGCGACGCGCCCCGGCTGCTGGGCACCGCCCCGGAGGGCGACTTCCAGCTGATCGCCCGGGTACGGGTCGGCTTCGCCGCCGCCTTCGACGCGGGCGTCCTCTACCTCCACGTCGGTGACCGCGAGTGGGCCAAGCTCTGTCTGGAGCTGTCCCCGGACCACCCCACCGTCTGCACGGTCGTCACCCGGGGCCACTCCGACGACGTCAACTCCGCCGTCGTGGAAGGCGACACCCACTGGCTGCGGCTGAGCCGTACCGGCAGCGCCTTCGCCTGCCACGCCTCCGCCGACGGCGAGAAGTGGACCTTCGTCCGCGTCTTCGCCCTGGGCACCCCGGAGCAGGCCGCCGCCGCGTCCATCGGTTTCCTGGTCCAGTCACCCACGGGTGACGGCTGCGAGGCCGCCTTCGACCGGATCACGTTCCGCCCGACGGGCCTCGTGGACCTCCGCGACGGGAGCTGACCGAGGCCCCGCCGCCGGTACGCGCCGTGACGCCACCCGTCACGGCGCGTACACGTGCGCCTGACGGGACAGGGGCGAACGACGCCTTGACCCCAAGTCCGCTTGGGGTTCTAGCGTGTGGTCCGGTTCATCGCCTGACGACGGGACACACGCTCATGATCCTCGTGACCGGAGCCACCGGAAACATCGGCACCGCGCTGTTGAAGGAACTGCACGCACACGGCGCCGGTCCGCTCAGGGGGCTCACCCGTGACGCCTCACGGGTGGCCTTCCCCGACGGGGTCCAGGCTGTGGAGGGCGACTTCGCGGAGCCGGCGTCCCTCAGGGCCGCGCTGGAAGGGGTGCGCTCGATGTTCCTCGTGTCACGCCTCGGCCCGGACGCCGACATCCTCGAAGCCGCCCGGCAGGCGGGTGTGGAGCACGTCGTGCTGGTGTCGTCGATCACCGTCCTGACCCACCCCCACCTCGGCGCCGCCGGTGAGAACCTGGCGGTGGAGGAACTGCTCGGAGCGAGCGGCATGGCCTGGACGATCCTGCGGCCGACGCAGTTCGCCTCCAACGCCCTCATGTGGGCGGCCTCCGTCCGAGGCCACGAGACCGTGCGCGCGCCGTACGCGGAGACCGCACTGCCGGCCATCCACCCCGCGGACATCGCGTCGGTGGCGCGGGTGGCACTGACCGAGCCCGGCCACCGCGGCCGCGCGTACGCCCTGACCGGTCCGGAGCCGGTGAGCGCCCGCGGGCAGGCCGAGGCCATCGCGGCCGTACTGGGCCGGGAGGTGCCCTTCGCCGAGATCAGCCGCGCGGAGGCCCACGCGCAGATGGCCGCCGTGTTCGGGGCCGAAGCCGCGGACGCGGTACTGGACGTCACCGGCGGAGACGTGAACGAGGAGCTGCTCAGGGTGCGCGACACGGTCGCACAGGTCACCGGAACACCGGCCCGCCCGTTCCGGCAGTGGGCCTCGGAGAACGCCGACGCCTTCCGCTGATCCGTCCGCCGATCTCCTCCGCCGGGCTCGTCCGCGAAATTACGTCCCCGACCCGGCAACCCCCGGCCCCCCGGCGACGACAACAGGGAGACAGCGCCTCGCGAGCGGAGAAACCGCACCGCCCGCAAGCCGCCGAGCACAGCACCCTCCCCGCACCTCGTCGTACCGAAGGGACATCATGCGCACCCACCTCCGCACCCGTAGCCGCGGCCTCACGGCCCTCGCCGCCGGGACAGTCGCCGTCGTCGCCGTCGCCCTGCTTCCGGGGTCCGCCGGGGCCGCCGAAACCTCACCCGTGGGATACGGGGCCGGCACGACCGGCGGCGGCAGCTCCGCCGCCGTGACCGTCACCAGCCTCTCCGCGTTCAAGACGGCCGTCACCGGGACCGCCGCCAAGACCGTCAAGGTCAGCGGGATCATCTCGCTGAGCGGACAGGTCGACGTCGGGTCCAACACCACCGTGCTCGGCGTCGGTTCGTCCTCCGGGTTCACCGGCGGCGGGCTGCGGCTGAAGAACTCGACGAACATCGTGATCCGCAACCTCAACATCAGCAAGCCGGTCGCCCCCGCCGACGGGATCACCGTCCAGAAGTCCACCAAGGTGTGGATCGACCACAACACGTTCTCCGCCGACCGCGACCACGACAAGGACTACTACGACGGCCTGCTCGACATCACGCACGCCTCCGACCAGGTCACCGTCTCCTGGAACACCTTCAAGGACCACTACAAGGGCAGCCTGGTCGGCCACAGCGACAGCAACGCGAGCGAGGACACCGGCCACCTCCACGTGACCTACCACCACAACTACTTCAACAACGTCAACTCCCGCATCCCCAGCCTCCGGTTCGGCACCGGACACTTCTACGACAACTACGTCGTCGGCGCCTCGACGGCGGTGCACTCCCGGATGGGCGCCCAGATGCTGGTGGAGAACAACGTCTTCCGCAGCACCGGTGTCGCCATCACCACCATCCGCGACAGCGACGAGGACGGCTACGTCGTGGAACGCGGCAACGACCTCGGCGGCGCGGCCACCGAGATCTCCCAGGTCGGCACGTTGACCCAGGCGCCGTACTCGTACACCGCGGAGCCGGCCTCGTCCGTCGTCTCCTCCGTGACCGGCGGGGCGGGCGCCGGCCACCTCTAGGCAGTGTCTTCGAATGATCATCACTGGGGGATCATGGTGTCGTGATACGTCGCCATGAACTGTCCGATGGTGAATGGGAGTTCGTCCGGCCGTTGCTGCCCAAGTCGGTGCGGGGACGGAAACGGCTGGACGACCCCAGGGTCCTGAACGGGATCGTTTGGAAGTTCCGGACCGGGGCGGCCTGGCGGGATGTGCCCGACCGTCACGGTCCGTCAGCCACGCTGCATACGCGTTTTCGCAGGGGGGCGGCGACGGGACGTTCGACCGGATGCTGCGGGCCGTACAGGCGAAGCTGGATGCGGCGGGCGGCATCGAGTGGCTGGTGTCCGTCGATTCCACGATCGTCCGGGCCCACCAGCATGCGGCGGGGGACCTAGCCCTGACCGAACCCAGGTGTACCCCGGGCGGACACGAGCAGTTCTTCATCAGGCACGGGGACGGGCCCGCCGAGGGGGAGACGTCACCGCCGAGGGGTGATGAATGTGTCGTTCACGACATATCCGTCCAGCCCGTGGAGTTCGCCGTACGCGATCAGGTCGCTGCTGTGGTTGATGAACCCGCGTCCCGAGTAGTTGAGCGAGGTGTTGCAGAGGACACTGACTCCAGTCAACTCACGGAAGGCGATGAGGAGTTCCGCCATCTCCGGGTTGGCCTTCGGATCGACGGTCTGGGTGCGGGCTGTTCCGTCGACGTGCGTCACCGCCCGCAGTTCGCCGGACTCGACCTGGCTGAAGTACAGCATGTAGGGATCGGGCACTCCTCCGCTGAACCAGCGGCCCGCGTCCTGCTCCAGACAGATCGGGGCGATGGGGCGGTAGCTCTCGCGCTGCTTGATCTTGTTGAGCCTTTCCGTCGTCTGCTCGGTGAAGGGAGCGGCGAGGATCGACCGGTTCCCGAGGGCGCGGGGGCCGATCTCCCAGCGGCCGCGTGCCCAGCCGACGATGTTCCCGTCGTGGAGGTAGCGGGCCACCTCGCTGTAGTCGAGCGGCCGGATCTCGTAGCGCTGGGAGTCGAAGGCCACGTCCTCGACGAATTCGCCGCCCGCGTAGACGTCCCAGTCCAGTCCGGCCTCCCCGGTGTAGAAGTGCTGCGCGTCGATGGCGGTTCCGATCGCGGAACCACTGTCGTTGGGGCACGGCGGGACGAAGACCGCGGGAAAGAGCCCACACTCGCGCCAACGGCGATTCCACTCGCAGTTGAGCCCGCAGCCGCCGGAGATGAGGAGCGGGAGGCCCTCCGTCATATGCTCCCGGGCGTAGGCGTGGAACCGGTCGAAGATGGCGTCCGACAGACGGGCGGCGAGATTCTTGTACGCGTCCGTCTCCACGCCGATGTTGTAGAAGGGGGAATCGGTCATCCGGTCCTTCAGGCTGCCGGTGATGACCTCCCTCTGACCGAGGACGAAGTCGATGACGTCCCGCTCCATCGGGGTGGGCGGCCGGTCCTCGGCGAATCCGGCCAGTGCCATCTGCTTGCCCGCATCCTGGAAGCGGACGAATTCCTCGTGCGAGCTGTACTTGGGGTCGGCGAGCGCGAAGCCGTAGGAGTACTTGTTGCCCGGGTAGGTGAGCACCTCCTGGAGATGGGTCACCGTCCCGCGCTCGTCGATGCGGTAGAACGAGCCGATGTTCCCCTCCCATACCAAGCTGTAGAAGGGCTGATCCCTACGGAACGACGACATACCGTAGGACGTCATGATGTGAGAGCGCTCGTGAGTGGAGGAGAAGACGCGCACGTTCTTTCCGAAGAAACGGCCGGCGTCGTCCGAGATCGCGGATCCACCGACACCGAAGTATCCGGCACGTGAGGGTTGGTCGGTGGCCTGGGTCCCCTTGATCCAGCCGCTCATGGCGATGACGTCGGGCTGTTTGTCCAGCCGGTCGGCCGCCACGGCGAACACCTCGGCCGTCAGGGTGCTGTAGCGGAGGAAGGAGTCCTTCTCCGCTTCAAGGGAGAAGAGCAGCTTCCCGTCCTCGACGGCAGCGATTGCCCCGTCATGGCCTTCCTTGAGGGAAAGAATCAGCATGATGGTCCGTTTCTCTATGAATGCGCTGCGGACTTCCGCCCTGACCGTGGGATGCCGGGATCAGACGGCACCGGGACCGGCCGCCGGCGAGAGGATCTGCAGGGCGAGCCGATGCAACTGCGGGTTGGCGCACAGGACGCCGGTGCCGTGGTGGGGCGAGGCGCCCAGGAGATCGGTGCAGACACCACCGGCTTCTGCCACGAGGATCTGTACGGCGGCGATGTCCCAGGGGTTCACGACCGGTTCGGCCGCGATGTCGAGGGTTCCTTCGGCGACCATGCAGTGCTGGAGGAAGTCCCCGAAGGCGCGGTCCTCCCAGCACTCCTCGGCCAGGCGTAGATAGGCCGCACGGGAGTGGAAGACGTCCCAGGTGCGTGTGCTGGTGGTGGAGAGGTAGGCGTCGGCGAGACGGGTTCTGCCGGAGACCCGCAGGGGCAGGGGGGCGCTGCCTGCCGGTCCGCGTCGCAGCCAGGCGCCCCTGCCGGAGGCTGCCCACCAGCGGCTGTGGAGGGCGGGGGCGCTGATCACGGCGACGGTGGGCCGGCCGTCGTCCAGCAGAGCGATCAGTGTGGCCCAGACCGGTACCCCGCGCAGGAAGTTCTTGGTTCCGTCGATCGGGTCGATCAGCCAGGTGCGTCCGGCTGTCACGGAGCCACCGGTCTCCTCCCCGGCGAAGGCATCGTCGGGGCGGGCGGATGCCAGTGCCTCGCGTACCGCTGTCTCGACGGCGGTGTCCGCGTCGGTCACGGGTGTACGGTCCAGCTTCTCCCGGACCATCAGGTCGAGCGCCTGGAAGCGACGGCCGGTGATGCGGTCGGCGATGTCGCCCAGTCCCAGGGCCAGTTCGAGATCGTCCTGTCGTGCCATCGGGCGCCTCACTGAACTCCTCGCGGGTTTCGGGGGGCTCGGCCCACGGCGGATCCGGGCGGAGCGACCAGGTGGTACTGGACTACTTCGCGTGCAGTTCGAGCAGGTGGTACTCCATGACCCGGACCTCCTCGATCCGGCGCACCCGGCGCAGCAGTTCGACCCGCATACCGGATTGCGCGGCGACAGCGTCGAGCCGTTCGCGGTCGCCGAGGTCAGCTGTACCCAGCAGCAGCCTTCCGCCGTCGGACAGGTGCTCGGGGGCGCCGGCGAGATACCGGGCCTGGCCCCGGTAGCCCGGATCGAAGACAGCGGAGTGCAGGTCTGTGGAGAGCGGGAAGTCGTCCTCCACATACGTCCACGGCACGTTCCAGAAGATGACGTCGAAGCGGTCCGAGGGGTCGAGTCCCGCGTACATGTCACTGTGGAGGACGCGCATCCGGTCACTGACACCGTGCCGCTCCGCGTTAGCGGCCGTATTGGCCACTGCCTTGTCATTGATGTCCAGCGCGGTGACGGAGGTGCAGCCGGTCAGGGCGGCGGTCACGGAGATGACGCCCGTGCCGCAGCCGACCTCCAGGAACGAACCGCCGGACGGATACGGCACGATCGAGGCCAGCACCTCGGTGGCGGCGCTCAGGGTGCTCGGGAAGACGCCTCGGTGCAGGCTCCATTCCCGGCCCAGCAGGGTGAAGGAGTCCGGCAGGGCTTCACCGGCGAGGGCGTGCTGGAGGGCTTGGGCAACGGTCTCGGGGGTCTCCTCGACAGTCATCGACAGTGCCTTTCGGGCGGTGGTACGGGTCATCGGTTCGGCCCGGCGGTATACCGCACGAGCGCTTCGCGGTGGCGGCCGATCTTGCGGAAAGCCTCGGCGTACTGGTCGATGAGCGACTTGTCCTCCGGCCAGTTGGTGAACGTGGGCAGGGACAGTGCGTGCTGCTCGACGTGCTCCGCGCGAGAGCCGCTCTCCGGTGCGACGCCCTTCTTCGCCGAGCCGGGGAAGAGCGGGTTCTCCCGGCGGGCGTAGAGCGGCAAGGTCGAGAGCCGGGGTCCGGAGGGAGCGCCCACTTCCATGCCCTCGGCGCGCAGCGCCTCGATGAGGACAGCGCGGGGGACGCCGCCCAGCGCCCCGGGCCGGTAGAGCGGTTTGTACCCGTACCAGGCGCCCATGTCGACGTGGTCGGCCACGTGCACCGGCTCCAGATAGGCCACGTCGCCGAGCTGCCCGCCCATGTGGCGCAGACAACGGTGCCGGGCCTTCATGCGTGCCGGGAACGCCGCGAGCGCGTGCCGGGCGACGATGGCGTTGAACGGCGACATGCGCAGTTTCAGCCCGAAGCCGGTGACCCAGTGCGTCCGCAGCTCCTCGTCGAGGACGGCGTCCCGGGACCGGTCCCGGTAGTGCCCGAGGAGGGTGGCGCGATCGTGCACCTGGGGGTCGCTCGTGACGAGGATGCCCCCCTCGCCCGCGTAGACGGCCTTGTTGGCCTGGAGGGAGAAGACCGCTGCGTCGCCGAAGGTGCCGACGGGCCTGCCCTTGTAACGGCTGCCGTGGGCGTGGGAGCAGTCCTCCAGAACGCGCAGCCCGTACCGCTCGGCGATCTGGAGGATCGCGTCCATGTCGCAGGGGTGGCCCCACTGGTGGACGACAGTGATCACCTTGGTGTGCTCGGTGATCGTGGCCTGGAGCGCCTTCGGGTCGAGGCCGCGGGTGTCGGGGTCGATGTCGGCCAGGACCACGTCGCCGCGGAGGGCGAAGACGGGGCTCAGCGCCGCGTGGTAGGTGAGTGCCGGTCCCACGACGTCCACGCCTTCGCGCACCCCGAGGGCGAAGTAGGCGGCGAACAGGGCGCTGGTACCGGAGTTGAAGGTGACGGCGAAGCGGGCTCCGCCGTCCAGGAAGGCGAGGAAGTCGGACTCCAGCCGGCCGATGGGGCCGCTGTTGCCCTTGATGGAGATGTCGGTGTTCCGCTGCTCGGCCAGTTCGGACAGCTCCGCCTCCTCGGCGGGAGGCGGCCAGACTTCGTGCGGGAGCGGCTGCTCGATCACGGGCCTGCCGCCGAGAAGGGCGAGCTGATCGGTGGTGGTCATGTGTCCTTCCTGTCTTTGCGTGAGGCTGGGGAACGGCGCGTCGGACCTGGGCGGTGCGGGTACGGGGTCAGGCACACCGGTCGGCGAGTTCGTTCCGCTCGCGCAACCGCTCCTGGTAGATCCCGTCGATCGTGCGCACGGCGGCGAGCTGACGCTGGAGGTGGCTTTGGCGGTAGTAGCGGTCGTCCAGGTGCTCCAGATGGTGGGCGATCATGGAACGCACGGCGTCGATCTTGGCGCCTTCCCAGGTGTGGCGCTCCAGCAACAGCCCCCCGACGGCGTGCAGGGTGGCGACCCCGGCATCGACGTTCAAGGCGCCCTCCGTACCGAGCACGCAGAGGTGCTCGGTCTTCTCGTGGCTGTGGCGGGAGATGCGCAGCGAGCCCGTCAACCCCGTCGAGGCATAACCGCACATGAGGCTGACGAGATCCTCCAGCCGACGATCCCGCATCTCCTGGTACTGGTGCACGAACGCGGCGTGCACCCGAGGAGGTTCAGGGAACATTCCGCAGAGCACATCGATGAGGTGGTAGCCCATGTCGAGGAGCACCCCGCCCATCGCCTGCTCCCGCAAGGCGCGCCAACCCGTGGTCGGATGGGCCAGGTTCAAGTGGTAGTCGTAGGAGAACCAGTAGGGCTGCCCGATCCGCGCGAGGTTCTCCTGGGCGAACTGGAACGCGGGGTGGAAATTCCGTTGCAGCAGCGTGAAGACGCTGCGGTCAGCCCGTTGTGCCAGGGATACCAGTTGCCGGGCCTCTTGTTCTGTGACGGCGAACGGCTTCTCCTTGATGACGTGCCTGCCGTGCGCCAGGAGTTTCACACAGACCGGGAAGTGGTCACTGTGCGGCACGGTAACCACGGCGACATCGAATTCTACCTTCTCGAGCGCCTCGCCGAGGGCGTCGTAATGCGGGAAGCCCCATTTCGCGGCGAGCGACGAGGCCGCCGGGGCCGGGTCCACGCCGCCGACCAATTCTGCATGCTCCTGAACGACCGGCAGATACTCCTTTCCCTGATGTCCAGCAAATCCGACCACCAGTACTCGCGGTCGCGGGCGCACGTTATTCAACCTGTCACCGGGCATGCGGAATATCTCCTCGCAGAAGATCTGAGGATGACGTGGGCATCCAGAAAGGATCGTGGAGACACCGATGGGACTCTTGTGGCAGCGGGTTCAGAGGATTCTTCCGCTTTTTCCGGAAGGATTGGAGAGCCAGGTGTGTCCTGCGGTCACCACGCCCTTGATGAAGTTGCTTCCGCCGCCTCGCGCGTTCTCGTCGAGCAGCGATACTTCATCGGCCGCGATCCAGGCGAACTCGGTGTGCTTGTCCCGTTCGAGTGCGGGCGAGGAGAGGTCCCCGTCCACCTCGACGACGTAGTCCGACTCGACGTGCCGCAGTCCGTCCGCGACCCACTCCTCATGGACCACCAGGGCCACAACGCGGCGCAGCCGCCAGCCGGTCTCCTCCGCGATCTCCCTGCCCAGCGCGTCAAGGAGGGACTCGCCTTCCTCGACGGCTCCGCCGACGACGTCCCAGCACCCGGGGAAGAGGCGCCGCTCGGCCGAGCGGCGCTGGACGAAGATCCGGTCGTGCGGGTCGCGGATCAGCGCGCCCACCACGCGCCGGGGTTCGGCCGCCCCGGTCACGTCAGCCGTCCACCGGGCTCGGGAGACCGCACGGTCGGTGAATCCGCGGCAGCGGCCGGCGAGGACTACTGGAGGAACCGAGTGAGGGTCGGGGCCCCAGCCGCACCTGCGGCCACTCCCATTTCCCGGGGAACATGCCAGCCATTTTCTTCCCTCGTTTCACCTGCACGTAAGAGGTTTCGTGCGCCAAGCTTCGAGTAGAATAGAAAAGGATTCGAACAGTTCGAAGAGAAAATCGATTTGCCCGGCCTGCCGGCGGATCATGCTCTATGCCGGGCCTGATTCTCCGCCCTGAATATTACCTGGAATCCTGCGCTGCACACGCGTTCGGATGCGTCTTCGGACGCCTCGTTTTTTCCTTGACGCGGCATCAATTCATATGCTGAGGGTGTGACATTGCGGGGGTGCCGCATATCCTGCCGGGCGTAGGTTTTCCGGAGTCTGCACCGAACCGCGGCCGCTGTCGTCCCGGTCTGCCCGCTCGGTGCGTGAAACGGTTCATAGGCGCACTTCGCTTTGAGCGGACACTTTTTCTTGCCACCGCCGACCGTTGCACGGTCGAACATGTCGGCCGGATTTTCCACATTCTTGGTCCCGGTGACGCTTCCCGTCGGACATGAACGCCGGCCGCACGCCGGTCGGGGGCTCGCGGTGCCGCCACGGGCCCCCGACCGGCGTGTGCTTCACAGACGGCGGGCGACCAGGAAGACGTAGCCGACCTGCGGGAGCGCACCGAACTGGGGAAGTGTGCGCGTGGAGTTGAAGAACTCGTAATGGGGGTCGTCGGCGGAGGGTGCGACATCGGCGAAGGCGTCGGCGAACGCCTGGTAGGTGCGCTGGACGTGCTCTCCGATGTCGCTGAACTCCACCACCTCCAGACCGGCGCGGTCGAGGGCCGTACGGAGCTCCGCCGGTTGGGGGAAGCCGGGGGACCCGAACGCCCGGCACGTCCGGCGGACTGTCTCCGCGTCGTCCCCGGTCACCGGCGAGCGGAGCAGCACATCGGTGATGACCAGCGGGCTTCCGGGTCGCAAGGTCCTGGCGATCTCGGTGAGGGCGGCGGTCCGGTCGAGGATGTGCATCATGGACTCGATCGCCCAGGCGCCGTCGAAGGAGGCGGCGTCGAAGGGCAGTGCGCAGGCGTCCGCGTACCGGAAGTCCACCCGGTCGGCGAGGGCGGCAGCGTGCGCGCGGGTCCGGGCGAGGTCGATGTCCTCGTCGCTGACCGAGATTCCCGCCACTCCTGCGCCGGTGGCCCGGGCGATGCGCAGGGCGGGCCGTCCGGTTCCGCAGCCGACGTCCAGCAGGCGCCGGCCGGGTGCGCCGGCCAGCCGAGCCGCCACGCGGTCGGTGAGCCGGTCAGTGGCTTCGTCGAGGGAGCGGTCGTCCGCGGCGTCGTCCCAGTAGCCGACGTGGATGTTCCCGTCGACGGCGGCGCCGTTCGCGGCCTCGGTCTGCTCGTCATGGAGTCGTCCGGCGTCCTGTGACGACGGGACGGTGTGGTGGGGGGACGGGTCGTTGGTCATCGATGTCTCCCGATCGTGAGGGTGTGTCAGCTGGTGAGGAGGCCGACCCGCCGCGTGACCGCCGAAGCCGAGGACTCGGCGCACGGTTCTTCACGATGCCTCGGTGCGCGGCATCGCGACACGGGGCGACGGCCACTTGGTCCTCGCCTGCCTGGTGGTGGCCCTCGCGCTCGCGCTGTCACGCCCGAGCCAGGACGGAAGGCTCCTGGGAGCGGGGCGCCCGATGTCGGATTCGCCGCCATTCTGCAGAATGTACTTGTCGCGCCGGCGGGCCGGAAGACGGCCTGACAGTCATCAACGGAGCGCCCGTGGGGTCTACAAGCGCCGCAACCTCGTGGAACGGTGCTTCAACCGGCTGGAGCAGTGGCGTGGCATCGCTACCCGCTACGACACATCGCCCAGTCCTGCGAAGCAGCCGTCGCCCTCGCATGACTCCTGATGTGGGCGTGGCATGTGACGGCAGACCCTGGGCCGCGGGTCCAGGGCGCCGGACGCTCCCGGACGGCCGCAACCTCCGGTCGTCCGGGAGCGTCCCCCTCATCATGATCCGAATAGCCACGCCCGCCGATCTCGACGGGATAGCCCGCCTGCACACCGAAGCGCGTGCCACCTACTACCGCGGCCACCTCCCGGAGGAGGAGTACCTGGGCGCGGAAGAGGTCGGACGCAGCCGGGACGGCTGGGCCCGCGCCATCGACCGCGCCGATGCCACCGTGCTCTGCGCGGAGCGGGACGGCGCCCTCGCCGGAATCGCGGCCCACGCCGTGCGCGACGGCGTCATGCACCTGACCCAGCTCCACGTGGCACCGGACCGCTGGCGCGAGGGCATCGGCACCGAGCTGCACGAGGCGTGTGTGGCGGCCTGGCAGCGGGACAGGGTGACCGAAGCCCGGCTGGAGGTGTTCGTCCACAACACCCGCGCCCAGTCCTTCTACGTGGCCCGGGGCTGGGCCCCCGATCTGGATCATCCCCGCACGAGCGACCATCTGGTGCTGCGCCTGGCGGTGCCGGCCGAGGTGCGCGCCTGAGGAAGGCGGGACTGGCGGCCGGAGTAACGGTCGGGACCGGTGGCCGGGAATGACACGGGCCCGGACACGTGTTCCCAGGGGGCGGAGGGTTCCTCAAATCGTCCGTGCTGCGTGGAGCAGCCCCCCCCGAGAGCCCGGAGAGTAGAAGAGTCATGCGCGTCGAGATCTGGAGCGACATCGCCTGCCCGTGGTGCTACATCGGCAAGGCCCGTTTCGAGAAGGGTCTGGCCGGGTTCGCCCACCGCGACGAGGTCGAGGTGGTGCACCGCTCCTTCGAGCTCGACCCGGGGCGGGCCAAGGGCGACACCGTGCAGGTCCTCGACATGCTGGCGCGGAAGTACGGGCGCAGCCCCGAGGAGGCGCGGTCCATGGAGGCGGGCGTCGCCGCCAACGCGCGTGCCGAGGGGCTCGGCTACCGCAGCGAGGGGCGTGACCACGGCAGCACCTTCGACATCCACCGGCTGCTGCACCTGGCCAAGGCCCGCGGCCGTCAGGACGCGCTGCTGGACATCGCCTACCGGGCGAACTTCGCCGAGGAGCGGTCCGTCTTCGACGCCGAGGTGCTGGTCGAGCTCGCTGTCGAGGCCGGGCTGGACGCCGACGAGGCGCGTGCGGTGCTCGCCGACCCCGAGGCGTACGCGGCCGAGGTGCGGGCCGATGAGCGGGAGGCGTCCGAGCTGGGAGCCAACGGGGTGCCGTTCTTCGTGCTGGACCGGCGGTACGGCATCTCCGGCGGCCAGCCCGCCGAGGTCTTCGCCCAGGCCCTGGAGCAGGCGTGGCAGGACCGGCCGCTGACCGCCATCGGCGGGGACGCCGCGGCCTGCGACGCCGACGGCGCGTGCGAGGTCCCGGCGTCGGGCGGCGGCAACGGCTGACCTGTGGCCGCCTGCGCCCGCGAGCGTGCGGCTGGGCCCTGGCCACTGGGTGCGCGTAAGTCCGCCACGGGCTCCAGCCACCCGCACGCATAAGCGCTGCTTGGGGATACCCCTCAACTATTGGTGATTGACCATGGGGTAAGGGGCCTCCAGGCTGGACGCATGATGATCTCTTCGCTCAGCCGTGCGGTCGACGCCGAGTTCGCGCCGGAGACCGCCTACCTCAACACCTCCAGCTGCGGGCTGCTGCCCCGCCGTACCGTGGACGCGGTGAGAGCCCTCGCGGAGGAGAACGCCACCGGCCGCCGGGACGGTGCCGGTGACTTCGAGGCCGCCGACAGCGCGCGGGAGGGCTTCGCCCGGCTCGCCGGGGTCGGCGCCGACCGGGTCGCGGTCGGCAGCTCGGTCTCCGTCCATGTCGGGCTGATCGCCTGCTCGCTGCCCGCCGGGTCCGAAGTGCTGTCACCGGAGGGGGAGTTCAGCTCCGTCGTCACTCCGTTCGCGGCCCGCGGCGATCTCCGGACGCGGTACGTCCCGCTGGAGGGGCTGGCCGACGCGGTGCGTCCCGAGACCGCGCTCGTCGCCTTCTCCTCCGTGCAGTCCGCCGACGGCCGGACCGCGGATCTGGACGCGGTCCGGGCCGCGGCCGCCGCGCACGGGGCCCGTACGCTCCTGGACACCACCCAGTCCGCGGGCTGGCTGCCGATCGACGCCGGGGCGTACGACTACACGGTCGCGGGCGGGTACAAGTTCCTGCTCTGCCCGCGGGGCGCGTCGTTCCTCACCGTCACGGAGGAGGCGCAGGCGTCACTGCCGCCGGTCTTCGCCGGGTGGGTCAGCGCCGCCGACCGGTGGGGCAGCACCTACGGGCCGGTCGCCGAGCTCGCGCCCGACGCCCGCCGCTACGACGAACCGCCCGCGTTCCTCTCGTACCACGGCGCGGAGCACTCCCTCGCCCTGCTGAACGAGATCGGCCTCGACGCCCTTCACGGCCACGCCACCGGCCTGGCGGCCCGCTTCCGGGACGGGCTGGCCGGGGCCGGGCACGAGGCGGTGCCGGGGGAGTCGGCCGTGGTCGCGGTGCCCGGACTCGGGGAGCGGGCGGCTGAACTGGTGCGGGCCGGGGTGATGGTCTCCAACCGGGCCGGCAACCTGCGGGCCGCCTTCCACCTGTACAACACGGAGGCCGATGTGGACCGCGCGCTGGACGTGCTCACCGGCTGAGCCCTACGGCCGGGGAGCGTCCGGCAGCGGGGCGCCGTGCCACTTCCAGGACGACACCCGTGCGCGGCCCGGCAGTTCGGCGCGGCCGGTGGACCACAGCAGTACGGTCCACCGGTCGCTGTCGTCCGGGGCGTCGGGGAAGAGCCGGGCCAGCACCCGGTCGCAGAGGTCCGCGGGCGGAGTCCAGCCGATGCCCAGGCCTTCGGCCAGGTCGTGGGTGTGCACCAGGGTCTCCACGACGCCCATCGCGGCGAATCCCTCCGCGTCGGAGATCCCGTGGCTGTGGTACGAGCGGACATCCGGCGAGGTCGTCCTGACCATCGCCGCCAGCATCGCCCCGCCGGCCTCCAGGGTCTGGAGCAGCCCCGCCGTACCGGCCGCCGGGTCGGCGAAGATCGCGTTGGCCGGCCCGCCCTCGTGCCGCCTGGTCCAGTGGAACGGCACCTCGCCGTCCAACGGAGGCGACTGCGGGCCCAGTTGGGCGGCGTACGCGAACAGGTCGTCGCTCAGGTGCTCCACGGTCTCCCAGCAGTCCCAGGTGAGCGTCCCCGCCGGGATGTGCCAGTCCTTCGCCGGGGACTCCCTGAGCGCGGCGACCGCGAGCCGTACCGCCGAGACCACGTCGTCCGCGGTGACCGGCAGCCGGGTCCCGGTCAGCAGCGCCCGCTCCCGCGCACCGCACTCCACGCAGAACTCGTTGCCCTCAGGATCGGCCAGGGTCGCCCAGCCCCGTCCGTTCGGCCTGCGGTGGTCCGCCACGAGGGTGGCACCGAGGGCGAGCAGCCGCTCGACCTCCTCGTCCCGGGTGCGGTCGTCCGGCTGGATGTCGAAGTGGACGCGGTTCTTGGTGCTCTTCGGTTCGGGCACGCTGATGAACAGCAGCGCGGTGCCAGGGGTCTCGACGAGAGCCTCGGGGTCACCGGGGGCATCGTCGTCGGAGACGGCGGAACCCAGCACCTGGGCCCAGAACGTGGCGAGTTCATAGGCGTCGGCGCAGTCGACGGTGACGTGGTGTACGTGTGAAGTCATGGGCCACACTGTCGCCCGTGGGCGCCGCCGGGTCCAGCGAGATATGCCGGGACCCGCGGACGCCCGCCGCGCGACGGCTGACCGGGCACTTCTCAGAGCCTGTTCGGCGCGTCCAGTTCGGCCCAGAGCCGCTCCGGGACCCCATGGGCGAGGTGGGCGGCGGCCGAGGTGACCTCCGCCGGGGTGCGGAAGCCGGCCAGGACGCTCGACACGACCGGTTCGCGCAGCGGGAAGCAGAGGGCCGCGCGGGGGAGCGGGACACCGTGCGCCGAGCAGCGGGAGGCCAGCGCGCGGGCGCAGTCCAGGACGGCCGCGGGCACCGTGCCGTAGTCGTAGCGCCCGCTCGCCTCGGGGTGATCGGTGCTCAGCAGACCGGAGTTGAAGGGGGCCGCCGCGATGACCGAGACCCGGCGCGCGGCGCACTCCGCGAGGAGCGGGGCGGCGGTGCGGTCGAGGAGGGTCCAGCGCCCGGCGACCATCACCACGTCCGGGTCGCCCTCCGCGACGAAGCGGCGCAGCGGGTCCACGCTGTTCATGCCGATCCCGATCGCGCCGACGACTCGCGGGCGCGGGCCTCAACATCACGATCCCCGAGCTGGCGCTCGCGATCGTCGTGGCGATCCTGCCGGTTCTCGTCCTCTTCCTCTTCTCGCAGCGCACCCTGGTCTCGGGCATGCTCGCGGGAGCGACGAAGGAGTGAACACGCGCGACGGCGGAGGGGGTGGGACGGTATACCGTCCCACCCCCTCCGCCGTGCCGGCCGGTCCTACTTCACCGGCGTGAAGTCCCGCGCCCCGATGAACTCCGGGCGGCGGACCGGAGCCGCGAAGGGCTCCTGCGCCTCGTTCTCCACGCTGTTGAACACGATGAAGACGTTGCTGCGCGGGTACGGGGTGATGTTGTCCCCGGAGCCGTGCATGGCGTTGCAGTCGAACCAGGTGGCCGAACCGGCCTGCCCGGTGAAGAGCCTGATGCCGTGCCGGTCGGCCATCTTCGTCAGCGCCTCGTCGGACGGGGTGCCCGCGTCCTGCATCTGGAGCGACTTCTTGTAGTTGTCCTTCGGCGTCTCGCCGGCACACCCGAGGAACGACTTGTGCGAGCCGGGCATGATCATCAGCCCGCCGTTGGTGTCGTAGTTCTCGGTCAGCGCGATCGAGACGGAGACCGCCCGCATGTTCGGCAGTCCGTCCTCGGCGTGCCAGGTCTCGAAGTCCGAGTGCCAGTAGAACCCGGAGGCGCCGAAGCCGGGCTTCACGTTGATCCGGGACTGGTGGACGTACACGTCGGAACCGAGGATCTGCCGGGCCCGGCCCACCACGCGCTCGTCGCTGACCAGCCGGGCGAACACCTCGCTGAGCCGGTGGACCTCGAAGACCGACCGGACTTCCCTCGACTTCGGCTCGATGATCGAGCGCTCGTCGGCCCGTACCGCCGGATCCGCGATCAGCCGCTCCAGCTCGGCGTGGTAACCGGCCACCTCGTCCGGCTCGATCAGCTGGCCGACGGTGAGGAAGCCGTCCCGCTCGAACCCCTGGAGGTCCTTCGCGGAGACCGGTCCCGGTGCGCCGGGCGCGGACCAGATGACCGGGTCCTGGCGGGGAGTGGTCATCTCGGCGGCGCCGCGCGATGGGTACAGGTCGGCGCGTGCATCAGTGGTCATGGTGGTTCAGACCTCCTCGGTCAGCAGCGGGTAGACACCGTTCTCGTCATGCTCCTCCCGTCCGGTGACGGGCGGGTTGAAGACACAGACGCAGCGGAAGTCCGTCTTCGGACGCATGGTGTGGTGCTCATGGCCATTGAGCAGGTACATCGTGCCGGGAGTGATCCAGTGCTTCTCGCCGGTCTCGTCGTTGGTGAGCTCGGCCTCGCCCTCGACGCACAGGACCGCCTCGATGTGGTTGGCGTACCACATCGACGTCTCGGTACCCGCGTACATCGTGGTCTCGTGGAGGGAGAAGCCCACCTTCTCCTGGGCGAGCAGGATGCGCTTGCTCTCCCAGGTGCCGGAGGCGGCCTTCACATGCCGGTCGGTGTTCTCGATGTCACTGAACGATCGGACGATCACGGTGGGTCAGTGCCTTTCTCTCTACGGTGTTTCTCATCGGGCCCGCCCGGGGCGGCCCCGGGTCAGGGGCGGTCGGGTGAGCCGACCGTCCCTCAGGCGGTCTCGCGGACGCAGCGGGCCAGCGTGCGCAGGCCCTCGTCCAGCTCCTCCGGGGTGATGGTCAGCGGCGGCAGCAGCTTGACGACCTCGCTCTGCGGACCGGACGTCTCCAGCAGCAGCCCCAGCTCGAAGGCGCGGGCGCAGACGGCCGACGCACGCGCCGGGTCGTTGAACTCCATGCCCCACACCAGTCCGCGGCCGCGGAACTGCGCGCTGTCGTGCTCGGCGCAGATCGCCAGCAGCGCCTGCTCCACCTGCTCGCCGCGGGCCAGCGTCTGCTTCTCCATCTGGCCGTCCGCCCAGTAGGCGTCGAGCACGGCGGCGGCGGTGACGAACGCCGGGTTGTTGCCCCGGAAGGTGCCGTTGTGCTCGCCCGGCTCCCAGATGTCCAGCTCGGGCTTGAACAGGCAGAGCGACATGGGCAGTCCGTAGCCGCTGATGGACTTGGACAGCGTCACGATGTCCGGCGTGATGCCGGACTCCTCGAAGGAGAAGAAGCCGCCGGTGCGGCCGCAGCCCATCTGGATGTCGTCGACGATCAGCAGCATGTCCTGGCGGTGGCACAGCTCCTGGAGCGCACGGAGCCACTCGACGCGGGCGACGTTGATGCCGCCCTCGCCCTGGACCGTCTCCACGATCACGGCGGCGGGCTTGTTCAGCCCGGAGCCCTGGTCCTCCAGCAGCCGCTCGAACCAGAGGAAGTCCGGGACGGTGCCGTCGAAGTAGTTGTCGAACGGCATCGGGGTGCCGTGCACCAGCGGGATGCCGGCGCCGGCCCGCTTGAAGGCGTTGCCGGTGACGGCCAGCGAGCCGAGCGACATGCCGTGGAAGGCGTTGGTGAACGACACCACGGACTCGCGGCCCTTGACCTTGCGGGCCAGCTTCAGTGCCGACTCGACGGCGTTGGTGCCCGTCGGGCCGGGGAACATCACCTTGTACGGCAGGTCGCGCGGCCGCAGGATGACGTTCTGGAAGGTCTCCAGGAAGGCCCGCTTGGCGGTGGTCGCCATGTCCAGGCCGTGGGTGATGCCGTCGCGCTCGATGTAGTCGATCAGCGCGCGTTTCAGCACCGGGTTGTTGTGGCCGTAGTTGAGGGAACCGGCTCCGGCGAAGAAGTCGAGGTACGAGTGGCCGTCCTCGTCCGTCAGCCGGGCGCCCTGCGCACGGTCGAACACGGCGGGCCAGCCGCGGCAGTAGCTTCGCACCTCGGACTCCAGGGTCTCGAAGACACTGAGATCGGGAGGGGTCATGCCGTAGGCCTGTCGGTTGAGGGTGGCGGAGGGAGACGAGTGGGCGGGCGGGGTGATGGTCACAGCGGGTCTCCTGCGTGAGGGGGGTGTGACGTGCGGCGGTGAAGGGGATCGCGGCGGGCACCTGCGCCCGCCGGCGGAAGTGCGCGCTCAGGCGTGGAACGGGCCTATGCGGTAGAGCACTTCCGGCAGATGAGTGCCCTCCGGGAACAGGCCGCCGTCGAAGAGCACCTCGCGCTCCAGCTCCACGTCGTGGCGCTGGGCGTAGGACGTGAACAGGCGGTCCGACGCGGTGTTGTCCGGTGTGATGGTCGTCTCGACCGAGGCCAGGCCCTGGTTCGCGGCGACCCGCGAGGTCAGGTCGTCCAGCAGCTTCGCCGCCAGGCCGGTGCCGCGGTGGCCGTGGTCGACGGCCACCTGCCAGACGACGAGCGTCTCGGGGCGGTCTGGCCTGATGTACCCCGTCACGAAGGCGACCGGGCTGCCGGTCTCGTCGCGGGCGACCACGGAGGTCGCCGCGAAGTCACGGCACCACAGCAGGTAGCTGTACGAGGAGTTGAGGTCCAGGACCTTGGAGTCGCGGGCTATGCGCCAGATCGCGGCTCCGTCCTCCACTCGCGGGGTGTCGATAGTGATGAATTCGCTTCGGGCACGTGCAAAATCTGCTGGTGCGGCGGTCATGGGATTTGAATTTACCCAGCAAATTTCGAAATTGCATCGAGGAAAAGGGTTGGGTGAAGGACTCTTCTGTGCTATCACGCGGGTGCGCGCTCCAGCGCGAATCAACCACGATTCCTTCCGAATTGACCCGTATTTATCGGGCAAAACGTCCTCGGTGTGGAGTCGGTCACAACGTGATAACTCTATGGAGACGCAACCGAAATGGGTGACAAGGCCTCGCGGAAACCTGGGTGTTTAGCCTTCGGGGGAGCGGGAATAAGAATGCGGGGAGCTGCTCTCGATGAGCCGGCTCCCCGCATTGTTGGATTGCGTCGCAATTTATTCGCTGGGCCAGGTTTCCGAAACCGTCTTCCGGGCAGCTTCGAAATTGACCTGCCGGCCCGCGTCGGCCAGCGCCGACCCCAGAGCCGCGAGCGAGGAGAGCACCGCGCCCCGCGTCGCGTCCACCCCGTAGTGATTGACCCGGATCATCTCCCCGGCCAGCGCCCCGCCGCCCGCGATCAGCGGCAGCGACGGGTCCGCGGCGAGTGCCCGCGCCACCAGGCCCGCCGCGTCCACACCCTCCGGGGCGCGCAGCGTGGTCGCCACCGGCGCCGCGTCCTTCGCCTCGTGCACGTACGGGGCCAGGCCGCCGCCCAGCGCGAGCGCACCGGCCCGGGTCGCGGCGGCCGCCGCGGCGTGCCGGGCCATGAGGGCGTCCAGCCCCTCCGCCTCGATCCGCTCCGTACAGGCCTCCAGGGCCAGCATCTCCAGC
This sequence comes from Streptomyces sp. NPDC088730, assembly GCF_044751215.1. Classification (NCBI taxonomy): domain Bacteria; kingdom Bacillati; phylum Actinomycetota; class Actinomycetes; order Kitasatosporales; family Streptomycetaceae; genus Streptomyces; species Streptomyces sp. NPDC088730. The sequence goes on from NZ_JBIVLK010000001.1 coordinate 1,450,000, forward strand.
TGGGCCGGAGCGTGCGGCAGGGCCCTGCGCCCACCGTCGATCCAGCGCTCCTTCCAGTCCAGCAGGGAGAGGTAGGAGCGGCGCGGGGCCTGCGGGTTGGCGGCGAGCCGCTCCCAGGCGCGGGCGCTCACCGACACCGCGGACACCCCGGCCGGACCGCCCATCGCCTTCTGCGCGCCGATCACGCACAGGTCGACGCCCCAGGTGTCCGGCAGCAGCGGCTCCGCGCCCACGGAGGCGACGGCGTCCAGCATGAACAGCGCACCGTGGGCGCGCACGACCTCGCCGATCTCCGCGACCGGGTTGGTGTTGCCGGTCGCCGCCTCCGCGTGGACCAGCGAGACGAAGTCGATCTCCGGGTGCGCGGCCAGCGCCTGCGCGACCTGCTCCGCCGTGACGGCCGTGTGGAAGGGCACCGCCAGGTCGACGACCTCGGCGCCGCAGTCCCGCAGCCAGTTGCCGAAGGTCTGCCCGTACGGACCCGTCACCACGTTCAGCGCGGTCGAACCGGGCCGGGCGCCGCCCCGGATACAGCCTTCGAGCGGGAGCAGGGCCTCGCCCTGCGTGATGACGACGTCCTGCTCGGTGGCGAGGAGGCGGGCCACCCGCCGCTCGATCGCCGCGAAGTGCTCCGCGGTGAGCGGGGTGAGGTCGAGGAAGGGGTGCGTCACGGCTGGTGCTCTCTTCGGGTTCGTGGCGGTGTGCGGGCCTGCGGACCGGGCCCCCACCGAGCGTACCCAGCACCTCGCGGCCCGGCGGAACGGTCCCTCGTACAGTGCTGTCCATGAGCGATCACAAGGCGCAGCGGGTGCTGCACGTGAAGGGGCGGGTGCTCGTCGGACCCGAGGAGGTCAGGGACGAACTCTGGGCGGTCGACGGGCGCGTCACGTACGAGCGGCCCCCCGGCGCGGACGGGGCGACGGTCCTCACCGGATGGGTGCTGCCGGGGCTGGTGGACGCCCACTGCCACGTCGGGCTCGACCACCACGGGGCCGTCGACACGGCGACCACGGAGAAGCAGGCCGTGGAGGACCGGGAGGCCGGTGCGCTGCTCCTGCGCGACGCGGGTTCGCCCGCCGACACCCGGTGGATCGACGACCGCGAGGACCTGCCGAAGATCATCCGGGCCGGCCGGCACATCGCCAGGACCCGCCGCTACACCAGGAACTACGCGTACGAGATCGAGCCGGACGAGCTGGTGGCGTACGTGGCGCAGGAGGCGCGGCGCGGCGACGGCTGGGTGAAGCTCGTCGGGGACTGGATCGACCGGGAGGTGGGCGACCTGACCGCCTGCTGGCCGCGCGAGGCGGTCGGGGCGGCCATCGCCGAGGCGCACCGGCTCGGCGCCCGGGTCACCGCGCACTGCTTCGCGGAGGACTCGCTGCGCGATCTCGTCGAGGCCGGCATCGACTGCGTCGAGCACGCGACCGGGCTGACCGAGGAGACGATCCCGCTCTTCGCGGAGCGCGGGGTCGCGATCGTCCCGACACTGGTCAACATCGCCACCTTCCCCTCGCTGGCACGCGGCGGCGACGCCAAGTACCCCCGCTGGTCGGCCCATATGCGCCGGCTGCACGAGCGGCGTTACGAGACGGTGGGCGCCGCGTACGACGCCGGTGTGCCCGTCTTCGTCGGCACCGACGCGGGCGGCGTGCTGGCCCACGGGCTGGTGGCCGGGGAGGTCGCGGAACTGGTGAAGGCGGGCATCCCGGCCCTGGAGGCGCTGTCGGCGGCGGCCTGGGGCGCCCGCGCGTGGCTCGGCAGGCCGGGGCTCGACGAGGGGGCTCCGGCCGACCTGGTGGTGTACGACGAGGACCCGAGGGCGGACGTGCGCGTGCTGGCCGGGCCCCGCAGGGTCGTGCTGAACGGGCGGGTGATCGGCTGAGGGGCGGGCCTCCGGGGCGGCCGGCACCGGGCCTCCGGGGGCGGCCCGGTGCCGGGGGATCGCCCCGGGATGCGCCGTGTTGACCGGCAGTTACCGGAGCGCGGACCGCTCGTTGAACCACCTCCCCGTGCGCCCGGCGTGGCCTCCCGTGAGCCGCTCGCGCTCAGGGAAACGGGTGGAGCGGGTGAAAACAGTGATGCCGAGGGAACGCACGTGCCGGAATAATCGAATACAGACACGGAAACCCCCCTTTGGGGTGAACTCACCTCAGGTATCCGCCAGTTCACCCTCCGTGCGTAAAGATTCACGGAGTCGAGGCCACCGGTGCCCGCGATGTCCCCCATTGGACGGCGCCGGTGGCTCCAATGTCTCTTGTGGGGGTTCCACCATCTTGAACAGCAACACCTTCCGCCTCGCCGCCCTGGCGATCGCCGCCGCTCCCGTCGCGCTGCTGGTCGCCGTCCCGGCGCAGGCCACCACGGCGACCACCGCCACGACCACCGGCGACGGGAAGGCCGGCGCGGTAGTGCTCCGTACCGCACTCGATGTCTCGCTCCTGAACAAGTCGATCGATGTGCCGCTCAGGACCACGCTCAATGAGGTGCACGCGCCGGCCACCGCGAAGGAGACCGCGCTCAGCGTGCGGCTCGACGGCGTGGACCGGGGGCAGCCCGTCAAGGTGCTGCGCGCCGATGTCGCCACGGCGAACGCGACCGTCGACAAGCACCGTGCCGAGGGCTACACCAACATCGTCAGGGCCCGGCTCAACCTGCCCGGTCTGCCGCTGCTCTCGCTGATCGAGGTGGAGCAGATCACCACCAAGGCGGTCTGTGAGGTGGGCCACCGGCCGGTGGCGGAGGCGAACGTGCTGGGGCATGTGAAGGTCCTCGGCCAGCGCGTCACCCTGACCACCGGAGGCACCACCCGGGTCAATGTGCCGGGCGTCGGTGAGGTGACCCTCGACCTGGCGAAGACGCACACCACCTCGCGCACCGCGGCCGCCACTGCGCTCCAGCTGAAGGTCTCGGTGAACCCGCTCAAGCTGAACGTGGCCGACGTGCGGGGCGAGGTGACGCTCGCGGAGGCCACCTGCGAGACCCCGAAGGCGCCCAGGCCGGGCGGCTCCACCGGCGGCTCTTCGAATGGCGGCTCTTCGGACGGCGGTTCGTCCGACGGTGGTTCCGGCGACGGTGGTTCCGGCAACGGCGGTCCGACCGGGGGAGGTTCGTCCGACGGCGGCTCCGGCAACAACGGTTCGACCGACGGCGGCTCCGGCAACAGCGGTTCGACCGGCGGGGGCTCCAGCTCCGGTGACTCCGCCTCCGGCGGCTCCAGCGGTGATGTGAAGACGCAGACCGGTACCGGCAGCGCCCCCGCGGCCACCGACGGCGACCTCGCGGAGACCGGCTCCAGCTCCAGCACGCCGTACATCGCGGGCGGCGCGGCACTGCTGCTGGCGGCAGGCGCGGGCGCGATGGTGGTGGCCAGGCGGCGTGCGCGGAGCTGACCCGCGGATGAGCGAGTCAGGGCCCGAGGGGGCGGCCGGGGGGCCGTAGGAAAGAAAGAACCGCGGTAAAAAAGGGGGCGGAGAGCGGTGTTCCGTGGGTGGAACACCGCTCTCCGCCCCTCGGTGCGACGCCAGCCGGGCGAGACTGTCACGGGCTCACCGGCTCATTGATTCATCGGCTGACGGCGGTCAGCGCCTGGAGCGCCTGGTCGAGCACCTGAAGAAATCGGTTGGTCGTCGTACGGTCGCGCACGGCCAGCCGCAGCCAGTCGGTGCCGAGTCCCGGAAACGTGTCGCCGCGCCGGGCCGCGAAGCCCAGCGTCCGCAGCCGCTCCCGTATCTCCGCGGCCCGGTCCAGCCGGATCAGGACGAACGACCCCTCCGCCGGCTCCACTACCTGGATCTCGGTGAACTCACGCAGCCCCGCGACCAGATGGCACCGGTCCACCGTGATGCGTTCCGCGGCGGCCTCCGCCTCGGCCAGCGCCCTCGGCTCCATGCACGCCTCGGCCGCCGCCAGCGCGGGCGAGGACACCGGCCACAACGGCTGCGCCTCCGCCAGCAGGCGCACGGTCTCCGGTGCCGCCGTGACGTAGCCGATCCGCAGCCCGGCGAGCCCCCAGGTCTTGGTGAGGCTGCGCAGGACCACGAGCCCGGGGACATCCGTACGGCCGCACAGCGCCTCGCGCTCACCGGGCACCGCGTCCATGAACGCCTCGTCGACCACGAGCGTCCGCCCGGGACGGGCCAGCCGCTCCAGGACGGCCGAGGGGTGCAGCACGGACGTCGGGTTGGTCGGATTGCCGACCACCACCAGATCCGCGTCCGCCGGAACGGCGGCAGGATCCAGCCGGAAGCCGTCCTCGGCCCGCAGCAGCACCCGTCCCACCTCGTGCCCGGCCGCGCGCAGGGCGGCCTCCGGCTCGGTGAACTGGGGATGGACCACGACCGGCCGCCGGGCCGGCAGCGCGCGGGCGATCAGCACGAACGCCTCCGCCGCACCCGAGGTCAGCAGGACCCGCTCGGGCGGCAGCCCGTGCCGTGCGGCGACCGCCGCGAGCGCCGGACGCCCGTCCGGATAGGCGGAGAGCGCGCCCAGCGACGCGGCTATCCGCTCCTTCAGCCAGGCCGGTGGGGTACCGGCCCGTACGTTGACGGCGAGATCGGTCAGATCCCGGCCCCGTCCCCGTACCTCCGCGTCACCGTGATGCCGCAGATCGTGGGCTCCCGCGCCGGTGGCGTCGGGGCTCTCAGTGGGAGTGTGCATGACCGCCATGGTGGGGGTGGGAGTGGGGGGAATGGCCGTCGTCGTGAGGGTGGAAGTGCGGCAGAACGACTATGCGCCCCGCGACGGGCTTCACGCAACGGTCCGGACCTGACGGCGCGACGGGAGCGGACGGCGCCACGAGCGCCGGAGCGGCCTCCGCGACGGCGAGCCGGTGGCGCGGGACCCGGCGCACGACCGCGCAGGTGACCATCGCCGCGCGCCCCTGCGGGCGCGACTTCCGCTTCGGTACGAGGAGTTCGCCGCCCCCGGCGAGCGCCGCGGCCTCCGCCACCGAGGGCGTGCCGACGGCGGTGAGCGGCGCGCCGGACGGATGCGGCACCTCGACCCGGGCCAGCACCTCGGCCGGGTACGTCAGCAGCGGCACCCCGAGCCGCACGGCGGCGGCCACGATCCCCGGCTCCCCGGCCCTGGCGTCGACGGTCGCCAACTCCGAGACGCTCAGCGGCGAGAGCCCGGCGCCTGCCAGGGTGTCCCGGATCAGCCCGAGCACCTCGTCCCGCGGCGCGCCCCTGGACGCGCCGACCCCGACGGTGAGCGAGGCGGTCCTGGGACCGGCGGCCCGGGGACCGGGCAGGCGACCGTCGGCGTTTTCGGTCATGGAGCACTCCTTCCGGACGGATGACAGCACTGGGGGCGGGCGCCCTGGGATGCGCGCACCGGGGTCAATCGGCTAGCAAGAGGCCATGGCGGTGTTCGTCGCGCTCGGCGCGTTCCTGATGACCCTGGCCGGTGGCTGGGTCGCCCAGCGCGTCACCGACCGCCGCCACCTCGTACTCGGCTTCGCCGGTGGACTGATGCTCGGCGTGGTCGGCCTGGACCTGCTGCCGGAGGCGATCGAGGCCGCCGGCGGCCTGGTCTTCGGCGTACCGGCGGCCCTGCTGCTGTTCGTCGGCGGCTTCCTGGTCGCGCACCTGGTGGAGCGGCTGCTCGCGGTGCGCCAGGCCGCGCACGGGGCGGGCGAGGAACGGGTGCCCCAGGTCGGACTGACGGCCGCGGCGGCGATGGTCGGCCACAGCCTGATGGACGGCGTGGCGCTCGGCGCGGCCTTCCAGGTCGGCGGCGGCATGGGCGCGGCCGTCGCCCTCGCCGTGATCACCCACGACTTCGCGGACGGCTTCAACACGTACACGATCACCAGCCTCTACGGGAACGCCCGCCGCAAGGCCCTCACGATGCTCTACGCGGACGCGGCGGCGCCCGTCGTCGGTGCGGCGACGACGCTTCTGTTCACCCTTCCGGCGGAACTCCTCGGCTGCTATCTCGGCTTCTTCGGCGGAGCGCTGCTCTACCTCGCCGCCGCCGAGATCCTCCCCGAGGCGCACCACGACCATCCGGCCCGCTCCACGCTGCTCTGGACGGTCGCCGGAGTGGGCTTCATCTGGCTGGTCGTGGGCATCGCGGACTGACCGGCTCCCCGCGCGCCGCCCGCCGCCGTGTCCGTGGTTCATCCCGCGCACTTCTCGACGAACCGGCGGGCGGTGCCGGGCGCGGCGGCCCAGTGGGTGTGCAGGTAGCTCGCGTGGACGCCCCGCCGCACGAACCCCTCCACGCGCCGCTCCGGCCGGTGCATGCCCCAGGCCGGCTCGTCCCCGGCGCCCGGCTCCAGCACGGTGCGGTGGAACTCGTGCCCGCGCATCCGGGTGCCGGCCGCCGCGAGAACGCTGTCGGAGAGCGCCACGGCGTCCCGGTAACCGAGCGTCAGCCGCTGGGACATCTGCCCCTCGGCAGCCAGCACCCCGCACATCGGCAGCCCGTCGAGCGACCGCGCCAGATAGAGCAGCCCCGCACACTCGGCGGCCACCGGGGCCCCCGACTCCGCCAGCTCCGCGACGGCCCTGCGCAACGGCTCGTTGGCGGACAGCTCGGGCCCGTACACCTCGGGAAACCCGCCCCCGATGACCAGTCCCCGAGTCCCTTCCGGCAACGACTCGTCCCGCAACGGATCGAACGGCACGACCTCGGCCCCCGCCGCGCTGAGCAGCTCACTGTGCTCGGCGTAGGAGAAGGTGAACGCGGCCCCGGAGGCGACAGCGATACGCACCCCCGCCGGTGCCCCGTCCGGCCCCGTCGGCGCGCCGACTGCGCCCGCCGCCTCCCACACCTCACCCGTCACCGGCGGCGCGGACCGCGCCAGCGCCATCAGCCCCTCCAGGTCGCACCCGGCCAGCACCTGCCCCGCCATCGCCGCGACAGCGTCCACCGCGTCGCCCCGGCGCTCCGCCACCGGCACCAGGCCCAGGTGCCGCGACGGCACCGCCAGCTGCCCGGCCCGCCGCAGCACCCCCAGCACCGGCACTCCGGACTCCTCCAGCGCCTCGCGCAACAGCGCCTCGTGCCGGTCGGAGCCGACCTTGTTCAGGATCACCCCGCCGATCCGCACCTGCGGGTCCCACGAGGCGAAACCGTGCACCAGCGCCGCCACGGAGCGCGACTGCGACGACGCGTCCACGACCAGGACCACCGGCGCCCGCAGCAGCTTCGCGACATGCGCGGTGGACGCCAGCTCACCGAGCCCGGAGGCCCCGTCGTACAGCCCCATCACGCCCTCGACGACCGCCAGGTCGCAGCCGCGTGCCCCGTGCGCGAACAGCGGGGCGATCAGCTCGGGCCCGCACATGTACGCGTCGAGATTGCGTCCGGGGCGCCCCGTGGCGAGGGTGTGGTAGCCCGGATCGATGTAGTCGGGCCCCACCTTGTGCCCCGACACGGCGAGTCCGCGTCCGGTGAAGGCGGCCATCAGGCCCGTCGCGACGGTGGTCTTGCCGCTGCCGGACGACGGCGCGGCGATGACCAGGCGCGGGATCGTCACCACTCGATGCCCCTCTGGCCCTTCTGCCCGGCGTCCATCGGGTGCTTGACCTTCGACATGTCGGTCACCAGGTCCGCCGCGTCCAGCAGCGCGGCGGGTGCGTTGCGCCCGGTGATCACCACGTGCTGCGAACCGGGCCGGTCGCGCAGCACCTGGACCACCTCCTCGGTGTCGACCCAGCCCCAGTGCATCGGGTAGGCGAACTCGTCGAGCACGTAGAGCCGGTGCGTCTGCGCGGCGAGATCACGCTTGACCTGCTCCCAGCCCTCGCGGGCCGCCGCCTCGTTGTCCAGCTGCTGGTCGCGCTGGACCCAGGACCAGCCCTCGCCCATCTTGTGCCAGACGACGGGCCCGCCCTCGCCGCTCGCGCCCAGTACCTTCAGCGCGTTCTCCTCGCCGACCTTCCACTTCGCGGACTTCACGAACTGGAAGACCCCGACCGGCCACCCCTGATTCCAGGCGCGCAGCGCCAGCCCGAAGGCCGCCGTCGACTTCCCCTTGCCGATACCGGTGTGCACCATCAGCAGCGGCCGGTTGCGGCGCTGCCGGGTGGTGAGTCCGTCGTCCGGCACACTGACCGGCTGTCCCTGCGGCATCAAGCGGCCCTCCTGTTGTCACCCTGAACGTTCTTGACCAGCCCGGCGATCGAGTCGGCCCGCAGCTCGTCGAGCGTGACGGCGGTGCCGCCCAGCTCGGCCGCGAGACTCGCCGCGAGGCCGAGCCGTACCGGACCCGACTCGCAGTCCACGACCACGGACGCGGTGCCGTCGGCCTCGTGCAGCCGGGCCGCCCGCGCGGCCAGCGCCACCGGCTCCGGTCCGCCGGTCGCCCGCCCGTCGGTCACCACGACCAGCAGCGGCCGCCGCGACGGATCGCGCAGCCGCTCCACCCGCAGCACGTCATGGGCCTTCAGCAGTCCGGCGGCCACCGGGGTACGGCCCCCGGTGGGCAGCGTCTCCAGCCGCGCGGCGGCCGCGTCCACCGAGGAGGTCGGCGGCAGCACCACGGCCGCCTCCTTGCCCCGGAACGTGATCAGCCCGACCTTGTCCCGCCGCTGGTAGGCATCCATCAGCAGCGAGAGGACCGCGCCCTTCACGGCGGTCATCCGCTGCCGGGCCGCCATCGACCCCGACGCGTCCACGACGAACAGCACGAGATTCCCCTCGCGCCCCTCCCGCGTGGCCTGCCGCAGATCGTCCCGCCGCACCACCAGACCCCGCCCGGACCGGCCCCGCGCCCGCTGGTGCGGAGCGGCGGCCTGCACGGTGGCGGCCAGGTGCAGCTTGGTCAGCGCGCCCTGCGGGCGCCGCGCGCCGGTGGTCCGACCGTGCTCGGTACGCGCCCGGGAGCGCCGCCCCGCCGCCCCCTCGCCCAGGCCCGGCACGCTCAGCATCTTCGTCCGGAACGGCTCGCCGGCCCGCACGGGCTGCTGCTCGCCGCCTCCGGCCGGCCGGCCCTGTCCCGGTTCCCGTTCCCCGCCCTGCTCGGGCACGGACTGCTCGGGCGCCGAACCCTCGGGCGCGTCGTCGGTGCCTCCCTCGGGCCGGGGCGGTGTGCCGGGCCCGTCGCCCTGCGGCGGCGGGCCGCCGCCACCGGGGCCGTCCGGGTCCGGGTCGTCGTCCTCGCCGCTGTTCTGCTCCAGCGTGTCGTCGAGCTTGTCCTCGTCGAGCCCCGGCGCGTCGAACGGATTGCGCCGGCGCCTGTGGGGGAGCGCGAGCAGCGCGGCCTGCCGCACGTCCTCGGCCAGCACGTCGGTGCGCCCCGCCCACGCGGCCAGCGCCGTGGCGGTCCTGGCCATGACGATGTCGGCCCGCATCCCGTCGACCTCGAAGGCCGCACAGGTCGCCGCGATCTGCCGCAGTGGCCCGTCACCGAGGCCTACTTCGGGCAGCAGTGCCCGCGCGGCCGCGATCCGGTCCCGCAGCGCGGCCTCCTCCTTGCCCCATCGGGCGGCGAAGGCGGCCGGGTCGTCTTCGTAGGCGAGCCGCCGCCGCACAACCTCCACCCGCTGGTCCGTGTCCCGGGAGGCGGCGACCTCGACGGTCAGCCCGAACCGGTCGAGCAGTTGGGGGCGCAGCTCGCCCTCTTCGGGATTCATGGTCCCGACGAGCAGGAACCGCGCCGCGTGCCGTACGGAGACGCCCTCGCGTTCGACATGGGAGGCGCCCATGGCCGCCGCGTCGAGCAGGACGTCGACCAGATGGTCCTGCAGCAGGTTGACTTCGTCCACGTACAGAATGCCGCGATTCGCGGCGGCCAGGAGCCCCGGCTCGAAGGCTCGCACGCCCTCCGAAAGCACCCGTTCGATGTCGAGCGCCCCGACGAGCCGGTCTTCGGACGCGCCGATGGGCAGCTCGACCGTCCGTGCCGCCCGCGACACGCCGGACGCCGGCTCGTGCGGGCCGTCGGGACACGCCGGGTCGGGCGAGGCGGGGTCGCAGGAGAACCGGCACCCCGGGACGACGGACACCTCCGGCATCAGCGCGGCCAGCGCGCGCACGGCGGTGGACTTGGCGGTGCCCTTCTCGCCGCGCACCAGCACCCCGCCGACGGCCGGCGAGACGGCGTTGAGCAGCAGGCCGAGCCGGAGATCGTCCTGCCCGACGATGGCGGTGAAGGGGTACGGCGTACTCACAGGGCCTCCTTGGTGGCGGCGGATTCCAGCGACTGCGGCTGTGCGGGCTGTTCCAGCGGTTCCGGTGGTCCCAGCCGATCCGGTGGGGCGGTCGGGCGCGGGGCCCGGCGTGCCGCGGGGGTTCCTGGCGCTCCGGGCGGGATGAAGGGGAGTCCCGCAGGCGCGCCCGACTCGATGAGCCGCCACAGCGCGTCGGTGTCCGCGTGTTCCTCGATGAGGTCACCGAGGAGGTCGAGCTGTTCCTCGCGCAGTGCGGCGAAGCAGGTGCCGGGGGCGGGGACGAAACGGCGCCCCGCGGCCCGCGCGATCTCGGTCAGGAAGCGGCGGCGGAACGCGTCGCTCTCCAGCGAGCCGTGCCAGTGGGTGCCCCACACCGCGCCGGACCGGCAGCCGTCGAGCCGCTGTCCCCGCCCGTCGGTCAGGAACGGCTCGCCGCCGCGTACGTCCGCGACGCCGTGGTGGATCTCGTACCCCTCCACGGGGGTGCCGAGCGCCTCACCGGCCGGCCGGGCGAGGGTCTTCTCGCGGTCGAACCGGACGCGGACGGGCAGCAGCCCGAGCGCCTCGACCTGCCCGGCGCGCGACTCCACCTCGTCCTCGATGTGCTCGCCGAGGATCTGGTAGCCGCCGCAGATGCCGAGGACCGGGCGGCCCTCCGCGGCGCGCCGCCGAAGCGCGTCGGCGAGCCCGCGCTCGCGCAGCCAGGCCAGCGCCTTCACGGTGCCCCGGGTGCCGGGCACGATGACGAGGTCGGCGTCGGACAGCTCCTCCGGGCGGTCCACGAACCGCACGACGACGCCCGGTTCCGCGGCCAGCGCGTCGACGTCGGTGAAGTTCGACATCAGCGGCACGGCGCACACGGCGACCCGCAGGATGTCCTCGCCGTGCGGCGGCGCGACGACCGACTCGCGTACGGTGCCGCGCAACGAGACCCGCAGCCCGTCCTCCTCGTCGATGCCGAGGCCGTGCGCGAACGGCAGCACCCCGTACGTGGGCCGCCCGGTGAGACCGAGCAGCATGTCCAGCCCCGGCTCCAGCAGCGACACGTCACCGCGGAACTTGTTGACCAGGTAGCCGGCCACCAGCTCCTGGTCCGCCGCGGCCAGCAGCGCCGTCGTACCGAAGAACGAAGCGAAGACCCCGCCGCGGTCGATGTCGCCGACGACCACCACCGGGAAGCGCGCCGCCCGTGCGATGCCCATGTTCACGATGTCCGTGCGCCGGAGGTTGATCTCGGCCGGACTGCCCGCCCCCTCGCAGATCACCGCGTCATACGTGGACCTGAGCTGCTCCAGGCAGTCCACGACGGTGGACAGCAACTGCTCCTGCCGGCCGCCGTGGTAGCCGCGGGCGCTCATCTCGCCGACCGCGCGCCCCATCAGGACGACCTGGCTGGAGCGGTCGCCGCCGGGCTTGAGCAGCACCGGGTTCATCAGCGCGGTCGGCTCCACCCGGGCGGCCTGGGCCTGCATGGCCTGGGCCCGGCCGATCTCGGCGCCCTCACGGGTGACGAAGGAGTTGAGGGACATGTTCTGCGCCTTGAACGGCGCGACCTTCACCCCCCGGCGCACCAGCCAGCGGCAGATGCCCGCCGTCACGACGCTCTTGCCCGCGTCCGAGGTGGTCCCGGCGACCAGCAGTCCGCCGCTCATGTCGGTCTCCGTCCTGAGGTGCGCGCCGGGGCAGGTGCCCCCGGTCCGCGCGTCGAGGTGATCCGTCGTGCGGCGGCGCCCACGCCCAGCCGGGCCGCCACGCTCACGCCGAGGGCCAGCACCCCGATCCGGCGCGACAGCCGTACGGCGCGTTCGATGTCCTCGGTCTCCACCGCCCGGCCCGCCTCGCCGTTGAGCACGGGGCGGTGCTCGACCCGGCCGCCGTAGGCGAGGGTGCCGCCGAGCCGTACGCCGAGCGCCCCCGCGAACGAGGCCTCCACCGGGCCCGCGTTGGGGCTCGGGTGCTTGGCGGCATCCGCCCGCCAGGCCCGCAGCGCACTCCGGGGCCGTCCGCCGGCGGCGACGGCGAGCAGGGCCGTGAGCCGGGCGCCAGGCCAGCCCACGAGGTCGTCGAGGCGGGCCGAGGCCCAGCCGTAGCGCAGGTGGCGGGGCGACCGGTGGCCGACCATCGCGTCCAGGGTGTTGGCGGCCCGGAAGCCGACGAGGCCGGGGACCCCGCCCAGCGCACCCCACACCAGGGCGCCGACCACGGCGTCGGAGGTGTTCTCCGCGACGGACTCCACCACCGCGCGGGCGATCCGAGGTCCGTCCAGGGACTGCGGGTCGCGGCCGCACAGACGGGGCAGCCGCTCCCGCGCCAGCCCGAGGTCCCCGGCGGCCAGCGCGCCGCCGATGGACCGGGCCTCGCGCCCCAGCGACGTACCGCCGACGACGGACCAGGTGGCGGCGGCGGTCAGGGCGACGGAGGCGGCGGGACGGCGGCGCAGGGCGCGGGAGGCCAGTGCGGCACCCCCGGCGGCGCCTCCGGCGCAGACCAGGGTGTGCAGGGCGCCCCACCCGCGGTGGTCGCGCCACAGACGGCGTTCGACGCCTGCCGCGGCGCGCCCGAAGGCGGCGACCGGATGTCCCCGGCAGGGATCACCGAGCAGCAGATCACCGATCAGTCCGGCCGTGGCGCCGTACGCGAAGATGCGGTCGGCACGCACGGTTCAGCCGGCCGTCGCGCCTCGGAGGGCCCTGGTGCGAGCAGCTGGTCGAAGGGGAGACACGGAGACGGGCGCACTGCGGCCGGGCATGGCGATATGTCCTCACTCAGGGTCCGCGCCCTGGTTCGACGTGACCGGCGACGAGAGTCTCCTGGCTCCCGGATCCGCAGTTCCCCCGGTCTTCCAGCCCACTCGGCGTGGACCGTGACTTCCGGTGGTGGGGGACTGCTCCCCGGTGACAGTGGCGGGACCGCGCCGGATTCGCACCGGCTTCCTCTGCTGTCGCCGTAATGGCTCCGGCAGTCCACCACGCTCCGCGAACGCCAGTCAACCTACCGTTGACCTGCGAAGGTGCAGTGTGCTGAGACGCACATCGGGCCGGCCGCACCCGAGGTGCGGCCGGCCCGACGCGGCGGACGGATCAGGGGCGGTGGATCAGGCGACGATCAGGTAGATGCCGTAGGCCACCGCCGCCGCGCACAGTCCGAAGCAGACGTACGCGCCCGCGCGGGCGAGGATCATGGACCCGCCGGCCTGCCCGCCCCGCTCGGCCGGTTCCGGCTGCCGGGCGAGGCCGGCGATGCCCAGGGTGAAGAGGCCCACCAGGGCGACGGTGGCGACGAGAGAGACGCCGAAGACGGTGCCGAGGGCTGCCCAGTCGATGTTCATGGAGGATCTTCCTTACACCGTGGCGGGTCGTGCCGGGTCGGCTACGGCCGGGGCCGGGATGGTGGCGGTGAGCTCGTGGGCAGCGGCGGCCGCGGTGGGCGGCGGACTGACGGCCGCGATGGCGGTGGTGACGACGCCCGCGGGTTCGGCGTCCCCGGTGACCGGAGTGCCGTCCCGGAGGCCGGGTGCGACGTCGTCCTGACCGACCGGCTTGCGGCGGGACAGGACCCAGATCGCTCCGGAGCCCGCGATCAGCAGTACGGCGACGAGCACGACACCCCAGGTGCCCTGCTGGGTGAGGAACTCGGCCCCCGCGCCGACCAGACCGGCGGCCGGCAGCGTCAGTCCCCAGGCCACGAACATCCGGGTGGCGGTGGACCAGCGGACCACACCGCCCCGGCGGCCGAGGCCGGCGCCCATCACGGCGCCGGAGCAGGACTGGGTGGTGGAGAGGGAGAAGCCGAGGTGCGAGGAGGCCAGGATGACCGTGGCCGCACTGGTCTGGGCGGCGAAGCCCTGCGGCGGCCTGAGCTCGGTGAGGCCGCTGCCCATGGTGCGGATGATGCGCCAGCCGCCGAGGTAGGTGCCGAGCGCGATGGCCATTCCGGCGCTGACGATGACCCAGACCGGCGGGTTCGCACCGGGGGAGAGGACTCCGCCGGTGACCAGGGCCAGGGTGATGATGCCCATGGTCTTCTGTGCGTCGTTGGTGCCGTGGGCGAGGGAGACCAGCCCGGCGGAGGCGATCTGTCCGGCGCGGTAGCCCTTGGCGGTCGCCTTCTCCTGGGCGCCGCCCTGGACCTTGCCGCCGATCCGGTAGGTCAGCTTGGTGGCCAGCAGCGCGGCCAGTCCGGCGACGATCGGGGCGGCGACCGCGGGGAGCAGCACCTTGGTGACGACGGTGCCGCCGTCGACCGACGACCAGCCCGCGGACATCACCGCGGCGCCGATCAGGCCGCCGAAGAGGGCGTGCGAGGAGCTGGACGGCAGCCCGACCAGCCAGGTCAGCAGATTCCACAGGATGGCGCCGACGAGCGCCGCGAAGATGACCTCGGTTCTGAGGCCGTTCTCATTGATGATCCCGCCGGAGATCGTCTTGGCGACCTCCACCGACAGGAACGCGCCGACGAGGTTGAGAACGGCGGACATAGCCACCGCTGTCTTGGGTTTGAGTGCGCCGGTCGAGATGGTGGTCGCCATCGCGTTGGCGGTGTCGTGGAAACCGTTCGTGAAATCGAACACTAGAGCTGTCACGATCACAATCGCGAGCAGCAGCGTGATGTGTTCCATTTACCCAGGCAATCGTTCGACGTCAGTGGCAGGAGGAACGTAGGCAACCTGGGTGAACGGAAGATGAACTGAACAGGGCGTTGCGGTGACCCCGATCGGAGTGGCGTCGCCCTGTTTGGCCGTGTTCCGACAGGCCGGGACGGGCAGGGGGCGGTGTGGGCCCCGAATCCGGGGCCGGCCGGTCTCCGGCGAGAGGCGGAATCATGGACCGCTCATCAGTGGAAAGGATCTTCGTATGAGCGACCAGTGGCAGGACCCGGTCGAACACACCGGAGGTATCGGACACGCCGGTGCCGCCGATCGCGACGGGGACATCGAACGGGCCTGGGGCACGGTCGTCGCCACCGCCCGCAGGACGGCGGCCGACGGCCTGGTCGTCGGCACCTCGGGCAACGTCTCGGCGCGGGTGGGCGGCACCGTACTGGTCACCCCGAGCGGTGTGCCGTACGACCGGCTCCGCCCCGAGGACCTGGTCGGCGTCGATCTGGAGGGCAACCAGGTCCTCGGTGCGCTGGCCCCGACCAGCGAACTTCCGCTCCATCTCGCGGTCTACCGGAACACCGCGGCGGCCGCCGTCGTGCACACCCACGCGGTGCACGCCACGGCCGTCTCCACGCTCGTCGCCGAGGTCCCGCCGATCCACTACGCGGCCGCGCTGCTGGGCGGCCCCGTCCGGGTCGCCGCCTACGCCCGGTACGGCACCGACGAGCTGGCCGCGAACATGCTGACCGCTCTGCGGGACCGCACCGGCTGCCTGCTCGGCAACCACGGAACCGTCACCTACGGAGCCACCCTCGACGAGGCGTACGACCGCACCGCCCAGCTCGAATGGCTGTGCCGCCTCTGGCTCGCCGCGAGCGCCGTCCCCGGCCGCTCCCCGGCCCTGCTCACCCCGGGCCAGCTGAGCGACGTCGGGGAGGCGCTGAAGGGGTACGGACAGCCGGGCTGAGACCGCCGGGGCGGGCGGCCGCCACCGGACGGCCCCCGCCCGCTGGCCGAGTGCGCGGCCGCCCAGGAGACTGAAGCCGTGCGCCCGGCAACAGCGACGGCAGCAGTCGTCACCTCCATCCTCGGCGCCGGTGCGGCAGCGGTCGCGGCCGGCCGGTACGCGAGCGACGTCGCCCTCAAGGCGCCGTCCGGACGTCCGTTCCCCGCCGACCGCAGAGTCACCGTGCACGCGACGGCGGCCGGGCAGGTCACCCTGACCCGTTCCTTCGCCGCGCTGCGGCCCGGCACCTACGGGCTGGTCGGTGACGACGTCCACGCCGTCGTCGGCCCGGTGATCGACCAGGCCCACCAGGCCGCCGACACCGTCGTGCGCCGGCTGGAGCGCGTCAACCGCGGCACCCTGCGCCCCGGTGCCAAGGTCCGCATCACGCCCGAGCTGCACTGCGGCGACCCCAGCACGGCCCTCGGCCTCGCACACCGCGAGGTCGAGATCACCGGCGAGCTCGGCGCCCTGCCCGGCTGGTTCGTGCCCGGCCACCGGGACACCTGGGTCATCACCGCGCACGGCATCGGCACCAGCAGGGAACACCCCCTGAATCTGCTCGGGTTCCTGAACGGACAGCAGCTGCCGGTGCTCGACATCGCCTACCGGGGCGACCCCGGAGCACCGCGCTCCCCGGACGGCCTCAGCCACCTCGGTGAGTCCGAATGGCGCGACCTGGACGCGGCCATCCGCTTCGCCGTGCGCTACGGCGCCGAGAAGGTCGTGCTGCACGGCTGGTCGACCGGCGCCTCCATGGCGCTCCACGCGTCCGCCAACTCCGCGCTCCGGGACCGGATCTGCGGACTCGTCCTCGACTCCCCGGTGCTGGACTGGGCCACCACTCTGCGCGCCCTGGCCGCCGCCCGCGGAGTGCCGTCCGCCCTGCTGCCCCTCGCGGTGCGGGCCGCCCAGGGACAGACCGGACTGCGCGGCGCGCCGCTCCTGGACACCTCGCTGCCCCGGGCCCTGCACGTCCCCACCCTGATCTTCCACGGGCCCGGCGACACCCTGGCGCCCTGGCGGCCGTCCCGCGCGCTCGCCGCCCGCCGCCCCGACCTGGTCGCCCTGCACCCCGTGGCGCAGGCTCCGCATGCGGCGATGTGGAACGCCGACCCGGTGTACTACGAGGAGACGCTGCGCCGCTTCCTCACGCCCCTGATGTGAGCTGATGTGCCGCTTCTGCCGGTTGGTCCAGGACGGTGCGGACGCCCCGGGACACCGGTGATCCGGGTTCCGTTTGGGCTTTCGGGCTGTCAGAGGCAAGACTGCTCCCGTGACGTCCCGTACCCCGCGCGACTCCAGGCTGCGACTTGTCCGCCCGCGACCCCTCGCCACCGCTCACAAGGCCGTGATCACCCGGCGCACCAGGCCGGCACCCCGCCCGCCCGAGGGCACCCCGCCCCGGGCGGAACTGGCCCGGCAGGCCAGGGCCGCTCTCGCCGACGCCGTGCGGATCGCCCGCTGGGCCGCCGGCGGTTCCCGCCCAGGCACCCCGCCGCTGGCCGCCACCGCACTCGAACGCGCCTCTTCTGAGCTTGAGTTGTCCCCGGGCCAGGTGCGTTCCGGCTGGGACCGGGCCCGGCTGGCCGGCCTCGTCGAACTGCACGGCGACACCGCACGGCCCGGCTGGCGGCTGCGCGCCTGGGACCGCGACGACTCGGCCGTGCTCCGCGGCTGGGTGGCGCTCTTCGACGCCTGGTCCCTCGTCCACCCCGCGCCCGAGGACATCGAGTCCACCGCGGTCGCGGAGGCCGTCGAGGCCGTGCCCCAGGTGCTCTCCCTCCTCCAGCTCTCGGCGGGCCCGGTCACCGTGCCCGCCCTGCTCGACCTGCTGGGCCAGCGCGTCGCGGAACTCCACGAGGAGCGCTGCGAGGTGCCGTACGGGCCGCAGTCGCTGCCCGTCCCCGAGGAGGCGGCCCCCACCGCCCACCCGGAGGCGCTGGTCGCCCTCCTGCTGGACTGGGCCCTGGAGGGGCTCGCCGCCGTCGGCGCGCTCACCCTCGGCTCCGGGCACGCCACCCTCACCCCGCTCGGCAACTGGGCGGTCTGGGTCAAGCTGGAGCAGATCTGCGTCGCCGCCCAGAGCCCGGCCGGCAACATCGAGCAGTCCGCCGCCGACATGCTGCTCGGCTGCGCCCGGCTCACCCCCGGACCGGCCCGTGCCGAGTACCGCGCCTGGCTGGCCGCCCGCCCCGTGGGCAGCGCCGTCGCCGAACTGCTCGGGGTGGCGCGGGGCGAGGACGCGCTGCTGCGCGGGCTCGCCTTCGAGGCGCTCCGGGTGGTCGGCGCACCCGCGGAGCCCGAGGTGCGCTCCGTCGTGACCGATCCGTCGCTGCGGCCCTACGCGCTGCTCTGGCTCGCGGAGTACGACGGGGCCGACCCCGAGGACGCCCAGGAGGCCCTCAGCCGGGAGGAGGCCACCTGGCTCTGGGTCGACACCGCGGCGGCGGTGGCCGACCACGGCGAGACGGCGCTGCTGGTCCGCCACCTCGACTCGGCCGTGCAGGGCAGCGTCCCGGCCCTCCTCGACGAGGTGAGGGCGGTGGGCCATCCGCGCACCGTCCAGGTCCTGGTGGCGCTGGCCGCCGCGCACCCCGACCCGGCACTCGCCAAAGCGGTCCGCAAAGCGGCGTTCCAGGTGCACACCGGCGGAGCCTGAGCGGCCGGTCCGGCCGGCCCGGGGGAGACCTCCGCCGGCCGGACCGCCGTCAGCCGGTCGCCGGCCCGTCGTCGGTCCGCCCGTCCGGGAGCCGTCAGTCCGTCGCCCCCGGGGCGTACGTCCCGAAGCTCCACACGTTGCCCTCCGCGTCCCGCGCCATGTAGTCGCGCGAGCCGTAGTCCTGGTCGGTGGGCGGCATCAGGATCTCCACCCCGTGCTCCACCGCCCGCGCGTGGTGCGCGTCGGTGTCGTCCACCACCACGTAGACGCCGGCCGGCCCGGATCCCCGCATGGCCTTCGCGAAGATCCCCTCGCGGCCCTTGGAGCCCAGCATCACCCTGCCGTTCCCGCAGGACAGCTCCGCGTGCGTCACGGTGCCGTCGTCGCCCTCGTAGACCGCTTCCGCGGTGAAGCCGAAGGCCTCTGTCAGCAGCTTGATCGCGGCCTTCGCGTCGGCGTAGAGAATCGCCGGAAAGACCGACGCCGCACCTGTCGTCGAGCCCGCCATCGCGCTCACCCCTTCTCGCGTCGCCAGGACCCCGCGCCCGACTCGTATGTGATCTGCGTCTCAGTCTCCCACCGGGCACTGACAACGCCCTGCCGGACGCCGGAGCGGAAGCGGTTTCCGCGGGTCAGCGGAGAGTGTCGCAGCCGACCATGTCACCGCCGCGGAAACCCGTGGTGAACCACTGCTGCCGCTGCGCCGCCGAGCCGTGCGTCCAGGACTCCGGGGTGACCCGGCCCTGGAACCTCTCCTGGATCCGGTCGTCCCCCACCGCCGCGGCCGCGTCGAGCCCGTCCCGGATGTCCGCCCCGTTCAGCTCGGTGACCAGCGGCCGGCCCGTCGACCCGTCGGGTGTCGTCGTCGCGTGGTGCGCCCAGACCCCGGCGTAGCAGTCCGCCTGGAGCTCCACCTTCACCGCGTCGCTGTTCTCGCCGGTCCGCCCGTCCTGCGCGCGGCCCAGCGTCCCCAGCTGGTTCTGCACGTGGTGCCCGTACTCGTGCGCCACGACGTACGCCTGGGCGAACGGTCCGCCGCTCGACCCGAACGTGGTCCGCAGCTCGTCGAAGAACCCCAGGTCCAGATAGACCTGCCGGTCCCCGGGGCAGTAGAACGGCCCCACGGCCGAGGTCGCGGAGCCGCAGGCGGTGCCGACCCGGTCGGTGAACAGGACCGTGCGGGCGTCCCCGTACGTGGCTCCGCGCCGGGCGAACTCCCCTTTCCAGTAGTCCTGGACGCTGTTGACCACCGCGACCGTCCGGCAGTCGTCCTTGGTGTTCGCGTCCCGGCCGGTCCGGCAGGACCGCTCGACCTGGGCGGCCGACGACGCGGTCGCGGTCGTGCCCGAGCCGCCGGAGGAGAGGCCGAGCTCTTCGGGGCCGACACCGAAGAGCAGCCCCAGGATCAGCGCGATGACCGCCGCGATGCCGCCGCCCACGGTGGCCCTGCCGCCCGGGACGCGGCTGCCGCGCACATCCCGGACCTCGGACGTGTCCAGATCGGCGTCGTCGTCGAACCGCATGGGACCACCCTCTGCTCCGCGCGGCCGCGCACCGCGCCTGCGCCGAGTATCGGATAGTTCACACCGGGTTGCCCCTTATCGGTTTCCGGGTGGGGCCGGACGGCGGGGAGCGGAAGCATGCGGAAAAGCGATTGGACACCGCCAGTAGACTGGTCCTCATGGCAACTCTCCTTGTGCGTATGCGTGAGTAGCGGCGTTCGAGTCGTGAATCGCTAGCCGTTCCTCCGCCGTCCATTCCGCCCTGGAGTTTTTCCCGTGATCACCGCTTCCGGCATCGAGCTGCGCGCCGGCGCCCGCATGCTTATCGAATCCGCCTCCTTCCGCATCGCCAAGGGCGACCGCATCGGCCTCGTCGGCCGCAACGGAGCGGGCAAGACCACCCTCACCAAGTGCCTCGCGGGCGAGGGAACCCCCGCCGCCGGCACCATCACCCGCTCCGGCGAGGTCGGTTACCTCCCGCAGGACCCGCGCACCGGCGACCTCGACGTCCTCGCCCGCGACCGCGTCCTCTCCGCCCGCGGCCTCGACGAGACCCTCCGCAAGATGCGCGAGAACGAGGAGCGGATGGCGAACGGCAAGGGCGCCACCCGCGAGAAGGCGATGAAGAAGTACGAGCGCCTGGAGACGGAGTTCCTCACCAAGGGCGGATACGCCGCAGAGGCCGAGGCCGCCACCATCGCCGCGGCCCTCAGCCTGCCCGACCGGGTGCTCGCCCAGCCGCTCCACACCCTCTCCGGCGGTCAGCGCCGCCGTGTCGAGCTGGCCAGGATCCTCTTCTCGGACGCCGACACCCTGCTCCTCGACGAGCCCACCAACCACCTCGACGCCGACTCCATCGTCTGGCTGCGTGACTACCTCAGGAGCTACCGGGGCGGCTTCGTCGTGATCTCCCACGACGAGGACCTGGTCCAGACCGTCGTCAACAAGGTCTTCTACCTCGACGCCAACCGCTCCCAGATCGACGTCTACAACATGGGCTGGAAGCTCTACCAGCAGCAGCGCGAGGCCGACGAGAAGCGCCGCAAGCGCGAGCGCCAGAACGCCGAGAAGAAGGCCGCCACCCTCAACGCCCAGGCCGACAAGATGCGCGCCAAGGCCACCAAGACCGTGGCCGCCCAGAACATGGCCAAGCGCGCCGACCGGCTGCTCTCCGGCCTGGAGGCCGTGCGGGTCTCCGACAAGGTCGCCAAGCTGCGCTTCCCCGACCCCTCGCCGTGCGGCAAGACCCCGCTGATGGCGGAGGGCCTCTCCAAGTCCTACGGATCGCTGGAGATCTTCACGGACGTCGGCCTCGCCATCGACAAGGGCTCCCGGGTCGTCATCCTCGGCCTCAACGGCGCGGGCAAGACCACGCTGCTGCGGCTCCTCGGCGGCGCGGAGAAGCCCGACACCGGCGAGGTCATCGAGGGCCACGGACTCAAGCTCGGCTACTACGCCCAGGAGCACGAGACCCTCGACCCGGACCGCACCGTCCTGGAGAACATGCGCTCCGCCGCGCCCGACCTCGACCTCGTCGCGGTCCGCAAGACGCTCGGCTCGTTCCTCTTCTCCGGTGACGACGTCGACAAGCCGGCGGGCGTGCTCTCCGGCGGCGAGAAGACCCGGCTCGCCCTGGCGACGCTGGTGGTCTCCTCCGCCAACGTGCTCCTGCTCGACGAGCCCACCAACAACCTCGACCCGGCCAGCCGTGAGGAGATCCTCGGCGCGCTGCGCACGTACAAGGGCGCGGTCGTCCTCGTCACGCACGACGAGGGCGCGGTCGAGGCGCTCCAGCCCGAGCGCATCATCCTGCTGCCCGACGGGGTCGAGGACCTGTGGGGCGCGGACTACCGGGACCTGGTCTCGCTGGCCTGACCCGGCGGTGCCGTCCATTGATCCACTCGCACTGGATCATTCGGCCTACGCGTGATCCATCATCTGCGTGAGTACGTCTCGTACCTCGGCGCGGCGCCCGGCAGATACCTGCCGGGCGCACCCATTTCAGGGCGCAGAACCCGCGCGGCCCTGACCTGGACGTTTTTCCCAGAGGGCTCCCCAGGGGCCCTCCACAGCCCTGCGGAATGCGGGATTCCGATCAGTCCGGCGCACTCCCGGGGCGTGAATCCGGTTGCACGGACCTTGCCGAATGGGTGGCCAGGAAGCGCCCGAGGGGTGATCATGAGAGTCCAGAGCGCACTTCCCACGAGGAGGCACGGGTGGCCGAGACTCTGAAGAAGGGCAGCCGGGTAACCGGCGCCGCGCGCGACAAGCTCGCGGCAGACCTGAAGAAGAAGTACGACTCCGGTGCGAGCATCCGGGCGCTGGCCGAGGAAACCGGCCGTTCCTACGGATTCGTCCACCGGATGCTCAGTGAGTCCGGAGTGACGCTGCGAGGACGCGGCGGCGCGACACGAGGCAAGAAGGCCACGGCGGCCTGACAGTCGTCGGCGAACCGGAGCGGATCGTTCGATCCGCTCCGTGGCCCACCGGTTCGGTGGTGGCCACCCGGTCGGTCATATGATCGACCGGGTGGTTACTGTTCAGTCACTTAGCTCTGTGCTGACTGCACTGACTGCACCCGATCCGGAGGCGCTTCATGACCTCGCTCGACACTGTGCTCGACAAGGACGGCGTACGACTCACCGTCGACGACGCGGTTGCCACGGTGACCCTCACCAATCCGGCCAAGCGCAACGCTCAGTCCCCCGCTCTGTGGCGGGCGTTGACGGAGGCCGGACGGGCCCTGCCCGGCAGTGTGCGGGTCGTCGTGCTGCGCGGCGAGGGCGTGTCCTTCTCCGCCGGCCTCGACCGCCAGGCGTTCACCCCCGAGGGCTTCGACGGCGAGCCGTCCTTCCTCGACATGGGGCGTGGCCCGGAGGCCGAGCTCGACGCGGTCATCGCCGAGTACCAGTCTGCGTTCACCTGGTGGCGCCGCAACGACCTCGTGTCGATCGCGGCCGTCCAGGGGCACGCCATCGGTGCGGGCTTCCAGCTCGCCCTCGCCTGCGATCTGCGGATCGTCGCCGAGGACGTGCAGTTCGCCATGCGCGAGACCAGCCTCGGTCTGGTGCCCGACCTCACCGGCACGCACCCCCTGGTGCACCTGGTGGGGTACGCACGCGCGCTCGAAATCTGCGCCACCGGCCGCTTCGTGCACGCCGAGGAGGCCGAGCGCACCGGACTGGCCAACCTCGTGGTGCCCGCGGCGGAGCTCGACGGAGCCGCCCGCGACCTGGCCGACGCCCTGCTGGCCGCCCCGCGCGACGCCCTCGTCGAGACCAAGGCCCTGCTGAGCGGCGCCGTCTCGCGTACGTACGAGGAGCAGCGCACCGCTGAACGGGCCGCGCAGGGCCGTCGGCTGCGTGACCTGGCGGGCGCGTCCGACTGACCCGTCACCCGGCCGGGGGCACCCGCCTCCGGCTTTTTCGGCGCGCCGGCCCGGCCCCGGCGCGCCCGGCTCAGCCCGCCGGCCCAGCCTCCGGCCCAGCCTCCGGCCCGGCCGTGGGCGCCGTCACCGCCGTGACCAGCACCGCGACCTGCGGATGCCCGTCCACCGCTTCCGTCACCGCCGCGCGCACCGCGCGTGCCACGTCGAGCGCGCGGTGGCCGTCGTCCGTGGCCAGTTCCACCCGCACGTGATCCGCGCCCGTCTGCACCGCCGGGCCCAGCACCCGGGTCAGCGCCGAGACACCGGCCACCCCGGCGGCCGCCCGGCCGGCCGTGTTCTCGGGTTCCGCCGCGCGTACCCCGTCCGGCTCCGGTTCCGTCCGCTCCGGCTCGGTGTCCAGCAGTTCCGTCACCTGGAGATCCACCTCGCAGACCTCCAGACCGAGCCGGAGCGAGGCCGCCGCCAGCAGCGATGAGCGCAGCGCCGCCGCGGCGGCCGGCAACGGCTGGTCGGCCGTCGCCGCCATGGTCGCCTCGATCCGCAGCGGGCCCGGCGGCAGCGCGCTGGGGGGAGCCGGCACCTGGGCGCCGGGGGCCGTGTCCGGATCGGCCACCGCGATCCTCAGCTCACCGAGCACCGGCCCCGGTCCCCGGCCGCGTACCGCCCGGCGGAGCACCGCGACCGCGGCCCGTTCCGAGATCCAGGCCCCGTCCGCCGGGCCGCCCAGCGGCAGCAGCCTGCCCAGGCCGAGTCGTTGCCGAACCGCATCGGTCCATCCGTCGGCCCTCTTCGGGCTGTCAGCCGTCGTCATTCCCTCAGCCTGCCGCATCCACGGCGCGAGACGGGGCAAGCACACTTAATGTGGGCAATGAAGTCCATTCCTGCCCCGAAGGGAAGAACGGCGATGACCGAGACTCCACAGCGGAACCGGCCAGAGAACCCCGACAAGGACGCGAGTTCGTCACTGACCAAGCGTGGCGGGGGAGACCCCGGCACCCGCGGCCGTACGACGATCGCGGACGGGGTGGTCGAGAAGATCGCCGGAATGGCGGCACGCGACGTGGTCGGCGTGCACGCGATGGGCAGCGGCCTCTCCCGCACCTTCGGCGCGGTGCGCGACCGGGTGCCCGGCGGCGGCAAGTCCGTCACCCGGGGCGTGAAGGCCGAGGTCGGTGAGTCGCAGACGGCCCTCGATCTGGAGATCGTCGTCGACTACGGCGTGTCGATCGCGGATGTCGCCCGTGACGTACGGGAGAACGTCATCGCGGCCGTCGAGCGGATGACGGGTCTCGAAGTCGTCGAGGTCAACATCGCGGTGAGCGATGTGAAGCTGCCCGACGAGGACGACGACGACGATCAGCCCGAGCCACGTCTCCAGTAGTCCTCCGGTCCTAGGTAGTTGAGGAGCGCACGATGAGCATGGCTGTGGTCGGCATGGTGGCGGGCATGGCCCTCGGATTCGCCGGATATTTCGGCGGGTTCGGGGCCTTCCTGCTGGTGGCCGCGTTGGGGGCGGTCGGCTTCATCGCCGGCCGCTTCCTCGACGGTGATCTGGAGCCCGGCGACTTCTTCCGGAGTCGCGATCGCGGCGACCGACGGCGGTGACGGCCGTGTCGGGGGCGGGCGGCCGGGTCGCCGCCGCAGAGCGGGGGGAGACCCGGATCGCCGACCGGGTGGTGGCGAAGATCGCCGCCCAGGCGGCGAAGGAGGCCGTCGAAGAGCCGGCCGAGGAAGGCGCGTCGCCGCGCGCCACGGTCACGGTGCACCGTGACACCGCCCGGGTACGGGTGAGCCTCGAACTCGGATACCCCGGCGACATCGGCCGTCAGTGCGGCGCGGTGCGTCAGCGGGTCGCGATGCGGGTAAAGGCGTTGGCGGGGATGGAGGTGCCCGAAGTGGCCGTACAGGTCGAGCGCCTGCACCCCTCAGGAGCGAGCCTCGCGGTGCAGGGGAGGATCCGATGACCGAGCCCCAGAACCCGGAACACAGCACGCAGCGTCTGCCCACCGTCCAGCCGGTGGAGCGCGGGGACGTGCTCGAACTGGACCAGTCCGCCTCGGGCGCGTCCTACGAGCCGGCGCCCGCCAAGGACGGGGGCGGGGGTGGCGGCGGCCGCTTCTGGTCCGCCCGCCGGGTGCCGGCCGGCATCCTCGCGCTGGTCGTCCTCGGCGGGGCCGGACTTCTGCTGTACGACGTGGCCGCGGTCAGGGCCGGCCATCCGGCGATGCAGTGGCGCCGCACCCTGGCCGACGAGCTGGCGCGGCGGCCCGTCAACGACGTCTGGGTACTGACCGGCGCGGCGGTCGCGGCGGCGATCGGCCTGTGGCTGATCCTCCTCGCGCTCACGCCCGGACTCCGCGACCTGCTGCCGATGCGCCGCGACCGCCCGGACGTCCGGGCCGCCCTCGACCGGACCGCGGCCGCGACGGTCCTGCGCGACCGGGCCGCCGAGGTCTCCGGCGTGCAGTCCGTCCGGGTCCGGATGAGGCGGAGCAAGGCGAAGGTGCGGGCCGTCTCGCACTTCCGTGAACTCGACGACGTACGGGCCGACCTGGACGCCGCGCTCTCCACCGGCATCACGGAACTCGGCCTGTCCAGGCCGCCCGGTCTGTCCGTCCATGTCCGCCGTCCGGCGAAGAAGGGGTGAGCGGCGTGCGCAGGACCGTCAACCGGGTACTGCTGGGCCTCGCCGGGCTGGTGCTGGTCTGTGTCGGCGGCGGGGTTCTGGCCGCCGCCACCGGCCTCTCCGTCCCGTCCTGGTGGCCGTGGTCCGGCAAGAACGACGTACTGCTCAGCGAGGCCGACCGCACCCGCTGGCGCTCGGACGGCTGGTGGTGGCCGACGGTGATCGCGGTCCTCGCCGTCCTTCTCGTGCTCGCCCTGTGGTGGCTGCTGGCCCAGCTGCGCCGGGCCCGGCTCTCCGAAGTGCTGGTGGACAGCGGGGACGGCGAGGGCGCCCTGCTGCGCGGCCGGGCCCTGGAGGGCGCCCTCGCCGCGGAGGCGGACGGCCTGGACGGGGTGGCCCGCGCCCAGGTCCTGCTGACCGGGAAGCGCAGTGCACCGCGGGCCAGGATCCGGCTGCTCATGGAGCCGCACGCGGCGCCGGACGAGGCGCTGGGCCGGCTGACCGACGAGGCGCTGGCCCATGCCAGGGATTCCGCGGGGCTGGACCGGCTCCCCGCCGAAGTACGCCTCAGGGCCGTCAAGCACCGCGCGGAGCGGGTGACCTGACGGACGGTACGGGGGCAGTACGGGCAGTCTTACGGGACACGGCGGGCGGGCCGGAGAACCATCATCCGGCCCGCCCGCCGTGTCCGTACCGCCGTAGGGCCGGACGGGTCAGAAGCCGTGCCGGGAGCCGCCGTCGACCGGGACCATGATGCCGGTCAGGTACGAGGCGGCGGGCGAGAGCAGGAAGGCCGCCGTACGGCCGAACTCCTGCGGGGTGCCGTAGCGGCGCAGCGGGATGCGCGCCTCGTTGGCCGTGCGCGCGGCCTCCGCGTCGCCCGAGAGCGCGTCCAGTTCCCGGACCCGGTCCGTGTCGATCCGGGCCGGCAGCACGCCCACCACCCGGATGCCGCGCGGGCCCAGCTCATTGGCCAGCGACTTGGCGAACCCGGCCAGGCCGGGGCGCAGGCCGTTGGAGATGGTCAGTCCGTCGATCGGCTCGTGGACGGAGCCGGAGAGCACGAAGCCGATGACCCCGCCGTCGCCGAGCGCCGCGGCGGCCGCCCGGGCGAGCCGTACCGCGCCCAGGAAGACCGACTCGAAGGCCGACTGCCACTGCTCGTCGGTGTTGTCCGCGGCGGAACCGGGCGCCGGTCCGCCGACGCTGATGAGGATGCCGTCGAGCCGGCCGCACTCCTCCAGCGCGGTGTCCACCAGCCGCTGCGCCACGGCCGGGTCCGCGTTGTCGGCGGCGAGGCCGACGGCGTCCGGGCCCAGCTCCTCTGCGGCGTCCCGGACGCTCTTCCCGTCCCGGCCGGTGATGATCACCTTCGCGCCGTCGTCCACCAGCGCCTGCGCCGTGGCGTTGCCCAGTCCCCGGGTCGCCCCGGTGACGATGTACACACGGTCCTTCAGTCCAAGATCCATGGCCCTATCCTGCCGCCTCGTCCGGTGCGGTGTCCCCGGGGGCCCGCGCCTCCGCCAGGGCCACCGCCGTTCCGACCAGCCCGACGTGGCTGAAGGCCTGCGGGAAGTTGCCCAGCTGACGCTGCCCGGCGGTGTCGTACTCCTCGGCCAGCAGCCCCACGTCGTTACGGAGGGCCAGCAGCCGCTCGAACAGCTCGGTGGCCTCCTCGGTGCGCCCCGTCATCCGCAGCGCGTCCGCCAGCCAGAACGAGCAGGCCAGGAAGGCGCCCTCGCCGCCCGGCAGGCCGTCGATCGAGGGGCCGTCGGTGCTGTAGCGGCGCACCAGCCCGTCACTGCCGAGTTCGGCGCGGACCGCGTCCACCGTCCCGACGAGCCGCGGGTCGTCGGGCGGCAGGAAGCCGGTCCTGGCGATCAGCAGGGTCGCGGCGTCCAGCTCCCGTGATCCGTACGACTGGGTGAAGGTGTTGCGCACCGGGTCGTACCCCTTCTCGCAGACCTCCCGGTGCACGGCGTCCCGCATCGCCCGCCAGCGGTCGGCGTCGCCGGTCAGTGACGGGTCCTCCTCCAGGCTGCGCACGGCCCGGTCGGCCGCCACCCAGGCCATCACCTTGGAGTGCACGAAGTGGCGGCGCTGGCCGCGGATCTCCCACAGTCCCTCGTCCGGCTCGCGCCAGGTGGACTCCAGGAAGCCGAGCAGGCTGAGCTGGAGGTTCCAGGCGTGCGGTTTGTCGCCCAGACCCGCGTCGCGGGCCAGCCGGAGCGAGTCGATGACCTCCCCGTACACATCGAGCTGACGCTGGCGGACCGCGGCGTTGCCGATCCGGACCGGGGCGGAGTTCTCGTAGCCGCTCAGCCACGGCAGTTCCGACTCGGGCAGTCTGCGCTCACCCGCGAGCCCGTACATGATCTGCAGGTCGGCCGGGTCCCCGGCGACGGCGCGCAGCAGCCAGTCCCGCCAGGCGCCGGCCTCCTCCAGATAGCCGGCCGAGATCAGGGCGCCGAGGGTGAGCGTGGAGTCCCGCAGCCAGCAGAAGCGGTAGTCCCAGTTCCGTACGCCGCCGATCTCCTCGGGCAGCGAGGTGGTGGGGGCCGCCACGATGCCGCCGGTCGGTCCGAAGGTGAGCGCCTTCAGGGTGATCAGCGAGCGGATCACCGCCTCCCGGTAGGGCCCCTGGTACTTGCAGCGCGCGGACCACGTGGCCCAGTCGGCCAGGGTGTTGTCCAGCGCCTCGAACGGGTCGATCAGATCGGGCCGGGGCGAGTGCGAGGGGTGCCAGGTCAGGACGAAGGCCACCTGTTCGCCGGCGGAGACGGTGAAAGAGGAGCAGGTGGAGAACTGCTGGCCCCAGGTCTTGACCGGCGGCTCGCTGCGCAGCCAGGCGGAATCCGGCCCCGCGACCGCCACCCGGTGGCCCTCCGAGCGGCGCACCCACGGCACGACGGAGCCGAAGTCGAAGCGCAGCCGGAGCACGGAGGTCATGTCGACGGTGCCGCTGACGCCCTCGATGATCCGCATCACGTCGGGTTCCTGGTCGCGCTGCGGCATGAAGTCGATGACCTTGACCGTGCCGGTGCGGGTCTCCCAGAAGGTCTCCAGGACGAGGGACTCACCTGCGTAGGCGCGCCGGGTACAGGTGTCCGCGCCCTGCGGTGCGATGCGCCAGTGGCCGTTGTCCTCGTCACCGAGCAGGGCGGCGAAGCAGGCGCCCGAATCGAAGCGGGGCAGGCAGAGCCAGTCGACAGAACCGTTTTTCCCGACCAGGGCGGCTGTCTGGAGATCGCCGATGAGGGCGTAGTCCTCGATGAGTGGTGTCACGTTCTGGCGTGTTCCCGAACATCGCCCCGGCTAAGCAGCCGTTCTCCGTCGCGAGGCGGGAGTCACCCCGCCGGGGGACGCCGCGGGCTCGGACCCGCGCGGGCCCGACACGCCGTCAGGCCTTCGCCGGCTCCGGCTTCCCGGGCTCCGCGGCGGTGTCCCGCGCCTCGGCGGCCTCGGCCGCGGCCGCCACCCGGTCGCGCTTCTCCCGGCGGGCCAGCACCACGTAGCCGACCGGCACCCCGGCGGCGAACAGCCACCACTGCACGGCGTACGCCATGTGCGGGCCGATGGAGCTGTCGTCCGGGGCCTCGATCAGCTCGGGCCTGCCGCCGGACGGCACCGGCCCGGTCTGTTCCAGGTAGCCGCCGAGCACCGGCCGGGAGAGCAGCTTGGCCTGCTGGGCGCTGTTGATCAGCATCACCTGGCGGTCCGGCAGGTCCGAGAGGTCCTTGATGCCGCTGCTGCCCGTCGTCTCGTCGGCCTTGAGCCGGCCGGTGACCGTCACCTCGCCCTTCGGCGCGGCCGGTACGTCGGGGAAGGCGCGCTGGTCGTCGGCGGTGGCGATCCAGCCCCGGTTGATCATGACCGTGCCGCCGCCCTTGAGGTCGAACGGGACGAGCACGTGGAAGCCGATGCTGCCGTCGGTGGACGTCCTGCGCCGCACCACGACCTCGTGCTTCTCGTCGTACGTCCCGGTGGCCTTCACCGCACGCCAGTAGTCGGAACGCGGAACGACGTGGCCGGGCGAGGTGAGCGCGGCGACCGGAACCGGCTTCGCCTTGAGGTTGTGCGAGATCAGCGAGTTCTGCGCGACCTTGTGCTCATGCCGGTGCAGCTGCCAGAAGCCCAGCTCGATCATCGTGGGGATCATGACGAGGGCGAGGAGGGCGAGGATCAGCCACTGCCGGGTCAACAGGAAGCGGTACACCCCATGACGGTACAACCGCGTCATGGGGTGCGTCGCGGAGGGGGTCGGCTGTCCGGTGCTCACACTTTGTCGATGATGCCCGCCTTCCCCTCCGCGCGGGCGCAGTGACCGCCGCAGAACCAGTGCCCGTCGACCTCGACACCCTGGCCGATGACCTGGACCCGGCAGTGCTCACAGATCGGTGCCATCCGGTGGATGGCGCAGGAGAAGCAGTCGAAGACGTGCACCGCGCCCTGCGCGTGCACCTCGAAGGACATCCCGTAGTCGTTTCCGCATACCTCACAACGTGCCATGCGCCACAGGGTGGGACGGGAGTGCGCCGACAGGCGAGCGGCGGGCGGGCGAGTCGCCCCCGGTTCACTCCGATGACGGCGTGGCCGGCGAGCCCTTCGACGACTCGGCCACGTCCCGCAGGAGATGGGTGAACGCGCTCTCCTCCAGGATCGGGGTGCCGAACGACTTGGCCTTCAGCGTCTTCGACGTCGCCGCGTCCGGATCATTGGTGACGAGCAGACTGGTCAGCCGGGAGACGCTGGTCGCCACATGCAGCCCGGCCTCCACCGCCCGGTCCTCCAGCAGCTCACGATCGATCGAGGTGTCCCCGGAGAACGCCACCCGCATGCCCTGCATGAGAGGTTTGTCCTTCTCGTACCGTCCCGGGTTGGGATACGGGCAGGCCGGACGCTTGCGTGCGGGGCGCCAGCTCGCCTGGCCGCCGCCGTACGGGGCCTGGCGGCCGATCCGAGGGGTGACGGGGGAGTCCGACCACTCGGTCAGCGGCCGGCACTCCAGCAGCGGCAGCCTGAGCCCGCCGCCCGCCGCCGCGTGCAGACTCGGGCGGAACGCCTCGGCCAGCACCCGGGCGTCGTCCAGCGCGTGGTGCGCGCGCTGCTGCACGACCCCGAAGTGCGCGGCCAGCGACTCCAGCTTGTGGTTGGGCAGCGGCAGCCGCAGCTCCTTGGAGAGCGCGATGGTGCACAGCCGCTGCTGGACCGGGGCGATCACCGAGGCGCGCGCGTACTCCCGGGCGAGCATCGACCAGTCGAAGGCGGCGTTGTGCGCGACCAGGACCCGGCCGGTGAGCCGTTCGGAGAGCTGGGCGGCGATCTCCGGGAAGAGCGGGGCGCCTTCGAGCACATCACTGGTCAGCCCGTGGATCCAGACGGGGCCGGGATCCCGCTCCGGGTTGACCAGGGTGTACCAGTGGTCCTCGACGTTGCCCTGCGCGTCCAGGCGGTAGACGGCGGCGGAGATTATCCGGTCGTCCCGTGCGAGGCCGGTGGTCTCCACGTCGACGACCGCGTACCCCTGCGGGTAGGCGGTCGGCCACGGTTCTGCGGTCTGGCGGTCGTCGAGCATGGTCACAGAGAATACGGGCCGCGACCGACAGTCCCCTATCCGGCCGTCACTTCCGGTCGCCTTCCGGCGGTCCCGAGTTCGCCAGCAGCCCGTCCACCAGTGCCCGCAGCGAGACGGCGAACAGCTGGTCGGGGTCGGCCGGCCGGGCCAGCGCGCGGGCCAGCGCCGGATCGCCGCCGGCCGTCGACTCGCCCCACAGATCGCCCTCGCCCGGTGACTGGACGGGGGACCGCTCCCGGTTCCGCTCCACCAGCAGGAAGCCGACGGTGTGGAACTGCACCGCCCGGACCGCGTGCGCCGCGCGTGCGCCGCGCAACCCGGCGGCGTGCACCTCGTGGACGAGCGCCCGCTGCGCCGGCAGGAACATCCGTTCCGTCAGTCCCCGTTCGTGGACCATCGCGATCAGATGCGGCCGGGCGCGCAGTTCGCGGCGCAGGCCGCGGGCCACCGAGACGATCCTCGCGGCCGGGTCCCGGCCGGCCGGGCGCAGGGTGCCCATCTCCTGGACGGTGCGCTCCACGAGGGCGTCCAGCAGCGACTCGCGGTTGCCGATGTGCCAGTAGATCGAGGTGACGGCGGTCCCCAGCTCGGCGGCCAGCTTGCGCATGGTGAGGATCTGCGGACCGTGCTGCCGCACCAGTCCAGCGGCGGCCACGAGGACCTCCTCGCGGGTCAGCGCCGATCGCGCCACAGCTCCTCCAGGTCCAGAACTCCGTTACACGCACGGCTATTTACCCTTCATCGTCTCCGGTGTAACTGTGTTACAGAGCCCGGCGGAGAGCCGGGACACGGACGACGCGGAAGGGTGGCACCGCATGGCACGGGTACGGTACGGCGCGCGCACCGAGGCCGAGATCGCGGCATCCCGCGAGGCCCGCTCCAGGCTCCCCGACATCTGGTCGACCGGCGTCACCGCTGTCTGGGAGAGCGACGCGGAGGCGGTGGCGGCCGTCCTCCCGCCGCCCCTGAAACCCGCCGGGCGCCCGCTGGTGAGGGCCAGTATCAGCAAGGTCGACCTGCCCGGCTATCCGCTCGGCGCGGGCTCCGTCGCCGTCGCCGCCGTGCACGACGGGCACGAGGGCTGGTACCCGCTGGTCATGCCGATGACCCACGAGCGGGCGCTGACCGGCGGCCGCGAGGTGTTCGGTGAACCGAAGAAGCTGGGTGAGGTGAGCGTCGAGCGCGAGGGTCTCGTCGTCCGGGCCGCCCTCGTCCGCCACGGCATCGCCTTCGTCGAGATCCGCGGCGCCGTCGACGGACCGCTCCCGCTCCCGGAACCGGCCACGAAGCTCGACTTCTACTTCAAGTTCCTGCCCGCCGTGGACGGCGACGGCTTCGACTCAGGACCGCTGCTGATCCACTGCACCCGGCACGAGAAGGTCCGCAGGCTGGAGCGGATCACCGGCGACGTGGTGCTGCGCGAGTCGGTGTACGACCCGGTCGCGGACCTGCCCGTCCGCAGGCTGCTCGAACTCACCATCGGGGAGAAGACCAGCGACCAGCGGGGCAGGGCGGCGGAGCGGGTCAGCGCCGACGCGCTGCTGCCGTACGTCCACCAGCGCTACGACGATCCGCAGCAGATCCACGACGGACCGCCGGAGGGGAGCGTCCGATGAGGCTGGAGGAGGGCCAGACGGCCGTCGTCACCGGGGCCGCGAGCGGCATCGGCCTCGCCATGGCCCGCCGGTTCGCGGCCGAGGGACTGAACGTCGTCCTCGCCGACGTGGAGGAGGGCGCGCTCGACAAAGCCGCCGGTGAACTGCGCGAGGACGGCGCACGGGTGCTGGCCCGGCCGGCCGACGTCAGTGAACGCGACTCCGTGCGGGCGCTGGCCGAGGCCGCCTACGACACCTTCGGCGCCGTGCACGTGCTGTGCAACAACGCCGGGGTCGGCTCCGGCGCGGAGGGCCGGATGTGGGAGCACGAGCCGAACGACTGGAAGTGGGCCTTCGCGGTCAACGTGTGGGGCGTCTTCCACGGCATCCAGGCCTTCGTGCCGCGCATGCTCGCGGGCGGCGCCCCCGGCCATGTCGTCAACACCTCCTCCGGCGACGGCGGGATCGCCCCGCTGCCCACCGCCTCCGTGTACGCGGTCACCAAGTCCGCCGTCGTCACCATGACCGAATCGCTCTACGCGCACCTGCGGGCGGAGGGCGCGGCGGTCGGCGCCTCCGTCCTCTTCCCCGGCCCGCACATGCTCCGCACCGGACTGTGGGAGTCGCACCGCAACCGCCCCGAGCGGTACGCCAAGGAGCGCCCGCGCCGCACCCCGTACCGCAGCCTCGACCAGTGGGAGAGCGCGATGAGGGCGGCGGGCCAGGAGGTGGAGTTCACCCCCGTGGAGGACGTCGCCGCGACCGTCGTGGACGGCATCCGCGCCGACCGCTTCTGGATGCTCCCCGAGAGCGAGCGAAGCGACAGCCAGATCCGGGCCAGGTCGCAGTCGATGCTCGGCCGGTCCAACCCGTCGTACCTGGAGAACTTCATACTCGACTGAGGAGTGAGCCATGACCGATGACGACCCGTACCTGATCATCTCCTCCGACTGCCACGCCGGACTGCCCACCGAGGAGTACCGCCCCTACCTCGACAGCCGCTTCCACCGCGAGTTCGACGAGTTCCTCGCCGGACGCGACCGCCGCCGCGAGGAGATGACCCGCCTCGGGGTCCGCAACGAGGCCTTCGCCGACAAGTGGTTCCAGGACAACGAGGAAGGGCTCAGGGGCGGCTGGGACTCCGCGCAGCGGCTCAAGGAGCTGGACGGCGACGGGGTGGCGGCCGAGGTCGTCTTCCCCGACGCGGACGCCGTGGACAGCCGCACCGCCGCCCCCTTCGGCGTCGGCCTCGGCCTCTCCGGCGACCAGGACCCCGAGCTGGGCATGGCCGGAGCGCAGGCCCACAACCGCTGGCTCGCGGAATTCGTCTCCCAGCACCCCGAACGCCACTGCGGGGTCGCCCTGCTGCCCGTCACCGGCGAGACCGGCCGGGTCGTCGCGGAGATCCACCGGGCCAAGGAGTCCGGCCTCGGCGCCCTGATGATCCCGTCCATGTGGGTGGACAAGGCCCCGTACCACGACCGCCGCTACGACCCCGTCTGGGCGGCCGCCGCCGAGACCGGGATGCCGGTCGTCACCCACTCCGGCGTGGCCCCCCGCCACGAGTACGGCGACCACCTCGGCATCTACGTCTCCGAGGTCACCTGGTGGCCCTCGCGCCCGCTCTGGTTCCTCCTCTGGTCGGGCGCCTTCGAACGCCACCCCGGGCTGAGGTTCGGCGTGGCCGAGTCCGGCTGCTGGTGGCTGCCCAACCTGCTCTGGTTCATGGACCGGCTCTACCTCGGCGCCCACGGCGGCAAGAAACTCTCCCCGTTCGCGGAGCTGAAGCGCCCGCCGCACGAGTACCTCGACCGCCAGGTGTTCATCTGCGCCACCAACACCAAACGCCGCGAGCTCGCCCAGCGCTACGAGATCGGCGTCGGCAACATCCTCTGGGGCAGCGACTTCCCGCACCCCGAGGGCACCTGGCCCAACACCGCGAACTGGCTGCGCGACACCTTCCACGACATCCCCGTCACCGAGACCCGCCGGATGCTCGGCCTGGCCGCCGCCGAGGTCTTCGGCTTCGACACGGACAAGCTCGCGCCCGTGGCCGCGCGCATCGGACCCACCCCCGCGGACCTGGGCCAGAGCGCCGACCAGGCGGCGGTGGAGGCATCCTGGGCCCGCTCGCGCGAGGTCGGCCGGCACTGGCTGACCGGCCACGACTTCCCGGTCCTGGGGGCGTCATGACGGACCGCTACACCGTCATCTCCGCCGACTGCCACGCCGGCGCCGACCTCCTCGACTACAAGCCGTACCTGGAGTCGGCGTACCACGACGACTTCGACGCCTGGGCGGCCGGCTACGTCAACCCGTACGAGGACCTGGTGGCCGACACCGCCGACCGCAACTGGAACTCGGAGCGCCGCCTCGCGGAGCTGGAGGCGGACGGCATCGTCGCCGAGGTCGTCTTCCCCAACACCATCCCGCCCTTCTTCCCCTCCGCCTCCCTGATGGCACCCGCACCCTCCCGCGCGGAGTACGAACAGCGCTGGGCCGGGCTGCGCGCCCACAACCGCTGGCTCACCGACTTCTGCGCGGCCGCGCCCGGCCGGCGCGCGGGCGTCGCGCAGATCCTCCTCAACGACCCGGAGGAGGCGGCCCGCGAGGTCCGCCGCACCAAGGACGCCGGGCTCACCGGCGGCATCCTGCTGCCCGGCGCCCCGCCCGGCTCCGGCGTACCGGAGCTGCACTCCCCGGCGTACGACCCGCTCTGGGCGGCCTGCGCCGAGCTGGACGTACCCGTCAACCACCACGGCGGCTCGGCCTCGCCGCCGCTGGGCGACGAACCGGCGGCCCGTGCCGTCTTCATGGTCGAGACCACCTGGTTCTCGCACCGGGCGCTGTGGCACCTGATCTTCGGCGGGGCGTTCCGCCGTCACCCCGGGCTGAGGCTCGTCCTCACCGAACAGGGCTCCGGCTGGATCCCGGGCATCATGGACATGCTCGACTACTACCACGGCCGGCTGGTCGCGTCGGCCTCCCGGGCGGCCACCGCGGAGTCCAAGTTCGGTGCGGGACTGGCCGGTTCGATGGGCGCGAGCCCCAGCGAGGTGTGGCGCGAGAACTGCTACGTGGGCGCGAGCTTCATGCGCCCGCACGAGGTGCCGCTGCGCGACCGGATCGGCCTCGACAAGATCATGTGGGGCAGCGACTACCCGCACGACGAGGGCACCGCCCCCTACTCACGGGAGGGCCTGCGCATCGCGTACGCCGGGCTGCCGCCCGCCGAGGTCGCGGCGATGACGGGCGGCAACGCGGCCCGCGTCTACGGATTCGACCTGCCCGTCCTGGACCGGATCGCCGCCACCGTCGGCCCGACGGTCGAGGAGATCGCCGAACCCCTGAAGGAGGTTCCCGCGGGCGCGACCAGCCCCGCGTTCGCACCGGGCGGGTCGGTCCGCGTCTGGTGACCGGGAGTCGCCGAACCCGTCAGGCCGAAGGGCCGTCTGTGGCATGGTGATCTGCACCGATCCGGCCCGACGGGGGAGGCGACGACGGTCGTGGGCGACAGCAGGCACGCCTTGCTCATCGCAGTACCGCAGTACGAACTGAACGACCACTTTCCGGACCTGACCCAAGCGGTGGTCAAGGACGTGGAGCTGATGGACGCCGCGCTGCGCTCGTCCGGATACACCGTCGAGACCCTCGGCCTCGCCTCGGACCGTCCGGCGCTGCGGTCCCGGATCATCAGCGCCATCAGCCGGGTCTGCTGCACGGCTCCGGAGGGCGGAACCGTCCTCATCCACTTCACCGGTCACGGGCTCTCGGTGGACGGATCGGACTACCTGGTTCCCTCCGAGGCCCAGCTCAACTGGTCGACGGACCCGCCCCACGTGGACGCCGACAGCCTGATCGGCCTCGACCTCACCACCCTGCTCAAGGGCTGCCGGGCCGGCACGGTCCTGCTCACCGTCGATGCCTGCCGCGACGCGCTCCCCGACGCGGAGTCGTCCTTCGGCGGCCCCGCGACCAACTTCCCCTCCTGGCGCGACCGGGTCGCCGTCGTCTTCGGCTGCGCGGCGGGCCAGACCTGCGGCTCCGACGACCACGAGGGCAGCCACTTCACCCGGGCGCTCGCGGAGGCCCTGGCCGCGGACAGCTCACCGCGGACCGTGGGCGACGTCATCGCCCACACCGTCCGCAGGACCGCCGAGCTCGCCCGCGCCGCGCAGCACGAGCAGCGGCCCCATCCGCAGTACGCGCCGAGCGGGCCCGGCGCGATCTCCGGCGTCGAACTCTGCTCCGGGCGGACCCTCCAGGAGGAGTGGGCGGTCGCGGTGCGCGACCCCGAGCTGTGGACAGCCGTCCAGTGCACGGAGGAGCGCAGGAGCGGACTCCAGCAGGCGCTGGCACGGCTCACCGCCGAGTGCGCCGGGCTGCGGGCCGCGGCCCTCGCGAGGATCCCCGACCCGTGGGCCGACGACGGCTATCCGGTACGCGTCCTGACCACCGGGCTGCGCCCCCTGCTCGCCCCGTCGGTCACCCGGGGCGGCCCGACGCTGGACCCCTGCGAACTGGCCGCGCTCATGGCGGCCCCCTTCGTCCGCGAGGCCGTGTTCGCCATGGGGATCAAGGAGGCGGCACACACCGAACCCCTCCGGCTCGACCCGGCGTCGGGCGGGCTCGCGGACGACGCGGCCCGGATCGACCTGGAGCACACGTACGCCGCGCACCCGCTGATCTGGCGCAAGGGACGCGAACTGGCGGGCCGGGAGGCGACGGAGGAGGCCGATGCCGTCGCCGCCTGGCTGATGCACCGCCATGTACTGGGCCGTGAGGAGCTCTGGGACGTCTACGCGCCGGGCCTCCTGCGCCCGCTGGCCGCCGCGATACTCGGCACCGCCGACGAGTCCCCCCGGCTCGCGGAGCTCCTGGACGGGCTGCTGCGGGTCTGCCGCCAGACGGCCGTGCCCCCGTCGCAGCCGTACGCGGGGGAGCGTGAAGGCGCTGACGAGCCGCAGCGGTCGTCGGAGCTGGCATTCCGCTCCGGCCCCGCCGAACGGTGGCGGCCCAGGGAGCTGTCCTGGCTGATCGGCCTGGCGGGGCTGCTCGGCGGCGACCTGCGGGGCATGCCGGGGGTCATGGTGGACAACATCGGCGTCACGGACGGCCTGGTGCCCGCGCAGGCCGTGACCGCCGTCCAGGACCTGCGCTGGTCCAGGGACCGGCTCGGCACCGCCCTCGACCTGGACCTGCCCTGCCCGCACCCGGCCGTGCACTCCGCCCTGGAGACGATGACGGGCTGGGCCGACGACGCCGTCCAGCACATCAAGCAGCACCTCGCACCGGGCGAGCCCACCGGCCCGCTCGCGCACCTGCCCGAACGCGTCACCTGCCGGAAGCTGCGCCCGCAGTACGACGCCGCCGAGCGCGCCGAGGCCTACGGACTGCCGCTGATGCGTTTCAGTCTCGCCGAGGACGAGATCCGCGAACTCCTCATGGGCTCGCAGCTGTACGGGAACCGCATGCTGGCCCTGCGCGAGCTCTACCAGAACGCCCTGGACGCCTGCCGGTACCGGCAGGCACGGGTGCGGTACGGCGTGCTGAAGCAGGACATCCGCCAGGAGTGGGACGGCGAGATCGTCTTCCGGCAGGGCATCGACGAGCAGGGGCGCGCGTACGTGGAGTGCGAGGACAACGGCGTGGGCATGAGCCGGACCGCGCTGCGCAGCACCTTCTCCAGAGCCGGGCGCAGGTTCGAGCAGTCCAGGGAGTACCGGAGGGAGCAGGCCCGCTGGCGGGCGGTGGACCCCGAATTCAGGCTCTTCGCCAACAGCCGTTTCGGTATCGGGGTGTTCAGCTACTTCATGCTGGCCGACGAGATCAGCATCTGGACCCGTGTCACCGACGAGTTCGGCCGCCCCGAGTCCGGCCGCGGACTGCGGGTGGACATCGCGTCGAGCGGAAGCCTCTTCCGCATCAGGGAGAGCGACGCCTCGCAGCTCGGCGGCGGGACCAAGGTGCGGCTCCACCTCAACGACGACGAGATCGACGTGGCCGAGCAACTGGCCACGTACGTGTGGCGGTGCGACTTCGCGATGCGCGTCGAGCGGGACGAGGAGGTGGTCGAGGAGTGGGAGAAGGACGTCCTCTACTACGACCGCGACCGGACCAGCCCGGTCAGGGCCGACCGCAATGTCTGGTGGGTTCCTGGCCGGGGCTGTCTGCTCACGGACGGCATCTGGACACCCTCGGAGGAAGACGGGCCGAGTGCCGGCGAGGGGTTCCTCCGGATCGACTACGGCCGGGCCAACAAGATGTTCGGGCACGTGGTCGATCTCAGGGAGAACCGTTCCGCGGAGCTGAACGCCAGCCGGACGCGCATTCTCGCCTACGACGAGGCTTGGCTGAGGGACCACGTCCGTGCCCTGACGGAACACATGGACATCCCCGACTGGTTCAGCGTGGAGTGGCTGTGGAACTTCGCGCACAGCCGCCCCGGAAGCGTGGAGCCACTGCTGAGGAGGCTCCTCGACTCGGACGCGCGGGTGCCCAGCACGACCGGCTGGGACCGGTCCCGGGGAGTCGCCGTGCGAGAGGTCGGGTGCCTTCCGATGGACCTCGTGCTCCACACGGGCGAGAAGGCCGGCGGACTCGAACACAACTACTTCGAAGAGGTGCCGCCAGGGCTGCTGGCCTGGCGGGTGGCCGCCCTGCGCGCGGCACGCATCCCCGTCGGGCCCCAGTGGAAGGACGTGCCGGTGCCGGACTCGCTGGCCGGGTACCCGCCGCCGCTCCCGTACGAGAGCAGGGTGGCCGCGGACGAGTACGGAGAGAGCGTCGCCCTGGCGGCGGCCGTGGTGCCACGGCCCGGAGACCGGCCGGAAACCGTCGCCGGACTGCTCGGCAGGATCCGCAGGTACGCCATCGCGGGCCTTCGGGTCCTCGCGGTCGCCGACCTTGAGGCCGCTCACGCGGTCGAACTCGACGCCACGGACTGCGTGCTGCTCGGCGACGCCGGGCACTACCTCCTGGTGCCGGACGATGAGGAGGCGGGCCAGGACGGGGAGCAGGGCCCCGACCCGGTGCTGTCCGTCCTGCGCGAATTCTCGGTCCAGGCCGAGCTCTCGTGGCGGGAGGCACTGACGAGGGCCGCGCGACTCGGCTCCGCCGGGCTCCCGCTGCCACCCCTGCGAGTGGACACCGACAGGATTCCGGTGGGTCCGAGGGCGACCCGGCGCGAGCTGGTGGTGCTGGCCCTGCACCCCTCCCTCGCGGGAGACGGGAAGAAGGCGCAGCCCGAGGACCCTCCTTCACCCGAGGAGTTCGAGCGGACCGTCCGGCGATACGAGTGGCTCGGGCTGGCGCAGGACGTCGGGATGGCCGAGACCGAGAGCGTGTCCTTGCACGACACGATGTGGCAGGAGGTGGACGACGCGTTCCAGCGCACGTCCTGGGGAGGGGAGCTGGGCCTCGCCCCGTCCCCGCGCCTGTGGGCGGCGGCCGCCGCCAGGACATCGATGACGGTGGGGGAGGTCCGCGAGCGCTGTGCGGGCTATTTCGAACAGGTGGGTCTGATCATTCCCGATCTGGAGCGTATGAAGGACCGGACCTTCACCAACCTGGAGGCGGCCCTGGTCGCGGACCCGTCCGAGCCCATCGAGCGCTACCGGCCCTATGTGATGCGCCCAGGTGAGTCGCCTCACCTCGCTCCGCTCGTCGAGATCGCCGTGACCGTGCGTTCGTCGCAGGCGGACCGCGCGGACGCGGCCGAGGCGCTGAGCAGCCTGGCGGAGTCCGGGCTCGTGGACGCCCGTGCCGCTGGGCTCGTCGACCGCTGGCTCCGGATCCCGCAGGAGGACATGAAGCTCGTCATGCCCTGGTCGTGGGGGCTCGACGGGATCGACAACCCGGGGGGCCCGCCCCGGCTGGACTCCGCGTACGCCTTCCTGGCAGCCTCTTCCTGCCACCTTCCGTTGGGGACGGTCTACGCGAAACTCACCGAGTTGGCCCCCCTGCTGGGCGTCGAGTGCGCGCTGGAGCCCCTGCCCGACATCCTGTCCGACGTGATCGTCCGCGCCGCGGACGCGGCCGCCAGCTGCGAGTGGGCACCCGAGGGAGTGCGCTGGCTGCCGGAGCCCCGGGTGGTCGGCCTGGCACGGCACGGGTTCACCAGACAGGGCACGCTCGGCGAAAGCCTGGACGAGCTGAGCCGGTTCGCCCCGCTCGGCAGCCCGTGGCAGCCTCGGGAGGACGCGGCCGGCGCGGAGTGGGCGAACTGGCGCCCCACCCCGCACGACAGCGCCATGTTCGACGACGACCTGGCCGGCGACCGGCCTGTCGGGGCGATCGACCTGCTGCGGGTCGCCGCCCGCTTCGGCTGGCCCATGGACCGCGCCTGGGACCGTCTCGCGCTCTACCGGCCCTTCGGTGTCGAATTGCTCGTGGGGCGGCCGGAGTTCTCCGACATCCCGCTGTGGCAGGACCTGATCCTGCTCACCGAGGAGTACACCGGCCGCGCCCCGGCACTCCACGGCCCCGTGTCCGGAGACCGCGTCGCGGTCACCGCCCGGGAGCTCGAATGGACCACGGACCGGGTCGTGGAGCGGCTGCGGCTGTACGCCAGGGTGTTCGGCCTGGAAGTGCCGCGGACGTACCCCGCGGCCCCGGCCGCGATCCCGCCCGCCACGCCCTACCGCCCCGCACAGGAGGAGAGGAAGCCGGATGCCGCCCGCGCATGATCTGACACCGTTCCGCGAACAGGAGCTCGCGCCCGCGGGGAGCCCCGCCGTCGTACGTTCCGCCGACGGCCGCTGGTACACGGTCACGGGCCCGTGCCCGAACTGCCACGCGAGCAGCGTCTTCCGCGTGGCCTACGGACTGCTCGGCCCGCACAAGGGGCGGCGGTTCCTCGGCCGAGGCAGGACCCCGGACAAGCTCACCGGGAGCATCCTCGTCTACTGCCAGTGCGGGTTCCCGCATCCGGAACGGCCCGCCGAGTCCCCCGACACGGGCTGCGGCGCCTTCTGGGATGTGCCGGTGCCATGACAGACCTGACCAGGAAGCGGATGGCCCAGCTCGGCCAGCAGCTCGGACTGGAACAGCTCACGGCCGTCCGCAGACAGGCGGAGGGCTGGCGCAACGGGCTGACCGCGCTGACCGGGCTCATCGGAGTCGTCTTCGTCCTCAAGGGGCCGGACAGCGTGGCCGGCATGTCCGCGGCCTGGCGCTGGACGACCGCCGTGCTGCTCGTCCTGGCCTTCCTCCTGCTGTTCACCGGAGCCCTGTCCGCCGTACGCGCCGCGCACGGGCAGCTCGGGCACGGCACCTGGCTGACCGGGGACGAACTGCTCACCGCCGTCCAGGACGAGGTCGAGCGCACCCAGGACGTCCTGGCCACCGCGCGTCGCTGCTCGGTCGCCGGCCTTGTGGCGGTCGTCGCGGCCATCGCGGTGACCTGGGTCGTTCCGGCGCAGGAGGACAAGAAGCCCAAACCGGTCGGCCCCACGGTCGTCGTCTCCACGACCGCCGGCACCGTATGCGGTGAGCTGGTGCTGAGCGACCGAGCCGCGGTGACCCTCAGGAGCGCCGGACGGAAGGCGCTGCGACGGATTCCGGCGCAGGACGTCCGCTCGCTGGCGCCGACGGGGACGTGCTGACCTGCGGCTCGGCCCGGCGCCGCCGCCGAGGTGAGATCATCCCCGGATGAGCGATCCCCAGGCGCACCACGAACCGCACAGCACGGGCATGGGCGCGCGGCTGAACTGGCTGCGCGCCGCCGTGCTCGGCGCCAATGACGGTGTGGTCTCCACCGCGGGTCTCGTCGTCGGCGTCGCCGGGGCAACCGACGACCGCGGCACCCTGCTGACCGCGGGACTGGCCGGGCTGCTGGCCGGGTCCATGTCGATGGCCGCGGGCGAGTACGTCTCGGTCTCCACCCAGCGGGACTCGGAGAAGGCCGCGCTCGCCACGGAGAAGCGCGAGCTCCAGGAGACGCCGGAGGCGGAACTCGCCGAGCTCACCGGACTGCTGGAGGGCAAGGGGCTGAGCCGCGAGGTCGCCCGCGAGGCCGCTGTCCAGCTCACCGAACGCGACGCGCTGCGCGCCCACGCGGAGGTGGAGCTGGGCATCGACCCGGACGACCTCACGAACCCCTGGCACGCGGCGGGCGCCAGCTTCCTGGCGTTCACCGCGGGCGCGCTGCTGCCGCTGCTGGCCATCGTGCTGCCCCCGACCTCGCTGCGGCTGCTGGTGACCGTGGCGTCGGTGCTCGCCGCGCTCGCCCTGACGGGCTGGGGGAGCGCCCGGCTGGGCGAGGCGGCGGTTGGCCCGGCGGTGGTGCGGAACATGGGCGGGGGAGCCCTGGCGATGGCGGTGACGTACGCGGCGGGGGAGTTGCTGGGGGCGGCGGGGGTGTAGGTCCGCTAGGGCCTGTCCGGCGGATCAGGGTCGGACAGGCCCTAGCGGAGGCGGATGATCCGCTCGGGTGGGAACAGCTCGTCCCCGATGGCCGGTGTGTCGCCGCCCAGGGTGATCGTGAGGGTGTCGAGACCGGCCAGGGGGGTCAGGTCGTACGGGTCGGCCTCGGCCTTGGCGGACAGGGTGAGCTGGGTCAGCGCGGGCAGTTCCCGCAGCGGGGCCAGCCCCTGAGCCGGCCTGCAGTGGTTGAGGGAGAGCATGCTCAGGGCGGGGAGCCCGGCCACCACGGTCAGGTCCAGATCGCCCAGCGAGTCGAGGGAGAGCTGGCGGATCCGGTGCGAACCCGGCGCCCCGTGGAGTTCCCGGAGCTGGGACGCGCTGGCCTGCCAATGCTCGATGAAGGCGCGGATGTCCCTCTTCCCCATCGCCAGCAGGGAGTGCGCCTCGAATCCGGAGCCGGACAGCCAGCTCTCCGGAACGGCGGACGGCCGGGTCGTCACCACGTACCGGGATTCCGGGTACGCCGTGATGAGGTCCTTCAGCCACTTCTCGGTGCGCCGGCGCAGCCGCATCGGCACCTCGTCGACCCCGTCCACCAGCACCAGCCCGCGCCCCTCCGACAGCAGCCGGTCCGCCCAGCCCGAAGGCGCCGCGCCGTGCAGCGGAACGCCGGCCGCGCGCAGGAAGTCCTCCGGGCCCGGCAGCCGCTCGTCCGAGGTGAACGCGCGCAGCCGCAGGACGAACGGCACGCAGCGGTTCCAGTCCGCCAGCTCGCTGCCGAACGTCCGCCGGGCGGTGTTCACCGCGAGCCACTGCACCAGGGTGCTCTTGCCGGATCCGGCCGGGCCACGCAGCAGCAGACGCCTCGTCCCGGACAGCGCCTGCTCGACGGAGACCGTCACCGCGGCCGGGTGCTCCACCCCGTCCTGGCGGACGGTCTCGCTGCTCACCGACAGGCT
Organism: Streptomyces sp. NPDC088730; assembly: GCF_044751215.1. Taxonomy (NCBI): domain Bacteria; kingdom Bacillati; phylum Actinomycetota; class Actinomycetes; order Kitasatosporales; family Streptomycetaceae; genus Streptomyces; species Streptomyces sp. NPDC088730. Next base: position 1,494,402 of record NZ_JBIVLK010000001.1, read on the forward strand.
GATGTAGGCCGTCTCCAGCGGCCACTCACCCGCCGACCGTCCCAGCGTCAGCCCGAACAGCCCCATCCGGCTGTGCGTCGTGGCCACGAACTCCGCGTACCGCCGCTCGAAGTCCAGTGCCGACGCGTCCGGGCGCGGGCCGAGCCGGTCCCGTACGTCCTCCACCAGGGCCAGGGTCCGTCCGGCCTCGCGCACCTGCTCCACCGCCGTCCGCGCGATGAACGACGGTTCCGCGGTCAGCTGCTCCACGACGTGCGCGCAGCACCGCTCCAGCAGTTCCCGGTACAGCCCGGCCGCGTGCTCGGAAAGCCCGGCCGGGGCGGCCGGGAATCCGGCGGCCAGCCGCTCGGGATCGAGGTTCACGGCGAACAGCCGGTCCGCCGTCAGTGCGCCCGCCGCCGCGAAGGCGTCCTTGACCGCCTCCACGGCCGCCAGCCGCTCGTGCTCCGGGAGGCCGGCGTACGAGGCCTCCAGCCGGCCGCCGAGCACCTTAGCCAGCCGGTCCGGCTTCGCCGGGCGGGGGAGCGGGCGCACCGGGTCCGGGACCAGTCCCGCGCCGGGCTTCGGCGCCAGCAGTGACTTGGCCACCGCGGCGAGCACCGTCGTCGCGAGCCGGACCAGCGCAACTTCCGTACCCGCCACCGCGGTTCCTCCCCCTGTCGGACCCTGGTAGAGGGATCGTACGACGGCCGCGCTGTCAGAAGTCACCAAAGATTGCTGACGCCATGTCTCGCATACTTGTTGGTAACAACGTCTGTTCGCGGGCCGACCTGCGGCTCTACGGTGCTGACATGCCGACGAACCTGCCCGATGTAGTGCTCTGGTCCATACCGGCCTTCGTCCTGCTCACCGTCCTGGAAATGGCGCTCCACCACTTCCACCCCGACGAGGAGGCCGCCGGGTACAAGGCGAAGGACGCCGCCACCAGCATCACCATGGGGCTGGGCAGCCTGGTCTTCGACCTGCTGTGGAAGGTGCCCATCGTCGCCGTCTACACGGCGGTGTACGAGCTGACGCCACTGCGCGTGCCCGTGCTGTGGTGGACCGTCCCGCTGATGCTGCTCGGGCAGGACTTCCTCTACTACTGGTCGCACCGGGGCCACCACGTCATCCGGATCCTCTGGGCCTGCCACGTGGTCCACCACTCCAGCCGGAAGTTCAACCTCTCCACCGCGCTGCGCCAGCCCTGGACCTCGCTGACCGTCTGGCCGTTCTACCTCCCGCTCATCGCCTGCGGTGTGCACCCGGCGGCGCTCGCCTTCTGTTCGTCGGCCAACCTCGTCTACCAGTTCTGGGTGCACACCGAACGTGTCGGCAAGCTGCCCAGGCCCTTCGAGTACGTGCTGAACACCCCCTCCCACCACCGGGTGCACCACGCCTCCCAGGGCGGCTACCTCGACCGGAACTTCGGCGGCATCCTGATCGTGTGGGACCGCTGGTTCGGCTCCTTCACGGCGGAGACGGAACGGCCCGTGTTCGGGCTCACCAAGAACATCGACACGTTCAACCCGCTGCGGGTCGCCACCCACGAGTACGCGGCCATCGCCCGCGACGTGCGCGCCGCGGGCAGCTGGGGCGAGCGGGCCGGACGGGTCTTCCGAGGGCCCGGCTGGCAGCCCGCCGGCCGGACGGCCGCCCCCGCGACGCCTGCCACTGCCACCCCCGTCAGCCCTGCCGCCGCTCCCGTCCGGCGCGAGCGCACCGGATGAGCGCCGCCGGGCCGCTGACGAACGCCGCACCGTTCCCGGACCGGCGGGAGCGGTTCGTCCGCCCCCTGCTCATCGCCTTCCTCGCGGTCTGCGCCACCGACCTGGTCGCGGTCCTCGCCGGCAGCGGCCTCGCGCACCTCGTCGCCAAGCCGCTGCTGATGCCGCTGCTGGCCGGGTACGCCGTCGCCCGGCGCGGGCCCCGGCCGCTGATCGCCGCACTGCTCTGCGGCTGGGTGGGCGACACGTTCCTGCTGGCCGACGCCGATGCCGCCTTCCTCATCGGGATGGGCGGCTTCGCGGCCGGACACCTCTGCTACCTCAGGCTCTTCGGGCGGGCCCGCGGCGCGCTGCTGCCCGCAGTCCTCTACGCGGTGGTCCTGGCCGCCTTCCTCGCCCTGATCTGGGGCGGGCTGCCGGGCGGTCTGCGGTTGCCGCTGGCCGGCTACAGCCTGCTGCTCACGGCCATGGCCTACCGGTCCCGCGTCCTCGGCCGGTGCGCTGCGGCCGGCGGTGCGCTCTTCCTGCTCTCCGACGCCCTGATCGCCACCGGCATCGCGGACCGGCCGCAGCTGCCCGCCCCCGACTTCTGGGTCATGCTCACCTACGTGGCGGCCCAGCTGCTGCTGACCCTGGGAGCGCTGGCCCCGGGTGCGCGAGAAACCGGCGCCGGGCCCGGGGCGTACCGTGGACGGCGTACCGGCATCTGAGATCAGCAAGGACTCCCACGCATGCGCGCCACCGTCATCCACGCCCCCCACGACATCCGCGTGCAGGAGGTTCCGGACCCGGTGATCCAGCAGCCCACCGACGTGGTGCTGAGGGTCCTGCGGGCCTGTATCTGCGGCAGCGACCTGTGGGCCTACCGAGGCGAGTCCGCCCGCAAGCCCGGCCAGCGCATCGGCCACGAGTTCCTCGGGATCGTCGAGGAGGCCGGCTCCGGCGTCAACGGCTTCGCCGTGGGCGACCTGGTCGTCGCCCCCTTCGTCTGGTCCGACGGCACCTGCGCCTACTGCGCCGAGGGCCTGACCACCTCCTGCCCGCAGGGCGGGTTCTGGGGTTCGGCCGGCTCCGACGGCGGGCAGGGCGAGGCCGTCCGCGTCCCGTTCGCCGACGGCACCCTGGTCAAGCTCCCCGCCGCCGCGGCCTCCGACGACCGCCTGCTCACCGCGTTGCTGGCGCTCTCCGACGTCCTGGGCACCGGCCACCACGCGGCGGTCGGCGCCGGTGTGAAGCCCGGCTCCACGGTCGCCGTCGTCGGTGACGGCGCCGTCGGCCTGTGCGGCGTGATGGCCGCCAAGCGGCTCGGCGCCGAGCGGATCATCGCGCTCGGCCGCCACACCGCCCGCACCGACATCGCCCGCACCTTCGGCGCCACCGACGTCGTCGCGGAGCGCGGCGAGGCCGCCGTCGCCGCCGTACGGGAACTGCTCGGCGGCGAGGGCGCCCAGGCGGTCATCGAGGCCGTCGGCACCGAGCAGTCCATGCGCACGGCCGTGGAGATCACCCGCGACGGCGGCTCGATCGGCTACGTCGGCGTACCGCACGGCAGCGGCACCGGACTGGACCTCGGCGTCATGTTCGACCGGAACATCGCCCTGCGCGGCGGGGTCGCCCCCGTGCGCGGCTACATACCGGAGCTGCTCCCCGACGTCCTGTCCGGCGCCATCGACCCGTCGCCCGTCTTCGACCTCGCCATCGGCCTCGACGACGTACCGGCCGGCTACAAGGCGATGGACGAGCGCACCGCGCTCAAGGTCCTCATCAAGCCGTGAACCGGTGAGGCCGGTGCGGGGGCCGGTGCGATCGCCGGCCCCCGCACCGGACCCGCTACCAGCGGACCGCGTCCAGCGCGTCCACCACACCGGCGCCGTAGAAGCCGTTGCGGTTCTTGCCGCCCTCGCAGACCGCGTCGACGGTGCCGTCACCGTCGATGTCGTACGGGGCGCCGCACGCCGTGGCGTCGGCCTCCGCCGTCAGCAGGGCCTTCACCGCGAACGCGGAGGCGTACGGGTGCCTCGACTTGATCAGGGCCACCACGCCCGCCACGTGCGGGGAGGCCATCGACGTACCGGCCATGTAGCCGTACTGGCCGCCCGGCAGCGTGGACAGGATCAGACCGCTCGTCGCGGGGAGCTCGGGCGGCTGGTAGGCCGTCGAGTCACCGCCCGGGGCCGCCACGTCGATGACGCCGTTCCCGTAGTTCGAGTACGAGGCCTTCAGGCCCTTCGCGCCCGTCGCCGAGACCGTCACGACACCCGGGAGCATCGTCGGGATGTCGAAGCACTTCTTCGGGTCGATGGTCCGGGTGGTGGTGTCGCCGTCGTTCGGGCTGCCCGAGTCCTCGATCGTGTCGGCCGCCAGGTCCTCGGCCGAGTTGCCCGAGGCGGCGACGTTGACCGTGCCCCTGCTCTCCGCGTACCGGGTGGCACGGGCGACCGCCTCGACCAGTGCGCCCTGGTCCGGGTCGTCCTTGCAGTTGTACATCCACGGGTCGGTGTAATAGCTGTTGTTGGTGACGTCGACACCGTGGTCCGCCGCCCACATGAAGCCGCAGACGACGGACTCGGTGTAGAAGTACCCGTCCGGGTTCGCCACCTTGATACCGGCGACCTTCACCCCCGGCGCGACGCCCGTCACCCCGATGCCGTTCTTCGCCGCGGCTATGGTGCCCGCGACATGGGTGCCGTGCGGGCTCTCACCGGCTTTCGGGCGCCAGGAGCCGGGCGTGGTGTTCGGGGCGCCGGTCACACAGTTCGCCGAGGCGGACCGGTCGAAGTTGGGCGCGAGGTCCGGATGGGTGTCATCGACACCCGTGTCGATGACCGCGACCGTGACCTTCCGGCTGCCCAGTGACTTCTGGTGCGCCTTGTCCGCCTTGATGGCGGGCAGGTCCCACTGCAGCGGCTCCATCGGGTCCTGGTCCGCCGTCGCCCGCGCCGCGGCGGTCCGCTCCTGCTCGGCGGTGAGCGGCTGCTCGACCCCGATGTCCTTGGTGGCCTGCGGGACGATCGGGTTGGTGCGGGTGGCGCCCGCCGAATCCACGCCCCTGACCCTGCGGACGGACGGCGCGAAGTCCGGGTTCTGCGAGTGGACGACGAGGACGCCGATCCGGTCGTAGGCGATCACCACCGTGCCGCCGGCCCGCTCCACCGCCTTGCGCACCTGCTTGACGGTGCCGGGACCGCCCCGCGTGTTCACCACGTACGACAGCTTCGGTCCGTCCGCGGGTACCGCTGCCGCGGTCCGGCCGTCCACCCCGGAGGCGGACGCGGAACCCGTCGGCAGGAAGCCGAGCGAGACGGTGAGGGCCAATCCGACGGGCAGCGCCAGTGCGCGCGTCCGTCCGGATCTCAGATGAGCCATGGGGTCTCCACATCATCCGTGCCGGTCGACCGGACACGGGCGTGTCCAGTCGCGTACATGACCAGTGAAGCTATCGCTGATCATCCCGGCTCATCAATGAGTTCGGGAGAACCCGTCTCCGCCGAGGCGTCCGAAGGGGTGATCCGGAGACCGGCGGAAGAGTGCGCACCTGCGTTGAACCGCTTCGCCGCGGGCCGCGTGCCGTTGTCAGGGGAGGCGCACCATCACCCCCCGATATCGAGGTCCCCAGTGAAATCCACCGTTCCCACCACCACCGCACCCGCGTCGCGAGGAGATTCCGTGGCTACCGATGCACCGCCGCCCGAGGGCAGTACGGAGACAGGGCCGGCCCAGCCCACGACCGAGGCCTTCGTCGCGGAGCAGGAGAGCGCGGAATTCGGCGAACTGCGCCGCTCGTACCGCTCGTTCGCCTTTCCGCTGACCATCGCCTTCGTCCTCTGGTACCTGCTGTACGTACTGCTGTCCAACTACGCCGGCGACTTCATGGGCACCAAGGTGTACAGCAACTTCAACGTGGCCTTCGTCTTCGGCCTCGCCCAGTTCCTCACCACCTTCCTCATCGCCTGGGTCTACTCGCGGCACGCCAACGCGAAGCTGGACCCGAAGGCCGAGGCCATCAAGTCCCGTATGGAGGCCGACGTATGAGCGCCGCGTACCACTCCCACACCGCCGTACTCGCCGCCTCCTCCACCACCGAGCACCGGCCGCTGATCATCACGCTCTTCGCGGTCTTCGTCGCGGCGACGCTCGGCATCACCGTCTGGGCCGGCCGGCAGACCAAGAGCGCCTCCGATTTCTACGCCGGCGGACGGCAGTTCACCGCCTTCCAGAACGGACTCGCGGTCTCCGGCGACTACATGTCAGCCGCCTCGTTCCTCGGCATCGCCGGAGCCATCGCCCTCTTCGGATACGACGGCTTCCTCTACTCGATCGGCTTCCTCGTCGCCTGGCTGGTCGCCCTGCTGCTGGTGGCGGAACCGCTGCGCAACTCGGGCCGCTACACCATGGGCGACGTCCTCGCCTACCGGATGCGGCAGCGTCCCGTACGCACCGCGGCGGGCGTCTCCACCATCATCGTCTCGATCTTCTACCTGCTGGCGCAGATGGCCGGCGCGGGTGTGCTGGTCTCCCTGCTGCTCGGCATCACCAGCGACGCCGGAAAGATCCTCATCGTTGCGCTGGTCGGCGTACTGATGATCGTCTACGTCACCATCGGCGGCATGAAGGGCACCACCTGGGTGCAGATGGTCAAGGCCGTGCTGCTCATCGCGGGCGCCATCCTGATGACCTTCATGGTGCTCTGGAAGTTCGACTTCAACGTCTCGGACCTGCTGGGCACCGCCGCGGAGAAGAGCGGCCACGGCGCGTCGTTCCTGGAGCCCGGACTCAAGTACGGCGCCACCGGCACCTCGAAGCTGGACTTCCTCTCCCTCGGCATCGCCCTGGTGCTGGGCACCGCGGGCCTGCCGCACATCCTGATCCGCTTCTACACGGTGCCGACCGCCAAGGCCGCCCGTAAGTCCGTCAACTGGGCCATCGGCATCATCGGCGCCTTCTACCTGATGACGATCGCGCTCGGATTCGGCGCCGCGGCCCTCATCGGACCGAAGGAGATCATCGCGAAGAACCCGGCGGGCAACGCGGCGGCCCCGCAGCTCGCCGAGTACCTCGGCGGGGTCGGCTCCACCGGCGGCGCCGTCATGCTCGCCGTCATCTCCGCCGTCGCCTTCGCCACCATCCTCGCCGTCGTCGCGGGCCTCACCCTCGCCTCCTCCTCGTCCTTCGCGCACGACATCTACGCCAACGTCATCCGCAAGGGGAAGGCGAGCGAGAAGGAGGAGATGCGGGCCGCGCGCTGGGCCACCGTCTTCATCGGCGCCGCCGCGATCCTGCTGGGCGCCTTCGCCCGCGACATGAACGTCGCCGGACTGGTGGCGCTCGCCTTCGCCGTCGCCGCCTCCGCCAACCTGCCCACGCTCCTCTACAGCCTCTTCTGGAAGCGCTTCACCACCCAGGGCGCGCTGTGGTCGATCTACGGCGGCCTGGCCAGCTCGGTGATCCTGGTGCTGTTCTCGCCGGTCGTCTCCGGCAACGAGAAGACTTCGATGTTCAAGGGCGTCGACTTCGCCTGGTTCCCGCTGGAGAACCCCGGCTTGATCTCGATCCCGCTGGGCTTCCTGCTCGGCTGGCTCGGCTCCCTCCTGTCGAAGGAGGAGCCGGACAAGGGCAAGTACGCCGAGCTGGAGGTCAAGTCCCTCACCGGCATCGGAGCCCACTGAGAGCGGAAGTTCACCCAGGGGTTCGTCCTTCGCACCATTCCTCCGCCCCGGCCGCGTCGTAGAGTCCTACGACGCGGCCGGGGCGTACCTCGTGTCAAACGGGCCCCTGCGATGTCACACGCCTCGCGTAGTCTCGAAAGAGCCAGTAACCGCAACCGGGAATTCAGCCGGAGGAGGGGGCCCACCATGCTCATCGACACCTACGACCGGGTCGCCACCGACCTGCGCGTGTCACTCACCGACCGGTGCAACCTGCGCTGTACGTACTGCATGCCGGAGGAAGGCCTGCAATGGCTGGCCAAGCCGGACCTGCTGAGTGACGACGAGATCGTCCGCCTCGTCCGCATCGCCGTCACGCAGCTCGGCATCACCGAAGTCCGCTTCACCGGGGGCGAGCCGCTGCTGCGCCCCGGACTCGTCTCCATCGTCGGACAGTGCGCGGCCCTGGAGCCCCGCCCGAAGATGTCGATCACCACCAACGGGATCGGGCTGAAGCGGACCGCCGCGGCGCTCAAGGCCGCCGGGCTGGACCGGGTCAACGTCTCGCTGGACACCCTGCGCCCCGACGTCTTCAAGACCCTCACCCGCCGCGACCGGCACCACGACGTCCTGGCCGGCCTCGAAGCCGCCCGGGAGGCCGGGCTCACCCCGGTCAAGGTCAACACCGTCCTGATGCCGGGACTCAACGACGACGAGGCCCCCGAGCTGCTCGCCTGGGCCGTGGAGAACGCCTACCAGCTCCGATTCATCGAGCAGATGCCGCTCGACGCACAGCACGGCTGGAAGCGCGACGGAATGATCACGGCGGGTGACATCCTCCAGTCGCTGCGCACCCGCTTCGAGCTGACCCCCGAGGGCCGGGACGAGCGCGGCTCGGCCCCCGCGGAGCGTTGGCTGGTCGACGGCGGCCCGCACCGGGTCGGCGTCATCGCCTCGGTCACCCGGCCGTTCTGCCGGGCCTGCGACCGCACCCGGCTCACCGCCGACGGACAGGTGCGCACCTGCCTGTTCGCCCGTGAGGAGACCGACCTGCGCGGCGCACTGCGGTCGGACGCGCCGGACAGCGAGATCGCCCGGATCTGGCGGCTCGCGATGTGGGGCAAGAAGGCCGGCTCCGGCCTGGACGACCCCTCCTTCCTCCAGCCCGACCGCCCGATGTCGGCGATCGGCGGCTAGCGCGCCGGGGGTGGCGTCAGGCGGGCGACTCCCACTCCTTGAGTGTCACCACGTCCTTCAGGAAGCCCCGCACGCCGAGGAACGAGGACAGGTGCTCCCGGTGTTCGTCACAGGCCAGCCAGGTCTTGCGGCGGTCCGGGGTGTGCAGCTTCGGGTTGTTCCACGCGAGCACCCACACGGCGTCGGCACGACAGCCCTTGGCGGAACAGACGGGGGCTTCGGCAGCGCTCTCGGCCGCGGATTCAGGGGAGTTCACGGACTCAACCCTAGAGCCTTCCATCCGGCCGGCCGCAGGGGAGCGGCCGGCCCGGCGCATCCCCTGCCGGAGAAAGGGCGACGCCGGGCAGCCACGGGGGGAGCTGCCCGGCGTCGGTCCGTCACTCCGACGGGGGATGCGGAGCGCCTCTGAAGTATGTCACGCAGACAGGGGTGCGGGGCACTGGAACTTCATGATTGATCTGAGCTTTTCTTGAGCTTGGATCCGTCGTGAAACCATACCGAATCAGGGCATGCCGGGTCAGCTCTGACCCTGCGGATCAGGGGAACGGAAGGCCTGCTCCGCCTCCGGGCCGGCTTCGGCGTGCCCCGCCACCGGTGCGGCGCCGAGCGCGAGCCGCGTCGGGGCCGGGACGAAGGTCGAGGGCAGCGCGGGGGAGTTCTCCCGGCCCGCGTTGGCGATGACGACCGCGATGTACGGGAGCAGAACGCCCAGCGCCAGCCCCACGATCGCCACATAGCGCTCCACGTTCCACAGCGCCGCCGCGGCGACCACGGAGACCGTGCGCACGGACATCGAGATCACGTAGCGCCGCTGCCTGCCGCGCACATCCTCCGCGAGCCCCTGCCGGGCCCCCGTGATCCGGAAGACCTCGGAACCGCTCCGCCTGCTCATCCCGTCTCCACCCATCTTCCCCGCGCTCGCGTCCCTGCCCCGCCCGCGCACGAACCGGGGGAGACCCTGTTCCCACGCCGGACGCTCCCCGGATCCGGGCCGCTCCCACGGTACGCCCGGCATCCGGCGCCTTCGAGACCGGGGCACGCCGCGATCCCGTTCACCGCACGTACGGACCTCTCCGGCATGCGGTGAGCACATCCAGGCCGGAGACTGGTCGCACATCGCGACACCGCGTCGCACGAGGAGGCGGTATGAGCTGGTTGTGGGCAATCATCGTGGGCCTGGTTCTCGGCCTGATCGCGAAGGCGATCCTGCCGGGGAAGCAGGAGATCCCACTCTGGCTGACGGTCATCTTCGGCATGATCGGCAGCATCCTCGGCAATGCTGTCGCCACCTGGATCGGTGTCAACGACACCAAGGGCATCGACTGGACGCGCCATGTGCTCCAGCTGATCGGCGCCGTGGTGGTGGTCGGTGTGGGGGACATGCTGTGGGCATCGATCCGAGGAAGCAGGCGACAGAAGACGTGAGCGCCTGAGCACCCGCGCACCCGGGCGTCCGGCCGCCTGAGCGCCCGGACACCGAACGGCTGCGGCCGGTCACGCGTCACGCGTGACCGGCCGCAGCCGTCCGGTGCTCTCCGACCCGGCTCAGCCCGCCGTGACCTCGATGGCCGCGAGGTTCTTCTTGCCCCTGCGCAGCACCAGCCAGCGCCCGTGCAGCAGCTCCTCGCGGGCCGGCGCCGCCTCGCCGTCGGTGACCTTGACGTTGTTCACGTACGCGCCGCCCTCCTTGACCGTGCGGCGCGCACCCGACTTGCTCGGCGCCAGACCGACCTCCACCAGCAGGTCCACCAGCGGACCCAGCTCGGTGACCCGGGCGTGCGGCACCTCGGAGAGGGCGGCGCTCAGCGTCGCCTCGTCCAGCCCGCCCAGCTCACCCTGGCCGAACAGGGCCTTCGACGCGGCGATGACCGCGGCGCACTGGTCCGCGCCGTGCACCAGCGTCGTCAGCTCCTCGGCCAGCGCGCGCTGCGCCGCCCGCGCCTGCGGCCGCTCCTTCGTGACCTTCTCCAGCTCCTCCAGCTCGGCGGGGCTCAGGAAGCTGAGGATGCGCATGTAGCGCGAGATGTCCCGGTCGTCCACGTTCAGCCAGAACTGGTAGAACGCGTACGGCGTGGTCATCTCCGCGTCGAGCCAGACGGCCCCGCTCTCCGACTTGCCGAACTTGGTCCCGTCCGCCTTCGTCATCAGCGGTGTCGCCAGCGCGTGCACCTCCGCGCCCGGCTCCAGCCGGTGGATCAGGTCCAGACCCGCGGTGAGGTTGCCCCACTGGTCGCTGCCGCCCTGCTGGAGGGTGCAGCCGTGCCGCCGGTACAGCTCCAGGAAGTCCATGCTCTGGAGCAGCTGGTAGCTGAACTCGGTGTAGCTGATGCCCTCGTCGGACTCCAGCCGGCGGGCGATGGACTCCTTGGTGAGCATCTTGTTGACCCGGAAGTGCTTGCCGATGTCCCGCAGGAACTCGATCGCGGACATGCCCGCGGTCCAGTCCAGGTTGTTCACCATGACCGCGGCGTTCTCGCCCTCGAAGGACAGGAACGGCTCGATCTGGGACCGCAGCCGCGACACCCAGGCGGCGATGGTCTCCGGGTCGTTCAGCGTGCGCTCCGCGGTCGGCCGGGGGTCACCGATCTGGCCGGTGGCCCCGCCCACCAGGGCGAGCGGCCGCAGCCCGGCCTGCTGGAGCCGGCGCATGGTGAGCACCTGCACCAGATGGCCGACGTGCAGACTCGCCGCGGTGGGGTCGTAGCCGCAATAGAACGTGACGGGACCGTCCGCGAGAGCCTTGCGCAGGGCGTCCTCGTCAGTGGACTGGGCGAAAAGCCCGCGCCACTTCAGCTCGTCGACGATGTCCGTCACGGTTCCGTGTCTCCTCAGCTACGTGTATCGATCCGTGGATCTACGTGTATCGATACGTGGATCGAAAGGCATCGGCCAGTCTAGGCCGGTCACACGCCCCGGCTCACCGAGCTCATGTTGAAGTCCGGGATGCGCAGCGCGGGCATCGCGGCCCGGGTGAACCAGTCGCCCCACTCGCGCGGCAGCGTCTTCTCGGTGCGCCCCGCCTCCGTGGCCCGCGACAGCAGGTCCACCGGGGACTCGTTGAAGCGGAAGTTGTTCACCTCACCGATCACCTCGCCGCCCTCCACGAGGTACACCCCGTCCCGGGTCAGCCCGGTCAGCAGCAGCGTCGCCGGATCGACCTCGCGGATGTACCACATGCAGGTCAGCAGCAGCGCGGGGCCGGCCGTCGCGGCGACCATCTCCTCCAGCGACCGTTCACCGCCGCCCTCCAGGACCAGGTTGTCGATCGCCGGGGCGAGCGGCAGCCCCGTCAGGCCCGCCGTGTGCCGGGTCGTCGTGAGCTGCTCCAGCCGCCCGTCCCTGATCCAGTCGGTGCGGGTCAGCGGCAGCCCGTTGTCGAAGACCGAGGCGCCGTCACCGGAGGAGTGCGCGATGACGAACGGCGCGGACTCGATCCCCGCGGCGTGCGGGTCGCTGCGCAGCGTCAGCGGCAGCGGGGACAGCGTGTCGCCGAGCCGGGTGCCGCCGCCCGGCTTGGAGAACACCGTCCGGCCCTCCGCGGCGTCCCGGGCGGTCGCGGACCACAGCTGGTAGATCAGCAGATCGGCCACGGAGGTCGGCGGCAGCAGCGTCTCGTACCGTCCGGCCGGCAGCTCGATCCGGCGCTCCGCCCAGCCGAGCCGCCGGGCCAGTTCGGCGTCCAGCTCCGCCGGGTCGACGTCCTTGAAGTCACGGGTCGCACGCCCCGCCCAGGCCGAGCGCGAGCGGTCGGGCGACTTGGCGTTCAGCTCCAGCGTGCCGTTCGGCTGGTCGTGGCGCAGCCGCAGCCCCGTCGACGTACCGAGGTAGGTCGAGGTCATCTCGTGGTTCGCGAAGCCGTACAGCTCCCGGCCACCGGCCCTGGCCCGCGCGAAGGCGTCCCCGAGCGCGGGGGCGAAGGCCGCGAACACGTCGGAGCCCGTCTCCGCCGGCGCTTCGGTGAAGCCGGGGGACGACGGCACCCCGGTGACCAGCGGCTGCGCGTCCTCGGCCGGCCCGGCCCCGCGGGCGGCCGCCTCGGCGGCCCGCACCAGCGGCTCCAGGTCCTCGGTGGTGACGGCGGACCGGGACACCACTCCGGAGGCCGTGCCCTCGGCCCCGTCCACGGTCGCGATGACGGTCAGGGTGCGGCCCCGGGTCACCCCGTTCGTGGTGAGCGCGTTGCCCGCCCAGCGCAGGTTGGCCGACGACTCCTCGTCGGCGATGACCACACAGCCGTCGGCGGTGGACAGTCCGAGAGCGCGCTCGACGATCTCGTACGGCTTGCTGACGCGGCTCATCGTCCGGCCTCCTGCGTCGTGTTGAGGATGTTCACGCCTCGGAAGAGGGCGGAGGGGCAGCCGTGCGAGACGGCCGCGACCTGACCGGGCTGGGCCTTGCCGCAGTTGAAGGCGCCGCCCAGGACGTAGGTCTGCGGGCCGCCGACCTTCTCCATCGAGCCCCAGAAGTCCGTCGTCGTCGCCTGGTAGGCGACATCGCGCAGCTGCCCGGCGAGCTTGCCGTTCTCGATCCGGAAGAACCGCTGCCCGGTGAATTGGAAGTTGTACCTCTGCATGTCGATGGACCACGACCGGTCACCGACCACGTAGATCCCGCGCTCCACCCCGCCGATCAGATCGTCGGTGGACAGCCCGCCGGGGTCCGGCGCCAGCGACACGTTCGCCATCCGCTGCACGGGGACATGGCCCGGCGAGTCCGCGTAGGCGCACCCGTTGGACCGGCCCAGATCCGTCAGCTTCGCGATCCGGCGGTCCAGCTGGTAGCCGACCAGCGTGCCGTTTTTCACCAGGTCCCACGACTGGGCCTCGACGCCCTCGTCGTCGTAGCCGATCGTCGCGAGCCCGTGCTCGGCCGTGCGGTCGCCCGTCACGTTCATCACGGGGGAGCCGTACGCGAGCTTGCCCAGCTTGTCGAAGGTGGCGAACGAGGTCCCGGCGTACGCCGCCTCGTACCCCAGCGCCCGGTCCAGCTCCGTGGCGTGCCCGATCGACTCGTGGATGGTCAGCCACAGGTTCGAGGGGTCGACGACCAGGTCGTACGTGCCCGCCTCGACGCTCGGGGCCCGCATCTTCTCGGCCAGCAGCCCCGGAATGCGCTCCAGCTCCGCGTCCCAGTCCCAGCCGGTCCCGGTCAGGTACTCCCAGCCGCGTCCGACCGGCGGCGCGATCGTGCGCATCGAGTCGAACTCACCGCTCGTCGCGTCCACCGCCACCGCGGTGAACTGCGGATGCAGCCGGACCCGCTGCTGCGTGGTGACCGTGCCCGCCGTGTCCGCGTAGAACTTGTTCTCGTGGACGGTCATCAGCGAGGCGTCCACATGTGCGACGCCCGCCGCGCCCAGCAGCCGGCCGCTCCACTCGGCGAGCAGCCCCGCCTTCTCCTCCGCCGGTACGTCGAACGGGTCGATCTCGTACGAGGAGACCCAGCTCCGCTCCCCGTGCACCGGCTCGTCGGCCAGCTCCACGCGCTCGTCGGAACCGGCGGCCGCGATCACCTTCGCGGACAGCTTCGCCATGGCGACGGCCTGCGAGGCCACCCTCGCCGCCGCGTCCATCGTCAGGTCCACCCCGGAGGCGAACCCCCACGCCCCGCCGTGCACCACCCGCACCGCGTACCCGAGGTCCGTGCTGTCCGACGCCCCGGCCGGGCGGGCGTCCCGCAGCCGCCAGGTGGCGCTGCGCACCCGCTCGAAGCGGAAGTCGGCGTGCACGGCCCCGAGCGCCCGCGCGCGGGCGAGCGCCGCGTCGGCCAGCGGCCTCAGCGGCAGGGCCAGGAACGACTGATCTACCTCATGGGGCACGAGCGGCCTCTCCTCTGCGTCACATACCCTCGGTTCGTTTACGGGGCAGTGAAGCACGGCCGGAGGAGCGGCACAGCCGAATTGCGCCCGGGTCCCGGGCCGGGCCGGGCCGGAACAGGGCCGGAGCGGGGCCGGAACGGCACTGTAGGAACCCGACAGCGCCCGGGGGATGGCGCTGTCAGAGGCCGATTGCTCGGGAGGCGGGCGGTACCGATAGGTTTTTCGAGGTACCAGACAGCTATGGAAAGGGTGATCCGTTGAGCCGCTCGGTTCTCGTCACCGGAGGAAACCGGGGCATTGGCCTCGCCATCGCCCGCGCTTTCGTCGACAACGGCGACAAGGTCGCGATCACCTTCCGCTCCGGCGAGCCGCCCCAGGCCCTCACCGAGGCCGGTGTTCTCGCGGTCCGTTGCGACATCACCGACGCCGAGCAGGTGGAGCAGGCCTACAAGGTGATCGAGGAGAAGCACGGCAATGTGGAGGTGCTGGTCGCCAACGCCGGTGTCACCAAGGACCAGTTGCTGATGCGGATGACCGAGGAGGACTTCACGTCCGTACTCGACACCAACCTCACCGGTACCTTCCGGGTCGTCAAGCGCGCCAACCGGGGCATGCTGCGTGCCAGGAAGGGCCGGGTCGTCCTCATCTCCTCCGTCGTCGGCCTCCTCGGCTCGGCGGGGCAGGCGAACTACGCCGCCTCCAAGGCCGGCCTGGTCGGCTTCGCCCGGTCGCTCGCCCGTGAGCTGGGCTCGCGGAACATCACCTTCAACGTCGTCGCACCCGGCTTCGTAGACACCGACATGACGCAGGCGCTCACCGAGGAGCAGCGCAAGGGCATCGTCGCCCAGGTGCCGCTCGCGCGGTACGCGCAGCCCGCGGAGATCGCCGCCGCGGTGCGCTTCCTCGCCTCCGACGACGCGTCGTACATCACTGGAGCCGTCATCCCTGTTGACGGCGGATTGGGCATGGGTCACTGATCACCATGAGCGGAATTCTCGACGGCAAGCGCATCCTCATCTCCGGGGTGCTGATGGAGTCGTCCATCGCGTTCCACGCCGCGAAGGTGGCCCAGGAGCAGGGCGCGGAGGTCATCCTGACCGCCTTCCCGCGGCCCACGCTGACCGAGCGCATCGCCAAGAAGCTGCCCAAGCCGGCCAAGGTCATCGAGCTGGACGTGACCAACACCGAGCATCTGGACCGGCTGGCCGGTCTGGTGCGGGAGGAACTCGGTTCGCTCGACGGCGTCGTCCACTCCATCGGCTTCGCGCCGCAGGACGCGCTCGGCGGCAACTTCCTCAACACCCCCTTCGAGTCGGTCTCCACGGCGATGCACGTCTCGGCGTTCTCGCTGAAGTCGCTCGCCATGGCGTGCAAGCCGCTGATGAGCGAGGGCGGTTCGATCGTCGGCCTCACCTTCGACGCGCAGTTCGCCTGGCCGCAGTACGACTGGATGGGCCCGACGAAGGCCGCGCTGGAGGCCACCTCCCGCTACCTCGCCCGCGACCTGGGCAAGGACAACATCCGCTGCAACCTGGTCTCGGCCGGACCGCTCGGCTCCATGGCCGCCAAGTCCATCCCGGGCTTCGGCGAGCTGGCCGAGGTCTGGAACACCCGTGCGCCGCTGGCCTGGGACATGTCGGACCCGGAGCCGGCCGGCCGCGCCATCGTCGCGCTGCTGTCGGACTTCTTCCCCAAGACCACGGGCGAGATCATCCACGTCGACAGTGGCGTGCACATGATCGGCGCCTGACCCTCGGCCCCGTACGGCAGCGTTCCGGAAACGGCCGCGCACCACCTCCCCGGAGGTGTGCGCGGCCGTTTCCCGTGTCCCGCCCGGCCTCTCGGCGCTCAGGTCGAAAACCTGGTCGATCCACCGCAGAATGTGGAGGAACCGGACTTCTGGTCAGGCCGAGCGCCTTCTCTCCGGGCGGTGCGGGGCGCGCTAGCCCGGCCCGGCCCGCGGAGAAGGCCCCAGGGGAGGAGATCGCTGTGCGCGGCACACGTCACCGAACCCGGTCCCTGCTGGCGGCCTCCGCGGCCGTCGCCGGACTGCTCGTCCCGGGCGCCCTGTACGCCGCCGGGCACGTCGGAGCCGCCGCGGCGGCCGCACCGCCCGCGCCCGAGCCCGAACCCTCGGGAGCCGAATGCCGTACGTCGGTCCACGGCTCCCGGGTCATCGCCTACTGCCACAACCCGTACCCGTCCACCGACCGGGTGCGGCTGCACACCGACTGCGCCCGCTGGTGGGACATCGACGCGGACTCCAGGCCGGTCGCCGTCGGACCGGGTCGGACGGTGCGGCTGGACGACCGCTGCTGGAAGGAGGTCGGCTCCGCCTGGGTCACCCACTCGAACGAGACCCGCCCGGCGACCTGACCCGGCGGCCTGGCACGGGTGTCCTGCCCCGGCGAGCTGACCTGGAGACTTGGCCGGGTGTCCTGCCCCGGCGACCCCACCCCGTGCGGAGCCGGGCCGATGCCTCAGACCCGGTCCGCCAGGCAGTTGAGCGCGTGGCTCGCGGCCTCCTCCGCCGCCGTCTCCGCGTCACCGGCGCGGATCGCCTCGACCAGCCGCCCGTGGTCCATGTGGTTCTCCGGCCGCAGCTCATGGCCGACGTCGTCCCGGACGTGCTCCCGCAGGAGGTCGCCCAGGTCGGCGTAGAGCCCGGTCAGCACGTCGTTGTGGGAGGCGGCCACGACGGCCAGGTGCAGGGTGGCGTCCGCCGCCACGAAGGCCTCGGCGTCCCCGGCGGCCCAGGTCTCCTCCCGGCGCCGCATGAGCGCGTCCAGCTGCTTCAGGTCCCGGTCGGTGCGCCGGGCGGCGGCCAGCCGCGCGGCCGACGACTCCAGCGTCGAGCGCAGCTCGGCGACGTGGCGCGGATCGGCGGACGCGAACCGGCGGTGCATCACCCCGGCCAGCTCGCTGGTGGCGGCCACATAGGTGCCCGAGCCCTGCCGGATGTCGAGCAGGCCGTTGTGCGCGAGCGCGCGCACCGCCTCGCGCACGGTGTTACGGGCCACCCCCAGCTGTTCGACCAGCTCGGGTTCGGTGGGGATGCGCGAGCCCACGGGCCACTCGCCCGAGGTGATCTGGTTCCTCAGCTGGGCAATCACCTGGTCGGCGAGTGCCGAACGCCGCGGGGACGTCAGCGCCATGGTGCTCCTTGCTCGGGTGTCCGGGGCCGGGACTGGTTCTCGGCGATCGCGCCGCTCCCGGGGTGTCCGCATGCTCTCAGAGGATTGACGAGGATTGGACAATCAATCATCCCATGATTCTATGATGGCCTCATGCGTGACGACGAAACCCCTCCCCAGACCCCGACCGGGACGCTGAGCCCCGCCACTCCGACGGCCCCTGGAACCCCTGGAACCGACACCCCCGCCGCCCAGGCCGGTCCCGCGGCGTGGGTGCTCCGCCTGGTCGCCGTCGGGCTCGTCCTCACCGCGCTCAACCTCCGCCCCGCCATCACCAGCCTCGGCGCCCTCCTCGAAGAGGTGCGTGACGGGCTGCACATGAGCGGGAGCGTCGCGGGGGTCCTGACCTCCGTGCCGCCCCTCTGCTTCGCGGTCTTCGGCATCATGGCGCCGCGGCTGGCCCGCCGCTTCGGCCCGGGCGCGGTCGTCTGCGCGGGCATGACCGCCATCACCGCGGGGCTGGTGATCCGGCCCCTCGTCGGCGGCACGGCCGGCTTCCTCGCCGCGAGCGCGCTCGCCCTCATGGGTATCGCCGTAAGCAACGTCCTGATGCCGGTGATCGTCAAGCGCTGGTTCCCGGACCGGGTCGGCTCCATGACCGGCCTCTACTCCATGGCGCTGGCCCTGGGCACCTCGCTGGCCGCCGCCGTGACCGTCCCCATGACCGAGGCGATGGGCGGCAGTTGGAAGGCGGGGCTCGGCATCTGGGCCGTGCTCGCCGCCGCCGCGGTCCTGCCCTGGATCCCGCTGGTACGGGACCGCCACGCCGCCTCCGGACAGCCCTCCGCCCGGCAGGCGCGGACACCGGAGCTCCGGATCACCCGCAGCCGCACCGCCTGGGCCCTCGCCTGCTTCTTCGGCCTCCAGGCCACCGCCGCCTACATCACCATGGGCTGGATGCCGCAGATCTTCCGTGACGCCGGGGTCTCGGCCGGTACCGCGGGCGTCCTGCTCGCCGTCACCATGGCGATGGGCGTCCCGCTCGCCTTCGTCATCCCCCGGGTCGCGGCCCGGATGCGGAACCAGGGCCCGATCGTCGTCCTCCTCGGCGCCTGCGGCCTGGCCGGTTACGCGGGCCTCTACCTCGCCCCGTCGGGCGGGGCCTGGGCCTGGGCGGTGCTCCTGGGCGTCTCGAACTGCGCCTTCCCGCTCGCCCTCACGATGATCAGCATGCGTTCGCGCAGCGGCGCCGGGGTGGTGCGGCTGTCCGCGTTCGCCCAGTCCTGCGGCTATCTGATCTCGATCCCGGGCCCGCTCCTGGTCGGCGTGCTCTACCAGCACAGCGGCGGCTGGGGGCTGCCGATCGGTCTGATGGCGGCCCTGATGGTGCCGCAGATGGTGGCGGGCACGCTGGCAGGCCGGGACCGGACGATCGAGGACGAATGCTGAGATGCGAGACTGGGGCCATGTCTCCTGTGCTCGACCCGAATCCCCAGAACGGTCAGAAGAAGCTCCTGCTCGTCTTCGGGGCGATGGTGCTGATCTCGGTCGTCATCGCCGTCATCGCCACCCTCGCCTCCCCCTGACGGTTCGCGCCCGCCCGGCTCCGGCGGGACGATGGTGGTGTTAGCCCCACCATCCCCTAGGGGGCCAGGGTCAGGGTGAAGTGGGTGGGTCACCGGATGGGCCGGACGCAGCCGGGTCCGTAGGTTCTCAGGTATCAGACCCGATGACCCCCGGAGGCGGACATGCCGGCCCGTACACCCACCCGGTCCACCCGTCCGGATGCGGGCGGTGTCGAGATCCGGCTGCCCTGGTGGGCCGTCGCACTGCCCGCTGTCGCCTTCGGCGCGCTGCTGCTGCTGGTCGTCGCACCGGGGCAGGCGCACGCGGCGACGGACAGTTCGGCGGTGGGCCAGTTGCTTGAGCGAATCGTGGACCTGCTGACCCGCTGATGCCACCGGCCCGTCCCGGGCCGGGCCTCCAACACCCTGCGCCAGCTGGCACAATTCGTGCGAAGCTGAGCTGTATGAGCGTCGATACACCTCGCAGGATTGTCCTTCTCAGGCACGCGAAGGCGGAATGGTCGCAGGACTCCGACCATGAGCGCCCGCTCGCGGAACGCGGCCGCAAGGACGCACCCGTGGCAGGCCGCAAACTCGTCGATTCCGGGATCGCCTTCGATCTGGCCCTCTGCTCCACCGCCGTCAGGACGCGCGAGACGTGGAAGCTGGCCGTGCACGAGATGCCGGAGCGGCCCAGGACCGTGTACGAGGAGCGGCTGTACGAGGCCTCGCTCGGCGAGCTGATCGCCCTGGTCAACGAGACGCCCGAGGAGGTCCGCGACCTGCTGGTGATCGGGCACAACCCGGGTATGCACGCGCTCGCCGACGCCCTCTCGGCGGCTTCGGAGGGCGACGCCCTGGCCCGGATGAACCGCGGCGGCTTCCCGACCGCCGCGTTCGCCGTGGTCGAGTTCCCCGGTACCTGGAAGGGCGTCGAGCACGGTGTCGGCAAGCTCACCGAGTACTGGACCCCGAACGACTGACGGCTGACGCTTGCCGTCGGCCCGGCCGACGGCTGTCCGCCCCACCGATCGTGGAGAGGGCCCCGGAGCGCAGGCTTCCGCTTGCGCACCGGGGCCCTCGGCGCCGTCCCGGGCGCACTGCCCCCGGAGCCGGCTCCCTATTCGACGAGACCGTCGGCGGCCTCGACCTCCTCGCGGGTGATGCCGAGCAGATAGAGCACGGTGTCCAGGAACGGCACGTTCACCGCCGTGTGCGCGGCCCTGCGGACCACCGGCTTCGCGTTGAACGCGACGCCGAGCCCCGCGGTGTTCAGCATGTCCAGGTCGTTGGCCCCGTCACCGATCGCCACGGTCTGCGCCAGCGGCACCCCGGCCTCCGCGGCGAAGCTGCGCAGCAGCCGGGCCTTGCCGGCCCGGTCGACGATGGGCCCGGTCACCCGGCCGGTGAGCCTTCCGTCGACGATCTCCAGAGTGTTGGCAGAGGCGAAGTCGAGCCCCAGCCGCTCCTTGAGATCGTCGGTCACCTGCGTGAACCCGCCGGAGACGACGCCCACTTGGTAGCCGAGCCGCTTCAGGGTACGGATCAGGGTGCGGGCGCCCGGTGTCAGCCGTACCTCGGCGCGGACCTTCTCCACCACGGAGACGTCGAGTCCCGCCAGCAGCGCCACCCGCGCGTGCAGCGACTGCTCGAAGTCGAGTTCACCGCGCATCGCCTGCTCGGTGACCGAGGCGACCTCCGCCTCACAGCCGGCGTGCGCCGCGAACAGCTCGATGACCTCGTCCTGGATGAGGGTCGAGTCGACGTCCATCACGACGAGCCGCTGCGCGCGGCGGCTCAGCCCGGCGGAGACCACGGCCACGTCGACGCCGATCTCGGCGGCCTCGGTGGCCAGCGCGGTCCGCAGCTCCTCGGTCCCGGTGCCGGACACCGCGAACTCGACGGCTGTGACCGGGTATTTCGCCAGCCGGAAGATCCGGTCGATGTTCCCGCCGGTCGAGGTGATGGTGGCCGCTATGGCGGCGGTCGACTCCGCGGTCAGCGGGTGCCCCAGCACCGTCACGTGGGAGCGGCCGTCGCCACGGGGACGGTTGTCGCCCGTGCCGGAGATGATCTCGGCCTGCATTTTCAGCGACTCGGCCCAGCTGTGCACGGTGGCCCGCAGGTCACCCTCCGTGGTGCCGCCCGCGACCGGGGCGGTGACCAGCGCGCACAGGACGATGCGACCACGGGTGACGACCTGCTCGATGTCGACGACGTCGACCGAGTAGGCGGCGAGGGTGTCGAACAGCCCGGCGGTGAGACCGGGACGGTCCTTCCCGAAGATCTTCACGAGAAGGGTCGGTGCGTCGTTGCCCTGACGTGACTCAGGGGACTCAGGAGACGGCGAGGACTGAGGTGGCTGAGATGCGCTCATGGTGTCCCCACCGTATCGGTCCACGACGCGCCCCCGAAGGTCCGTCCCGAGGGCCGGACAGCCCGTCCCGATACCCCCAACCAGATAATTCCGCACGATCCGCAATCGTTCATGGCCAGTTGTGTTGGTAGATGACCGTTTTGTTGGCGTCAAAGCCATAACAGTGCAGGTCTCGGCAGCGCCAAACCCCCGCCCGGCTTTCGTATCGGGGACTGCTCCTGGAATAGTTCCCCACGATGTTCAGCATCCCTAGACTCCCTGCGACGGGGGTAATCGGGGGACAACTAGTGGGGCGCGGAGTGCCGGAACTCGTACTGGAATTGAATGGCAGGACCTGGACGCTCGATCCGTCCAGGTCGTACACCCTCGGACGCGATCCGCAGGGCGACATGACGATCGATGACGCCAGGGTGTCGTGGCGGCACGCCACGATCAGCTGGAACGGCCGGGGCTGGTCCATCGAGGACCACGGCAGCACCAACGGCACCTATGTCCAGGGCCAGCGAATCCACCAGCTGGAGATCGGTCCCGGCTCCACGGTGAACCTGGGCAACGCCACCGATGGGCCCCGGCTGAGCCTCAGCGGTGCCCCGGCCGGCGCCGGTGTGTACAGCGGGCAGGCCGCCGCCGGGGCCCAGGCCCCGGCGCAGCAGCCGCGGCAGACACCGCCGCAGCAGGCAGGACCCGGCTGGCCGGGGCAGCAGCAGAATCCCGGGCAGCAGATTCCGGGACAGGGACAGGGACAGGGACAGCAGCCGCAGGCCTGGCCGCAGGCGCCTCAGACGCCGCAGCAGCCCCACGTCCCTCAGCAGGGCGCGGCGAAGAACCCCGGAAGTGGCGGGGCCGGCGGCGCGGCGGGGGCGTCACCGGTCTACGGCGACCGCAGCCCGACCACCTTCCACCAGGTGGCTCTCGGCCGGGTGATGCGCATCGGCCGTGCGCTGGAGAACGAACTGGTCGTCTCCGACCTCCAGGTATCGCGCAACCACGCCGAGTTCCACGCGACGCCCGACGGCCGCTTCGAGATCCGTGACCTCGGCTCCCACAACGGCACGTACGTCAACGGCCAGCCGCTCTCCAAGTCCGGCTCCGCGCTCATCGGCGCGAACGACATCGTCGGTGTCGGCCACTCGACGTTCCGGCTGGTCGGTGACCGCCTTGAGGAATTCGTCGACACGGGCGAGGTCTCCTTCGCGGCCCGCCACCTCACCGTGACGGTCGACGGCGGCAAGCAGATCCTGAAGGACGTCTCGTTCGGCGTCCCGGAGAAGTCGCTGATCGGCGTCATCGGCCCGTCCGGCTCCGGAAAGTCCACCCTGCTCAAGGCGCTCACCGGCTACCGGCCCGCCGACCAGGGCGAAGTCCTCTACGACAACCGGAACCTCTACAAGCAGTTCGCCGAGCTGCGCCAGCGCATCGGCCTGGTTCCGCAGGACGACATCCTGCACAAGGAACTCACGGTCACCAAGGCCCTCAGGTACGCGGCCAAGCTCCGCTTCCCCGCCGACACCACGGAGGCCGAGCGGCAGTCCCGGATCCTGGAAGTCCTCGCCGAGCTCAAGCTCGACATCCACAAGGACAAGAAGGTCACCTCGCTCTCCGGCGGCCAGCGCAAGCGCGTCTCGGTGGCCCTGGAGCTGCTCACCAAGCCCTCGCTGATATTCCTGGACGAGCCGACCTCCGGCCTCGACCCGGGCATGGACCGCGATGTCATGCAGTTGCTGCGCGGTCTGGCCGACGACGGCCGTACCGTCCTGGTCGTCACGCACTCGGTTGCCGAACTGGCCATCTGCGACAAGCTCCTGGTGATGGCGCCCGGTGGTGCCGTGGCCTACTTCGGTCCGCCGGAGGAAGCGCTCAACTTCTTCGGCTACGGTTCCTGGGCTGACGTCTTCTCCGCGTTCGAGAACTACCGCGACTACGACTGGGCGGGCCGCTGGCGCGGTTCGCAGCACTACCAGATGTACGCCGCGGACATCGACTCCGTCGCCGCGCAGTCCGTGCACATGCCGCCGCCGCAGCAGATGCGCCCGCCGAAGCCGCAGGGCTGGGGGACGCAGCTGTGGACGCTGATGCGCCGCTATCTGTCGGTGATCGCGTCCGACAAGGGCTTCATGGGGCTGATGGTGATCCTGCCCGCGGTGCTCGGCGTGGTCAGCGTGGTCATTCCGTCGGACTTCGGCCTGGGCCCGCCCAAGGCGCCGTCCCGGTTCAACAGCGACGCCGGAACGATCATGCTGATCCTGGTGATCGGCATGACCTTCTCCGGTGCGGCCAACTCCGTACGAGAGCTGATCAAGGAACGGGTGATCTACGAGCGGGAACGGGCCACCGGCCTCTCCCGCTCCGCCTACCTGATGTCCAAGGTGATCGTGCTCGGCCTGATCACGGCCGTCCAGGGCGTCATCATCTGCGGCATCGGCTTCGCCACCCGCGATCTGCCGGCGGAGGGCCTGATCATGCCGCCGGCCGTCGAGCTCTGCGTGACGATCATCGCGCTCGGCTTCACCTCGATGATGTTCGGCCTGGTGATCTCCTCGCTGGTGAAGACGTCCGAGAAGACCATGCCGCTGCTGGTCATGTTCGCGATCGTCCAGGTGGTCTTCACCGGCATCCTCTTCCAGGTCTACGGATCGCTGGGCCTGGAGCAGTTCGCCTGGCTGATGCCGTCCCGCTGGGCGATCGCGGCCGCGGGATCGACCCTCGACCTCGCCCACCTCATGCCGCCGTGGGACCAGAAGAACCCCACCGACCTGGACCCGCTGTGGGAGCACTCGGTGAGCCAGTGGGGGATCAACATCGGGGTGCTGGTCCTCCTCGGTGTGATCTGCGGGTTCGCGGTCGCGCGGCTGCTGCGCCGCCACGAACCCGAGGTGATGCGCAAGTAGCCGCCCCGCGGCCGCGCACGGTACGACGCCGAAGGGCGGCACCCCGCACGGGGTGCCGCCCTTCGGCATGTGTCACGGCGTACCGGAGTGGACTCAGTACGCGCTGTTGACGTTGTCGATCGAGCCGTACTTGTCGGCGGCGTAGTTGGCCGACGCGGTGATGTTGGCGACCGGGTCGTACTGGTCGTGGGGGGTGCCGCCGACGTGGTAGGCGTCGAAGGTCGGCTTGATGATCTGGAGCAGACCCTTCGACGGGACACCGTTGACCGCGTTGACGTCCCAGTCGTTGATGGCCTTCGGGTTGCCGCTGGACTCGCGGATGATGTTGCGGTGCAGTCCGTCGTAGGTGCCCGGGATGCCCTTGGCCTTCATGATGGACAGGGATTCCTTGATCCAGCCGTCCAGGTTGTTCGAGAAGACCGGGCTACGGGACTCGGAACGGCTGGCCCCCTGCTTACCGCGCTTGGCCGCGGCCTTCTCCGCCTTGGCGTGGGCCTTCGCCTTGGCCTTCTTGGCCTTCGCCTTCGAGACGGCCTTGGCCTTCTTGGCCTTCGCGGCGTCGGACGCCTTGATCAGCTGCTCGGCGGTGGAGTGCTGGTCGATGACGCTGGCCTGGATCGTCTTGGCCTGCGAGGCGCCGGCGGCGGAGGCGAAGACGACGGGGGCGCCGGAGATGGCCTGCGGCTCGGTCTCGGCGTCCGCGTTTCCGGGCACCAGCGACAACGAGAGCGCAGCGGCGGCGACGGCGGATATACCGGCGACGGAGAGCTTCTGGGTCTTGTTCATACGACGGAGACGGCCGGGAATGCTGGACGCGGACATGCAGGTACCTCTTCGAATCGCGGAAGTCCTCACGGAGGACGAAGACGGGAAGCGGCATCGCATCTCCGTCGGGGACGATTGCAATTCTTAGCGAGCGCAAAATGGTGTGGCAAAGGTGTGACGTACGAAGCCGGGTAGTGCGCCCGGCCCGGGGTCGAACCGTACAAACCGGTCTTGTTCTCGCCCGTATCGCCCTTATTTGTCCACTAGGTGACTTCGTAAGTGACGCAGGTCCTATGCGCGGCCTCACATCGGCCGGGTATCGATCTCACCAACCGTTGCTGGAGCAATCCGGAGTGTTAGCTTCCGGTTGCCTGTCGCCCCATGCCGGGGCACCGCGTTTCGGCCCGGAGGTCCTAGTCCCCGCGCCCTAATCGGTGGCCGCCCACAGGCCGATACGGGGCCTGTGACCCGCCGGTACGGTGAGGCCATGACCCATCGCCCACCGGCGGGCGGCCTCGCGGCAGTGAGCGCCGCACTGCTTGCCATGAGCCGGCACCTGGAAATGCGGGACGTCCTGAAGACGATCGTCGCCTCGGCCCGCGAGCTGCTCGACGCCGAGTACGCGGCGCTCGGGGTCCCCGACGACCACGGCGGCTTCGCCCAGTTCGTCGTCGACGGTGTCAGCGACGAACAGTGGAAGGCGATCGGTCCGCTTCCCCGGCAGCACGGCATCCTCGCCGCGATGCTGCACGAGGCGAAGCCGGAACGGCTCGCCGACGTCCGGAAGGACCCCCGCTTCGAGGGCTGGCCGTCCGCCCACCCCGACATGTCCGACTTCCTGGGCCTGCCCATCAGGGACGGCGACGAGATCATCGGCGCCCTCTTCCTCGCCAACAAACGCTGTCCGAAGCCCGAGGGCAGCTGCGGATTCACCGCCGGTGACGAGGAGCTGCTGGGCATCCTCGCCCAGCACGCGGCGATCGCCCTCACCAACGCCCGGCTCTACGAGCGCAGCCGCGAGCTCACCATCGCGCAGGAGCGCTCCCGCCTCGCCCACGAGCTGCACGACGCGGTCAGCCAGAAACTGTTCTCCCTGCGGCTCACCGCCCAGGCGGCCGCCACCCTGGTCGACCGCGACCCGGCCCGCGCCAAGGGCGAACTCCAGCAGGTCGCCGCCCTCGCGGCGGAGGCGGTGGACGAGCTGCGGGCGGCCGTCGTCGAACTGCGCCCCGCCGGACTCGACGAGGACGGCCTGATCGCCACCCTCCGCACCCAGATCCAGGTCCTGGACCGCGCCCACACGGCCCGGGTCACCTTCGAGAGCCTGGGCGTACGGGCGCTGCCCGCCGCACAGGAGGAGGCGCTGCTCAGGGTGGCCCAGGAGGCCCTGCACAACGCCCTGCGCCACTCGGAGGCCGAGCATGTCGGCGTCACCCTCGTACGCGGCGGCGACGGCGGCACGGTGCTCCGGATCACCGACGACGGCCGCGGCTTCGAGCCGGCGGCCACCCGTCGGGCGGGGCGCCATCTGGGCCTGGTCTCGATGCGGGACCGCGCGAGCGGTGTCGGCGGGAACCTCACCGTTGAATCGGCGCCCGGCAAGGGCACCACGATCGAGATGGAGGTACCCGGTGGCTGACAGGATCATCAGGGTGCTGCTGGTCGACGACCACCAGGTCGTCCGCCGCGGTCTGCGTACGTTCCTGGAGATCCAGGACGACATAGAGGTCGTCGGAGAGGCCTCCGACGGAGCCGAGGGGGTGGCCAGGACCGAGGAGCTGCGCCCCGACGTGGTGCTCATGGACATCAAGATGCCCGGCACCGACGGCATAGAGGCGCTGCGCAGGCTCCGGGAGCTGGAGAACCCGGCCAAGGTGTTGATCGTCACCAGCTTCACCGAACAGCGCACCGTCGTCCCCGCCCTGCGCGCCGGAGCCTCGGGGTACGTCTACAAGGACGTCGACCCGGACGCGCTGGCGGGCGCCATCCGCTCGGTGTACGCGGGCCATGTCCTGCTCCAGCCGGAAGTGGCGGGGGCACTGCTCGCCCAGGACGACCCGGGCAGCGGTACGGGCCGGGGGAGCACCCTCACCGAACGGGAGCGGGAAGTGCTGGGCCTCATCGCCGACGGCCGCTCCAACCGGGAGATCGCGCGGGCGCTGGTCCTCTCGGAGAAGACCGTCAAGACGCACGTCTCGAACATTCTGATGAAGCTGGACCTCTCCGACCGCACCCAGGCCGCGCTCTGGGCGGTGCGGCACGGGGCGGCGGGCTGACCGGGCCGTCCGGGACCGGACCGAAATCGTACTGTCGGGCGCATGTCGCTCGAACGGCGTATCCGAACCTGAGGGGGCCGCGGCCGTCACCATGATCGCCGGTGGCAGCACCGCCGACGGTGCCGGCGCGGCCTCCACCACCGGTCACAGCGGTGCGGGCGCCCACGGTGTCGCGACCCACTCGCCGGGCGTGGCCGACGGCAACCTCGCGCAGGTCCCGGGCGACATACGGTGAACGTGGTCGGCAACACGGTCAACGTGACCGGCCTGCTCAACCCGGCCTTCGGCAACTTCGGCCTGAACGGCTGACGCGACGCATACCGCGTCACGACCGGACGGGCCTTCACGCAGGCGCGCCCGGCCCGTGACCCGCCACATCGCACCCGCCCGGCGGCCGAGGACAACAGGTCGCATCCACCGGGTGACCGAGGGGAACAGGTCGCACCCGCCCGGCGACCCGATCGAGGGCAACGGGTCGCGCCCGCCCGGCGGTCTAGGGCAACAGGTCGCGCCCGCCCGGCGACCGAAGGGAACAGGCCGCACCCGCCGTCCAGCGGCCGAGGGCAACAGCCGCGCCCCGAGCCCCGCCCCGCTACCGGGCCCGCTCCTCCACATACGCGTTGTACGCGGCCACCTGCGCCCGCCTGGCCACCCGCTCCACCGGCCGCAGCGCCTCTCCCCGCGCCGCCATCTCCGAGGCGCTCACCGCCCCGCCGGGGCCGTTCTCGTACGCCAGCGCGACCAGCAGCGCCACCCGCTGTGCCAGTGCCAGCACCCGCACCGCCCGTGGCGGATACCCCGGGGCAAGCACTTCGCGTCCCTGCTCGGCCCGCGCCCGGTACGCGTCCAGCGCCGCCTCTGCCGCCGGCCCTGAGCCCGCCACGTCGAGCCGCGACAGCGCCGCCGTCGCGTCGCGCAACGCCTCCGCGAGCTCCCGCTCCGCCTCGCCCAGCGAGGGCACATCGGCCGGCGGCGCCTCCCGCACGGCCAGGCAGTGCCACGCCACGGCGACGTGCAGATCCCCGGCAGGCCCCGACTCGCGCACCTCCGGCACCAGCCCGTACGGCGCGCCGTAGGTCACCACCGCCTCCTCGGCCTCCAGCGCCCGCGCGTTGAAATCCGGGGGACCGCTGAGCCCCAGCGGATGCCCGGGGACCGGCAGAGCGACCCGGAAACCGGTCACCCCGAGCCCCCGCAGCCGCCCCAGGGCGAGCGTGAGACCCACCGGCCCCGCCTCCCCCGGCAGCCCCTCGACGCGGTGCACCGCGTCCTCCCCGACGATGGCGAGGGCCGCGTCGTCCGGCGAGACGAGTCCGGCCAGCAGTGCGTTTCCCCAAGCGGCCAGCAGCCCTGAGCGTGGTTCCGAAAGCATGGCAACACCCTAGGGAACGGACCCGGCCCCTGTCTCACCCCGCCCGGACCCGGTGCGGGGACGGGCCGGGGACCGCGCGACGACGGGCCCAGCGCCCGGAGCTCTCCCGCGGTGGCGTAGGTTTTCCCTGGGAGCTGTGCCCACAGGCACGCGACGATCACGAAACTGCATGGGGAGACAACGCGCTCATGAGCGATGTACTGGAGCTGGTGGACGTATCCGTGGTCCGCGACGGACGCGCTCTGGTGGAAGACGTCTCCTGGTCGGTCAAGGAGGGGGAGCGCTGGGTCATCCTCGGCCCCAACGGCGCCGGCAAGACCACCCTCCTCAACGTCGCGTCCAGCTACCTCTTCCCGAGCAGGGGCAGCGCCACGGTCCTCGGCGAGCGGCTCGGCGGCGTCGGAACCGACGTCTTCGACCTGCGCCCCCGCATCGGGATCGCGGGCGTCGCCATGGCGGAGAAGCTGCCCAAGCGGCAGACGGTCCTGCAGACGGTGCTCACCGCCGCCTACGGAATGACCGCCACCTGGAACGAGAACTACGACAAGGTCGACGAGGACCGCGCCCGAGCCTTCCTCGACCGGCTCGGCATGACCGACTACCTGGACCGGAAGTTCGGCACCCTCTCCGAGGGCGAGCGCAAGCGCACGCTGATCGCCCGCGCCATGATGACCGACCCCGAACTGCTGCTCCTCGACGAGCCCGCCGCCGGTCTCGACCTCGGCGGACGCGAGGACCTGGTCCGCCGCCTCGGCCGGCTGGCCCGTGACCCGTACGCCCCCTCCATGATCATGGTCACCCACCATGTCGAGGAGATCGCCCCCGGATTCACCCACGTCCTGATGATCCGCCAGGGCAAGGTGCTCGCCGCCGGGCCCATGGAGACCGAGCTCAGCTCCCGCAACCTCTCCCTCTGCTTCGGCCTGCCGCTCGTCGTCGAGCACCAGGGCGACCGCTACACCGCCCGCGGCCTGCCGCTCGGCTGAGGCGCCGGGCCCAGCCCGGCACTTGACGGACCCTGCGGGGGCGTACCCGCCCGCTTGCGCCCTGTCGGCGGAGGTGCTCCCGGTCATACGATGGCCGGGTGGACATCATCGACGCATGGGTGTGGTGGCTGATCGGCGCGGTGGGACTGGGCATCCCGCTCGTCCTGACCGCGATGCCCGAGTTCGGCATGTTCGCCGTCGGAGCGGTCGCCGCGGCGGTGGTCGCGGCTCTCGGCGGCGGAATCGTGGCCCAGGTACTGGTCTTCGTCCTGGTCTCGGTGGCGCTGATCGCCGTGGTCCGGCCGATCGCCAACCGGCACCGATCCGACCGGCCCCATCTGGCCACCGGCATCGACGCGTTGAGGGGCCGCCAGGCCGTCGTCCTGGAACGGGTCACCGGCGAGGGCGGTCGCATCAAGCTGGCCGGGGAGATCTGGTCGGCCCGCGCACTGGACGCGGAACTGAGCTTCGACCCCGGCCAACAGGTCGATGTCGTCGACATCGACGGGGCCACAGCCGTCGTCATGTGACCGAACACCCCACACGGCAGAGCCCGTTCTGTCAGACTCGATGTCGATCATCATGAGAACCGGACCGGCAGGACAACCGACCTGACCCACGGCCCCTCACACGATCTCGACCTCGATCATCGCGATCCGTCGGCAACCGAAGGGCACGAGGAAACGATGCAACCGATCATCATCGTCCTGATTATTCTGGTGGTGCTCGTCTTCATCGCTCTGATCAAGACGATCCAGGTCATCCCACAGGCCAGCGCCGCGATCGTGGAGCGATTCGGCCGGTACACCCGCACCCTCAACGCAGGCCTGAACATCGTCGTCCCGTTCATCGACTCGATCCGCAACCGGATCGACCTCCGCGAACAGGTCGTCCCCTTCCCGCCGCAGCCGGTGATCACCCAGGACAACCTGGTCGTCAACATCGACACGGTCATCTACTACCAGGTGACCGACGCCCGTGCGGCGACGTACGAGGTCGCCAGCTACATCCAGGCGATCGAGCAGCTCACCGTCACCACGCTCCGGAACATCATCGGTGGCATGGACCTGGAGCGGACGCTGACCTCCCGCGAGGAGATCAACGCAGCCCTGCGCGGAGTCCTCGACGAGGCGACCGGCAAGTGGGGCATCCGCGTCAACCGCGTCGAGCTGAAGGCGATCGAGCCGCCCACCTCCATCCAGGACTCGATGGAGAAGCAGATGCGCGCCGACCGTGACAAGCGCGCCGCGATCCTCCAGGCCGAGGGAACGCGGCAGTCCGCGATCCTCACCGCCGAGGGCGAGAAGCAGTCCGCGATCCTGCGCGCCGAAGGTGAGGCCAAGGCGGCCGCCCTGCGCGCGGAGGGCGAGGCGCAGGCCGTCCGTACGGTCTTCGAGGCGATCCACGCAGGCGACCCGGACCAGAAGCTCCTCTCGTACCAGTACCTCCAGATGCTCCCCAAGATCGCCGAGGGCGACGCCAACAAGCTCTGGATCGTGCCCAGCGAGATCGGCGACGCCCTCAAGGGCCTCAGCGGCGCCTTCGGCAACCTCGGTACCGGTATGCCCGGCTTCAACACCGGCGACTCCGGCAAGGAGCGCCGGGAGCAGCCCCCCGTCGACTGACGTGTACACCCACTCGGGCATGATCAGGGCACCAAGCACCGATCAGCCACGGGGGATCCGGGATGACCATCTGGGAGATGCTCGCGGTCTTCGCCGCGGGCATCAGCGCGGGCACGATCAACACGATCGTCGGTTCGGGAACGCTGATCACCTTCCCGGTGCTCCTCGCCACCGGCCTGCCCCCGGTCACCGCCACGGTCTCCAACGCACTCGGTCTGATCCCCGGCTCCATCAGCGGCGCGATCGGCTACCGCAAGGAGCTCGAAGGGCAGCGCCCACGCGTTCTCAAGCTCGCCGTGGGCGCGCTCATCGGCGGTCTGACCGGCGCCACCCTGCTGCTGGCGCTGCCGTCCACGGCCTTCGAGACCATCGTCCCGATCCTGGTCGCCATGGCCCTCGTCCTGGTCATCCTGCAACCACGCATCAGCAAAGCCGTCCAGCGCCGCCGCGAACACACCGGCGTCCAGGCCCGCCCCGACGGCGGCCCGCTGCTCTTCATCGGCCTGATGCTCGCCAGCGTCTACGGCGGCTACTTCACCGCCGCCCAGGGGATCATCTACCTCTCCCTGATGGGCATGCTGCTCGACGACACCATGCAGCGTCTCAACGCCGTGAAGAACGTCCTGGCCGCCGTCGTCAACAGCATCGCCGCGCTGTTCTTCCTCTTCGTCGCGGACTTCGACTGGACGGCCGTCGTGCTGATCGCGGTCGGCTCCGCGCTCGGCGGCCAGATCGGCGCCAAGGTCGGCCGCCGGCTGAGCCCCGTCGTCCTGCGCGCCCTCATCGTCACGGTCGGAACGGCCGCCATCGTCCAGCTGCTGCTCCGCTGATCCGCGGCAGCCCGTCTCCGTACGGGGACGGGCCCGGCTACCGCACCCGGCGTAGACCCGCTACGCCGCGGACTGCGCCAGCCACTCCGGCAGCGCCGACCGGTCACCGGCCCCCAGCGCCAGCAGCATCGCATCCGCGGGGGACGGCACGAACGGCTGCCGCAACAGCGGCATCCCCGCCTGCTCCGGTGTACGGGCCGCCTTGCGGTGGTTGTCCTCCGCGCAGGAGGCCACCGTGTTCAGCCAGGTGTCCTGGCCCCCCTGGGCGCGCGGCACCACGTGGTCGACGGTGCTCGCCCGCCGCCCGCAGTACGCGCACCGGTGCTGGTCCCGGATGAGCACACCCCTTCTGGACCACGGGGCGTGTCTTCGGAACGGCACCCGCACGTACCGGCAGAGCCTGATCACCCGGGGCACCGGAATATCCACGGCGGCACCGCGCATGCGGAGGCCGGGATGGGACTGCTCGACGACGGCCTTGTCCTGGAGGATCAGCACCACCGCGCGATTCAGCGTCACCGTCGACAGCGGCTCGAAGCTCGCATTCAGCACCAGCGTGTCCCGCATCCCGCCCACCTCCCGTGTGCCGCCCACCACCTGGCAGGCCCGGATCAACTCTGGCCGGGCAGGCCGCAATGGACAACGCAATAAAAAGTGCCCTGCCCTGATCTCTCCAGGACCAGGGCAGGGCAAACAGGGGGGATCTATCGACTTCGCGGGCTTCAGGCGGGCTCGGCGTACTCACCGATCAGCTGGGCGCGGCCCAGCGTGTGGAAGCGCAGATTGAAACCGACCACAGCGGGCGACGCGTCGCTGTCCGGCCCGAGCTTCTCGCTGTCCACCGCGTACACGGTGAACACGTACCGGTGGTTCTCGCCTGGCGGCGGCGCCGCGCCGCCGAAGTCCTTCGACCCGTAGTCGTTGCGAACGTGCACGGCGCCCTCGGGCAGCCCGTCGAACCTCCCGCCGCCCGCACCGGCCGGCAGCTCCGTGACGGACGCGGGGATGTCGAAAAGCACCCAGTGCCAGAACCCGCTGCCGGTCGGAGCGTCCGGGTCGAAGCACGTCACGGCGAAACTCTTCGTCTCCGCCGGGAACCCCTCCCACCGCAGCTGCGGCGAGGTGTTCCCCGCCGCCTGCACCTGTGCGTCAGCGAGCACGGCTCCCGGTGCGAGGTCCTCGCTCACCACGGTGAACGAGGGGACCTCGGGATGGAAGTCGTGCGGCAGCGGCGCCCTCTTCGGCTGGGTCACGTCAGCACCTCTCCTGTAGCGGTTCCGGTTCCGGTATCGGCAGGTCTCCCCACCGACCCTAGAGCCAGTTGCGCTGACCGCCGACCTGGGCGAGCCACTGGTTCAGATAAGCGGCCCAGTCGGTCCCCTGGTAGTCGTTCAGACCCACCTTGAAGGCACGGTAGGAGTCGCTGCCCTCACTGAAGAGTCCCGGCTTCTTGTCCATCTCCAGCACGACGTCCATCTCGCGGTCGTCCGCGACGAACGTCAGCTCGACCTGGTTGAGCCCCCGGTACTGCGACGGCGGGAAGAACTCGATCTCCTGGTAGAAGGGCAGCCGCTGACGCGTACCGCGGATGTGGCCGCGCTCCATGTCGGCACTGCGGAAGCCGAAGCCCAGCTGCCCGAAGGCGTCCAGGATGGCCTGCTGCGCCGGCAGCGGGTGCACGTTGACGGGGTCCAGGTCCCCGGAGTCCAGCGCCCGTGCGATCTCCAGCTCCGTGGTCACGCCGATGTTCATGCCGTGCAGGTGCTGGCCCGCGAACATCGTGATCGGCGTCTCCCAGGGGATTTCGAGCCCGAACGGCACGACGTGCACCGCGCCCGCCCTGACCTCGAAGGCGCCCCCGAGCCGCAGCTTGGTGAACTCGATGTCCTGCTTGGTCTCCTGCTCCTGGCCCTCGACCTCGACCCGGGCCTGCAGCCCGACGGAGAGCCCCTCGATCTGCTGGTCCACGGAGCCGCCCTGGACCCGCACCTCGCCCTGGACGACCCCACCCGGTACGACGTTGAGCTCGGTCAGCTCCGTCTCCACCGAGGCGCCGCCGGCACCCATGCTCGCGAGCAGCCGCTTGAAGCCCATGTTTTCTCCTCCTAGGTCCTGACCCGTACATACGCGCCATGACCGTAGCCGGTTCCCGGTAGCCTCGGACTTCATGATCGAGGGCCAGGAACGTTCGCCGCTGACGCGGGATTTCTTCGACCGCCCCGTGCTGGACGTGGCGCCGGATCTGCTGGGCCGGACGCTGGTCCGCAGTACGCCGGAAGGCCCCATCGAGCTGCGTCTCACCGAGGTGGAGGCGTACGCGGGGGAGATCGACCCCGGTTCGCACGCCTTCCGGGGCCGGACCGCGCGCAACGGCGTGATGTACGGGCCTCCCGGCCACGCGTACGTCTACTTCACCTACGGGATGTGGCACTGCCTCAACCTGGTGTGCGGCCCGGAGGGCATGGCGAGCGGTGTGCTGCTGAGGGCGGGTGCCGTCCTCACAGGCGCAGAGCTCACCCGTAAACGTCGACTCTCGGCCCGCAACGACCGAGAACTGGCCAAAGGGCCGGCCCGGCTCGCGACCGCGCTGGACATCGACCGTGCGCTCGACGGCACCGACGCCATCGCCCACCCGGGCGCCGTCCTCTCGGTACTGCACGGCACCCCGCCACCGCGCGACCAGGTACGCAACGGTCCGCGCACCGGAGTGGGCGGTGACGGAGCCACCCACCCGTGGCGCTTCTGGGTCGACGGCGATCCCACCGTGAGCCCGTACCGGGCACACGCACCACGCCGCAGGTCAACTTGACTCGCCCATCCGGGGCGCCTAATGTAGTCCGAGCCGCTTGACACGGGTACAGCGAACGGTTTGGTCCATCGGACCTGATGCCGGGCAACTCGAAGCGGCCAACCACTACCTACGACTCACCCCGGCGGGTGCGGATTTCGGCATGCCGAAATCCGGTCCATTGACTCGATTATGAGTCACCGGGGGAATCGGCTAAAGTAGTGAACACGCCGAAAGGGAAAGCGCGAAAGCGAATTCCTGGAAAGCAATCCCGCTTCGACCGGGAATCAGACACGAAAGAGTCTGATAGAGTCGGAAACGCAAGACCGAAGGGAAGCGCCCGGAGGAAAGTCGCAGAAAATGTTCTGCGGTGAGTACAAAGGAA
>NZ_JBIVLK010000002.1:0-940360 GCF_044751215.1 Streptomyces sp. NPDC088730
TTCCTTTGTACTCACCGCAGAACATTTTCTGCGACTTTCCTCCGGGCGCTTCCCTTCGGTCTTGCGTTTCCGACTCTATCAGACTCTTTCGTGTCCGATTCCCGGTCGAAGCGGGCCTCGCATTTTCGCTTTCCAGTTCTTCGCTTTCGCGTTTCCCTTTCCGGCGAGTCCGACTCTATCAGATCCTTTCGGGCCTGATTCCCAGTCAGCGGGGTTTGTCTTCCCGGCTGTTGGGCCGTTCCGACGTTCCAAACTCTAGCGGATCCTCCCGGCGGCTCATAATCGAGCCTTCGAAATTAATTTCGGCATACCGAAATTCTCCCGAGTGGGAGATCGTGCTGAGTTTTGGTTGCCGCATTCGCGGCGGGATCGGTCGCCACAGAACCGTTCCGGCTCCGTGACAACTCGAAGAACCTTACGGATCGCGGTGGGGCGTGTCAACCCCTCCCTGGACTCCGCCCAGCAGGGGCGGTTCAGTCCAGGTCGGTGAGGCGGCCGCCGGCGTCCGGCTGGGCGTGCTCCACCCGGCGCAGCAGCCGGATCAGCATCTCGCCGAGGACCCCGCGCTCATCGCCCGAGAGGTCCTGGAGCAGCTCCTCCTCGAAGTCGGTGGCCATCCGCATGGCCTCCAGCCACTTCGCCCGGCCCTCGTCCGTCAGCTCGACGATGACGCGGACCCGGTTGTTCTCGTCGCGGTCGCGGGTGACGAGGCCCTCGCCCGCCATGCGGTCGATGCGGTGCGTCATCGCGGCCGGGGTGAGTCCGAGCCGCTTGGCCAGCTCCCCGGGGCCCAGCCGGTACGGGGTGCCGGCCAGCACGAGGGTCTTGAGGACCTCCCACTCGGCGTTGCTGATGCCGAGCGCGGCGAGCTGGCGTCCGTACGCCACGTTCATCCGGCGGTTCAGCCGGCCGAGCGCCGAGACGACCTGCTCGACCTGTGGGTCCAGGTCCCGGAACTCGCGCTGGTAGGCGGCGATCTGCTCGTCGAGGCTCGGCTCCTGGAGACCGGGCTCGGTGGTGTCAGACATGGCGCGCAGTATGGCACGCCACCTCATAGCCGTCGAAGTCCTTCAATCTGTATTGTTGACCCTCTAACTTTAGTGCTAAAGTCTTCGGGTTCGAGTCGTTCCGTTCGCTCGATCACATGGCTTCGAGATCTTGAGGTAGGTGAGTGTGACCAGGGAAATGGGTGCAGCACTGCGGAGGATCCAGCTGGGGAGCGCGCTGAGCGCGTTCGGGCTCGGGTTCACCGTTCCGTATCTGTACGTCTACGTGGCGCAGGTACGGGATCTGGGTGCCGGTACGGCGGGAGTCGTGCTGGCGGTCTTCGCCATGGCAGCGCTCGCCGTCCTGCCGTTCACCGGGCGGGTCATCGACCGTCGCGGTCCGCTGCCGGTCCTGCTCGTCGCCTCGGTCCTCGCCTCACTGGGCGCGGCCGCGCTCGGCTTCTCCTCGCAGGTGACCGCTTCCGTCCTGTCGGCCGCGGTCCTCGGCGCGGGGACCGCCGTCATGCAGCCGGCCCTCGCCACGATGCTCGTGCGGTGCTCCGACACCGGCACCCGCACCCGGGCCTTCGCCATGCAGTTCTTCCTGCAGAACCTGGGCCTCGGCATTGGCGGACTGGTCGGCGGGCAGATCGTCGACACGGAGCGGCCCGCGACCTTCACCCTGCTGTTCCTGATCGAAGCGGTGATGTTCCTCGTGCTCGGCGCCATCACGGCGACCGTGCGGATGCCTCGTACGCCCGCCGTCGCGGCTGCGGTGTCCGGTGCCGGTGGTGGCGCGCGGGGCGGCGGGATGCGGGCGCTGCTCTCGCACCGGGCCATGGTGCAGCTGTGTGTGCTGGGGTTCGTGGTGTTCTTCGCCTGCTACGGACAGTTCGAGTCCGGGCTTGCCGCCTACGGCACGGAGGCCGCCGGGATCGAGCCCTCCACGCTCGGGATCGCGCTGGCCGCCAACACCGCGGTCATCGTCGTCGCCCAGTTCGTGGTGCTGCGGCTGGTGGAGCGCCGCCGGCGCAGCCGGGTGATCGCGGCGGTCGGGCTGATCTGGGCCTTCGCCTGGATCGTGGCGGGGTACGCCGGGCTCGGGCACGGCAGCCAGACCATGGCGACGGCCGCGATGATCTCCACGTACGCGCTGTTCGGGCTCGGTGAGTCGATGCTCTCGCCGACCGTCGCACCGCTGGTCGCCGATCTGGCGCCGGAGTCGATGGTCGGGCAGTACAACTCCGCCTTCGCCCTGTGCAAGCAGCTGGCGCTGGCGGTCGGTCCCGCCGTGGGCGGGCCCATGGGGGCGTCGCTGCACGGGCCGTACATCGTGACGTTCGTCCTGTTCTCGCTCGGGATCACGGTGCTCGCGCTGCGGCTCGGCCGGCGGCTCTCCCCCGTACAGGACCAGCCCTCGCTCGCGGCGGTGCCGTCGCGGGTGGTGGCGGTGTCGTTGCCGGAGAGCGCGGCGGCCGAGGCGCCGGCCCCGGTCGCCGCCGTGCGCTGAGGGCCGGGACCGCTCCACCCTCCACCGGGCCTCCCGGGTCTGTCTGTCCTACCGGGGCAGGGCGAATTCGCACCAGACCGCTTTGCCGCCGCCCGGCGTGCGGCGGCTGCCCCAGGAGGTGGCGATCGTCGCGACGATGGAGATGCCCCGGCCCGCCTCGTCCGCCGGTTCGGCGCGGCGGCGGCGCGGCAGGTGGTCGTCGCCGTCGGTGACCTCGATGATCAGCCGCCGGTCGGTGCGCCGCAGGCCCAACCGCATCGGCGGGGTGCCGTGCTGGAGGGAGTTGGCGACCAGCTCACCGGCGGCGAGGACACCCAGGTCGCACAGCTCCACCGGAAACCGCCACGACGTCAGCACGCCCGTCGCGAAGGCGCGGGCGCGCGGGGCCGCCTCGATGCCGCCGAGCAGATCGAGCGAGGCGTTGTGGAACAGCTCCGCGACCGGTCCGGTGCGGGCGGGGTGCTGGACCACCAGGACCGCGACGTCGTCGTCGTGTTCCGCGGTGATGTTGAGGGAGCGCATCAGGCGGTCGCACACCACCTGCGGCGCGCCCTTCGCGCCGGAGAGCGCCCGCTCAAGGGAGGCCACGCCCTCGTCGATGTCCTCGCTGCGGCGCTCGACCAGGCCGTCGGTGTACAGGACGGCGGTGGAACCCGGCGGCAGCGCGATCGTGCCGGAGGTGTGGATCCAGCCGCCGGTGCCGAGCGGAGGGCCGGTCGGGCCCTCGGCGCGGTGCACCGTGCCGTCCTCGTCGCGCACCAGGATCGGCAGGTGTCCGGCGGAGGAGTAGACGAGCAGGCCCTCGTTGGGGTCGTGGACGGCGTAGGCGCAGGTGGCGATCTGGCTGGCGTCGATCTCGGCGGCCAGTCCGTCGAGCAGCTGGAGCACCTCGTGCGGCGGGAGGTCGAGGCGGGCGTAGGCCCGGACCGCGGTGCGCAGCTGGCCCATCACGGCGGCGGCGCGCACCCCGCGCCCCATCACGTCCCCGATGACCAGGGCGGTGCGGCCCGCGCCGAGGGTGATGACGTCGTACCAGTCGCCGCCGACCGCGGCGTCCGTGCCACCGGGCTGGTAGGTGGCGGCGATCCGGAGGTCGTCGGGCTGTTCCAGCTCCTGCGGGAGGAGCGAGCGCTGGAGGGTGACGGCCGTTTCGCGGTGGCGCCGCTCGCTGGTGCGCAGCCGCTCCGCCGCCTCCGCGTGGTCGGTGACATCCGCGGCGTACACGAGCACTCCGCCCTCGTGCCCCTTGTCCTTGTCGTGCTGGACCGGGGTGCAGGTCACGGTGTACGAGCTGCCGCCTGCCACCTTGCGGGACTTGACCGTGCGGGGTGTGCCGCTGCGCAGGACCTGGTCCATCAGGGGGAGCAGGCTCAGCTCGGTCAGCTCGGGCATCGCCTCGGCGGCCGGGACACCCAAGGGGCGGGGGCCGAAGGCCGCGGCGTAGGCGTCGTTGACGTACGCGACGCGGTGCTCCGGTCCGTGCAGCAGGGCGACGAGGGCCGGCAGCTGGCCGAGGATGTCGCGGGCGGAGAGATCCTCCAGGGCGGGCGCCGGGGGCCGGGTCGCCTGGGCGTCCGGTCCGTCCTGCGGCGGGCCGGATCCGGTTTCGTCCTGTGCGTACTCGGCGCGGGCCGCCGGTACGGCACTGTGGTCGTCCCGGGCGGCTCGACGCTGCGTACCGGGTAGGCGGGCGCTCCAGCGCGTGAAGTTCACGGAATTTCTGGCCTCGTGTGTCGGTCTGGTCCGCTCGGGCGGGCTGCTTCCTCTGCCGGGCTGCTTCCGCTGCCGGGTCCTCTGCCTGTTCTCCTGCCGGGCTGTTCTTCCCGCCGGTCCGGGGCCGGAACGGCGGGAGGGCGCGGCCGGAGCCCGCCGCTGCTGGTTACTGTCGGTCGCCGCCTGCCGGGTCACTCTGTGCAGATGTGAGCCAACCTATGGTCACACGTCCAGTGTGTCGGACCCTACTGACAGTCGTCGCCGTCGCCGCCGGGACGCCTTCCCGCGGCGAGTTCGAACTCGGCGCGGGGGTGTTCCAGCGAGCCGAGGGAGACGATCTCCCGCTTGAACAGGCCCGCGAGGGTCCATTCGGCGAGGACGCGGGCCTTGCGGTTGAACGTCGGGACCCGGCTCAGGTGGTAGACGCGGTGCATCAGCCACGCAGGGTAGCCCTTGAGCCTGCGTCCGTAGACATGCGCGACACCCTTGTGCAGGCCGAGCGAGGCCACGGAGCCCGCATAGCTGTGCCGGTAGTCCGTGAGCGGTTCGCCGTTCATGGACGCGACGATGTTCTCCGCGAGGACCTTGGCCTGGCGGACCGCGTGCTGGGCGTTGGGCGCGGTTTCCCGTCCGGGCTCGTCGGAGGTCAGGTCGGGGACGGCGGCGGCGTCACCGGCGGCCCAGGCGTGCTCCGCGCCCTCGACGGTGAGCTTCGCCGTGCAGCTGAGCCTGCCGCGTTCGTTGAGCGGGAGGCCGGTGGCGGCGAGCAGCGGCGCGGGCTTCACGCCGGCCGTCCACACGAGTGTGCGGGTCGGGAAGCGGGAACCGTCGCTGAGTACGGCCACCCGGTCCTCGCAGGACTCCAGCCGGGTTTCGAGCCGTACGTCGATATTGCGGCCGCGCAGCTCCCGGACCGCGTACGTGCCCATCGACTCACCGACCTCGGGCAGGATGCGGCCGGTGGCCTCCACGAGGATCCACTTCAGGTCCTCGGCCTTGATGTTGTGGTAGTACCGCGCGGTGTAGCGGGCCATGTCCTCCAGCTCGGCCAGCGCCTCCACCCCCGCGTAGCCGCCGCCGACGAAGACGAAGGTGAGGGCTGCGTCGCGGATGGCGGGGTCGCGGGTGGCGGAGGCGATGTCCATCTGCTCGATCACGTGGTTGCGCAGCCCGATGGCCTCCTCGATGGTCTTGAAGCCGAAGCCGTGGTCGGCGAGACCGGGGACGGGGAGGGTGCGCGAGACGGAGCCGGGCGCGATGACGATCTCGTCGTACGGGATCTCGACGGCACCGGTGCCGTCCTCGCCCGTGGCCAGTGTGGTGACGGTCGCGACGCGTTTGACCGGATCGATCCGCCGCGCCTCACCGATGACGATCGTGCAGTCGGGCAGGACCCGGCGCAGCGGGACGACCACATGGCGCGGTGAGATCGAACCGGCTGCGGCTTCCGGGAGGAACGGCTGATACGTCATATAGGGGTCGGGGGTGACGACGACAATCTCCGCTTCGCCGCTTCTCAGCCGCTGTTTGAGCTTCCGCTGGAGACGCAGCGCGGTGTACATCCCGACGTAGCCGCCGCCGACGACGAGAATCCGCACGCCGGGCGGGGGGCCGGGGGGTGTTCCCCCGGAATCTGAAGCCATCACCACCCCATGACGCAACGCGCTCCGGAGTTTGTCCACAGCCCCGGCAAATTGTGTGACCGGAGCTTCCGAACGGGCCGCTCCGGTTGATCGTCGCGGCAATACGGACGCCCCGCAGGTCAGAGGTCGCGGTGGGGGGTACGCGCTGAGGGCGAATCG
Source organism: Streptomyces sp. NPDC088730 (assembly GCF_044751215.1). Lineage (NCBI taxonomy): Bacteria > Bacillati > Actinomycetota > Actinomycetes > Kitasatosporales > Streptomycetaceae > Streptomyces > Streptomyces sp. NPDC088730. Next base: position 6,012 of record NZ_JBIVLK010000002.1, read on the forward strand.
GTGATCAACCGGTCCTTGTTCCGATCGGGGGGCGCTCCGGGCGGAACTGCCCCCTTCTGAATTGCCCCTGGCTCAACTATGTTCGTGTGTCGTCGGGGTGACGGATGGGACCATCGCTCAACCCGGCAGACACGGCGGGAGTCTCCGGGGGGAGACGTCATAACCGGGGGATCAGTTATGCATATTCAGGAATCGCATTGGCCAACTGCTGCTGTCGCGCCGGAAGGCAACGGGCGCATCGGCACGGTAGGCGCGGTCGGTGCAGTCGGAACGGTGAACGGCATCGGGTCATCAGGGACCCCCGTTTCACCGGGAGCGGTGAGCACGCTGAGTGCCGCGCTCGGCTCGGGCACCGTCGGCGCGGGAGCGCACGGCCGCTCGGCGCCGCTGCGGGTGGACGCGCAGCGCAATCTGGAGCACGTGCTGCGGGCCGCCCGCGAAGTGTTCGGTGAGCTCGGGTACGGCGCTCCGATGGAGGACGTGGCGCGCCGCGCCCGGGTCGGTGTCGGCACGGTGTACCGGCGCTTCCCCAGCAAGGACGTGCTGGTGCGGCGGATAGCCGAGGAGGAGACCTCCCGGCTGACCGACCAGGCCCGGTCCGCGCTGGGGCAGGAGGAGGAGCCGTGGTCGGCGCTGTCGCGCTTCCTGCGGACCTCGGTCGCCTCCGGCGCGGGACGGCTGCTGCCTCCGCAGATACTGCGGGTCGGGGTGGACAGCGACGACTCGACGGTGGTCGGCGATCCCGGCTCCGCCCGGGACGAGCCCCGGGTGCCGCATCAGCGGCAGGAGACCGGCCAGGGCGGTGGCCTGCGGGTCGCGGAGCCCCGGCAGGAGCCCGAGTCGGCGGAGTCGGAGATCGACGGCGTCGGCAGCGGAGCGGTCGAGCTGCTGGAGGTCGTGGGCCGGCTGGTCGACCGGGCACGGACGTCGGGTGAGCTGCGCCGCGATGTGACGGTGGCCGATGTGCTGCTGGTCATCGCGACGGCGGCCCCCTCGCTGCCGGACGCGGCTCAGCAGGCTGCGGCCTCCGCCCGGCTGCTGGACATCCTGCTGGAGGGGCTGCGTTCACGGCCTGCGTGAGCGGCGATGCGGCTGCGCCACAGCCTGCTTGAGCGGGGGCGCGGCTGCGTCACAGCCTGCGTGAGCGGCGATGCGGCTGCGTCACAGCCTGCTTGAACGGGGGCGCGGCTGCGTTCACAGCCTGCGTGAGCGGCGATGCGGCTGAGCCACAGCCTGCTTGAACGGGGATGCGGGGGCTGTCGGTCGGGTCGGCCGGCCGTCCCCGGCCCGCCGTGGGCTCGGGGATCGCTGCCGACTCGGCCGTACTCATGGCGCTCAACTGCTCTCTCCGCACAACCTGTTACCCCTTCCCCGAACGAGTGTCCGCTAGCGCTCATATTCGGGAGAACGCCCCGGATGAGTGGTTGGCGGGGCTGAGGGGTCTTCGCCGCCGCCCTCTGTGGCACGCTTGCCCGGTATTCGGGTCCGAAAGCGCATAACGGGGGCGACCGTGATGAGCGGTGACGGGCAGCAGGAAGAGTCGTTCGACGGTGTCTCCACCACGAGCGGCGGCTCCGGCACGGACGGCCGGCCCTCCGAGCAGGTGCCGAGCCAGGCCGGACCCGGGCGCCGGAGCTCCGGCGAGGAGGACGGCGGCACGGTCCTGCCCGGACCGTGGCCCCCCGCACCGGTCGAGAGTCCGGCACCGGCGGGCACGGACTCGGTTCCCATGCAGCGGGTGGGCGGCGGCCTGAACACCGCCGATGGTGCCGGGACGGCCCTGTCCGACGCCGAGTTGATCCAGCGGATGCGGGACGGCGACGACTTCGCGTACGACGAACTGTTCCGGCGGCACTCGGACGCGGTGCGCCGGTACGCGCGCACCTGCTGCCGGGACACGCACACCGCCGACGACCTGACGGCCGAGGTCTTCGCCCGGACGCTGCAGGCCGTACGGGGCGGCAAGGGTCCGCAGGAGGCGGTGCGCGCGTACCTGATGACAGCGGTCCGGCACGTCGGCGCCGCATGGACGAAGACCGCCAGGCGGGAGCAACTGGTCGACGACTTCGCGGCGTTCGCCGCCCAGGCCTCGCGCTCCTCCGAGGTCTCTGAAGCGGACACCCTCGATCTCGGCGCCGATGTGCTGGCGATGCACGAGGCCGAGCAGTCGATGGCGATGCAGGCATTCCGCAGCCTCCCGGAGCGCTGGCAGGCGGTCCTGTGGCACACCACCGTCGAGGAGGAGTCGCCCAGCGACATCGCCCCGCTCTTCGGGCTCACCGCCAACGCCACCTCGGTACTGGCCAGCCGGGCCCGCGAAGGGCTCAAGCAGGCGTACCTGCAGGCCCATGTGAGCCAGGCACTGACCTCCGGCGGCGACTGCGCCCGCTACGCGGACCGGCTCGGCGCCTACGCCCGTGGCGGGCTGCGGATGCGTGCCGAGCGCGGGCTGCGCGGACACCTGGACGAGTGCGCGAAATGCCGGCTGGCCGCGGGCGAACTGGCCCATGTGAATGCCGGGATTCCCGCGCTGCTCCCGGTCGCGGTCATCGGCTGGTTCGCCGCCGGATACGCGCTCAAGGCCGCGGGGATCGCGGCGGGCGGAGCGGCCGGTGCGGCGGGCGCGGGTGCCGCGGCCGCGGCGACCGGCGGGGGTTCGTCCGCCGGCTCGGCCGGTGGCGCCGCCGCCTCCGAGGGGCTCGGCGCTCCGGCGAAGGCCGGTATCGCGGCGGCGGTCGCCGTCGCGGCCGCGGCCGGGCTGGTGTGGGCGCTGGTCGGCGACGACCAGCCGCGGCCGGAGGCGAAGCCGGTGGCCAGGCCGCCGGCCGTGGCGCCCGCGGTGCCGTCGCCCGCACCGCCGAAGCCGAAGCCCACTCCGCCCCCGAAGCCGGCGCCGCCCGCTCCCGTACCGCCGGAGCCGGAGCCCACCCCGACTCCCACGCCCACACCCACACCGACTCCGAAGCCCACCCCGCCGACACCGGCCCCGCCGCCCGCGCCGAAGCCGACCCCCACCCCCACGCCCACACCGACTCCGACTCCTCCGCCCGCTCCGGCGCCGGAGGTCTACCAGGTCAACGAGTTGAGCTACAGCCTCCTCGGGGACCACTCCGGCCCCGAGGTGGTGCTCGGGGAGAGCAGCTGGGTGTGGCAGCGGTCCGGGTTGTCGATCGGCGGCACGCGGTACGCCCACGGGGTGACCGTCCACAGCCGCTCGTCGGTCGTCATCCAGCTGAACCGCACGTGCACCCGTTACGAGGCGATGGTCGGCGTCGACGACCTGACCATGGGGCTCGGATCCGTGCGCTTCTCCGTGTTCAACGGTGACGGGGCGCTGCTGTGGCAGTCGCCCGTGATGAACGGTGACGATCCGGCCGTACCGGTCGGCGTCGGCATCGAGGGCCAGGACCGGATCCGGCTCGTCGTGGAGCCGACCACATCGTTCGGCGCGGTGGCCCTCGCCAACTGGGCCGACTCCCGGATCAGTTGCCGCTGACCGCAGGGCCGGTGGCCCCGAGGTCAGTGGTCTCCGGGCCGCAGACCGCCGGACCGCCCGCCACCGCATCACCGGCCACCGGATCACCGGCCGCCGGATCACCGACCACCGAATGGCCCGCCACCCGATCGCCCGCCGCCACCGGGCCGATGATCTCCGCGAGCAGTCCGGCGACGTCGTCGATGGTCAGGGCGTTGCCCGCCGCGCGCTCCCTCTCGTAGCTCCGCTCCCCCAGCGCCTCGCGGGCCAGCTGCCCGGCCTCGTCGACCGCCGCCTGCTCCACCGCGGTCCTGGGACCGCAGAGCCGCCAGCTGTCGGCGGCGGCCAGTACGCGTACGGCGGCCGCGTGGTGGCCCAGCTTCGGCAGCACGGTGGCGAGGGCGTCCGCCAGGTATCCGGTGATGGACTCGGCGTACTGCCCGTCCCGCGCCGCCACCAGGGCAGCCGCCAGCCCGCGCAGGGCGAAGGCCGGACCGCCGTGGGGCTCCGGCTCGTACACGGCGATGCGGGCGGAGAGTCCGTCCAGCAGCGCGGGCATCTGCGTGGGCGGGCTCTTCTCGTCGTCCGTCCCCCGCGCCTCGGTGAGCCTGCGTCGGGCGACCGCGATGTCGCCCCGGTCCAGGGCCATGGTGGCGCGCAGGTAGTGGACGTACGCGATCGCGTCGTACGTCTGGTAGCGCTCCGCCTCGGCCGCCGAGCGGTCCAGGCCCCGTTCGGCGGCGGCCACGTCGCCGGTGCGGTAGGCGAGTTCGGCCAGCCGGGCCAGGAGGAACGGGGCCTCGGCGTGGGCGCCGACCTCACGGGCGAGCAGCAGAGCCGCCTCGTAGGCCGGACGCGCCTCCTCGTACCTGCCCCGCATCATGGCCGCCTCCGCCGCAGCGCTCTCGACCTGGGCGCGCATCCAGCGGTCCCCGACGCGGCGGCTCAGTTCACGCAGTTCCACCAGGTCGTCGTCGACCCCCGGCATGCCGCCCGGCATGTCGACGACCATGTGCGTACGGAACATCAGCGAGACGCCGTACCCCCAGTCGTTCCCGTGGACGCGGGCGTTGTCGACGACGGCGTCGATCTTCCGCTGCACGTCCCCCATGTCCGTCGTGCCCAGCGTGATGAACGAGGTCATCGGCCAGAGCAGCCCGGGGAAGCGGGCCGCCTGGGGCCCGGACGACATGAACGCGTCGGCCAGCCGCCGCACCAACGCCGCGTCCGGCTGACCGTCGCGGCCCGCGTCCGACGGACCGCTCTCCGCCTCCAGGAAGAACCGGAGCATGCGCAGATTCATCCAGGGCCAGTAACGGGGGTCGGTGGCGTCGGCGGGCTCCGGGCCGAACGACAGCGCCCGCGCGGTCCAGTCGAGGCCCTCGGTACGGTAGTTGCGCAGCCACCAGAACCAGCCCATGCCCAGCACCAGACGTGCGGCGTCCGATTCGGCGGAACCGGACGACGGACCGGACCGGCCGGCGGGAGCGGTGGTGCGGTGGAGCGCGGCCCGGATGTTGTCGAGGTCCGTCTCCAGGCGCTGGATCCAGGGCAGCTGCTCCGCGGAGCGCAGCTTCGGCTCCGCCTCCTCGACGAACGAGAGGAAGTACGCGGTGTGTGCCCGCCCTGCCTCGGCCCGTACGCCCGGGGTCTCGGCACAGCGCTCGATCGCGTACTCGTGGATGGTCTCCAGCAGGCGGTAGCGCATGCCGCCGTCGGTGGCCGGGGTGGCGACGACGAGGGACTTGTCGATGAGCGCCCCGATGAGGTCCGCGGTGCCGGCGGCGGGGCTCGTGGCGTCCGGAGCGAGGTCCGCGGTGCCGGCGGCGGGGTGCCCGGCAGACCTGTCCGGCATCGTGATCACCGCCTCGGCGGCGGGCAGGTCCCAGCCGCCCGCGAAGACCGAGACCTGGCGCAGGGCGGTGCGTTCGTCCTCGTCCAGCAGGTCCCAGGACCAGTCGACGACCGCGCGCAGGGTCTGCTGGCGCGGCAGTACGGTCCGGCTGCCGCTGGTCAGCAGGCGGAACCGGTCGTCCAGCCGGTCGGCGATCTGGCGCGGGCTCAGCATCCGCAGCCGGGCCGCGGCCAGCTCGATGGCGAGCGGCAGCCCGTCCAGCCGGCGGCAGATCTCGGCGACGGCGGCCGCGTCGTGTGCGGACTCCCGCCCGGGGTCGAACCCGGGCCGCACGGCTCGGGCCCGCTCGGTGAAGAGGCGGTGGGCGAGATCGGCCGGGAGCGGGTCCACCGGACGTACGGATTCACCGGGCACGCCGAGCGGTTCGCGGCTGGTGGCGAGGATGCGCAGCCGGGGGCAGCGGGTCAGCAGGGTCTCGGCAAGCGTGGCCGCCGCGCCGATGACGTGCTCGCAGTTGTCGAGGATGAGGAGGAAGGGGCGGGACCTGGACCAGTGCGCGAGGTGATCCGCGAGCAGTTCGACCGGATCGGTGCGCGGATGCGTTCCTTCGTGGCCGGTGTCCCGCAGCAGGGCCGTCTCGCGCAGCCCGAGCGCGGAGAGCACGGCTCCCGGGACGGCTGCGGGGTCCTCCACCGGGGCGAGTTCCGCGAGCCAGACGTCACCGGCGGCGCGGCCCCCGTTTGCCGCGGACTCCTCGGCCAGCCGGGTCTTCCCCGAGCCTCCCGGACCGGTGAGGGTGACCAGCCGGGAGCGGGTCAGATCGTCCCGGATGGCGCGGAGTTCGGGCCCGCGCCCGACGAAGGAGGTGAGCCGGGGGCGGAGGTTGCCCCGGGGTTCCGGCGCCTCGGTCCCGAGTGCGGAAGGTGCGGAAGGTGCGAAAGGTGCGGATGATGCGGGCGATCCAAATGAGGTGGATGGTTCGGATGACGCGGATGGTGCGGGTGGTCCGGATGACGCAGATGGTGCGGGTGATTCTGATGCCACGAGTGGACCGGAAGACGCAGATGATGCGGGTGGTCCGGATGACACGAGTGGGCCGGAAGACGCGAGTGGTTCGGGGTTGAGCAGTGCGCGGTGGAGGGCGGCCAGCTCGGGCCCGGGGTCGGTGCCGAGCCCCTCGGCGAGGGCGCGGCGCGCGTCCTCGTACGCCGCGAGCGCTTCGGCCTGCCGTCCGGCGGCGCGCAGGGCACGGATGAGCTGGGCGCGGAAGCGCTCGTCGTACGGGTGCGCCGCGGTCAGCTCCACCAGCTCGGGCACGAGAGCCGCCATCGGCCCCCTGGGTCCGTCGGCCGCCGCGCATCGCAGGTCGGCCTCGATGCGGTGCTCCAGAGCGGCCAGCCGGTGGGCCTCCGGACGCAGCGCGTGGCCGTGGTCGCGGTCGGGCAGGTCGGCCAGGGCGGGTCCGCGCCACAGGGCGAGTGCCGTACGGAGCGTGCGGGCGGCGTCCTGCGGCGCGTCCGCCGCCAGCTCGGCCGCGCCCTGCCGGGCGAGCCGCTCGAACACGTGCAGGTCCACGTCCGCCGGGGTGGCCGCCAGCCGGTAGCCGCCCGGGGTGCTCGCGAGCGCGTCCCGTCCCAGCGCCCGGCGCAGGCGGCCCACCAGGGCCTGGAGCGCGGCGGGGGCGTCCGCCGGGGGACCGTCCGCCCACACGTCGTCGACGAGCTCGGTGATCGGCACGGACCGGCCGGGCCGCAGCGCCAGGGACGCGAGGAGGGCGCGCAGGCGCAGGCCGCCGAGGGGCAGGTCATCGCCCTTCTCGTCTCGCGCCTCCGTAACGCCCAGGATCAGATACCGCACCCCGTCATTGTGGCCCGCCGGTACGACAATGGGACGCGGGCGGCGCGACGCGCTCCCCCCGTTCCCCGTTCCCCGTTCCCCGGTTCCTGTTCCCCGGTCCCGCCTAAGGCTGGAGCGTCCGTCGTGCCGGGACCACCCCGCCGGCGACGGCTCGCTGGCGCGGTGCCGCCGTGCCCGTCCAGCAGGTGCCGCGGCGCGAGACGAGGCGGCGCAGCCACAGTTCGGTGGAGGCGAGGTCCGCGAGACCGTCCAGCGGGAGGGGTTCGCCCTCCGCGGCCGCGCGCAGGGCCTTGCGTACGACGCGGGCCTCGACCAGGCCCGCGTCGGCGAGCAGCGGGGCGTCGAAGAGGGCGATGAGCTCGGGCAGCGCGGCGCGCAGGCCGGTACGGGTGACCTTGGTCGAGGTGGCCTGGGAGGGCGCGCCCCAGCCGGGCGGCAGCTCGTGGATGCCGGTGCCCGCCAGGACCCGGCGCAGGACCGCCGCGCGGGCGCCCGGCTGGACCCGTAGGGACTCGGGGAGCGCGCGGGCGGCGCGCACCACCTGGTTGTCGAGGAAGGGGGCGTGCAGGCGCTGGCTGCGGATCTCGGCGGCCTGCTCCAGGATCCGGTGGTCTGCGGCGTTGCGGGCGAGCGCGGCCCTGGCGCGGGCCTCGCCGGGGCGTTGGACGGAGGTGGGGCGGATGGCCGCCTCCTGAAGGCGAACCGATACTTCAGCGAGCGCCTCCCCGGTCAGCCAGCGGGCGGCGGGTCCCGGGCGCGACCAGGTCAGGGCCGCCAGCGAGGCATCGGCGGGGGTGTCGAGGTCCGGGGTGAGGCGGTTGGCGTCGGGAAGGCGCTCCGCCGCCGCTTCGAGTCCGGTGCGGTACGACGTACGGGCCAGGCGGCGGGCCGCCCGGTAGACGGTCAGCGGGACGAACAGGGAGTGCGCGGAGGGGCCTTCGGCCTTGGCGAGCGCGGCGACCGGGCGCAGCAGATGGCGTCGGCGGCGGTCGATCAGCAGGTCGGCCAGCCGGGCGGGGTGGGCGTCGAGCACCTGCCGGGCGCCGTCGCCCACGAAGTGGTCGGCGCTGCCCGCGGCGAGCCGGCGGCGGTGGCGTTCGACGACGACGAGGGACGGGGCCGGCTCGTCGGTCAGGGGGCCGTTCGCCAGTTCCGCGTACGGCAGCGCCTCCTCGCCGGCCGCGACGACGACGTGGTGCAGTCGCGGGTTGGCGGCGATGACGCGGGCGCGTTCGAGTTCGTCCTCGTGGGCGCGGGTGGTCAGGTCGTTGAACGTGACGGCGAGGAGCCGCTCGCCCGCCCCCGTGCCGTGGCCCAGGAGGGTGCCGGGCAGGCCGGGGAGTCCGGCGGCGAGCAGGGCGAGGGTGGCGGACGCGCTGCCTCCGGAGAGGTCCGAGCCGATGCCGGGTACGGGCGCCCCCCGTGCGGCCCGGCGTTCTGCGGGGCCCATGCCGGGGACGGGCCCCGGATCGGGTGGCGCGGTCTCCGGGGCGTGGCGGGGCGCGAGCAGCCTGGCGCGCACGGCCTCGACCAGGGCGTCGCGCACCCCGTCGACCGCGCTCACCGGATCGAGCTCGGGTGCGGCCACCGCGAGGGAGGCCACCGCCTCGTACCCGGTGATCTCCCGCGAACCCTCGCGGAGGATCAGCGCGTGTCCGGGCGGGATGCGCTTCACCCCGGCGTACGGAGTGCCGTCGCGCAGCGCCTCCGGGGTCTCGGGGCAGGCGAGCAGCGCGGCGAGGTGGCCGATGTCGAGCTGCGCCTCGATGAGGTCGGCGAGCGGCAGCGCGGCGGTGGCGTACGCCGTCCCTCCGGCCCAGGGCGTGTAGAAGACGGGGCGGGCGCCTGCGAGGTCGCCCACCACGGTGATCCGGCGGCCTATCTGGACGACCACCGTGTAGCTGCCGGTCCAGGCGGTGAGGTGGCGCAGGGCTCCGCCGCGGGCGGCGAGCAGCCCGACGCGCAGTTGTTCGTCGGTGGCGCCGCAGCAGCCGAGTACGGCGAGCCGGACCGTGGGAGCTCCCTCGGCCGTGTCCACCCGGACGGTGCGGATCTCGTCGGGCCGCCAGTCCCCGACCGCCCAGAGCGGATCCGGGTCTCCCCACAGGAGTTGGGAGCCCACGGGGTGCATCGTGCGCCCCTCGTCGTTCGCGCCGACCGCTCCGGCCGTGCCGAAGCTCGCGGCGATACTGCTCCATCCCACCAACCAACGCATCGCCGCCTCCACAGGCTGTGGACAAAACGGCGCGGCAGGGCGGTATCGGGAGAACTCCGGTAACGCGCGGCGCCGTTGCGGACATGCTGCCACGACAACGGCGTGCAGGAGTGGCTACGGACGGCGCACGTCGTGAGCGCATGCGCCCCTGGCAAAGGCCGGAGCGGGACTGCCGGCGCCTCGACGGGTGAGTCGCCCGCGCGCGTCGTTCCCGGCAGCAACGGAGTTACGGATCGCGCGTGTTGCCCCTCCCGTGCGCACCACCTCCACGACCCCGATCCGGCCACCGTGCGCACCCTCGCCCGGACAGCCGACCAGATGTCCGTGAACCCGTCGGCCCAACCCCGTCCGACCGGCGACATTCGGCCATTCTCGGGGCGCCTTGGAACCGGATCACCAGAAATACGCGACTGCCTTCATCCGTATTTCCGCCGTTTCGCTCCGCGCCACATCGGACGCCGCTCCGGACAAGGGCACGGGCCGCCCCGGACCGCCTCAAGACCCTGGACCGGTTCGGCCGGGCGGCGGGTCCTCCCGCCCCGGCTCCCGCGCCATCTTTCGCACGAACTCCCACACGAACACACGCGCACCTTCCGGGGGGCCTGCCCCAGGACCTTCCGCGCGACGCCCGCGCGGAGGCGGCTCCGCCGGGCCGCAGGACCGGCCCGTCCCCCTCGCCCGCCCCGGTCCACGGCCCGACGTACGGTCCGGGAGACGCGGTTGGCCTCCCGGACCGGTCCACCGCCTGCGGGGAATGAGGCGGCGGTTCCCCCAGCCCGCAGGTTCCAATGCGGCGGGCCGACCCACGCAGCACCCATGGAAGCGCTTCCGTCCGGACCGGGCCAGAGCGCACGGCCGGGCGCACGGCCACACGTGAGGAGCACGCCCGGACACCCGGAACAGGGCCCGCGCAAGGGCCTTCCGGACCCCGCGAACCACGAGGTTCCGCGCCACCCGGAAACCGGACCCGGCCTGGTCAGCGGGGTAGTCGAGGAGGGACGGCCGGCGGTCCCGCGCTCGGCCCGAGCGCCCCGCCCGCGCCGGCCCGGCACTCCCCGCCCACGCCCTTTCCACCGGTCCTCCGCCCCGCCTTCACGCCTCCTCCCCCGCCGCCCGACACGTCCGTCACGCGGACCACTCAGACCTCAGGGGCCCCGTTGGCTCGCCACGGTCCGACGCCGTTGGCGGCCACCGCCGGCCGCTCGACGCGCTTCGCCACCAGATCGCTCCGGGCGGACAACAATCCCGCCATACGGACGTCCGCCCCTTAACGGTAGGGATGCGGCGAACTACGCTGGGTTTACTGATGTTCTCAGCAGAGCGGCATATTCCTCGGGGCTCGGCCAAATGCGTGTGCGGTCGGAGTGCGAGGGTTCGTCCCTGGGGAGAACACGGTACGAATGCCGCGCGCCTCAACGGTGTCGCGGCTGCCGTCTGTGTGTCGAGGGGTGGCGCATGTCCAGGGAGCAACGCGGACCGAACGACAAGCTCGGAACCGTTCTCGCCCTCGCGGGAATCAGCAACGCCGGGCTCGCCCGGCGGGTCAACGACCTCGGGGCGCAGCGCGGACTGACACTTCGGTACGACAAGACCTCGGTGGCCAGGTGGGTCTCCAAGGGCATGGTGCCGCAGGGCGCCGCGCCCCATCTCATCGCGGCGGCGATCGGGGCCAAGCTCGGCCGGCCGGTCCCGCTGCACGAGATCGGGCTCGCCGACGCCGATCCCGCGCCGGAGGTCGGTCTGACGTTCCCGCGCGATGTGGGTGAGGCGGTGCGTTCCGCGACCGAGCTGTACCGGCTGGATCTGGCTGGGCGGCGGGCCGGCAGCGGCGGCATCTGGCAGTCGCTCGCGGGCTCGTTCTCGGTGAGTGCGTACGCAACTCCCGCGTCCCGCTGGCTGATATCCCCCGCCGACCCGTCGGTCGCCCGCGCGTCGGCCGCCGCGGAGGCTGCGGTGCTCGGCACTCAGGGCGCACGGGGCGCAGTGGGCGCGCAGGCTGCGCCTGGTGCGCCGCCCGGCGTACCCGGGCAGCGCCTCCTCTCCGGAACACCGCTCGTACCCGGTCGGGCGGGGGCGCCGCCGGTGCACGGGCACGGTGCGCCGCCGGTGCCGGGCCACAGCGTGTCGATTCCGGTCCAGCCGGGCCCGGATTCCGCGCACGGTGTCTCGCCGCTGCGGGTCGGCCACAGCGATGTGTCCAAGCTCCGCGAGGCCGCCCAGGACGCACGGCGCTGGGACTCGAAGTACGGCGGCGGGGACTGGCGTTCGTCCATGGTCCCGGAGTGCTTACGGGTCGACGCCGCACCCCTGCTGCTGGGTTCGTACAGCGACGAGGTGGGCCGGGCGCTCTTCGGAGCCGCGGCCGAACTGACCAGGCTGGCCGGCTGGATGGCCTTCGACACCGGCCAGCAGGAGGCCGCGCAGCGCTACTACATCCAGGCCCTGCGCCTGGCGCGCGCCGCGGCCGACGTACCGCTCGGCGGCTACGTCCTCGCCTCCATGTCGCTCCAGGCCACCTATCGCGGCTTCGCCGACGAGGGGGTCGACCTCGCGCAGGCGGCCGTGGAGCGCAACCGCGGGCTCGCGACGGCGCGCACGATGAGCTTCTTCCGTCTGGTGGAGGCGCGGGCCCACGCCAAGGCGAGCGACGCACCGGCCGCGGGGGCCGCGCTGAAGGCCGCGGAGGGGTGGCTGGAGCGTTCCCGGGACGGGGACGCCGACCCGTCGTGGCTGGGCTTCTACTCGTACGACCGGTTCGCGGCCGACGCGGCGGAGTGCCACCTCGATCTGAAGGCGCCCCGGCAGGTGCGGAGGTTCACCGAGCAGGCGCTGTCCAGACCGACCGAGGAGTTCGTCCGCTCGCACGGGCTGAGGCTCGTGGTCTCGGCCGTCGCCGAGCTGGAGTCCGGAAATCTGGACGCGGCCTGTGCGGCCGGCACCCGTGCGGTGGAGGTGGCGGGCCGCATCTCGTCGGCCCGTACCACCGAGTACGTACGTGATCTGCTGCACCGGCTGGAGCCGTACGGGGACGAGCCGCGCGTCGCGGAGCTGCGGGAACGCGCCCGCCCGCTGCTGGTCGCCCCGGCCTGACCGGGGCGCGCGGCCGGGGCGCCGCCGGGCCGGTCACCCCGGTCGGGCGTCCCGTCCGGCGTCCCGAGCCGCCCGGGTCGCGGGCGGCTCGCTGGCCCGCTCAGGTTTGAGTGCGCTGTCAGTGGGTCAGTGCACTATCGGGGTGGGAGGTGGCGTGATGATGACGCACGCGGCGTACGACTGCGATGTGCTGGTGATCGGCGGCGGGATCGTCGGTCTGTCGACCGCGTATGCGATCACGCGGAGCGCTCCGGGCACCAGGGTGACCGTGCTGGAGAAGGAGTGCGGCCCGGCGCGCCACCAGACGGGCCGCAACAGCGGGGTGATCCACAGCGGCATCTACTACCGCCCGGGTTCGCTCAAGGCGCGCTACGCGCTGCGCGGCAGTGCCGAGATGGTCGACTTCTGCCGGGAGCACGGCATCGCGCACGCGGTGACCGGCAAGCTGATCGTCGCGACCGGGCGCTCCGAGCTGCCCCGGCTGCACGCGCTGGTGCAGCGCGGCCGCGAGCACGGGCTGCCGGTGGCCGAGCTGGGACCGGCGCAGATCGCGGAGTACGAACCCCGGGTGCGCGGTCTCGCCGCGATCCGGGTGGGCACGACGGGGGTGTGCGATTTCGCGGCGGTCACCGAGCGGTTCGCCGCCGAGGTGCGGGCGGGCGGCGGACAGATCAGGTTCGGCGCCGAGGTGACCGCGATCGACCGGCGGCCGTGGGGCGTAGCGGTGCGGACGGCGGACGGGCTGGTGGTGCGGGCCCGGGTGCTGGTCAACTGCGCGGGGCTGCACTGCGACCGGGTGGCGCGGCTGGCGGGCGACGAGCCGGGGATGCGGATCGTGCCGTTCCGGGGGGAGTACTACGAGCTGGCCCGGCCCGATCTGGTGCGCGGCCTGGTCTATCCGGTGCCGGATCCGGCGTTCCCGTTCCTCGGCGTGCATCTCACCCGCGGCCACGACGGCGGTGTGCACGTCGGGCCGAACGCGGTGCCCGCGCTGGCCCGCGAGGGCTACGGCTGGCCGGTCGTGCGCCCCCGCGAGCTGGTGGACACGCTGAGCTGGCCCGGCTCCTGGCGGATAGCGCGCAGACACTGGCGGTACGGGGCGGGCGAGGTGCACCGGTCGCTGTCGAAGCACGCCTTCACGACGGCGGTACGGCGGCTGCTGCCCGAGGTCACGGAGGCCGATCTGCGGCCCTCCCCGGCCGGGGTCAGGGCCCAGGCCGTCCTCAGGGACGGCACCCTGGTGGACGATTTCCTGATCCGCGAGGCCCCGCACACCGTGCATGTGCTGAACGCGCCGTCTCCCGCCGCCACGGCATCGCTGCCCATCGGGCGCGAGGTGGCGCGCAGGGCGCTCCTACGGGCACAGGGGACGGGGTGGAAGCCGCCCGCCGTAGAATCAGGGCATTGTGTCTGAGCCCATGAACCCCTCCCCCACGACGCCCGGCGGCGCCGCGCCCGGAGCCGAACCGACAGCTGACGCGCCCGGAGCAGAGCCGACGGCGACCGCGCCCGGCGCATCCGCCACCGCCGGAATCCCGGACGAACTGCGCGCGGCGGCCCTGGACCGCCAGCGCAGGCTGCGTCAGGCGCCCCGCTTCCCCGGCGGCCCGGCGGCCGATCCCGCGGGTTCGCACCACGAGCGCCGGATCCGCAGTTTCCAGCCGCGCCGCAGCCGGGTCTCGCCCGGCCAGCAGGACGCCCTGGAGCGGCTCTGGCCGAAGTGGGGCCTGGACATCGACGGGCTGGACGTCCTCGATCTGCCCGAGCTGTTCGACGGGCTGCCGGTGGTCCTGGAGATCGGCTTCGGCATGGGCGAGGCCACCGCGCAGATGGCCGCCGACGACCCGGGGACCGGCATCCTCGCCGTCGACGTGCACACCCCGGGCCAGGGCAACCTGCTCCGTCTCGCGGACCGGAACGGCATGTCCAACATCCGGGTCGCCAACGGTGACGCGATCATCCTGCTGCGCGAGATGCTGACGCCGGACTCGCTGGACGGGCTCCGGGTCTACTTCCCCGACCCGTGGCCCAAGTCCCGCCACCACAAGCGCAGGCTGATCCAGCCGGAGTTCCTCGACCTGGTGGCACAGCGGCTGAAGCCCGGAGCGGTCCTGCACTGCGCGACCGACTGGGAGCCGTACGCCGAGCAGATGCTGGAGGTGCTGACCGCGCACCCCCGCTTCGAGAACACCGCGGCGGACGGCGGCTACGCGCCACGGCCCGAGTTCCGGCCGCTGACCCGGTTCGAGGGACAGGGCCTGGACAAGGGCCATGTCGTGCACGACCTGCTCTTCGCCCGCCACTGATCCCTTGCTCCACCGCCCGGCGACCCCGCGCCGGCCGCTTCCGGGGGGCCGATACGCCATGGCCGTTGTCAGTCCTCCTCGTTAGGGTCATGGGGTGTCCGACGGTTCTGTTCCGCAGCAGCGGCAGTCTCAGCCGGCCGTCCCGGTGCTTGAGGAGCAGCGGGTCGGCGAGATCCTGGCTGCCGTGCCGGAGCGGGGCCAGTGGCGTTACCGGCCGCGCCGCGTCGGCATGCTGTGGCGGAGCAGGACGCTCCGCGTCGTCGCCGTCTTCACCGTGCTGGCCCTCTGCGGCCTGGTGATCCTCGCGCTGGTGCGGGACCAGACGGGCACTCAGGGGTTCCTCGTCGGGCTGGGTCTCGCCGTGCTGCCGGTCCCGCTGCTGATAACGGCGTTCCGCTGGCTGGACCGGGTCGAACCGGGCCCGTGGCGCAACATGCTGTTCGCCTTCGCCTGGGGTGCCTGCGCGGCCGCGCTCGTCGCGATCCTCGCGAACTCCTTCGCGACCCAGTGGATCGCCACGGCCACCGCCGACCCGGGCAGCGCGGACACGCTGGGCGCCACCGTCATAGCTCCCGTCGTCGAGGAGAGCGCCAAGGGCGCGGCCGTGCTGCTGCTCTTCCTCTTCCGAAGACGGGACTTCAACGGGATCGTCGACGGTCTGGTCGTCGCCGGATTCGCCGCGACGGGCTTCGCCTTCACCGAGAACATCCTCTATCTGGGCAACGCCTTCGGCGAGGACCAGCAGATGGGCTCGGGGTTCGCCTCGGTGACCGTCGCGACGTTCTTCGTCCGGGCGGTGATGTCGCCGTTCGCGCATCCGCTCTTCACCGTCATGACCGGAATCGGCTTCGGAATCGCCGCGAGCAGCGCCCGCCACCACCGATTCCGCCGTATGGCGCTGCCGTTGCTCGGCCTGGTCCTCGCGATGGGCATGCACGCCCTGTGGAACGGCTCCGCGACGTTCGGCCCGTACGGCTTCTACGTGGTGTACGGCGTGTTCATGGTGCCCGCCTTCGGTCTGGTGACCTGGCTGGCGATCTGGTCCCGGCAGCGCGAGCTGCGCACCCTGGCCATCGAACTGCCCGCCTACGCCGCGGCCGGCTGGCTCTCCCCCACGGAGCCGCTCGCCCTGTCGTCGATGCGGGCCCGCGGCATGGCCAGGGACACGGCACGGCGGTGGCAGGCGACGGCGGCGGGGAGCGGCCCGTACAGCCCGTACGGCCTCCAGGGCCACCTACCGGCCCCGGTCGCCGCCCACGCCCACGTCACCGCTCAGGTCAACGGCGTGGTGCGCGCACAGGCGAAGGCCGAGGGCAAGGCCAGGGGGAAGGCGGCGGCGCGTGCGGTCGCCGAGTACGAGTCGTTCGCGACGTCACTGGCGTTTCTGCGCCGGCAGGCCCGTCGTGGCACGGCCGGCCCGGATCTGGCCGAACGCGAGCTGGAGCTGCTGCACCACCTGTGGCAGCGCCGAGAGGTCGCCGGACCCGCCCTGGCGTACGCGGCGCAGGCGACGGGCCGCCTGCGCCACCGGCACACGCGCCGGGCGCACCAGCCGTACGGGGCCGGGCCCGGCGCGTACCCGGGGTACAGCCCGTACCAGCCGTACGGCGGCCCCGCCCCGCACCCGGGCCCGGCCCCCTACGGTCAACAGCCGTACCCCGCATACCCGTACGCGCAACAGCCCTACAACCCGCAGCCCTACAGCCCGCCGCAGTACGGACAACAGCAGTACGGGCAGCAGCCGCACGGACAGCAGCAGTACGGCGGCGGGCCGCAGTCCTAGGCGGACGCCTCGGTGAGCGCGGTCAGCTCCTGGTCCGTCAGCCGCAGATCGTCGACGGCCAGCAGCGCGGGAAGCTGTTCGACCGTTCGGGCGGAGGCGATCGGGGAGACCACGGTCGGCCGGGAGGCCAGCCAGGCCAGCGCCACCGTGGCGATCTCGGCGTCCCGCTCCCGCGCGATCGTGTCGAGCGCGGTGAGGACCTTCTGGCCGCGCTCCGTCTCCAGGTGCTGGGCGGCGCCACCGGCGCGGGCGCTGTCCACGGTCTGACCGGCACGGTACTTGCCGGTCAGGAATCCGGAGGCGAGGGCGGAGTACGGGACTGCGGCCAGTCCGGCCTCGGCGCTCAGGTCCTGGAGCTCGCCCTCGTAGGTGTCACGCGAGACGAGGTTGTAGTGCGGCTGGAGCGCCACGTAGCGGGCCAGGCCCTCGCGCTCGGAGAAGTCCAGCGAGGCGCGGAGCCGCGCCGGGCTGATGTTGGAGGCGGCGATCTCGCGGACCTTGCCCTCCTTCACCAGCTGGTCGAGAGCGGTGATGATCTCCTCGACGGGGACGGTCTCGTCGTCGTGGTGCGTGTAGTAGAGGTCGATGTAGTCCGTACCGAGCCGGCGCAGCGACTCCTCGGCCCCGGCCCTGATGGTGGCGGCGGCGAGCCCCTTGTACTCGGGGTGGGAGCCGACCTTGGTGGCCAGGACGACGTCGGAGCGGTTGCCCCGAGCGGCGAACCACTTACCGATGAGGGTCTCCGACTCGCCGCCCACGTTGCCGGGGATCCAGGAGGAGTACGTGTCGGCCGTGTCCACGAAGTTGCCCCCGCCCGCCGTGTACGCGTCGAGGACGGCGAAGGACTGCGCCTCGTCGGCGGTCCAGCCGAAGACGTTGCCGCCGAGGGAGAGCGTGGAGACCTGGAGGCCGGAGGAACCGAGCTTGTGAAGAGAAGTCATGGATGGAGCAACCCACCGCACGGCACGCGCTATTCCATGGCCGCTACAGCTACACCCGTATGCCCCAGCCAGAACCGGCAGGACCAGCAGGACCAGCAGAACGGGCAAGACCAGCAGAACTATCAGGACCGGCCAGGAGCCGGGACCGGCAGCCCTGACGTCGGGGGGTGAGCGTCAGGACTGCCGGGGTTCCGTGGACACGGACTTCGGTGGGCTCAGACCGTCAGGCCACGGGCGCGCAGCCACGGCATCGGATCGATGCCGGTGCCGTCCGGGGTGTGGACCTCAAGGTGGAGGTGCGGGCCGGTCACGTTGCCGGTCGCGCCCACGCGTCCGATGGTGTCCCCGGTGGTGACCTGCTGGCCGACGCCGACGCCGATCGAGGACTGGTGGCAGAACCACAGCTCCGTGCCGTCCTCAAGCTCCAGGACCGTGCGGTAGCCGTACGCGCCGGACCAGCCGGCGGACTTGATGGTGCCGCTGTGGATGGCCTTGATCGGGGTACCGGTCGGCGCCGCGAAGTCGAGGCCCGTGTGGTAGCCGGAGGACCACATCGAACCGGCCTCGCCGAAGGTCGAGGTGATCGTGTACGAGGAGGTGGGGATGGCGTAGCTGGCGGCGAGCTTCGCGAGCCGTACCGCTTCCGCCTTCTTCTTCGCCTCCTCCGCGGCCTTCTTCTTAGCGGCGGCGGCCTTGGCCTCCGCCGCGTCCTGCTGCTTCTTCGCCTCTGCGGCCGCCTTCTCCGCCGCGGCCTTCTCCTCGGCCGCCCTGGCCTCGGCGTCGGCGGAGTCCTGCTGCTGCTCGGCCTGCTGGAGGATGCGGGCGCGGAGCGCCTCGCCGGCGTCCGTCGTGCCCTGCTCGGCCTCTGTGGTGGTGATGCCGGCCGTCGTCAGCGGGGCGGCGGCGGTCACGACCTCGGCCTTCTCCGCCTCGGACTCACCCGAGAACAACGCGCCGACGCCAGGAAGGGACTTGGCCTCGGGAAGTTTGTCGGAGATGGCGTCGGGAAGAGAGATAGACACGGGCGGCTTGCTCTGGGCGGAGGCCATGCCACCCGCGCCGACGGCGGCGATGACACCGACGCCGAGAACGGTGGAGCTGCGGGCGAGGCCGTTGCGCTGCTTGGCGACGCGGTGCTTGCCGCGCACGGGGCGGATGGACTCCTCCGTGGGGTTCCATTCCTCCCACGCCCTGCCGGATTCGGCCTCCTCGGCGCGGAGGCCGGTGCCGAACTCACTCCCGAACTCGCTGCCCCGATCGGTTCCGTAAGCGGTTCCGTAGTCGGCCCCGTGACCGGTTCCGTAAGCGGTTCCGTGGTTGGCGCCGTAAGCGGCACCGGGCCCGGGTCCAAAGTCGTTTCCGTGTTCGGGTGCGAACCAGGAGGGGGCTTCGGGGGCAGGCTTGTTGGACGCCACTGGGGCGCGCTCCTTTCCTTCCTTCTCGCCTACCGGGTTAGCTGACGGGTTCGGAGCAGGAAGGTCTCCTACGGGTCCCTCCGCCTCTCAACGAGACAGAGATGCCCGATTCACCCCATGTAGGTGGTTCCCCGGTTCCCTTGCGGAATTCGGCGCTCGCGCACGGTGCCGCCACTGACGGCGGCTGGGACAACCGCGCTGCGTTATCGAACGTTAATAGACACACGGGCCCGATTCCAAGCCGTTCCCACTGATCGTTCCGATCCTTGGCCTGGACTTTACGGGACACAACCGGGTGGAATCGGGCGAGTTGAACAACCCTCAACCGTTAGCCGTTTTCTGACGTTGCGTCAAATGTTATGCGGAGGGATTCCTTACGGTTACGCACGGTGGCATCGACCGCGCCTCTCCCCCACATCCATCCGCACTCCCCCGCGTCCGGCCCCTCGCCTTCACCGGCTTCACCCGCCTTCACCCGGCTCCGCCGTCCAGGCCCACGATCTTCACGGTCGTACGCCGGTCCGGCTGCCCCTCGGTCGGGCGCACGACCGCGAGCAGGGCCATGTCGTCGGTCGTCACCCCACCGGTGTGCAGCCGTACGTCATCGGTCAGCGCCGACAGCAGCTCCTCGGGCCCCGGGAAGATCCGTCCGCGCAGCCGCTCGGCCGGGTCGTAGAAGACCCCGTCGGCATCACGGGCCTCGGAGAGGCCGTCCGTATAAAGGAGCAGCGTCGACCCGGCGGGCAGCTCCCACTCGTCGGAGCGGTCCGGCCACACACCCAGGTCCATCCCCAGGGGCAGCGCGGGCAGCGTGGGCCGCAGCTGCTCCAGCGCCCCGTCCGAGTGCAGCAGCAGCGGTTCGGGATGGCCGCGGTTGACGACGCGCACCCTGCTGGAGCCCTGCGGGATCTCCGCCAGCGCGGCGGTGACGAAACCCTCCACCGCGTCGAGCCCGCCGCGCCTGCTCGATTCCCGCGCCAGCGCACGCTCCAGCCGCTGGGCCACCCCCTCCAGTGACCGCTCCTGCTCGGCGGCCTCCCGGAACGCCCCGATGATCACCGCCACCGCCTCCACCGCGTCCAGGCCCTTGCCGCGCACGTCCCCGACCACCAGCCGTACCCCGTACGGGGTGTCCGTGACCGAGAACAGGTCACCGCCGACGAACTCGTCCGCCTGCGCCGCCTCGTACCGCGCGGCCACGTACAGCCCGCCGATCCGGTCGGACGGTGTCGGCAGCACCGCGCGCATGGCGGTCGCCGCGATGACCCGGGCGGAGGCCAGCTGCTCGTTGCTGCGCCGTACGACCCCGTTGATGAAGACCGCGAGGACCGAGACGGTGAGGACGGTGAGCAGCTCGATGAACGGCACGACCCGGATCAGCGTTCCGCTGTGGAGCCGCAGCGCGGCCACGCACAGCAGCGCACCGGCCCCGACCCGGATCGTGCCGGCCCGCGAGAAGAACGGCGCGGCGATCAGCGGGGCCGCGGCGAACAGCGGTACGGCGGTGAAGGCGGGCGGGGTGAAGAAGTCGAACAGCAACCCGCCGACGAGCATCACCCCGGGCAGTACCCGGACGAGCCGGCGGTTCCGGACCTCGTAGGTGCGCCTCCCCCGCCGCTGCTCCCGCTTCCCCACCTTTGCTCTCCTGCCCGGTGCGCTCAGGGCCGCGGACGGTACCGCGCACCACTCCCAGATTTCCCGGAGCACGGTCGCGGGGCGAGTGCTCGACGGCCAATGGGATGACGCGCGGCGCGGCTCGTACGGAAACGAATCAGACCCGGCACGCGCTATGCGTGCCGGGTCTGATTCTTCAGTAGCGGGGACAGGATTTGAACCTGCGACCTCTGGGTTATGAGCCCAGCGAGCTACCGAGCTGCTCCACCCCGCGTCGGTAAACACAACTCTACGGCATGTTCGACGCACTCATGACCACCCCGGGCCTCTCGACCCCCGGCGCCCTTCCCGGCACCCGTCGCCCTCCCGGCACCCGGCCCGGTTGCCCACCGACCCGCCGGAATCCTCAACATGGCGAAATCGAGAAGGTATTGCGGGGAACCCGTGTTCTGCCGCAAGGTATCTGCTGCATCCCCCGGACCGGTGGGCTGCCCGTGCGAGCAGCCCCGGAGCGCGCGTTTCACCGTGCCCGAAAGCTGCTCCCGGTCTCTCATCGCAGCCTGTCTGGAGGGCCTCCGCCGATGACCGCACCGCTCGCTTCCGCCCCTTCCTCCACTTCCGCGTCTGCGGCCACTCCGGCGTCACCGCTGCGCGGTGCCGTCATCAGTGGCGTGATCGGCGGAGTGATCGGGGCGGTGATGAGCGCGGGAGTCAACTACGCGATCATCGGAGTGCCGGACAGCGAATCCGTCAACGCGGTCAACCACGCGGTATCCGGCCTGGTCAGCGGCTTCCTCGCAGGTTTCATAGGAATCCTGGCGCACCACCGCAAGGTCTCCTCGACCGCCCGCGCGGAGGCTGCGGCGACGACGGCAACGACAACGGCAGCTGCCGCGCTCTCGACGTCAACGGGTGCCGCACCCGCCGAGACGGTTGAGATGGTTGAGACGACTCACGCGAGCAAGGCAGCCGTACCTGCGCCCGCATCCGCGCCCGCGGCTGTACCGGTCCCCGCCTCCGTACCGGAGAAGTAGCCCGCCGCCTCACTCCGCGCCGGTGAAGCGGGGCCTCCGGTCCTGGCCCTGGTCCCGGTCCTGGCCCTGGTCCCGGTCCTGGCCCTGGTCCCGGTCCTGGCCCTGGTCCCGGTCCTGGCCCTGGTCCCGGTCCCCGTGTCGCCGCGGTCCGCCGGGCCCGACCCCGCTTCCGTACCGCGCTGGAGCGACTGAAGGATCGCCAGCCCCTGGCCGACGACGCCCGCCGCCATCGCGTACATCCCTGCCGATCGGCATCGACGACCACGCGGTACAGGCCTCGGATCCGCCCCGTACGGCGACCAGCACTTCGCCCGCCCCGTCCGGCGGGATCGGCACAGTGACCCGTCCGACCGCTCCGACCGGGCTGCGGTCGGAGTCATCCGCCGGGCACACGCGCACACCGCCGCGGATTCTTGCTGTGACACGTCATCACAGTCACGAGGCGAACCGCCTCCCGGAGGCCCACGCCTCCCTCGACACGTCCACGGTACTCACCGTTCCCCCGCCGGGGCCGCGCGTGGAACCCGCCGCGCGAAGTCCGAAATGCGGTGGTATGAATTATTCCGTATTCACCCATTCGGCGCGGCTCCCTGGAGTGGACGATGGACGACTACCCCTTGCTCAACCTCTTCTGGACCATGCTCTGGTTCTTCCTCTGGATCATGTGGCTGTTCCTCCTCTTCCGCGTGATCATGGACATCTTCCGCAGCCACGACCTGGGCGGATGGGCCAAGGCGGGATGGCTGGTCCTGGCCCTCGTGCTGCCGTATCTGGGCGTCCTGGTCTACGTGATCGCCCGCGGCCGGTCCATGGGGGCGCGTGACGCGAAAGAGGCGAAGGAACGGGATGCCGCCTTCAAGGCGTACGTGAGAGACGCCGCGGGAACGGACGCGGGCGGCGGCTCGACGAAGAGCAACCACGTGGAGGACCTGGCGAAACTGGCCGACCTCAAGGACAAGGGCGCGATCACGGACGAGGAGTACCGGCAGGCGAAGACGAAGCTCCTCGTCTGACCGGGCACGCAGCACGGTGCGGGCGCCGGCGCGGATGCCGGCGCCCGCACCGGCGCGTCCTGTCGTCCGTGGCCGGCCCGGTCCCTTCTCAGGGACGGGTCCGGCAGAGCTCCTTCTCCACCAGGGTGCTCATCGCCTTCTGCGTGTGCGGGCCGCCGTCACTGGTGACGTACACGACGGCGGTCCGGGTGCCGTCCCGGGTCACGCCGCTCCAGGTGTGGTAGCCGAGCAGTTCGCCCGGGTGCCCGAAGTAGCTGCCGCCGCAGGGCAGCGGGAGCTCGCCGAGGCCGAGCCCGTACCGGACACCCAGCTCGGGCGCGTCCACGGTGGTCGTCATGGCGTCGAGCTGCGCCGGAGCCAGCAGACGGCCGCCGAGCAGTGCGGCATAGAACCGGTTCAGATCGTGAGTGGTACTGATGAGCGAACCGGAGCCGACCGCCATGCTCGGATTGAGCACCGTGACATCGGTGCCGGTGCTTGTGCCGGTGCCGGTGCCTGTGCCGGTGCCTGTGCCGGTGCCTGTGCCTGTGTCGTACGAGGCGTAGCTCCGGGCGTGCGGTCCGGGGATGAAGGGGGACGAGCCGGGCGTACTGGTGCCCGTGAGGCCCAGCGGACGGATGATGCGGGCGTTCAGCTCGTGCGCCCAGCTGTGGCCCGTCACCTCACGGATGATCATCGCGGCGAGCACGTAGTTGGTGTTGGAGTACGACCAGTCCTTGCCGGGCTGGAACTTGCGCGAATCCCGCATGGCCAGCCCGACCAACTCCTCCGGCGTGTAGGTGCGGAACCGCTCGGCCCGGTAGCCGGCCGCACTGTTCAACGCCGCTATCTGCGGCAGTACGTCGGGGATGCCGCTGGTGTGCTGCAGCAACTGCCGCACGGTGACCTGTCTGCCGTCGTTGCCGTTGCCCCGCACCACGCCCGGCAGCCAGCGCTCGACAGTGTCCTCCAGCGACATCCGCCCCTCGCCGACGAGTTGCAGTACGACCGTGGCGGTGAAGGTCTTGGTGGCGCTGCCGATCCGGAACCTGCCGTCCTGCGGCATCGGCTTCCCGGTCCCCGACGCGGAAGTCCCGGCACGCGCGGTGCCGTGTGCGCCCGGTGACGTCACCTCGGCCATCGCGCCAACGGCCCCGGAGGCGTGGACCGCGTCCACCTCCCGCTGGAGGGAACCGGCCGCTCGGAGCTGTTCGGCGGGTGGGAGCGGTTCGGCGCGCCGCTCACTCGCCGTCGCCGTCAGCCCGGTCGAGACGGCGAGGAGGACGGCCGCCGAGCCGGTCAGGACGAGCCTGCCTCGTCGGCTCCTGCGTAACGTGAACATGATGACCTCTTCGGTCTCGAACGGGTGGCGGAAGACCATCCCAGCAGCGCTGCGGGGAACGGCACATCCGGCGTTCCCCCCGATGTGCCGACGCGCTGCCCCCAGGGCGGGCCGGGGGATTGCCCCCGGGCGGGGCCGCGGCGAGCGATGAGTTGCGATACGAAGCGGGGTCCTATCCGGGGACGTGCTCGCCGGGCACGTCCGAACTCGACCGAGCTTGATGACCCAGGAGGGGCCTCCGGAGTGAGCGACATCGTGGTCCAGAAGATCGTCCGGCCCGAGCGCGCACTGTCGGGCCCGTGGCTGGAGGTGATCGCCCCGAATCTCGCCCACCACCGGGCGACCTTCCTGTGGAAGTGCGAGGGCCTCTCGGACCAGCAACTGAGGCTGCGTCCCGTGCGTTCCCCCGCATTGACCCTGCTGGGGCTCATGCGCCACCTGCAGGGTGCCGAACGTGCCTGGTTCCAGAGGGCGTTGGCCGGAGCGACTCCCCACTTCCCGCCCTATCGGACCTACGTGACCGCCGACGGTGGCGAGTGGTACGACGAGTCGGACGCCACGCCTGCCAGGGACGTGCACGAGGACCACCTCAGGGCGTACGAGGAGTCGCGGCAGCTGTTCGCGAAGGTGACCGCCGACCTCGCACGCGTCGTGCCGAACCCGGAGTTCGGTGACACCGATGTGCGGTTCATCCTGGAGCACATGATCGAGGAGTACGCCCGCCACGTCGGCCACGCGGATCTCCTCCGCGAGGCCATCGACGGCGTCACGGGCGAGTAGCCGAGCGGTCCGGGCCGGGGCCGCTTCTTTCGTGTTCGGGATCATGTGACGAGGCACACAGAAGGGGCCGCGCCTCATACCCTGACTGTGACGAGCTGTTCAGAGAGGGGCACGGCCATGCCAGATGACGCTACCCCGGACCCGTACGCCGACCCGATCACCTTCGGACACCGCATGCAGATCCTCCGCACAAAGCGGGGAATGTCGCGGCCGGTTGTGGCCGGACTCCTGGGCATGTCGCCCTCGTGGGTGAAGCAGGTGGAACGCGGAGAGATCGGCATGCCACGGCTGCCTGTGGTGCTGCGCATCGCTGAATTGCTGCGCGTGCGGAAGCTGTCGGATCTCACCGGGGACCAGTCGGCGCCGGTGGATCTGTTCATCGGTCCTGGGCACTCGCGGCTGCCGGCGGTCCGGGACGCGGTGAACGCGCTGTCGTGGGGTGGAGACCGGCGGGCGCCGACGGCTGAGCACGTGGCGGCGCGGTTGACGAAGGCGTGGGCGGCGCGGCACCGGGCGGCGAATCACCGCCAGGTCCTCGGGGAGCTGTTGCCCGACCTGATCCGGGACGCTCAGCTGACGGTGCGGCAGGCGAACACGGCCGGGGAGCGGCGGGCGGGGCAGGCCGTCCTGTCCGAGGTTTACAGCCTCAGCCAGTTCTTCGTGGCGTACCAGCCGGACAGTGCCCTGCTGTGGAGGGTGGCCGAGCGCGGCATGGTCGCCGCGCAGGAATCCGAGGACCCGCACGCGATCGGGGTGGCCGCGTGGTTGGCCGCGCAGGCTCACCGCGATACGGGCCCGGACCACTTCGACGCGGCGGACGCCATGACGCTGGAGGCGCTCGGCCACCTCGAACGGTTCCTGCCCGACGCCGACGAGCGCACCACGGCAATTACCGGGGCGCTCCAGTTCGAAGCCGGGTACACGGCGGCCAGGCGCGGGGAGTCCGGGGCGGCATGGGGGTGGTGGGACAAGGCGCGGGCGACCGCCCGCCGCCTGCCCGCCATGTATTACCACCCGATCACGTCGTTCTCACAAGCCATCATGGGGGCCCACGCGGTGACGGTCGCCGTGGAGCTGCGGGCGGGCGGGGAGTCGGTGCGGCAGGCGGTGGCCGCAGATTCGACTGCGATCCCGTCGCGGCCGAGGCTGGCTCGGCACCGGATCGAGGAAGCCCGCGCGTACCAGCTGGACGGGCAGGCCGAGACGGCGTTGGCCACGCTGGAGAAGGCGCACGCGGCGGCTCCGGAAACGATCAAGTACAACGGCTACGCCAGGCGCATCGTGCTGGAGGAGACCGAGTCGAAGGTGCCCGCGCACCGGCAGCGCGCGGCGGCTCTCGCCGTCCAACTGGATTTGCTTGCGGCGTAGTTCGAACCACTGAGCGAGGGGCAGGAATCCTGCCCCTCGCTCGCCGTGCCCGCTCGTACCGTCGGGGAACTGCCGAGGAGACGACCGGGGGGGACGAGCGCCCGTGATGACGATCAAGGTGTACGAGGTGAACAGGGCGGGGACCACCGTCCGCGTGCTACGGCCAACGGCGGAGGTCGTACCGGTCACGTGGGCGGACCCGTCCGCGGCGTTTCCGGAGTGCGAGTGCCCCCGCCACCGTCTCCGGGGTGACGCCGCGTACCGCTTGTTCCTCGGGCACACCACGCAGTGCGCCGCCTGCCGCGCCGGAGCCCCCTGCCCACGGCCGCCCGCCTCGGCCGGGCCTGGCGACAGACCCGCCGATGAGCCCCCGCGCAGTCATGCGGTTCGTGGAGTGGACGATCGGCGCCCCCGCGGCGAGCTGCCGCAGACCGTCATCGTGATCCGCTGCCTCGAACCCGACTGCACCGCGACGTCCGGACCGTGCCCCTCCTTCATCGGCCCCGACCACTGGGCCCTGAACCACGCCGGGCGGACGGGCGACACCGCGTACGAAGAGGTGGCCCGCCGCCGGCTCGTCGCCGCCCCGAAGGAGGCCCGATGATCTGCGACCGCTGCGGCCGGCCGATGACCGCCGACGAATCATCTGCGTACGACATCCCCGGAGCGACCGGCCCCGGCGTGACGGTCACCGTCCACCGCGAGCTGTGCACACCACCGCCCCGGCCGAGGACGTACACCTACCCGCCCTGCTGATCCCTTGGCCCGCACACAACGCCCCCATGGCACCCGGCTCCCACGCCGAACGGTCGGCGTGGACGGGAATCCGCCGGGTCGGAGCTGACGGCGCGGGTGCATGGCCGTTGGCTACAACGCCACTGGCAGGCTGCGGGCGATCAGGCTGATTCCGACGACGAGGACGAGTGCCGCGGTCAGGAGAGCGGTGTAGGGCGCGACCCTGCGGATGAGTGCGAACGCCGGTCGGGAGGTGAGGGATTCGGCTCGGTTGCCCAGCTTGACGAGGAGGATCCCGACGGCGGTGAGGGTGGCCGCCATGCCGACGCCGTAGGCGAGGACGAGCGCCGCGCCGAAGCCGGTACGGCCCAACGCGATGGCGCCGAGCAGCACTACGAGCGCGGAAGGGCTGGGCACCAGTCCGCCGGCTACCCCCAGACCGATGAGTCCGCGCGTGGAGAAGGGCTGTGTGCCGTCCTCGGCCGGTGAGTGGGCGTGCGTGTGCGCATGGTGGTGGCTGTGTCCGAACAGGCCGTGGCTGTGAGGCTTTTCATTGTCCTGTCCGTGGCTGTGGAGGGACTCATGAGGTCCGTGTGAGTGGACCACGGGGGCGTGCGTGTGGGGCATCTCGCCGGGCACGGACAGGTGGCCACGCGCACCGGCCCCGGCCATGGCCAGGGATGTCACTTCGACCGGGTGCGTGGCAGAAGGCACGTTGCGGCTGGAGCGGCGGGCGGCGTCACGGAGGAGCGTGGCGCCGACGAGGGTGACAAGTGCGCCGCTGATGACGCCGAGCCAGTTCAGGACCGTTTCGCCGGCCAGGGAGGAGAAGGTGGTGAGGCAGAGGCCGATGACGATGACGCCCGCGGTGTGGGTGACGGTCACGGTCGCCCCGACGGTGACCGCGTCCCGTACGCTGCCGCGACGGCCGGCGAGGTAGGCCGCCATCACCGTCTTGCCGTGGCCGGGCAGCAGTGCGTGACCCGCACCCAGGACGAGGGAGAGCAGCACGGCCAGCAGGCCGATCGGGAGGGTGAGGTCGCGTGCCCCGGTCATCGAGGTGAGGTGCTGCGAGAGGGCTTCGACGCGGCCTGTGAGTCCGCCTCCTTCTCCCGCCTCCGTAGAGTTGCCGAGGGGGGTGTCTGCTGTCTGGCCACCCACGCTCACCGTGAACTGTGCCGTGGTGTCACCGCGCGGGGTGGAGAGAAGGTCGCGCGGGTAGGTGCGGAGCTCGTGGGTGGGTGAGGTCCGCGGCACGGTCGAATGCTCAAGCCGGGTTCCGATTCCGGTCGCGGTGATCTCGTGCCAGCCGACCCGCTTCCTGTCCGCGCCGGTGTCGACCCGCAGGGTCACCGGCCCCGCTGCCAGGTCCAGCGGGGCGCGCAGTCGGCACTCCAGTCGGCCGGTGCGCAGACCACCCTGGCCCGGCTGGAGGCGGAAGGCCGCCGACCGGGTCGTCCAGACCAGTCGCTCCGGGGCGGTGACACTGAGCTTCCCGGACGTTGCGGCGCACCGAGTGGTGGCCCAGGCGGAGAGTTCGCTGCCGCTGGCGTTGCCGTCACCGTCCGTGTCGATCGCCGGTGTGGCCTGGAGGGTGGGGATCTCGGCGGTGTCGGTGACCGTCAGCACATCGACGTGGCCGGGGTGGAGGGTGAGTCCGGCGTACTCGTTGATCGAGAAGTTGCCGAGAGGATGCGCCTCGGCGGCGGGTGCGGCCAGGGCGAACAGCCAGAGCACGGCGGTGGCGACCAGGGCCGCACGCCGCGTGAGAACACGCCTTGCCGTCACGGCAGTGCGACGTCCGAGCAGGGAATTCATCCGTTTCGCCTCCGGCGAGGGGCGCAGGGGACGCCCGGATGGTCGGCGCGGCCCGCGGTCTGATGGGTGGTCCACCTGAGAGGGCGGACCACAGTGGTACCCGTTCGCTCTCCCGCGCGCCCGTCTTGGCCGCCCCGTCACCCGCGCGGCTCACCTCCTCCGCTGGCGCGGCGGGGGCACCGCCACTTGGTCCCCGTTCGGCTCTGCCGTCGTGCGGCACACCATCACCTGTGGTGCTCTTTATGTAGCTCTTAGTCACCTCATGTGACGCTTGCCATGTGGGTCTCACCTCCGGGCCGGGCCCGGCGTACTCCCAGGTGGCGCTTCGAGCGCAGCTCCCAGCCGCCTCCCTCCGCCTTCCGGAAGGCCGCGGCTCTCACCGGAAACGGATGGCCCATGCAGTCCTGCCGCCCCTCACGATCCAAACGCCCGGCTCGCAGCCTCGAACGGGCCCTCGCAGCCTCCGGCACCCTCGCCCTGGTGAGTGCCATGGCGCTCACCGGCCTGGCGCCCGGCACCAGCTCCGCCTCCAGTCACCGCGAGGCGCCCCTGACATCGGGGGACCCGAAGGCCGACAACACCGACGTCTACGCCTTCACCAGCCCCGACAAGCCGGACACGGTCACGCTGGTGGCCAACTGGATCCCGTTCCAGGAACCCAACGGCGGGCCGAACTTCTACCCGTTCGCCAACGACGCCCGCTACAACATCAAGATCGACGGGAACGGTGACGGCAAGCCCGACACCACGTACACCTGGGCGTTCACCGACCACATCCGGGACGACGCCGATCAGTTCCTCTACAACACCGGTGTCGTGAAGACCTTGGACGACCCGACGCTCAACTTCCGCCAGACGTACACCCTGACGGCGACCGACGCGCACGGGAACACCAAGACGCTCCTCAAGGACGCCCCCGCGGCGCCGTCGAACGTGGGCAGGGCCTCGATGCCCGACTACGCCTCGCTCCGCAAGCAGGCCGTCCTCGACGTGCCGGGCGGAGGCCAGACGTTCGCGGGGCAGGCATCCGACCCGTTCTTCCTGGACCTGCGGATCTTCGACCTCCTGTACGGAGGCAATCTCAAGGAGACCGGGCACAACACGCTCGCCGGCTACAACGTCAACACCATCGCCCTCCAGGTGCCCAAGAAGGATCTGGCGCTCAAGGGCGACGCCAAGCGCAACCCGGTCATCGGCATCTGGTCCACCACCGACCGCAAGGGCGCGACGGTCGCCGGGGCCGGCGGCAAGGGCGGAGAGTCGTCGTCCTCGGCCGGGGACGCCAAGGGAACCGACAGGGGCTCCGCACCCGACAAGGGCGGCGAGTCCGACTGGCGTCAGGTCTCACGCCTCGGCAACCCGCTGGTCAACGAGGTGGTCGTCCCGCTGAAGTACAAGGACGCCTTCAACGCGCTGAGTCCGGACCTGGATCACACCGTCACGCCGGTCGTGGACAAGGTCAAGGACCCGATCGTGCCCAAGCTGATCCAGAGCATCTACGGGATTCCGGCTCCGGCGACGCCACGCGACGACCTGGTCGAGATCTTCCTCACCGGCGTCTGCAAGGCGTGCGGACCGATCAAGGCGGACCTGAACTCCCAGCTGCTGAACGCGGACGTCGACAAGGCCGCATTCGTCCCGGCCGAGGAACTGCGGCTGAACATGTCCGTACCGGTCACGGCCAAGCCCAACCGCCTCGGTGTTCTCGCCCAGGACCTGGGCGGCTTCCCCAACGGCCGCCGGCTGAACGACGATGTCGTCGACATCGAGCTGCAGGCGCTCGAAGGCGCCGCGCAGACCGGAAAGATCGTGACCGGACTCGCGGCGGGCGACGCGGTCGACACCCCCTACCGCCAGCCCGGCGCCTCGTTCCCCTACGTCGCGCTGCCCAACACCGCGGCCGTCAACCAGGCCGACTCCCTGCACCCCGACGGCGGCGTCGGGGCGGGCCTCGGCGGCACCGCCTTCGGCGACGGATTCCCTGTCGTGGCCGTCACCGCGGTCGGCGGCGGAGCCCTCCTCGCCTGTGCGGGAGCGCTGGCCCTGCGCCGGCGGCGCGCCAACCAGGCATGACCGGCCGCACCGGCACAGGTCGCCCGCCCTCGGCATCCGAGAGCGGGCGACCGCGGCGCGACCGGAGGCAGCACCCCAAGCGCCGCCGCCTGATCATCGCGACGGCGGCCGTCGTCGGGGGCATCGCGCTCGGCGGCGCCGGAACATGGGCGCTCCTCGCACCGGCGACCCCCGGCGTCAGGGACGTCGACATAGGTGTGGTCCCGGTCCAGCCGGGCGGGGACGACACCCCCACCGAGGCCTCACCGGCGGCGCCGCCCCGGCGCATACGCATAGCCTCGATCGGACTGGACAAGGCCCTCACCGGCCTCCGCGTCCAGCAGGACGGAACGCTCGCGGCGCCCGGGGATCCCGCAGACGTCGGATGGTGGAGCGACGGCCCGCGGCCCGGCGACCCGGGTGCCGCGGTCTTCGTCGGACACGTCGATTCCGCCACTGGACCCGCGGCCTTCTACGGGCTGTCCTCCCTCCGGCCGGGCGACCGGATAACCGTCAGCCGCGACGACCACACGGATCTCGCCTTCACGGTCCGAGCGCTGCGGAGTTACGAGAAGGACGCCTTCCCCGACAGCCAGGTCTACGCAACCAACGGTCCACCGGCACTGAGGCTCATCACCTGCGGCGGGACCTACGACCGGACCCAGGGCGAGTACCTCGCCAATCTCGTCGTCTACGCCACCCTCGCCGGTTAGGCCCCAGGCCTCCCGGCTGGACCAGGCCCGGGGCACGGGACCCGGCACCCCACTCCCCTGATCCGGCCCGATCCAGCCGAAAGAGCCGGCCACCGGGCTCTCCACACCCTCCAGAGCGGGAACAGACCATGCGCCTCCGCCGACTGCCCACGTACCGACGCATCCTGCTGTCCGCCGCCGTGGCCACCGTTCTCGCCATGGCGCTCTTCCTCGCCGGCGGACTGGGGCTGACCCCGTGGCCCGCATCGCCCGGCGATCCCGGCACCCCTGAAGCCAACGCCGGACACGGCCCCGCCACCGGCGCCGACCCGCTGACTGCCGGCATCACCACGCTTCAGGACCGCGCACGGCGCAATCCGCGCGACCCGGTCGCACTGGGCACGCTCGGCCTGAACTACGTCCAGCAGGCGAAGATCACCGCCGACCCGACGTACTACCCCAAGGCCGAAGCAGTCCTCAAGCGCTCACTGGCTCTCGACAGCACGGACAACTTCGCCGCGATGGGCGGCATGGCCGCTCTCGAAGCGGCCCGGCACAACTTCTCCCAGGGACTGGACTGGGCCGAGCGCGCCATCGCCGTCAACCCGTACAACGCCACCCTCTACGGGACGCTTGCCGACGCCTGCACACAGCTGGGCCGCTACTCCGAGGCCGCCGACGCCGTGCAGAAGATGGTCGACCTCAAACCCGGCACCCCGTCACTGGCCCGCGCCTCCTACGCCGCGGAGCTGCGAGGCGACCTCACCACCGCGCGCACCGACATGCGACGAGCCCTGCAGACCGCGGGCAGCCCCGCGGATCAGGCGTTCGCCCGCTACTACCTCAGCGAAATGGCGTTCAACGACGGCGACGCACACCAGGCGCTCACCGACGCGGAAGAGGGTCTGCGCACCGTCCCCGACGACGCCCCCCTGCTCCAGATCAGAGCCAGGGCCGAGGCCGCCCTCGGGAAGAACACCGCAGCCGTCACCGACCTCACCCGCGCCGGAGAACGCCTGCCGCTTCCCGAATACGTGCTCCAGCTCGGCGAGCTCTACCAGTCGCTCGGCCGCACGAAGGAAGCCGACCAGCAGTACGGGATCTTCCGCGCCGAGCAGAGACTCTTCGCGGCCAACGGCGTCGCACTCGACTCCGACGCGGCCCTGTTCGAAGCCGACCACGGAGACCACGGACAAGCCCTCGCCCTCGCGCGCAAGGCCGTGAGGAGCCGGCCCTTCCTCGACTCCCAGGACGCCCTGGCCTGGGCCCTCCACGTCAACGGCCGGGACCGGGAGGCCCTCGCCGTCTCTGCCAAGGCACTCACACTGGGCACCCGCAACGCGCTCTTCCACTACCACCGCGGGATGATCCAGCAGTCCCTCGGCAACACCGACGCCGCCCGCGACGACCTCACCGAGGCCCTCGCGATCAACCCGCACTTCAACCCACTGCACGCGCCCAAGGCACGGACCGCCCTGACGTCCCTGTGAACCGCCGGGCCGCGCACGGCCCAGGTGCCTCCGGAACGACTCAGCGCCCCGACCGGACAAAACCAGTCGAGGCGCTGAGTAGCAGGTCAGAGGAGGTATCCCCGCCCTGCTTCGTGTAGGCCGTGTGGGACTCGAACCCACAACCAACGGATTAAAAGTCCGCTGCTCTGACCAATTGAGCTAACGGCCCCCGGCAATCACCCCACGAGCATAGCCCGCCGCGACCCGGCCGCCGATCGGGTATCGGTTGCCGGGCCCCGTCGTCGTGGAGGCGTTTCGGTCAGCGAGGCGTATTGCGGGCGATCGTGCGCTTGTGATCCGGATTGAGGAACCAGTGACGGGCCGAGGCCAGCCACCAGGTGGCGGCGAAGCCGAGGACCACCAGGACGGCGATCGGGGCGTAGTTGAAGGTCTCCCAGGTGACGGGTGAGACCTGGGGCAGCATGAAGAGCACCGTGATGACGGCCACCCACACCACCGCGACGATGCCGATGGGCCGGGACCAGCGGCCCAGGTGCCAGGGGCCGCGCCGGAAGTCGTCGCCGCGCAGGAGGCGGAGCAGGGTGGGGATGACGTACGCGATGTAGAGGCCGATCACCGCGATGGAGGTGACGGCCGCGTACGCGGTGTCGTTGATCAGATACGGCAGGCCGAGGACCAGTGCTCCGGCGGCGGCCAGCCAGACCGCCGCCACGGGGGTGCGGGTGCGGGGGCTGACCGTGTGCCAGACGCGGGAGAACGGGAGGGCGCCGTCCCGGGAGAACGCGTAGATCATGCGGCTGTTGGCGGTCACGGACGCCATTCCGCAGAAGAGCTGTGCGCCGATCACCACCAGGAGGAGCAGCTTGCCGGTGGTGGCGCCCAGGGCGTCCAGGAGGATCTGGGCGGGCGGGGCGCCGGTGGGGGAGGCGAGGGCTCCGTCGTAGGACTGGATGGCGAAGGTGAAGCCGAGAAGGAGGACGAAGCCGGCGATCCAGGAGGTCCAGATGGACTGGACGATGCCGCGCGGCCCGGCGGTCGCCGCGTCGTGGGTCTCCTCGGTCATGTGGGCGGAGGCGTCGTATCCGGTGAAGGTGTACTGGGCCATCAGCAGCCCGATCATCACCACGTAGAACCCGCTGCCCCAGCCGGTGTTGTTCACGAACTCCGTGAAGACGAACGACGCCGACTGGTGGTGGTCCGGTACGAAGGTGAGCGCGCCGACGATGACCGCGACGCCGAGCACGTGCCACCACACGCTGACGCTGTTCAGGATCGCGACGATCCGCACCCCGAAGGTGTTCAGCAGACCGTGCAGGAACAGGATCGCGGCGAAGAGGAGGATCGTGCGTCCGGGCGTGACCCGGAAGTCGAACTGGAGGTTCAGGTAGGCGCCCAGGAACGACGCCGCCCCGAAGTCGATCCCGGCGGTCACCGCGACCTGGCCGAGCACGTTGAACCAGCCGGTGAACCACGCCCATGCCGCCGCCGAGCGCGGCGGGGCCAGCCGGTGGGCCCAGAAGTAGAGACCGGCGGAGGTCGGGTAGGCCGAACAGATCTCGGCCATCGCGAGCCCGACGAACAACGTCATCAGCCCGACGCCGACCCAGCCCCAGGTGATCAGGACCGGGCCGCCGGTGTTCATGCCGAACAGGTACAGCGTCAGGCAGCCGGAGAGCACCGAGATGATCGTGAACGAGACCGCGTAGTTGGAGAACGCCGACATCCGGCGGGCGAGTACTTGCGTGTAGCCGAGCTCGGCCAGCCGCTCCTCGTCCGAGCCGGAGGGCGTGGACGGCCCGGAGGGCGCGGATGGACCGGACGGCCCAGACGGACCGGACGGACCAGAGTGCGCGGCGGACACGGCGGACACGGGAGGCCCGGAAGCGGTTGGGGGCTCGGTCGGGCCGGGATCTCCGGACGGGGCACCACGGGGATTATTTGTCATGCCCCCAGCGATTCCCTCGCCGGGGGCACGACATGCACCGGTCGCCGCCCCCTCGGGGCTGGAGCCCGTCAGCCCCTCAGAAGATCCCCTTGTACGTCCACCCCGTGGCGATCTGCGTACGGGACCCGAACGAGCCCTTGCCGTTGCCGTTGTTGCGGTACAGCTTCCCGGCCTTGTCGCGTACGACGATGTCGTTCCTGCCGTCGCCGCTCAGGTCGCCGACGCCCACCATCAGGTTGTACGAGCTCCCCCAGTCCGAGAACACCTTCACCCTCGGCGCGAAGCTGCCGTTGCCCAGGCCGTTGTAACGCCACAGGCCGCCCTTGCGGTCATGGCCGAGCAGGTCGGGACGGCCGTCACCCGTGATGTCGCCGACACCCGTGATCCGGGCGTACGTCTTCCAGTTCTTGAAGATCCTGGCCTTCGGCGCGAACTTCCCGCCGGCCATGCCCGCGTAGAAGTACATGTCGCCGGTGGACGTCTGCCGGGCCACGAGGTCGGCCCGGCCGTCCCCGTTCAGATCGCCGGGCGAGGTCAGCACGTCGTACTGCTGCCAGCCCCCGCCGATCACGGTGTGGCTGCCGCCCGGCGTGTACCCCGAGTTGCCGCAGCGGCCGGAGTACTTGCGCAGTTCGCCGCCCGGCATCCGCACGAGCAGTTCGGAGCAGCGGTCGCTGCCGGTGTCCGCGAGCGGCACGGCGAGCGTGCCGGCGGGCCAGCCGGTCCCGGTGGTCTTCCCGTCGAACGTGCCCGGGGACCCCTTCCCGAACTGGACGGTCAGCCCACCGGAGGAGTTGAGGGTGACCAGGTCTCCGATGCTGTACCGGCCCTGGTCGTGGAAGCCCGCCTTGCCGCCGCCCACGCCGATGGAGCCGCTGGTGGTGTACGTCCCCGACCCGTCCTCGGCCCTCGCGTTCAGGGTCCAGGTGTGCCGGCCGTTGCCTGTGTATCCGCCCGCGTCCGTCCGGCCGTCCCAGGCGACGTCCGCCTCGGTGCCGGATCCGGTGCCCTTGAGGGTGCGTACCGTGCGGCCGGTCCAGTCCTTGACGGTGTACGTCCAGGTGACGGGCTTGTTGAACTGCCAGGTGCTGAGCCACGCCTCCAGGCCGTTCACGCTCTTGAGGTCGATAGAGGTGTCGCCGATGTCGGAGGCGATCTTCGCGAGGGGCTGCGCGGGCACGCCGCTGGGCACGATGTGGACGGAGTTCGCTCCATCGACGTACGCGATGTCCCCGCCGAACCTGTCCACCGCCCAGGTCAGCCGGCGCTGGTCGGTTGTCTTCCCCGCCGCCAGATCGGCCACCGCACGGGGAGCCGCGGCCTTGCCGGTGTGGAAGTCGGTCAGCAGCAGCTTCCCGGCGGTCCTGTCGTGCCGGACGAGGTATCCGTCACCGACGAGCGCGGGCCCCGACGGCACGGCGAACGACTTCTTCGCCGTCCGGTCGTACACCCCGGCCGCACCGGTCGTCCCGCAGTTCCAGTAGACCCAGTGCCCGACCGCGCGCACCTCCTTGATCACGCAGGCGGCGCCGGTGGCGGCCGTCTCCACGACCTTGTTCTTCGCGATGTCGGTCGCGGTGAGCGCGCCCTTGGCGGAAGTCGCCGCCCACAGCGACGTGCCCCAGACGGAGGCGGCGGTGGCGTTGCGGACGAGGGGGGCGGGGGTCGCGTAGTAGCTCGGGTGCATGCCGGCCCGCTGCTTGACGGGCGAGCCGCCGTTGACGACCCAGGCGCGGGCTGTCAGGTCCACGATCTTCGCGGTGCCCTCGGGGTAGCGGACATCGCCCCCGCGGTACGAGTTCCCCGGCCCCCAGAACTGGACGCTCTCGGTGCCGGCGTTGTCGCCGTTGACGAACACGACACCGTAGTGCCCGTGCCCCGAGGCCACCAGCTCCACGCAGGAGCCCATGTCGCAGGGCACCGTCCTGAAGTGCGCGCCGTTGGCCAGGGTCCCGGCGTACGCCCGGCTCTCCCGCGCCCCCACGGTCGTGCCGTCGGCGGACACCCGGCGCTCGTAGATCATCGCGTCACCACTGGGGCTCTGCTCGGTCGTGACCAGCCGCCCACCGGCGAAGTCGAGACCGCGGACCCCGGTGGTCGCCACGGTGGCCGGAGCCCCGGCGCCGGCCGCCAGGGGCACGAATCCCGCCCCGATTCCAAGTGCCGCCGTCATCGCGACAGCACCGCGTACAACAGTGTGGCGTCTCACGCCCAGACCCTCCCGGGAACTACCGAAGAGCATGAGGAGGACGCGGCGGAGCGCCGCGGTCTGTGCGAAGTGTGAAAGCCCCCCGGCCCTGACCCCTCATGCGAATGGGCCGACTTTAACAGCAACCGCACAGGTGACGACAGGGAGATTCGAACCCGTTCAAAGAAACAGGGCCCGCACAACACCGGAGTGATGTGCGGGCCCTGATCAGCAGTCAGGCGATCGGACGATCAGCCGTTGCGCTTCCAGCGCGGCTTGTCGTCGCGGCGACCGAAGGAGCCGGTGCTCGTGCCGGTTCCCGTGGAGCGGTGGTCGTCACGGCGGCCGGTCGGACGGTCGTTGCCGCCCGAGCGGAAGCCGCCGGAGGGACGGTCGTCACGACGGTCGCGGTTGAACGGGCGGTCGCCGCCACCGGAGCGGAAGCCACCGGACGGGCGCTCGTCACGACGGTCGCGGTTGAACGACGGACGGTCGTTGTCACGGTTGAAGCCGCCCGCCGGGCGGTCGTTGTCGCGACGCTCGAAGGAGCGGCCGCCGCGGTCGTCACGACGGTCGCCGCCGGAGCGGAAACCGCCCGAGGGACGCTCGTCACGACGGTCCCGGTTGAACGACGGGCGGTCGTTGTCACGACGCTCGAAAGAACGGCCGCCGCGGTCGTCACGACGGTCGCCGCCCGAGCGGAAACCGCCACCGACGGGACGGTCCTCACGACGGTCGTTGCTGCCGCGGAAGGACGGGCGGTCGCTGCTGCCGCGGTAGCCGCTGCTGCCGGCCGGACGGCCACTGCGCTCGCCGGTGCGGTCGTTGCCGCCGCGGTATCCACCGCGGTCGCCGCCTCGGCTGTCCCGGCGCTCGTAGTTGCCGCGGTCGTCGCGGCGCTCTTCGCGTGCGGCCGGCTGCTCCGGCACGGAAGCGGCGGCCAGAAGAGCGGCCTCCGCCTCCGCGGCGACCTCGGCCACCGCTGCCTCGGGGTCGTCGCCCCGCTCGCGGGCGGCACGGGCGACCAGGCGGTCGGCCTCCTCGCGCAGCTCGACGGCGCGGCGCTGGATGCGCTCCAGCTGCTTCGTCAGGTCGGCGGCCTCGCGCTCGGCCTGCTTGGCGGCGTTGTTCGCGGAGTCGGCCTGGACCTCGGTGAGCGAACGGGCACCGGTGATCTCGGCGACCTCCGGCTCGAAGACGCCCGCGCCCTGCACGATGTGGCGCGAGGCGTCGACGCCCGCGTCCTCCATCAGGCGGAAGATCTGACGGCGCTGGTGCGGCAGCGCCAGCGAGACGACGACACCGGACTTGCCGGCACGGGCGGTACGGCCCGAGCGGTGCAGGTAGTCCTTGTGGTCACCGGCCGGGTCCACGTTCAGGACCAGGTCGATGCCGTCGACGTGGATGCCGCGGGCGGCGACGTCGGTCGCGACCAGCGCGTTGACGTAGCCCTTCTTGAAGTCCTCGAGAACGCGGGTACGGGCGCCCTGGGTCATGCCGCCGTGCAGCGCGTCCGCCTTCACGCCCGCCTCGACGAGCTGCTCGGCGATGCGGTCGGCGCCCAGCTGGGTGCGGACGAAGATGATGGTGCGGCCCTTGCGGGCGGCGATGGCGGAGGTGACCGGCGCCTTGTCCTTCGGCTTCACGACGAGGACGTGGTGCGACATGGTCGAGACGTTGCCCTGGGCGGAGTCGACCTCGTGGGTGACCGGGTTGCTCAGGTAGCGCTTGACCAGGGTGCCGATCTCGTTCTCCATGGTGGCGGAGAAGAGCATGCGCTGGCCGCCGCCGGGGATCTGGTCGAGCAGCTCGGTGACCTCGGGCAGGAAGCCCAGGTCGGACATCTGGTCGGCCTCGTCGAGGACGGCGACCTGGACGTTCTCCAGGGAGCAGGCACCCCGGTTGATGATGTCGCGCAGCCGGCCCGGGGTGGCGACGAGGACGTCGACACCGCGCTCCAGCGCGTAGATCTGGTTGCCCATCGACGTACCGCCGCAGACGACCTTCATCTTCAGGCCGAGGACGTCGCCGTACGGCTGAAGCGCGTCCGCGACCTGCATCGCGAGCTCACGCGTCGGGGTGAGGATGATCGCGCGGGGCTTCTTCTTCTCGGTGTGCCCACCGGCCAGCGAGGCCAGCGTCGGCAGACCGAAGGAGAGGGTCTTGCCGGAGCCGGTACGGCCTCGGCCGAGGATGTCCTTTCCGGCCAGGGCGTCCGGGATGGTCGCCGCCTGGATCGGGAAGGGCGCGGTCACACCGTTCTGCGCGAGCTTGCGGACGATGCCGTCCGGCAGGCCCAGCTCCGCGAAGGTGATGGTCGGCTCGGCGTCCGCCTCGTCGGCGGAGTCGGCGTCGGCCTGCTCGGCCTGGGGCGCCTCGGTGCCGGCCTGCTCGGGAACCTCGGTCTGCTCCGTCTGAGGGGCCTTGATGTAGTCCTCGACGGAGACGGCGGACTCGGCGACAACGGCCTCAGCCGCCTGGACGAGCTCGTCGTTCTCGATGTTCTCGGGCAGCACGGTGTGGTCAGAACTGGAAATTGACATGCGAAATGCGAAACCTTCCGGAGTCTCGGCACGCGCCCGTAACTCCGTGTTTTCGCAATTTCGACCGCCTCAATGCGGTCCAGCCACGGCAAGGGAGAGTACGCGCCACACGGCGCTCTTCTGTGTCGGCGCCGGGCAATGGATCAAACGATCTACTACCATACGCACTCACCCCGCCATTGTGCAAACCGACCCCGCACGACCTCCCCGTCAGGCCGGTCCCACCTGCGGCGATGCCTCCGGGGTCCGCAACTCCTCCACCTGGCCCGGCGCCCCCATCGCCTCATTGCGCAGCTGGGCCGCGGGCGACGCCGAAGGCACCTCCGGCGGCTCGGACGGCTCCGGCTCGGGCTCCTCCGGCGGGGCCGGCGGCTCGGGCGTCTGCGGGTCCGAGGGCGCCGGGGGCTCCGGCCGCTCCGGAACCCCGGGCCCCGTCTGCGGGAGCGGCGGGGCCGACAGCCGGCCGCCCCGGATCCGGCCGGGCTCGGCGGACTTCGCGCCGGGACTGCGCGAGGGGCCGGCGGAGGCGCTCGGGGCGCCGGTCTCCGCGGCCTCCCGGTCGGAGTGCGCCTCGGCGCCGCCGGTACGGGCCGACCGGCCGGTACCGGTCACCGTGGAACCGTCGGGGCCGGTCACCGCCCCCTTCGACGCGGCCGGGCGCGAGGGCGCCGGCTTCCCGCCGCCGTCACCGACGCTCATACAGCCTGTGGACGCGGCGATCGTCACAACGGTGACGGCCGCCCAGCGGACGGGAGCGGGTACGGACAGTTGGCGCACGGGGGCACCTCCGGGGGCGCGAGGAAGGACGTGGCGGTACGGAAACGAGCCGGGGAGCGCTGTGCCCAACTCCCGCCGCCCCGCCGGGGACACGCCCCGGACCCCGGCCCGCACACCTCATTCACACCCGGGGCCCGCCCGGGGCCCCGCCCCGGAGCCCGCACAACCCGTGAACCGGAGCCTCAGCCGTAACCGAGCGCGTGCAGCCTCTCGTCGTCGATGCCGAAGTGGTGGGCGATCTCGTGCACGACGGTGATCTCCGTCTCGGCCACCACCTGTTCGCGGGACTCGCACATCCGCAGCGTCGGTCCCCGGTAGATGGTGATCCGGTCCGGCAGCACGCCCGCGTACCACTCACCGCGCTCGGTCAGCGGCGTGCCCTCGTAGAGCCCGAGCAGATCCGGATCATCGCCCTCCGGCTCGTCCTCGACGAAGACCGCGACGTTGTCCATCAGCCGGGTCAGCTCCGGCGGGATCCGGTCCAGGGCCTCGCCCACCAGTTCCTCGAACTCTTCCCGCGTCATCTCCAGCACCCCGTCATTGTCACGTACCGCCGCCGGAAGCGCGCCGAAGAGCCCGGGAACGCCCGCAGGTATCCCGGAAGCACCCGGAGCGCATACCTGCCCGCGGACCGGGGCACAGTCGCCCAATGGCCCGCGACCCGTTCCGTGCCGCAGCAGCCCGTGTCCGGCACCGCCTCCGTCCCCGGCCGCGCACCGGCCGCCGCGTCCGTGGCCCCGGTGGCTCGCCGGCCGTCCCGGCGCGTCCGTTCGGCCGCGCGCTGGGCCTGGTCACCGTCGTGCTCTTCGGCGCCTGGCTCGGACTGCTGGCCGTCGGCAGTGTCCGTACGTCCGTCGGCCCGATGGACACGACGATGACCCTGCGCCCCTCGCTCACCGGCGGCACCAAGATCAACGTGTCCCCGCTCGGCGCCCTGGAACTGGATTCGCACCATGCCCCGGTCCGGCTCGACGTCGATGTCGACCGCCTCGACCCGGTCCGTTCCGAGGCCCTCGTCCAGCACCCCGAGCGGCTGTCCGGGCTGGAGGAGGAGGTCACCGGCGACGTCAGCGCCGGCACCCGCGAGCTCGCCCTGCGCTCCTGCGTCGCGGTCGTCTCCGGGGCCACCGCACTGGGCCTCGCGGTATACCGCAGGCCCCGCCGCGCCCTCGCGGCCGGTGGCCTCGCACTCGCGCTGCTGGCCGCCTCCGGCGTCAGCGCGTACGCCACCTGGAACCCGAAGTCGGTCCTGGAGCCCAGGTTCTCCGGACTGCTCTCCAGCGCCCCCTCCGTCGTCGGGGACGCCCGCTCGATCGTCACCGACTTCGACGTCTACCAGCAGGAGCTGGCCCGGCTGGTCACCAACGTCACCAAGCTGTACGACGCCACCTCGACGCTCCCCGTCTACCGTCCGGACCCCGCCACGCTGCGCGTCCTGCACGTCTCCGACATCCATCTGAACCCGGCGGCCTGGCACATCATCGGTTCGCTCGTCGAGCAGTACGACATCGACGTGATCATCGATTCGGGCGACACGATGGACCACGGCGCAGCCGTCGAGAACAGCTTCCTGGACCCGGTCAGCGATCTGGGCGCCCCCTATGTCTGGGTCCGGGGGAACCACGACTCCGCGACCACCCAGAAGTACCTGCGCGACGCCGGGCGGTTCAAGAACGTGCACGTGCTGGACGACGGCCGGGCGGTGAACGCCGGCGGGCTGCGGGTGGCCGGCATCGGGGACCCGGAGTTCACCCCGGACCGCACCGGGCCGGAACAGGCCGAGGACGTCGAGCGGACGGCGGGCCTGCGGCTGGCGGCCGCCCTGCGCGAGCAGCAGCGGGCCGGCACCCCGGTCGACATCGCCGTCACCCATGAACCGGCGGCGGCCCGGGAGGCGGACGGCACGGTCCCCCTCGTGCTGGCCGGTCATGTGCACCACCGGCAGAACGAGGTGATGAAGCTCGGCACCCGGCTGAAGGTCGAGGGCTCCACGGGCGGCGGCGGGCTGCGCGCCGTACAGAACAAGAAGCCGGAACAGGTGCTCGCGTCGGTGCTCTATCTGGACCGCTCCACCCGGCGGCTACAGGCCTGGGACGAGATCACGCTGGGCGGGCTCGGCCTGACGACGGCCGAGGTCAGCCGCCATCTGCCGGAGGCGAACCCGGCCCTCCCGAGC
Organism: Streptomyces sp. NPDC088730; assembly: GCF_044751215.1. NCBI lineage: Bacteria > Bacillati > Actinomycetota > Actinomycetes > Kitasatosporales > Streptomycetaceae > Streptomyces > Streptomyces sp. NPDC088730. Next base: position 48,477 of record NZ_JBIVLK010000002.1, read on the forward strand.
CCGCTCCCGACGGCCCCCAAGGCCTCCCGCTAAACCGTTTTGGCGATACCTGCCGGCATCCCATATGCTTCTCACGTCCCCGACGCGCTGGGAAGCGCGCAGGTGGGCCCTTAGCCCTCATCGTCTAGTGGCCCAGGACGCCGCCCTTTCAAGGCGGTAGCACGGGTTCGAATCCCGTTGGGGGCACGCTTCAACGTGTGCGAGACTTGTCTCGCACATTGCTTGGTCCTGTGGAGCAGTTTGGAGTGCTCGCCACCCTGTCAAGGTGGAGGCCGCGGGTTCAAATCCCGTCAGGACCGCTGCAGCCCGTATGAGCTGCGTGGCTGGGTAGCTCAGTTGGTACGAGCGATCGCCTGAAAAGCGATAGGTCGCCGGTTCGATCCCGGCCCCAGCCACCACCCGAAGGCCCCGTCCGATGGACGGGGCCTTCGTCGTGTCAGACACCCTCCCGGTCGGCGGTGTTCGCCTCGTCGGCGTCAGCGCCGGCGTCGGCGTCAGCACCGGCAGCGGCCCGGCGGCGCGCAGTCCGTACCGCGAGCACCAGCAGGACCACGGCCACCACCGCGCCCAGCAGCACCCCGTCCGGCACCTGTTCACCGACGCCCTGGGCCCACTGCTCCACGGCGAACGACTGGTCCACGTCCAGCAGCCCGGGGAGCGCGGTCGTCCCGTCGTACACCAGGAACACGGCACCGAGCCCGATGAAGAAGAGCCCCGACAGCAGCGACGTCGTGTGCAGTTCGAAGCGGCCGAGCCGCAGGACGCGTCCGCGCAGCCAGGCCCGGCGGCCCAGCTCCAACCGTTCCCAGACCAGCGCCAGCAGGAAGAGCGGCACCGCCATGCCCAGGGCGTAGACGGCGAGCAGCAGTCCGCCGTACGCCGGGCTGCCGCTGACGGCCGCCACGGTGAGCACGCTCCCGAGGATCGGTCCCGCGCAGAAACCGGCCAGCCCGTAGACCGCGCCGAGCGCGTAGACCGATACGGCGGTCGTGGGCCGGATACGGCCGCTCAGCGCGGCGATCCGCCGCGAGGCGAAGCCGAGCCCGACGATCTGGGCGGCGCCGAGGACGATGATCAGCCAGCCGGCGCCGAGGACGAGGGCGTCGCGATGGCCGTAGAAGAGCCGTCCGGCGTACGAACCCGCCGCGCCCAGCGGGACCAGAGTGGTGGCCAGCCCCGCGTAGAAGATCCCGGTCCGGGCGAGCAGCCGTGAGGCGGAGTTGATGGAGTACGCGAAGAAGGCGGGGAGCAGCAGGGCGCTGCACGGGCTGAGCAGGGCCAGCAGCCCGCCGAGGAGCGCGGCGAAGTAGCCGATCCCGGCGGTCACTTCGCGGCGCCCTTGGCGTCCTCGCCCGCGCCACCGGTCTGCTTCGCCCGTTCCGCCGCCTGCTCGACGGCCCGGGTGAAGGTCCGGGCCGGCTGGGCCCCGGCGATCGGGCGGCCGTTGATCAGGAACGAGGGGGTGGACGTCGCGCCGATCCCGTATCCCTGCTCCTGGTCCTTGCGCACCGCGGCGGCGGCCGCCGCACCGTCCGCGTCGGCCTGGAAGCGGTCCAGATCGGCCACCCCGGCCTGCTGGGCGAGCGCCTTCAGCCGGTCCTTGCCGAACCCCTTCTCCTTGGCCCCTTCGGCGTAGGCGGCACGGTGGAACTGCCAGAAGCGGCCCTGCTGCCCGGCGGCCCAGGAGGCGCGCGCCGCGGCCTCGGACTCGGCACCGAAGATCGGGAAGTTGCGCCACTCGATGCGCAGGGTGCCGTCGTCGACGTACTTCTTCACCAGGGCGGGTTCGGTGTCCCGGGCGAACTTCGCGCAGTAGCCGCACTTGAAGTCGGCGTACTCGATGAGGACGACGGGTGCGTCCGCCCGGCCCTGCGCCAGCTTGTCACCGGCGTCGCGCCGGGCCAGCTTCGCCAGCTCGGGGTAGACGCCGGCCTCCGGCTCCGCGGTGACGTCAGCGACGGCGGAGGAGCCGGACTCCGCGGGGTCGGGGGCGGTGGCCCGGTAGGAGACGTAGCCGAGCAGGGCGGCGGCCACGACGATCCCGGCGCCGTAGACGAGCGGCTTACGGGACCTCGCGGTCGGTTTAACGGACTTCGCAGTCGGCTTTCGGGACGGCTTGGGGGACGGTTCAGGGGACGGCTCGGACGTGGAAACGGGCATGCGGAACTCCGGACTGGTGGTGCGGGAAGAGGGAGAGGGACGGCCGGCGCGGGGCGGGCGGCCCGTCTACACCCTCAGTACGGAGAGCTCCACCGGGCCCGGCGCCGACGCGTCGGGCCCCCGTGGCGATATCGGCGCGGGCGCCCGCACCGGCTCGGGTCCGGTGGCGGCGGGCAGGCCCCATTCGGCGAGGCCCGGCGCCTGGTCGTGGGCCGTCCGGGCCCGGCCGGGAACGGCGGGCTCGGTGCCGTCGCGCTTTCCGTTCCTGCCGCAGCCGGGAACCCCGTGTCCGTCGTCCCCGGCCTCGGCCACGACCGGCACCCGGTCCGGCACCGCGGCCGAAGCCTCCGGACCCGCCGGACCCGCCGCCGAAGCCGGAGCCGCCGCGGCGACCGTCGTGGACGGTCCGCAGAACAGCCCGAGCACCACCGCCAGCGCCGCCACCAGGCAGCACCACTGCGAACGGGACACGACGGGCCTTCCGGAAGCGGGGATTCAGAAGGAGATCAGAGGGAGATCAACTGTCCGGAATGGTACGTGCTGTGACCGTCACCACCCCCATCGCGCGGGCCCCGTGACGGAGTCCGCGCGAAATAGGTTCGCCGTTCCCCGGGCCCGGGTGAGATCCTGGGACCCGTATGTCTACTTCCTTTGCCGATCTCCAGTCCCAGCTCGGGCAGCTCTCGCTGCGCGACGCCCACCGGCTCGGCCGACGTCTCGAAGGCGCGCGCCGCATTCGTAAGCCAGAGGCCCAGCAAGGCGTGCTGGACGAGATCGCCGCCCAGGCGACCAAGGCAGCGGAGCGGCTCGCGCTGCGGGCCGGGCGGCTGCCTGCCCTCACGTACCCCGAACAGCTTCCGGTCAGCCAGAAGAAGGACGAGATCCTGGAGGCGATACGCGACCACCAGGTCGTGATCGTCGCGGGTGAGACCGGCTCGGGCAAGACCACCCAGATCCCCAAGATCTGCATGGAGCTGGGCCGTGGCGTCCGCGGCATGATCGGGCACACCCAGCCCCGCCGGATCGCCGCCCGCACGGTGGCCGAGCGGATCGCGGAGGAGCTGAAGACGCCGCTGGGCGAGGCGGTCGGCTGGAAGGTCCGGTTCACCGACCAGGTCAACCAGGACGCGACCTTCGTCAAGCTGATGACGGACGGCATCCTGCTGGCCGAGATCCAGACGGACCGCGAGCTGCTCGCGTACGACACGATCATCATCGACGAGGCCCACGAGCGGTCGCTGAACATCGACTTCCTGCTCGGCTATCTGGCCCGGCTGCTGCCCAAGCGCCCGGACCTGAAGGTCGTCATCACCTCCGCGACCATCGACCCGGAGCGCTTCGCGCGCCACTTCGGCGAGGCGCCGATCGTCGAGGTCAGCGGGCGTACGTATCCGGTGGAGGTGCGGTACCGCCCGCTGCTGGAAGAGGAGAGCGAGGACGCCGACCGCGACCAGATCACCGCGATCTGCGACGCCGTCGACGAGCTCCAGGACGAGGGGCCGGGCGACGTCCTGGTCTTCCTCTCCGGCGAACGGGAGATCCGCGACACGGCGGACGCGCTGGGCAAACGCAACCTCAGACACACCGAGGTGCTCCCCCTCTACGCACGTCTGTCGCACGCCGAGCAGCACCGCGTGTTCCAGCGCCACACCGGACGCAGGGTCGTCCTCGCGACGAACGTCGCCGAGACCTCGCTGACCGTCCCCGGCATCAAGTACGTGATCGACCCGGGCAACGCCCGTATCTCCCGCTACAGCCACCGCACCAAGGTCCAGCGGCTGCCCATCGAGCGGATCTCGCAGGCCAGCGCCAACCAGCGCAAGGGCCGCTGCGGCCGTACGTCGGACGGCATCTGCATCCGGCTGTACTCGGAGGACGACTTCCTGACCCGGCCGGAGTTCACCGACCCGGAGATCCTGCGGACGAACCTGGCCTCCGTCATCCTCCAGATGACCGCGGCCGGACTGGGCGACATCGAGAAGTTCCCCTTCATCGACCCGCCGGACCACCGCAACATCCGCGACGGTGTGCAGCTCCTCCAGGAGCTGGGTGCGCTGGACCAGGAGGAGAAGACCCCCGGAGAGGGAAAGAAGGGTCAGCGGCTCACCCCGCTGGGGCGCAAGCTCTCCCAGCTGCCGGTGGACCCGCGCCTGGCCCGGATGGTCATCGAGGCCGACCGCAACGGCTGTGTCCGCGAGGTCATGGTCATCGCCGCCGCGCTCTCCATCCAGGACCCGCGCGAACGCCCGTCCGAGAAGCAGACGCAGGCCGATCAGCAGCACGCCCGGTTCAAGGACGAGACGTCGGACTTCCTGGCGTTCCTGAACCTGTGGCGCTACATCCGCGAGCAGCAGAAGGAGCGCGGCTCCTCCAGCTTCCGCCGGATGTGCAAGCAGGAGTACCTGAACTTCCTGCGCATCCGCGAATGGCAGGACATCTACGCCCAGCTGCGGACGGTCGCCAAGCAGATGGGGCTGGAGATCGATGACTCCTCCGACGCGGCCGCGCCCGAGCAGTCGGTGCACACCTCGCTGCTGGCCGGTCTGCTGTCGCACATCGGGCTCAAGGACACCGAGAAGAACGAGTACGTCGGTGCCCGCAACGCCAAGTTCGCGATCTTCCCGGGCTCCGCGCTCTTCAAGAAGCAGCCGCGGTTCGTGATGTCGGCGGAGCTGGTGGAGACGTCCCGGCTGTGGGCGCGGGTCAATGCCCGGGTCGAGCCCGAGTGGATCGAGCCGCTGGCCCAGCACCTGCTGAAGCGCACCTACAGCGAGCCGCACTGGGAGAAGGACCAGGCCGCGGTGATGGCATACGAGCGGGTCACGCTGTACGGCGTACCGATCGTGGCCCAGCGCAAGATCAATTTCGGCCGTATCGACCAGGAGGCCTCGCGGGACCTGTTCATCCGCAACGCCCTGGTCGAGGGCGACTGGCGCACCCACCACCAGTTCTTCCACGACAACCGCAAGCTGCTGGGCGAGGTCGAGGAGCTGGAGCACCGCGCCCGGCGCCGCGACATCCTCGTGGACGACGAGACGCTGTTCGACTTCTACGACCAGCGGATCCCGGAGCACGTCGTCTCGGGTGCGCACTTCGACTCCTGGTGGAAGCACAAGCGCCGGGACGAGCCGGACGCGCTGGACTTCGAGCGCTCGATGCTCATCAACGAGAAGGCCGGGAACGTCACCAAGGACGACTACCCGGACTCCTGGCGGCAGGGGAAGCTCAAGTTCCGGGTGACGTACCAGTTCGAGCCCGGCGCGGACGCCGACGGCGTGACCGTCCACATCCCGCTCCAGGTGCTGAACCAGGTCACCTCGGAGGGCTTCGACTGGCAGATCCCGGGGCTGCGCGAGGAAGTGGTCACCGAACTGATCCGCTCGCTGCCCAAGCCGATCCGCCGGCACTACGTCCCCGCCCCGAACTACGCGGACAAGTTCCTGGACCGGGCCGTTCCGCTCCAGGAGCCGCTGCCGTTCACGCTGGCCCGCGAGCTCCAGCGGATGGTCGGCGTCCCGGTCACCGCCGACGACTTCGACCTGACCCGGATCCCGGACCACCTGAAGATCACCTTCCGGATCGTCGACGAGCGGCGCCGCAAGGTCGCGGAGGACAAGGACCTGGAGGCGCTGCGCGTCCAGCTACGCCCCAAGGCCCGGCAGGCGCTCTCCAAGGCCGCCGCGGCGACCGCGGGCCCCACCGGTGAGTCCATCGAGCGTTCCGGCCTCACCGACTGGACGATCGGCACGCTGGACCGGGTCTTCGAGACGCGGCGGGCGGGGCAGCCGGTCAAGGCGTACCCGGCACTCGTCGACCAGGAGGGAGCCGCGGCGGGCACAGTCGCCGTACGGCTCTTCGACACCGAGGCCGAGCAGCAGCAGGCGATGTGGCGCGGCACCCGGAAGCTGATCCTGCTGAACATCCCGGTGAACCCGGCGAAGTTCGCGTCCGAGAAGCTGACCAACCAGCAGAAGCTGGCCCTGTCCCGTAACCCGCACGGCTCCATCCAGGCGCTCTTCGACGACTGCGCGACCGCCGCCGCGGACCGGCTGATCGCCGCGCACGGCGGCCCCGCCTGGGACGAGGCGTCGTTCCGGAAGCTGTACGACAAGGTGCGCGCCGACCTGGTGGACCTGACCGTCCGCACGGTCGGCCAGGTGCAGCAGGTCCTGGCGGCCTGGCAGGCGTGCGAACGCCGGCTGAAGGCGACCAGCAGCCTGGTCCTGATCAACAACGTCACCGACGTACGGGAGCACCTCGCCCGTCTCGTCCCGCCCGGGTTCGTCACCGCGACCGGGCTGCGCAGGCTGCCCGACCTGATGCGCTACCTGGTCGCGGAGGACCGCCGGCTCCAGCAGATGCCGACCAACGTCCAGCGCGACACCGCGCGCATGGAGAAGGTCCACGAGATGCAGGACGAGTACGCCTGGCTGCTCGAACAGCTGCCGCAGGGCAGGCCGGTCCCGCAGGAGGTCCTGGACATCCGCTGGATGATCGAGGAGCTGCGGGTGAGCTATTTCGCGCACGCGCTGGGCACCGCGTTCCCGGTCTCCGACAAGCGGATCGTGAAGGCGATCGACGCCGCGGCCCCGTAGCCCGCCCGCCGGTGGCCGGGTGACCGGCCGGCCACCGGAAGTGAGGTCGACCGCACCCTCTGACCTCCTGTACAGTCTGTCTTCGCAGCCAGCCGCGAGGCAGCAGCGAAAACCTGGTCCTGTGGAGCAGTTTGGAGTGCTCGCCACCCTGTCAAGGTGGAGGCCGCGGGTTCAAATCCCGTCAGGACCGCAGTAACGAAAGCCCGGATCCCCTGGATCCGGGCTTTCGCGCGTATTGACTCCGGTGGCCGCCGACGAGTACTCAGAAAACAGGGGCTGCCCCTGTTTTCTCGGCGCGGGGCAGCGCGCATCCACCGGGAGGTGGCGCGGATGGCGGCATCCACGGACGAGGGGTTCCGGAGCGACGCACCCAGGACAGCCACGGCGGGCACGGTGAGCGCGGCAGGCACGGTGACGACCGCGGGCACGGCGGTGACGGCAGGCGCGGCGACCGCTGCGGGCACGGTGACCACTGCGGGCGCGACCACGGCAGGCACGACGGCCAAGGCGGGCACGGCGACCGCTGCGGGCGCCCGCGAACCGGCCCGGCGCCGGACGGCCTCGCGGAGCACGCCCCGGCACGAGATCCGCGCCCTGCTGCGCGCCCATCTGGCGGCCGCCACCGGCTACCGCCACCTCACCCGGCACTGCGCGGTCTGCGCCCGGCTGCTGCGGCTCGCCATGGAGCCCCTGACGGCCCCTCCGACGGCCGGAGCGGCCGGGGAGCCAGCCGGTCCGCCCGGACCGCCCATGGGGCCCTAGGAGGGCCCGTCGCGGGCCGCCGGGGCGTTCCCTGGCGATGCCCCGCCACCGCAGCGCCTCGACGCACCGTCAGCGGGAGCTCCGGCACCGGTCCGTGGCGGCCGGCCCTCCGTCCGGCGGGCAGAGGACGAAAGTCCTCCCGCCACGTGACCAATGGCGCGCTCCCGCGCCCCTATGCAATGGCAGGCTCGTACTTGGCAAGAGTCCTGCCATGTGACGGGAGTCACCGCATCAGTTTTGAGAAGGGGTGGCTTTACACCCTTCCTACAACTGGCGAATTTAATATGTGCAATTGCACCACTCCGACGGGAGCCGCCCAGGAGCCCCCGAACCGTCCCGGCCCGGCCTTCCCGGGACGAGGGTGCACAGTCCCGCACAGACCCGAGCAAGCCCGCACGAGACCCATCGGGAGCCAACCGGGCGTCCGGTTTCCCCGCGCCCGAACGGGCAGGACATCGCGGACCGGGGCCCGATTCGCGGCCGGTCGCACAGGCACAAAAAAAGATCGCGCTGGACCCGGCGGAGTCCAGCGCGATCTGACGACGTGACCTGCGTCGCACAGGTATGGCGCCCGTTGGGGCGGGCGCCCGTCATATGGAGCTATGGGTGGGCTATGCGGGTTGGGGGACCCAAAAGCCCAGTTGTGCTGCGGCGACAGGGGTTTTTCAGGCCTCGCTGCGCTGCTGCGGAATACCCGCAAGCAGTGCGCGGACCTCTGCCTCGCGGTACCGGCGATGTCCACCGAGCGTGCGGATGGACGTGAGCTTGCCGGCCTTGGCCCAACGGGTAACCGTCTTCGGGTCCACGCGGAACATCGTGGCAACCTCAGCCGGGGTCAGCAGCGGCTCGGCATCAGGGGTGCGAGCGGTCATGAGCGGCCTCCTCGGGAGAACCGAACCATCTCGGTTCTTTCCTCTAAATTCTGCACCTTGACCCACGTTGCCCGAAATGGCGGACGCGGGCCGAGTCGGTTATAGGACGAACGGCTTGTCCTCGGCACTACAACTACACCATCCGTCCAGCCACGTCGGCCAAACCGATGGAATTGCCCTCCCAGGTGTTCATCAGCGACGGAAGCCGATGGACCATGCCATAGCGGACAGTCACACCACCGTGACGATCAGTCACAGAGCGATCAGGAGTCGTCAGACCCCCCATAGAGTGCAATGCAGAGCACTTCGCCCGTAATTGGACGAACAGAGCCCTCCCCGGACTCCTTGTCCTATTTTGGCACGAGGAGTAGGTAAGGGCGCAAGGGCCCCGTAAGTGCTATCCATCACGGTTGAGGCAAAGGCCCGGTTCGGGACGTAGGTCCCAAGACAACGGAAGTATGCTTCCGCCTCTTCACCCTCACGTGTCACACAGGACGCAGGTTCATCGATCGCCGGTTCGCCGTCAGTTCGGTCTCAGACCGTTGCCAGGCCGTTGCCAGTCCGCTCTCGGGCCGGCCGTCAGTTCGCGAACTGACGATCCCTGACGGACCTCCAGCGCTCCGAGAGACGGGAGTACGCCTCGCTCGCCCCCTCGCCGTCACCGGCCCGCAGCGCCGCGATGCTCTCGGCCACATCGGCGGCGCTCCGGTCCTCCGCCAGCTGCTTCGCCGGCAGGGCGTGCACCAGCCCGCCGTAGTCCAGCTCGACCAGTGCGCGCGGATGGAACTCCTCCAGCCAGCGGCCGACGTCCACCAGGCCCTCGGTGAGCGGCCCCTCGTCCATCGTCTCGCGCAGCGTCTTCAGCGCCCGCGCCAGCCTGCGGCGCGCCTGGACCATCGGCGTCCGGTACCGCAGCACGGCCGGCTCACCGTCCTCGCCCGCCGCCCGGTACTCGCGCTCCTCGTCCGAGACCAGGACGAACCAGCGCACCGGGACCTGCCACACCGCCGTCCTGATCCACGGCCGGGCGTCCGGATTGCGCTCCGACCAGCGCTCGTGATCGGCGACGGCCTGCCCGCGCACCACCGGCGGCAGCACCGCGTCGAGCACCGGCCCGGGGAACATGTCCACGAGACCGTCCAGCGCCAGCCAGCCGCGCAGCCTGGTCCGCCACGGACAGACGCACACCACCCCGTCCACCTCCGCGACGAACGCGTCGGCACTCTCGTGGGCCGGCACACCGACCGGCGGGGTCGCCACCAAGTCGGCCAGCGAACGGCGTAGTTCGTCCTGGGCCGTGGGGATCGGATCACGGCTCGCGTAGCGCGCCCAGTGGGCGCGTTCGGCCTCCGGGAAGGCGGCCAGCGGCTCGTAGACCCGGAGGTAGGACGCGTATGGGACGAGCACCGAAGACACCACCGACATGCAGTGATCGTGTCACGCCCGTACTCCGGTCGTGGGTGATCCGCGGCACTGGATCAGATCTCCGCCGGTGCGGGACGGGCGGCCTTAAGCTCTTGCCACGGACTGTCCGCGCCGGGCGGTCCGGGGCTCTCCCCACCTTCAGGAGGGCCTTTCCGCCGCTTCGTAATTGGGAGTCACCACAGTGACCGATGTGACCGGCGAGCCTGTAGACGCACTGCACACCCTGTTCCACTCGGATCAGGGGGGCCACGAACAAGTCGTGCTCTGTCAGGACCGTGCCAGCGGCCTCAAGGCCGTGATCGCCATCCACTCCACCGCTCTGGGCCCGGCCTTGGGCGGTACCCGCTTCTATCCGTACGCCTCCGAGCAGGCGGCCGTCGCGGACGCGCTGAACCTCGCCCGCGGCATGTCGTACAAGAACGCCCTGGCCGGGCTCGGCCACGGTGGCGGCAAGGCCGTCATCATCGGGGACCCGGAAGCCTTCGAGGGCGACCGGCGGACCGAACTGCTGCTGGCCTACGGCAGGGCCGTGGCCTCGCTCGGTGGCCGCTACGTGACGGCCTGCGATGTCGGCACGTACGTCGCCGACATGGACGTCGTGGCCCGCGAGTGCCGCTGGACCACCGGCCGGTCCCCCGAGAACGGCGGCGCCGGCGACTCCTCCGTGCTCACCGCGTTCGGCGTCTTCCAGGGCATGCGGGCCTCGGCCCAGCACCTCTGGGGCGACCCGACGCTGCGTGGCCGGAAAGTGGGGGTCGCCGGAGTCGGCAAGGTCGGCCACCACCTGGTCGAGCACCTGCTGGCGGACGGCGCGGAGGTCATGATCACCGATGTCCGCGAGGAGTCCGTGCGCCGGATCACCGAGCGGCATCCCGGGATCGCCGTGGCGGCGGACACCGAGGCGCTGATCCGTACCGAGAGCCTGGACATCTACGCCCCGTGCGCGCTCGGCGGCGCGCTGAACGACGACACCGTCCCGGTGCTCACCGCCTCCGTAGTGTGCGGCGCGGCCAACAACCAGCTCGCGCACCCGGGCGTGGAGAAGGATCTGGCGGACCGCTCGATCCTCTACGCACCCGACTACGTGGTGAACGCCGGCGGCGTCATCCAGGTCGCGGACGAGCTGCACGGCTTCGACTTCGACCGGTGCCGGGCGAAGGCAGCGAAGATCTTCGACACGACGCTGGCCATATTCGCACGTGCGAAGAGCGATGGCATCCCGCCGGCCGCGGCGGCCGACCGGATCGCCGAGCAGCGGATGGCGGACGCCGCCCGTCGCTGACCGTCCGGCCGAGCGTACGACCGCGCCGGGGCCCTACAGGGCGTCATTCCCTGCGCACAGCCCGCTGTACCCGCCGGTCAGGGAGACATGCCTCACCCCGGTCGGCGGGTCGCGTGCCCAGAAGAGGTTAAAATCGCAGTTGACCAGCGAGGACGGAGCTCCTCGCGGGTCCTCTTCCGGGGCGTGTGACGCCGGCGGCGTACCGTATGGCCGCGGAAGCAGGTACCGTTAAAGCTCTACAGGCGCGGTCTCTCTGCCGAGAGTCCGTCCTGAAACATGAACGCGTGTCAAGACTCTGGGGCCATCGAGCCCCGTCACCGAGGGGGTCGAGCCATGGGGCGCGGCCGGGCAAAGGCCAAGCAGACCAAGGTCGCCCGTCAGCTGAAGTACAGCAGCGGCGGGACTGACCTGTCGCGTCTGGCCAATGAGCTGGGCGCATCACCTTCGAGTCAACCACCGAACGCAGAGCCGTTCGAGGACGACGACGAGGAAGATGACCCGTACGCACAGTACGCGGATCAGTACAACGACGATGACGAGGACGAGGACGACCAGTCCGGTCCGTCGTCACAGCGCCGCGGCGCTTGACCTCGCGCTGACACATCAACCCGGTCCGGGCCTGTCCCGGACCGGGTTCTGTGCTGTCCCGATCCGGTGCGCCCGCCGTCTCCGGACGGCGGACGGGCCGTGTCGACCCGCCCGGTGTCCGGGACCGGCTGCCGTGCTCGCGCCTCAGCGCGCGTACCCGCCCACGAGCTCCGCGCCCGTCGCGTGTGCGCCGCGGTCGGTGATCTCGCCGGCGATCCAGGAGTCGACGCCTCGGTCGGCCAGGGTGGTCAGGGCCGCGTCGGCCGACTCCGCCGGGACGATCGCGATCATGCCGACGCCCATGTTGAGCGTCTTCTCCAGCTCCAGCCGCTCGACCTGACCGGCCTTGCCGACGAGGTCGAAGACCGCGCCGGGCGTCCAGGTGGAGCGGTCCACCGTGGCGTGCAGTCCGTCCGGGATGACCCGGGCCAGGTTGTTGGCCAGGCCACCGCCGGTGACGTGGCTGAAGCCGTGCACCTCGGTGGTGCGGGTGAGGGCCAGGCAGTCCAGCGAGTAGATCCTGGTCGGCTCCAGCAGCTCCTCGCCGAGCGTCCGGCCGAACTCCTCGACCTCGCGGTCCAGCGTCCAGCCGGCCCGGTCGAAGACGACGTGGCGGACGAGCGAGTACCCGTTGGAGTGAAGCCCGGACGACGCCATCGCGATGACGGCGTCACCCTTGCGGATGCGCTCCGGCCCGAGCAGCAGCTCGGCCTCCACCACTCCGGTACCGGCACCGGCGACGTCGAAGTCGTCCGGGCCGAGCAGACCGGGGTGCTCGGCGGTCTCGCCGCCGACCAGGGCGCAGCCCGCCAGCACACAGCCTTCGGCGATGCCCTTCACGATGGCCGCGACACGCTCGGGGTGCACCTTGCCGACGCAGATGTAGTCGGTCATGAAGAGCGGTTCCGCGCCGCAGACGACCAGGTCGTCCACGACCATGCCGACGAGGTCGTGGCCGATCGTGTCGTACACGCCCATCTGGCGGGCGAGGTCGACCTTGGTGCCGACACCGTCGGTGGCGGAGGCGAGCAGCGGACGCTCGTAGCGCTTGAGGGCCGAGGCGTCGAAGAGTCCGGCGAAGCCGCCGAGGCCGCCGAGGCCCGCGACCTCGGGGCGCTGGGTCTTCTTCACCCACTCCTTCATCAGCTCGACGGCACGGTCGCCGGCCTCGATGTCGACGCCCGCTGCCGCGTAGGAAGCACCTGTTGTCTCAGACATTGCCTGGGATCTTTCGTGTGGAGATACGGGGCTGGTGGGAAGGCTGCCGGACGCTCCGGGTCACGGACGGCGCAACGCGTCGGCCGCGGCGGTCGCCGCAGGGCCTGCCGCCAGCTCCGTCTCCAGCAGCTGCTTGCCGAGCAGCTCCGGGTCCGGAAGCTCCATCGGGTACTCGCCGTCGAAACAGGCGCGGCAGAGGTTCGGCTTGTCGATCGTCGTCGCCTCGATCATCGCGTCGATCGAGATGTACGAGAGCGAGTCGGCCCCCATCGACGTGGCGATCTCGTCGACCGACATGCCGTTGGCGATGAGCTCCGCGCGGGTCGCGAAGTCGATGCCGAAGAAGCACGGCCACTTCACCGGCGGGGACGAGATCCGGATGTGGATCTCGGCGGCGCCCGCCTCGCGGAGCATCCGGACCAGCGCGCGCTGGGTGTTGCCGCGCACGATCGAGTCGTCGACGACGACCAGGCGCTTGCCCTTGATGACTTCCTTGAGCGGGTTCAGCTTGAGCCGGATGCCCAGCTGCCGGATGGTCTGCGACGGCTGGATGAACGTCCGGCCGACGTAGGCGTTCTTGACCAGCCCGACGCCGAACGGGATTCCGCTGGCCTCCGCGTAACCGACTGCGGCGGGGGTGCCGGATTCCGGCGTCGCTATGACCAGATCGGCCTCGACCGGGGCCTCCGCCGCCAGCTTGCGGCCCATCTCCACGCGGGAGAGGTAGACGTTCCGCCCGGCGATGTCGGTGTCGGGGCGGGCCAGATACACGTACTCGAAGACGCAGCCCTTCGGCTTCGCTTCCGCGAACCGGGAGGTGCGCAGGCCGTTCTCGTCGATGGCGACGAGCTCGCCGGGCTCGATCTCGCGGACGAAACTGGCACCGCAGATGTCGAGGGCGGCGGACTCGGAGGCCACCACCCAGCCGCGCTCCAGCCTGCCGAGCACCAGCGGGCGGATGCCCTGCGGGTCACGGGCGGCGTAGAGGGTGTGCTCGTCCATGAAGACGAGGGAGAAGGCGCCCTTCACCTCGGGAAGCACCTTGGTGGCTGCGTCCTCGATGGTGAGCGGCTTGCCGTCGTCGTCGGTCTGGCCGGCGAGCAGCGCGGTCACCAGATCGGTGTCGTTGGTCGCGGCGACCTGAGTGGCCCGGCCGTCCTTGCGCGGGAGGTCCGCGACCATCTCGGCGAGCTGGGCCGTATTCACCAGGTTGCCGTTGTGACCCAGGGCGATCGAGCCGTGCGCGGTCGCACGGAACGTCGGCTGCGCGTTCTCCCACACCGAGGCACCGGTGGTGGAGTAGCGGGCATGGCCGACCGCGATATGGCCCTGGAGCGATCCCAGGGAAGTTTCGTCGAAGACCTGCGAGACCAGTCCCATGTCCTTGAAGACCAGGATCTGGGACCCGTTGCTCACTGCGATGCCCGCGGACTCCTGTCCACGGTGCTGCAGGGCATACAGTCCGAAATAGGTGAGCTTGGCGACCTCTTCGCCCGGAGCCCAGACACCGAAGACGCCGCAAGCGTCCTGGGGGCCTTTCTCTCCGGGGAGCAGGTCGTGGTTGAGTCGTCCATCACCACGAGGCACGCCACCGAGTGTAGGCGAGATCGACCACTGGTCCGAATGGGGACACCCGGCCGGATCCCGGCGCGAGCGCCCTCGCGGCCGCCTCCGAGTACCACAGGTCCGGTCACACAGGGTGATCGCCACGTGAGGGCGGGCGGCGGGCGGCGAGGGCCGCAGGACAGTCGTCGCCCGGATCAGCGGCGGATTACCGACCGGTTCCGGCCAGCCGCCCCGGGACCCGGCGGACCGGATCGTGGCACTCCGTTAACCGGCCCCCGGCGCCGTTCGAGGGGGTGGCCGAACGCTCGTTTCGTGGTGAGCCTCACACCGCGGCGCCTCCGCGGAGTCCGTATGGAGCCTGCGCGGAGCTTGTACGGAGCCCGGCCTAAGCCCGTACGGAGCCCGGCCTGAACCTCGCGGAGCTTGCACGGAGACCGGTATGTGGCATCTGACGGTTGGGGGGCGGGGACGGGGTGCGGCTCGGGGGCGGGCGCTGGAAGTCCGGGGGCGGGCGCTGGAAGTCCGGGGGCGGGCGCTGGGAGTCCGGGGCTCCGAAATCCGGGACTCCGGGGGCTCCGGGGGCTCCGGGGGCTCCGGGAAAGCCTCTGATGTCGTGATGTCGCAGACCGGACGGTCGGTCTTGAACCGGTCGCGGTCGGCCTGACTGATCCGGTTCACGTCAGCCGGTCGGACCGGCCGGTCGTCCGGCCGTCCGGCCTTCAGGTCGTCCGGCCTTCAGGCCGTCCGGTTGCCCCGGCCTGGCCTCTTCCGGGCCGCCAGATCGTCAGCCCATCAGCGGCAGCAGTGCGGCGAGGTCGGCCCGTTCCCCGCTGGCGCTGACCTTCGCGGTGTCGAGGGCCTGCGCCCACTCCGTCCGGCCGGTGGCCAGTCGGAACCAGGTGACCGGATCGGTCTCGACGACGTTGGGCGGGGTGCCCCGGGTGTGCTTCGGGCCCTGGACGCACTGGACGACGGCGAACGGCGGGACCCGCACCTCGACCGAGCCGCCCGGCGCCTTCTCCGCCAGGGCGTCGGCGAGCAACCGGGTGCAGGCTGCCAGGGCCTGGCGGTCATAGGGGATGTCGAGCCCGGCCGCCTCGTTGAGGTCGTACGTGTGGACGACCAGCTCCACGGTCCGGGTGACCAGGAAGTCCCCGAGCCGCATGACCCCGACCCGGGTGGGCAGCAAGCGGTCGTCGGAGGCGGCGGCCAGGAGGGCCTCGAAGCGGTCCACCGTCTCCCCGTACAGCGCGTCCAGATCCGGGTGGTCCGCGGCCGACTCCGCCGTGTCGTGGGCGATCCGCTCGGCCCGCCCGGCGGTGGAGAACGGCCACTCCAGGAGCGTGACCTCGGGCTTGGCGAGGGCCGGCTCGGGGAGCTCCAGATTCCGGCTGACGTGCGAGAGCGCCATGGTCAGATGGACGGCCAGCTCACGCACCGTCCAGCCGCCGAGGCCGCTCGGACCCTCCAGCTGCTGGACCGTCAGGGCGCCGACGGCTGCTCGGACATGGGCGAACTGCGCCAGGACCGCGGTACGGGACCTGACAGGGTCGTAGCGGCGGGCGCGCTTCTGGGACGGCGGCATGACGAGGAGCCTACGGCTTCACCCCCGGGCCCCGCCGTGGCCGGGCCCGGAACCTGCCGGAACCTGCCGGAACCTGCCGGGACCTCGCGCGGGACTGGGTCCGGAACGTGGGGCGGGGCCAGCCGGGACCTGGCGTGGGACCCCAGCAGGGACGACCTGGCGCGGGACCCCAGCAGGGACGACCTGGCGCGGGACCCCAGCAGGAACCCGGCGCGGGGCCCAGCCGGGACCCGGCGCGGGGCTCAGATGTCGCTCTGGGACCGGGTCGCGTAGTCGCCCAGCCCCTTTTCCAGCAGGTCGAACCCGCGCCCGGCGATCGCCACGGCGTCCGCGGCGATCTCGTCGACCGACTCCCCGGCCAGCAGCCGCCGGTGGTTCTCGGTGATCAGGGCGTTGCGGGTGCCGATGAGCTGGGAAGCCACGATGCACGCGATCGCCGGCTCCTCGCCCTCCTCGACCAGGACATCGGTCAGCTGGTCGAAGGAGAGGACGAAGAAGGCATGGGCCCGGGTGAGCAGTGCGGGCGTCTGCTGGATCAGCTGAAGGATCCCGAGCGCCACCGGCGAATCGCTCATCCCCACCGAGGCGTCCCGGTTCCCGAGGGCGGTCAGGAAGTGGCGGCGCACGGCGGCCACCGCGGACTCGCCGGGCTCCCGGTCCCGCACCACCTGAGCGACATCACCGATGTGTTCCTCCATCGGCGCGAAGACCAGGTGCTCTTTGCTGTCGAAGTAGTTGAAGACCGTCATCTTCGACACGTCGGCCGCTTCAGCGATCTCCGCGACCGAGACCTGATCGAAGCCGCGCTCGGTGAAGAGCTTCGTGGCCTCGCTCAGCAGACGGCGTCGCGTCTGGATCTTCTTGCGCTCGCGCAGGCTCAGCCCCTCGGTCATGGCATGAGTGTACCAGGATGAAACTTAATCCAGGGCGAAAACTTGACTCAGTACATTTAGAGCGTGAGAGTGGTTCGACCACAGCGGCGCCCAGCCGCTCCGGAGGGGAGCACCGCCATGCCCGAAACGATCGCCGGGGCCGGGACGACGGCCGGCACAGCCGACACACCTGGAAGGTCCGACGGGGCCGTTGGGGCCGTTGGGGCCGTTGGGGCCGGCGGAGGGTCCCGGACGAGCAGTCGGCGGTCCACCGGCCGGAACCGCACAATCGGTTTCGTCCTCTGCATCACCACGATCCTGCTGGCCGTGCTCGACTCGAACATCGTTTCCTCAGCGACCGTGCCGATCGTCCGCGACCTCGATCCGGTCCACGGCGTCGACCGGATCGCGTGGTTGATCGCCAGCTACCAACTCGCCGCGACCGCCGCGCTCCCCCTGTACGGGAAGCTCTGCGACTCACTCGGCTCGAAGAACGTCTTCATCGGTGCCCTCGCTACCTTTCTGGCCGGATCGGCCGTGTGCGGGATGGCCCAGTCCATGGGAGAACTGATCGCCGCCCGCGCCCTCCAGGGCATCGGTGGCGGGGGCCTGATGAGCGTCACCATGGTCGTCCTGCGCGAACTCGCGGGAGCACCGAAGGCTGACGGCGACAACGACAGCAACGGCAACCGCGACCGCGGCCGCGAGGCCAAGCGCGAGAGCGGGAAAGGCGACCCGGGCGGCAAGGGTGACGGGAGCGACCGGGGCGGCAACATCGGCGGGGTCATCGCCGGCGCGGGGATGGCGCTCGGGCCCTGGATCGGCGGAACCCTCTCCGACCACGCCGGGTGGCGGTGGATCTTCTACGTCAACCTTCCGGTCGGCATCGCGGTGCTGGTCGCGGCCTTCGCCCTGCTGAAGCTCCCCGCCCGCACCACGCGTCGCCGCATCGACTTCCTCGGCGCCGGACTCGCCGCCGCTTTCTCCACCACACTGCTCCTGGTCACCGAGTGGGGCGGTCAGCAGTACGCCTGGTCCTCGCCGCTGATCGCGGGCCTGCTCGCCACGACTGCCCTCTCCCTCGGGCTCTTCCTGTGGCGCCAGGCGACCGCGGCCGAACCGATCCTCCCGCTCTCCCTGTTCACCGTCCGGGCCATGCGGAACGGCTTCGCCATCCAGGGGCTGGTCGGCGCCGCGATGATGGGCTCGATCGTCTACGTCATGATCTACCTCCAGGTGGTACGGGGTGTCGCCGCGTCGTCGGCCGGGCTCTTCCTGATCCCGATGGCCGTCGGCATGGCGGTGGTCGGTCTCGTCTCTGGACGTCTCGTCGCGGCCGGCTGGTCACAGAAGACCTTCGTCGTCAGTGGCACGGTCGTGGCCTCCGCAGCCCTCGGCCTGCTCGCCACCCTCACCACGGACACCAGCCTGTGGACGGTGCGCGGCGCGATGCTGTTGATGGGACTGGGCTTCGGCCAGCTTGTCGGACAGCTCATCCAACTGGTCCAGGACACCGCCCCGGCTCACCAACTGGGCGTGGCCACCACCGGAGTCCGCTTCTTCCAGACCCTCGGCAGCGCCCTGGGGGCTGCCGTCTTCGGCACCGTACTGAGCCGGGTGTACGCGTCCCGCGGACCGGGCGGCCCGGCCGGCGGGATCAGCGAGCTGACGGGAGCCGCCCACCAGCAGGCACTGCACGCCTTCACCTCGTCGACCGACGTGGTGTTCTGCTGCGCCACCGGCGTGATGATCGTCGCGGTGTTCCTGGCCACCCGGCTGCCCGGGGCCGTCCGGGCTCAGGAGGCCTGAGCCCCTCCCGATTCCCCGGCCGACTCCCGGACCGGTTCCCTGGCGGGAGTTCCGTGCGCGGCTGCCCCGACCATGAATATCTCGCCGTTGGCAGGAACGCCCGCACCGCGCCAGGTGAATGGAATTCCGACCGCCACGTCCAGGTCCGGGTCGTCCATCAACTGGAAATGCACATGCGGTTCGGTGGAATTTCCGGAGTTTCCGCACTCGGCGAGAGGCTGTCCGGCCCGGACCCTCTCCCCCGCCCGCACCCGGAGCGACCCCTGCCGCAGGTGGGCGTACATGGCATAAGTACCGCCGCCCAGGTCGAGCACGATGTGGTTCCCGACGATGGCGCCCGCACCGCGCATGTCCCGTACGGATGCCTCGATCAGCGTCAAGTAGACGAGCGCGGGGAGGGAATTGCGGCTGAGGTGGTCGCGGCTGCCGTGCGAGGCGTGCACCACCGTGCCGTCGGCCACCGCGAGAAGCGGCGCCCCGAAGGCCGGGAAGTGGTGGTTCCGCCGGGCGACGGGCCACAGGGCGCGGAACTTCGGCCGGGACAACACCGGCTCGGCCCCGGGCTCCGCCTCCGTCCCGGACTCCGTCCCCTCCGTCCCGGGCTCCGCCACGATGTCGATCGCGTACGTCTGCCCGTACGCGTGCACCCCATGGCTGGGCACCTTGTCCGCCGGGCTGTTCAGCGCCGTCCAGCGGCCCGTCACCGGCGGCTCGACCTCCACCGCGGGCGGCGGGTCCGCGACCGCGGCCCGGCCCCTGCGCCCCGCCGTCAGACTCAGGGTGACCGCGGCGGCCGCCGGCACCCAGGTCAGCCAGTACGGGAACGGTGGCCGGGGAAGGAGGCTGATGACCACCATCACGAAAAAGGCGATCCAGCACACCCGGTACAACACCATGACAGCTTTACGGACGGACACGACTTCCCCCTGGAGTGTCTGTTTCGCCGGATTGCCTGTTCTGCCGGATTGCCTGTTCTGCCGGAGTGCCTGTTCCGGCTACGCGTTCCTCGGATTGCTCAGCTTCCGTCTCCGTTTCCGTTTCCGTTTCCGCGTCCTCCGCCTGCCTCGTGGTCTCTCTCGTGGCCCCTCGCGCCCCCCTCAGGGCCTCGCCGCCGTAAGGACCACCAGCAGTGGCACCACCCGGACGCCGGGGACCTCGTACCGCCCCCGTCCCGTCGTGTGCAGCCAGCCCGCGCCGGTCAGCTGCCGGAGATGGTGGTAGATCTGCCCCGTCGTACCGGTCTCGTCGAGCGCGGCGAGCTCTGCGGCCGTGCGCCGACCGCCGAGGATCTCCCGCAGCAACCGCAACCGCACCGGATGCCCGAGCGCGGCGAGCGACTCGGCGGCGTCCGACCAGCCGGAACCGGAATCACCGTCCTCTCCCGGCCCCTCGCCCGAGCCGCCCACCCCGGCCCCCAGCAGCTGCTCCGTGAGCGCGCCGTACTGCCACTCGTACCGCTCGCCCGTCGGCAGTCGGACCGCTCCCGTGTACAGCACACCGCCCTCCGCCGCCCCGATCCCGGAAAGCTCCTGCTTGAGCCCCTCCAGAGCCCAGAAATCGGCCCCCGTCGGACGCGGCACATCCCTGCGGTCACCCACGAGTGCCTCAAGCCGCCGCTCAAGCTCCGAGACCCGCTCCTCCAGCTCCATTCTTCCAAATTACGTAACTACGTAATCCCCGTCAAGAAGGCACGGCAAACCCGCACACGCAGAACACGCAGAAACCGCAGAAGCCCCCGCCCGGCAGACCGGGAGGGGGCTTCTGCGCGCACTGTGAGCAGCGGTGCGCAGCGATGAACAGCGATGAACTGCGGTGGGATCAGGCAAGCAGCGCGGGGATCGTCCCCTCGTGCGCCGTACGCAGCTCGCTCAGCGGGATGCTGAACTCGCCCTGGATCTCGATCTCCTCGCCGTCC
Source organism: Streptomyces sp. NPDC088730 (assembly GCF_044751215.1). Taxonomy (NCBI): domain Bacteria; kingdom Bacillati; phylum Actinomycetota; class Actinomycetes; order Kitasatosporales; family Streptomycetaceae; genus Streptomyces; species Streptomyces sp. NPDC088730. The sequence continues at coordinate 69,126 of NZ_JBIVLK010000002.1, forward strand.
ACGACACCGATCCGGGTCACGGGCAGACCCCGCGCCCCGCACATGTCGTTGAAGCGGAGCTCCTCGCTGCGCGGAATCGAGACGACCGCGCGTCCCGCCGACTCGGAGAACAGGAAGGTGAACGCGTCCAGGCCGTCCGGCACGACCAGCCGGGCGCCCTTCCCGCCGCGCAGGCAGGACTCGGTCACCGCCTGGACGAGACCGCCGTCGGACAGGTCGTGCGCCGCGTCGATCATGCCGTCGCGGGAGGCCGAGATCAGGATCTCGCCGAGCAGCTTCTCGCGGCCGAGGTCGACCTTGGGCGGCATGCCGCCGAGGTGGTTGTGGACGACCTCGGACCAGGCCGAGCCGCCGAACTCCTCGTGCGTATCGCCCAGCAGGTAGAGGAGCTGGCCCTCTTCCTTGAACGCGACCGGCGTGCGCCGGGTGACATCGTCGATCACGCCGAGCACGGCCACGACCGGCGTCGGGTGGATCGCCGTCTCGCCGGTCTGGTTGTACAGCGAGACGTTGCCGCCGGTGACCGGGGTGCCCAGCTCCAGGCAGCCGTCCGCCAGACCACGGGTGGCCTCGGCGAACTGCCACATGACGTCCGGGTCCTCGGGCGAGCCGAAGTTCAGGCAGTCCGAGATGGCGAGCGGCTTGGCGCCGGAGGCGGCGACGTTGCGGTACGACTCCGCCAGCGCGAGCTGCGCGCCGGTGTACGGGTCGAGCTTCGCGTACCGGCCGTTGCCGTCGGTCGCCATGGCCACGCCGAGGTTGGACTCCTCGTCGATGCGGACCATGCCGGCGTCCTCGGGCATCGCGAGCACGGTGTTGCCCTGCACGAACCGGTCGTACTGGTCCGTGATCCAGGACTTCGAGGCCTGGTTCGGGGAGGAGACCAGCGCGAGCACCTGCTCGCGCAGCTCGGCGCCGTTGGCCGGACGGGCCAGCTTTCCGGCATCGTCGGCCTGCAGCGCGTCCTGCCAGGACGGGCGGGCGAACGGGCGGTGGTACGTCGGGCCCTCGTGGGCGACGGACCGCGGCGGCACGTCCACGATCTGCTCGCCGTGCCAGAAGATCTCCAGCTGCGAGCCCTCGGTCACCTCACCGATGACGGTGGCGATGACGTCCCACTTCTCGCAGATCTCCAGGAAGCGGTCCACGTGCTGCGGCTCGACGATCGCGCACATGCGCTCCTGCGACTCGCTCATGAGGATTTCCTCGGGCGAGAGGGAGGAGTCGCGCAGCGGCACGGTGTCCAGCTCGACGCGCATACCGCCCGAACCGGCCGAGGCCAGCTCGGAGGTGGCACAGGAGAGCCCGGCGCCGCCGAGGTCCTGGATGCCCGCGACGAGCTTCTCCTTGAAGATCTCCAGGGTGCACTCGATGAGGAGCTTCTCCTGGAAGGGGTCACCGACCTGGACGGCCGGACGCTTGGCCGGACCGGTCGAGTCGAAGGTCTCCGAGGCGAGCACCGAGACGCCGCCGATGCCGTCACCGCCGGTGCGGGCACCGTAGAGGATCACCTTGTTGCCGGGGCCCGAGGCCTGGGCCAGGTGGATGTCCTCGTGCTTCATGACGCCGATGCAGCCGGCGTTGACGAGCGGGTTGCCCTGGTAGCAGGCGTCGAAGACGACCTCGCCGCCGATGTTCGGCAGGCCCAGGCAGTTGCCGTAACCGCCGATGCCCGCGACGACACCCGGCAGTACCCGCCTGGTGTCGGGGTGGTCGGCCACGCCGAAGCGCAGCGGGTCGACGACCGCGACCGGGCGGGCACCCATGGCAAGGATGTCGCGGACGATGCCGCCGACGCCGGTGGCCGCGCCCTGGTAGGGCTCGATGTACGAGGGGTGGTTGTGCGACTCGACCTTGAAGGTGACCGCGTAGCCCTGGCCGACGTCGACCACACCGGCGTTCTCGCCGATGCCGACGAGCATCGCGTCGTTCTCCGGCACCTTCTCGCCGAACTGCTTGAGGTGGACCTTGCTGCTCTTGTAGGAGCAGTGCTCGGACCACATCACGGAGTACATGGCGAGCTCGGCGCCGGTGGGGCGGCGGCCCAGGATCTCGCGGACCCGGGCGTACTCGTCCTCCTTGAGGCCGAGCTCCTTCCAGGGCTGCTCGGTGTCCGGGGTTTCGGCCGCGTGCTTGACCGTGTCCAGGCTCATGCGTTGACCAGCTTCTTGATGATCGAGGTGAAGAAACCGAGACCGTCGGTGCGACCGGTGCCGATCAGCGGCTCGACGGCGTGCTCCGGGTGCGGCATCAGACCGACGACGTTGCCTGCGGCGTTGGTGATGCCGGCGATGTCGCGCAGCGAGCCGTTGGGGTTGACGTCCACGTAACGGAACGCGACACGGCCCTCGGCCTCCAGCTCGTCGAGCGTGTGCTCGTCGGCGGTGTAGCGGCCGTCCATGTTCTTGAGCGGTACGGAGATCTCCTGGCCCTCGGAGTAGTCGGAGGTCCAGGCGGTACCGGCGTTCTCGACGCGCAGCTTCTGATCGCGGCAGATGAAGTGCAGGTGGTTGTTCCGCAGCATCGCGCCGGGCAGCAGGTGCGCCTCGGTCAGAATCTGAAAGCCGTTGCAGATACCGAGAACCGGCATGCCCGCCTTCGCCTGCTCGATCACCGTCTCCATGACCGGCGAGAAGCGGGAGATGGCTCCGGCCCGCAGATAGTCGCCGTAGGAGAAACCGCCCGCCAGGATGACCGCGTCGACCTGGTGCAGATCCTTGTCGCGGTGCCACAGCGATACGGGTTCGGCGCCTGCGACCCGTACGGCCCGCAGGCTGTCCTGGTCGTCGAGGGTGCCCGGAAAGGTGACGACTCCGATACGAGCAGTCACTTCGACTCCTCGGCCTTCTCCACCTTCACGGTGAAGTCCTCGATGACGGTGTTGGCGAGGAACGTCTCGGCCATCTCGTGAATACGGCTGAGGGCGGCCTCGTCGACCGGCCCCTCGACCTCCAGCTCGAAACGCTTTCCCTGACGTACGTCCGCGATTCCCTCGAAGCCGAGACGGGGCAGCGCACGCTGCACAGCCTGTCCCTGCGGGTCGAGGATCTCGGGCTTGAGCATGACGTCGACTACGACGCGTGCCACTGGCACTCCCGGTGTGGTGGTGTGGTGCGGCTGTTTCTCCGGGGGGTTCCCCAGGACCCCCGCGGGTCCCCTCAGCGTACCTGTCCCGAAATTCTACGCGGGTAGATATCGGACGGCCCGGATCGCGCACGGATCGCGCCCGGAACACGCCGGGATCGCGTCGGTATATGGGCGGCAGATCTCGCGATGGATCTCACGGCGATCTCGCGGTGGATCTCACGGCAGATCTCGCGGTGCATGCGGCAGCGGATGTCGTGGCCGATGCGGAAAATCCTGCGACAAAAATCCCCACCAGCCGCACAGATAGCAGACTGACACGCGCACGTAATTGGGTGGGCTTCACAATGCGGCACTCACCGCTGTACAAATGATTGGCGGGGAAAGCAGCATTGCCCCGAAACGGCCGGCAACAGTCGGCCCTCATCCGCGCTCACAGCCGGAAGGCCGGCATCCGCGCATGTCAGACGCGCAGATGCCGCAGGAAAGGACCTATATCCGTGGCTCAGCGCGTAGTGGTCACACTCTCCGACGACATCGACGGGGGAGCGGCAGCGGAAACGGTCACCTTCGCGCTGGACGGGAAGTCGTACGAGATCGACCTCAATCCGTCCAATGCAAAGAAACTGCGCAAGGCCCTGGCCCCGTATGTGGCGGCCGGCCGAAAGCAGACAAATGCCAGCAAGCACGGCAAGGTTCCCGTCTCGTACCGGCACACCTCGCTCGCGCCCGACCCGGCGGCCGTACGCGCCTGGGCCCGGTCGCACCGGATGGAGGTGCCGGCCCGCGGCCGGATTCCCAAGAAGGTCTACGAGGCGTTCCAGGAAGCCAGTTGAGCGCAGACGCCGGGCGGCCGGTGCCCGAAGCGGGCCCCACACGGGCCTGAGCCGGGCCTCACACAGGCCTGGTCCGGGCCTCACGCCACCCGGCACCGGCCGCTTCGACGGCACCTCGGGGGAGCCGACTTGCGCGACACCCCCGCAGGTCGGCTAGAGTCTGGAGCACGCCGAAGGGCAAGGCCGAAAGGCCGGGCCTCAAGCAGCGTGCGGGTGTAGTTCAGTAGTAGAACATCCCCCTTCCAGGGGGAAGGCGCAGTGTGCAATTCCTGTCACCCGCTCTGCATCACTCTTCCTCAGCCACTCCGGTGGATCGGGTAGAGTAGTGCTCGCTCCACCGGTGAAAGCCGAGTGGTTGCCATGCGGACGTAGCTCAGTTGGTAGAGCGCAACCTTGCCAAGGTTGAGGTCGCCAGTTCGAACCTGGTCGTCCGCTCGTAGAAGCAAGAAGCCCCCGGCCTTTCGGCCGGGGGCTTCTTCGTGTCTCGCGGGGCGTGTTCGTATTCGGCCTCGGCCCCGCCGTATCCGCTCCCTCCCTCCCCTCATGACGTTTGTCATGCACTGCGATGACAGCTCGCACTGCTCCCGACGCCGTCCGGGAGGAAGCCTGAAGCCATGACCTTCGACGAAATTCCCCATGAGTGCGTGATCGAGGCGGACGGTGTCCGACGCAGTTATGCGGGCGGCTTCGAGGCTGTGACAGGCGTCTCCTTCTCCGTGGCGCGCGGCGAGCTGTTCGCCCTGCTCGGCACGAACGGCGCCGGCAAGACCTCGACCGTCGAACTGCTGGAAGGGCTGGCCCGCCCCGACGGCGGCACGGTACGGGTCCTCGGCCACGACCCGTTCGAGGAACGCGCCGTTGTCCGCCCGCGCATCGGGGTGATGCTCCAGGAGGGCGGTTTCCCCTCCGATCTGACGGCCACGGAGACCGTAAGGATGTGGGCCGGTTGCACCAGCGGGGCCCGGCCCATCGGCGAGGCCCTGGAGCTGGTCGGGCTCGGCCACCGGGCGCGCGTCCGGGTCAAGCAGCTCTCCGGCGGTGAGCGGCGGCGGCTGGACCTGGCGCTGGCCCTGCTCGGCCGGCCGGAGGTGCTCTTCCTCGACGAGCCGACCACCGGCCTCGACGCCGAGGGGCGGCGCGACACCTGGGCGCTGGTGCGCCGGCTCCAGGAGGGCGGCATCACCGTGCTGCTCACCACGCACTACCTGGAGGAGGCCGAGGCGCTCGCCGACCGGCTGGCCATCATGCACCGGGGGCGGATCGTGACCTCGGGCACCACCGCGGAGGTGACCGCCGAGCGCCCGTCCCGCATCCGGTTCGAGCTCCCCGCCGGAACCGGGGCAGCGCAGCTGCCGCTGAGCCTGCGCGCCGCAGCCGACGGACCGCGGATCGAGATCCGCACCCGTCACCTCCAGGACTCGCTGGCCGAACTGCTGCGCTGGGCCACGGAGTCCGACGTCCGGCTCACCGGCCTCGACGCCCGGTCCGCCTCGCTCGAAGAGGCCTTCCTCGACATCGCGCGGTCCGCGGCGGAGAACGAGACCCGGAATGAGAACAGGAACGGGAACGGGGACGGGAACGGTGACGGGAACGGGACCGAGGCCCGGAATGGTGCCCGGAACGGGACCAGGTCCGGCCGCGGGACCGTGAACGCAACCGGCAACGACAACGCGACGGAAGAGGTGACCGCGGCATGACGACCGCCACAACGCGTGCGAACACCGTGACGACCGGATCCCCGGCCACCACCACCGTCCGGGGCCGGCTGACCGCCCTCGGCCGGGCCGAACTGACCCTGCTGCTGCGCAACCGGACGGCCGTCTTCGTCGCCCTGCTGATGCCCGCGGCCATGGTCACGGCGATGAGGTCGACGTTCGAGCAGATGGATCTCGGCGGGACCGGGCTGACCGTCGCCGGAGCGGCACTCACCGGCGGCATCGGTACGGTCCTGATCCAGGCCGTTTACATGAACATGGTCGCCACCTATGTGGCGCGACGCGAGGAGCTGGTGCTGAAGCGGCTGCGTACCGGCGAGGTCACCGACGGGGAGATCCTGACCGGAACCGCGCTGCCCGCGGGCGCGCTGGCCCTGGCGCAGACGGCGGTGATCGTCGCGGCCGGTACCGCCTTCTTCGGACTCGGCGCACCCCGACGCCCCGAGCTGCTCCTGCTGGGGCTGGTGATGGGCCTGGTGCTGCTGACGGCGCTGGGCGCGGCCACCTCGGTGATCACCCGCACCGTGCAGACCGCTCAGCTCACCACTCTCCCGCTGTTCTTCGCCTCGCTGATGGGCTCGGGCCTCTTCGTACCGCTGGAAGTGCTGCCGGACCGGCTCGCGTCGGTGTGCGAGCTGCTGCCGCTGACCGGAGTGATGACCCTCGTACGGGCAGGTTGGCTGGGCGGCGCCCAGGGCACCGACCTGCTGGGGGCCGCGCTGACCGGGTTGGTCTGGACCGTGCTCGCGGTGTTTGCTGTCAAGCGGTGGTTCCGCTGGGATCCGCGACGCTGAGGGATGTGGTGGCGTGTTGACGCGCGTACGTGGCTGGCGCCGCGGCTGGCAGGAACGCAGCAAACTGGAACGGATCGACCTCTACACGCGGCTGACCATGGCGATGATCCCCTGGATCTTCACCCTGTCGTGGCAGCTGGCCCCGTTCGCGTCGGACATCCGCCGCGCGCCGGTCCCGCTGGCGCTGGCACTGGCCCTGCTCGTGGTCTGCTTGGCCCAGTGCGTGCTCAGCAACCGCAACGTGCGGCCGTCGTACGCCGATTACCGCGGCACCGCCGCGTTTCCCCGGCGGCGGATGATGGCACCGCTGGCCCTGCTGCTGGTCGCGCTGGGACTGCTCGCGGCGCTGACCGCCGTGGACGGCGTCGGCCGGCCGGGGCTGCTGATGATGGCGATGAACGTACCGCTGGCCCTGGTGATGACGCAGGTGCTGCTGGTTCCGGTCCGTACGTTCATGGTCCAGTCGCTCGCCCTCGCCGCCCTGACCACCGGCGCCCTCGCCGCGGCGGGGGTACGGGGCGGAGTCCTGGCCGGAGTGCTGCCCGCCACGCTCTTCGGCTGTGTGCTGGTGCTGATCTCGATCCGGCCGAGCGCCTGGAGCCTGAGTGTGATGTGGCAGGCGGAGGAGGCCCGGGACGTACAGGCCCGGCTGGCGGTCGCGGAGGAGCGGCTGCGGTTCGGGCGGGACATGCACGACGTGCTGGGCCGCAATCTCGCCGTGATCGCGCTCAAGAGCGAGCTGGCGGTGGAGCTCGCCCAGCGCGGCAGGCCCCAGGCCGTGGACCAGATGGTCGAGGTGCAACGGATCGCCCGCGCCTCCCAGCAGGAGGTGCGCGATGTCGTACGGGGATACCGGGAGGCCGATCTGAGTACGGAACTGGCCGGGGCCACGGGCGTGTTGCGGGCGGCCGGCATCGAATGCGCGGTGGTGGGCGACAGCGGCGCGGAGCTGGCCGCGCCCGTCCAGGCCGCCCTCGGCTGGGTGGTGCGCGAGGCGGCCACCAACGTGCTGCGGCACGGCGACCCCCGACGCTGCACGATCCGGCTCACCACCGCCGCCGACGAGGTGGTGCTGGACGTGGAGAACGACGGCGCGCCGACGACCCCCGCGTCCCCGGACAGCGGTTCCGGGGAGCACGGCTCCGGCGGGAGCGGTTCGGGCGGAAGCGGTACCGGGCTGCCCGGACTGCGCGAACGGCTCGGCTCGCTCGACGGCTCGCTGGACGCGGGAACGGCGGGCGACGGGCTCTTCCGGCTGACGGCGAGAATCCCGCGCACCCCGCGTACCCCACGTGCCCCGAGTACCCCACGTGCCCCGCGTACCCCGCCTACTCCGCATTCGGAGGCCCGTACCGACCTTCTGGAGGAGAGACGATGACCGCGGTGCGGGTGCTGCTCGCCGACGACGAGCATCTGATCCGGGGCGCGCTCGCCGCGCTGCTCGCGCTGGAGGACGACCTGGTGGTGGTCGCGGAGGCGGCGACCGGGCCGGAGGCGCTCGCCATGGCCCGTGCGCACCGCCCCGATGTGGCGGTCCTGGACCTGGAGATGCCGGGTGCGGACGGTGTGAGCGTCGCCACATCCCTGCGGTCCGAACTCCCGGGCTGCCGCACCATGATCGTGACCAGCCACGGCCGGCCGGGCCATCTGAAGCGGGCCCTGGCGGCGGGCGTGCGGGCGTTCGTACCGAAGACCGTCAGCGCCCGCCAACTGGCCGGCATCATCCGCACGGTGCACGCCGGCAACCGTTACGTGGACCCGGAGTTGGCGGCCGACGCGATCGCGGCCGGGGACTCCCCGCTGACCGTGCGCGAGGCCGAGGTGCTGGAACTGGCGGCGGACGGGGCGCCGGTCGCGGAGATCGCGGAGCGGGCCTCGCTGTCGCAGGGAACGGTACGGAACTACCTCTCCTCCGCGGCCTCGAAGCTCGGGGCCGAGAACCGTCATGCCGCGGTGCGTCTCGCGCGGGAGCGGGGTTGGGTATAGTGGTCCTCGCGCTTTGGCGCTTGCGGACGTAGCTCAGTTGGTAGAGCGCAACCTTGCCAAGGTTGAGGTCGCCAGTTCGAACCTGGTCGTCCGCTCGTAGAAGCAGGAAGCCCCCGACCTTTCGGCCGGGGGCTTCTTCGTACGCCGGGGCTTTTCGTGTGCCGGGCCTCTTCGTACGCCGCGGGCTTCTTCGTGCGCCGGGGGCTTCTTCGTGCGCCGGGGGCGGCTACTTCCAGGGAGTGCCGGTGAGGAGTTCGTACGCCTCCAGGTACTTGGCCCGGGTCGCGTCCACGATCTCCTGCGGGAGCGCCGGCGGCGGCTGCTCGCTCTTGCGGTCCCAGCCGGACGCCGGGGACGTCAGCCAGTCACGCACGAACTGCTTGTCGTACGAAGGCTGCGCGTGGCCCGGCTCCCAGGTGGCGGCCGGCCAGAAGCGCGAGGAGTCCGGGGTCAGCACCTCGTCCGCGATGATCAGCTCCTCGCCGCCGTCGGCGGTGGGCGCGAAGCCGAACTCGAACTTCGTGTCCGCGAGGATGATGCCGCGCTCGCGTGCGATGTCACGGGCCCGGCCGTACACGTCCAGCGTCGTGCGGCGCAGTGCAGCGGCGGTCTCGGCGCCGACCTGGTGGGCCACTTCCTCGTAGCTCACGTTCTCGTCGTGGTCACCGACGGCCGCCTTGGTGGCCGGGGTGAAGATCGCTCCCGGCAGCTCGGAGCCGTCGGTGAGGCCCTCGGGGAGGCCGAGACCGCAGACGGTGCGCGAGGCGTTGTACTCGACCAGGCCGGAGCCGGTCAGATAGCCGCGTGCGACGCACTCGACCGGAACCATCCGCAGCGACCTGCAGATCGTGGTGCGGCCGGCCCAGTCGTCGGGGGCGCCGGGCGGCAGCTCCGTGGACAGCACGTGGTTCGGTACGAGATCGGCGAGCTGGTCGAACCACCACAGCGAGAGCCTCGTCAGCACGCGGCCCTTGTCCGGGATCTCGGTGGGGAGCACCCAGTCGTACGCGGAGATCCGGTCGCTGGCGACCATGACGAGGTCACCGGCCTCGTTCCGGTACAGGTCGCGCACCTTGCCCGTGTGCAGGTGGGTGAGGCCCGGGACCTGTACGGGCTCGGGCTTTTCTACAAATCCGGACACGCTGCCTCCGCGTAGGTTGATCCAGGAGTCGTTCCGATTGTCGCGTATCCGGGTAAGGACGGCTGCGGAGGGGTGCGACGGGCGCGCCGGTGCTCCGGGAGGCGTGGCGGTGCTCCGGGAGGCGTGCGGTGCTTCGGGAGGCGTGCCGGTGCTCCGGGAGGCGTGCCGGTGCTCCGGGAGGCGTGCGGTGCTTCGGGAGGCGTGCGGTTGCTCAGGGAGGGCGTGCGGGGTGCCGTGTGCGGTGCTCCGGGAGGCGTGTGGTGCTCCGGGCCTGCTGAGATCCTCAGTCGCGCTTGCAGATGCGGTCGAGGAGGTTGGCGGTGGCCTTCTGGATGCGCGGGTCCACATGGCCGGGGCGGTCCAGTGCCGGGGACCAGGCGAAGGTGCCGGAGGCGAAGACGAGCGCGCCGGACGGGGCCCGGTAGAGGGACGTCTCCTGATGCCGCGTCACGCCCTCGGTGTCCTGGTACGGGGAGTGGGCGAGCAGGATGCGGTTGTCGTGCTCGGGAAGCGTGGTGCGCGGGAAGTAGCGGTCGGCCTCGCCGGCGACCAGCCCGTCGATCTCGTCGCCCTCGCCCGCGCCGGTCGCGTCCCAGAGCCAGTGCTCCGCGTTCCGCACGACCAGGGGGTGGGGGTCGGGGACCCGGCCCGCGTACTGGATGCCGAGGAGCTGCTGCTCGGCGCGGTCGACCTCACGCCAGAGGGCGGGCTTTCCGGGGCCGCGCCGCTTGCGGCAGGTGAGCAGCCGGTCCGGCACGCCGGACGCCGACGGGGTGAGGCTGACCTGCCAGTACATGGTGTTGGCGGAGAGGAAGACCAGGGAGGTGCCGTTGTCGCGAGCGCGTTCGGTGGTGCGCCGCATGGGGATCGACCAGTACTCGTCGTGGCCCGGGAAGACCAGGCCCCGGTAGCGCGTTGGGTCGATCCGGCCCGCGTGCAGGTCGCGGGTGTCGGCGTAGGCGATGTCGTAGCCGTAGCGCTCGGCCCAGCGGATGAAGTCGTAGGCGTGGCCGACGTGCAGCGGGAGGCCCGCGCCCGCGTAGGGGCGGTCGAAGGAGACGGTGACCGCGGCGTCCTCCTCGCCCAGCAGCCGGCCCTGCTCGTCCCAGGCGTGGTAGAGGCTGGCGCCGGTGCGGCCGTCCTCCGGGTAGAGGTTGTACGCCTGCCAGGTGATGTCCGGGAGGATCAGGAGCAGGTCGGCCGGCTGGTCGTCGCGGACCGTGAACGGGATGTGGGAGCGGTAACCGTCGATCGTCGTGAGCACGGCGACATAGGCGCCGATCGACCAGTAGGCGGGGATCTGGAGCCGCCAGGACTGCCACCAGTGGTGGCAGGACACCGTGCGGTCGGCGGTGAGCGGGGCGGGCTGGACGATGCCGGAGAGCCGCGGGCTCGTGGTGATCTTGGCGGCGCCGTCGCCCCCGTAGTGGCCGATGCGGTAGATGTCCACGGAGAACTGCTGGGGCGGGTCCACGGTGATGTGGAAGTCGATCGCCTCGCCGGGGGCCGCCGCGCCGGTGGAGCTGAAACCCTTGATCTGCCGGTGCACGTCGTCGGCGGTACGGGTGCCGCCGCCGGTGGAGCCGCGGGGCAGCGTCGGATCGGCGTACCAGGGCACGACCTGGCCGGTGTCGTCGAAGTAGTTCTCGCTGCCGCGAAGCCAGGGCAGCGGCCCCTGCCCGAAGGGGTCGGTGACCGCGTGCGCGAGGGCACCTGATTCCCAACGACGAATCTGCTCCGCCCCCATAACGCGCTTCCCTCTCTCGGCCCCCGGAACAACATGTGGTGCGCTGGCTGTCAGCGCCGGTCCCCAGCACATCACATAACGCATCCACTCCGTCACCGTTCGTCGCGAATTAACGTTAACGGAACTCCTGCTTCCGGGTATTGAGCGGGACAGACCGGTGATATGCCGCAATATCAGCCGAGTTGCGCACGAGTAGACCGCGAAATCGGGCCGGAGCGCTCCGGAATTCCCAGAACATCCCGGCACATCCGGGACCGTCCAAGGGCATCCCAGACACATCGCGGAACGCTGCGGCCGCACCCTTGATTCTTGCCTGTTTCAGGCGAGACGGACGGGTTTGTCGGTGCTCACGCCGACCGAGGAGAGCCAGGAACGCAGGGGCCCCGCGTCGCCGTCCTCGACGAGGCTGAGCACCGGAGTGCCGAGGTCGGACCGGCGTTCCCCGTCGACCAGCAGCGTGGGCCCGTCGAGCCAGTCGAGCCCGGGGGCCGCGCCCGCCGTGTCGACGGCGGCGCAGCAGACCATCGCCGCGACATGGTCCGCGAGCAGCTCGGTGCCCGTACGGGGCGGCTGGAGCGGGAACAGCGGGAGGGGGTCGGGCCCCCAGAACTCCAGCACGTCCCCACCGGAGCCGACGGAACTGCCTGGACCGGAGGAACTGCCGGAGTCGACGGAACTGCCTGAGCCGACGGAACTGCCTGGACCGGCGGAATTGCCGGAGTCGTTGCCGGGGCCGTTGATGTTGCCGGGGCCGTTGGAGCCGTTGACGTTGCCGGAGCCGTTGACGTTGGCGGAGCTGCCGGGGTCGTTGAAGCCGGTGGAGCCGTCGGAGCCGGTGGTTCCGCCGGCTACCGGTTGAGGGTTCTGGGCCTCTGCCTCTGCCTGGGCCTCGTCGCGGGCCACCGCGGCGCTGATGCCCGCCGCGAGCTCCTCACCGCTGCCGTTGCCCGCGACGAGATGCTCGACGACCCGGGCCAGGGTGGGCACCGCGGCACCGGCGACGTCGGACCCGCCGGCGGAGGCGGCGGGCGGTACACCCATGTCGTCCAGGACGCGGTGCAGGCGGGCCGCCTCTGTGCGCCACTTCCGGTCGACGACCTCTTCCGGGTACTGCTGCCAGTCCACCGGGGACCAGCCGGGCCCCGCCTGCGCCGGGCCGCCGTGGAAGAGCCGGGCGGCCAGCAGGGACGCCGCCTCGTCGGCCGCTCCCGGCTCCTCCAGGAGATCGCAGGCGGGCCGTTCGCCCAGCCGGGAGGTGAACCCGTCGGCCAGCCGGTCGCGCCGGGACAGCTCGGTGAGGGCGGAGACGACTCCGGCGTCCAGCCGGGAGGGCCAGCGTCCCATCCGCCAGGCGGGCAGCGCGACCCGGGTGAGCAGTCGGTCCCAGCCCGCGTAGGCGAGCCCGACCTGCTCCTGGGCGACGATCCGCAGCCCGTAGTCCACCGCCTGGGCGCGGGTGGACGCGGCGGCGGCGACGCCGCGCTCCATCTCCGCGGCGTGGCTGTGACAGCTGCGCAGCAGCAGCCTGGCGATCCGGCCGATGAGGGCGTGCGGCAGCCGCAGAACCCTGCGTACCGCTCCCTCGGCAGGGGCCGCCGCGTCGGCGACGGCCCCGTCGAGTCCCCGGACGAAGCGCCGGGCGGCGGCTATGTCCGGATGGGCGGAGGGGCCGGTGCCCGCGACGACCGGGGCGAGCACCGCGCGCAGCTCCGCGACCCGCATCCACCAGAGGAACGGTGAGCCGATCACCAGCACGGGCGCGGCCTGCGCCCTGCGGCGTCCCGGACCCGCGCCGGGCCCGCCCGGATCCCGGCGGGCGGCGTCCTTGGCCGCACGCTCTGCGGCCGGGTGGGTGCGGTCCTCCAGCCAGCTGTCGCAGTCGGGTGTCAGCGCTATGGCCGAGGGCGCGGGCACGTCGAGGCGATCGGCGAGATCACGGACCAGCCGGTAGAGGTCCGGGGCGGCCTTCTCGCTGAGCGGGACGGTCGGGCTGACGGCCGGCTCGGCCCGTACGACGGCGATGGCGACGGCCGCCGCGACCAGCAGGGTGACGACGGCGCAGGCCGTCACGGCCCAGCGCACCGCGTCCCAGCCACCGCCTTCGACGAATCCCTGCGCGCCTGCGGCGAACAGCACGACGGCGACGGCCGCGGGCAGCAGCGCCACTGCCGTTGCCCTGCTGCGGATGCGCAGCAGGGCAAGCGCACGGCCGCGTGCGGCCTGCGCACCCAACTCCTCACCTGCACCGGTATCGGACACGGCTGGATGTCACCCCCTCTGCCCTCGCGACGGTGTTGCTCACTCCCCCACTGTGGCACCCGTCACTGACATCGCAATGCCGGTGGGCCATGTGCCGGAAAGCTTGCGCCGCACCCTAGTTGGGGCTTCGGCGGGCGTCATCCGGATGGCTCAGCCGTCACTCGATGGAATGGCTTTGGGTAAAGCTGCTGACGCGCCGCTGTCCATGGGGCAGCGGCGCGTCGGCGGAAGCGGTACCGCGATCGAGCGGCAGGGTGCGGGTCCTGTTGCGGGGCCTGGTGCGGTCCTGGTGCGGGTCCTGGTGCGTACCCCCTCGCCCGCCCCGCGCCCGCTACGACGGCGGACGGCCCGCCGCATGACGGTGGACGGGCCCCACTACGACGGAGAGCGGCTCAGGCCTCCTCCGCCGCCTTCTTCGCGATGTCCGTACGGAGCTGGGAGCCGTCGAGCCGGATCCGGGCCGCCGCCGCGTAGGCGCGCTCGCGGGCACCCGCGAGGTCCTTGGCGGTCGCGGTCACCGAGAGCACCCGGCCGCCCGCGCTGACGACCGCGTCGCCGTCCCGCCGGGTTCCGGCGTGCAGGACGTACGCATGCGGCGCATCCTGTGCCGCGACCTCGTCGAGGCCCTCGATCGGGTCACCCGTTCGCGGGGTGTCCGGGTAGTTGTGGGAGGCGATGACCACGGTGACCGCGGCGTCGTCGCGCCACTTCAGCGGCGGCAGCTCGTCCAGGGTGCCGTTGGCGGAACCCAGCAGGACACCGGCCAGCGGGGTCTTCAGCCGGGCCAGGACCACCTGGGTCTCCGGGTCGCCGAAGCGGGCGTTGAACTCGATGACCCGTACCCCGCGCGAGGTGATCGCGAGCCCCGCGTACAGCAGCCCGGAGAAGGGCGTACCGCGGCGGCGGAGCTCGTCGACGGTCGGCTGCAGGACCGACTGCATGACCTCGTCGACCAGCTTGGGCTCGGCCCACGGCAGCGGGGAGTACGCGCCCATGCCGCCGGTGTTCGGGCCCTCGTCGTTGTCGAGAGCGCGCTTGAAGTCCTGGGCGGGCTGGAGTGGCAGCACGGTGGTGCCGTCGGTGATCGCGAAGAGGCTCACCTCGGGGCCGTCGAGGAACTCCTCGATGACCACGCGGTCGCAGGCCAGCGCGTGGGCGCGGGCCACGTCGACGTCATCGGTGACGACGACGCCCTTGCCGGCGGCGAGACCGTCGTCCTTGACGACGTACGGAGCGCCGAACGCGTCCAGCGCCGTGTCGATCTCGGCGGCGGTGGTGCAGACGTAGCTACGGGCGGTCGGGACGCCGGCCCCGGCCATCACGTCCTTGGCGAACGCCTTGGAGCCCTCCAGCCGGGCCGCCTCACCGGAGGGGCCGAAGCAGGGGATGCCCGCGGCGCGCACGGCGTCGGCGACCCCGGCGACAAGCGGTGCCTCCGGACCGACGACCACCAGCTCGGCGCCCAGTTCAGTGGCGAGGCGCGCGACGGCGGCGCCGTCGAGTGCGTCGACCGGGTGCAGTTCGGCCACCTCTGCGATGCCGGCGTTGCCGGGGGCGCAGTGCAGAGCGGTGACATCCGGGTCGAGGGAGAGAGAGCGGCACAGGGCGTGTTCGCGGGCGCCGCCGCCGATGACGAGAACCTTCACGGGGTGGAGCCTAGCCGCCGGGACGGGGCGGCCTCGACGGACGCCGGGTTGTGGACACCGGGGAGGACGGGGCAGGGCGGCCCTGACGGACACCGGGGCACTGGGGACATCGGGGGCACCAGTCCCCGCGTCCGGGACCGGAGCATGCATCCAGGTCCGAAGCACGCGCCCGGGACCGGAGCACACGTCCAGGTCCAGAGCACGCGTCCAGGACCAGAGCACACACCCGGGACCAGAGCACACGTCCAGGACCAGAGCACACACCCGGGACCAGAGCACACGTCCAGGTCCAGAGCACACGTCCAGATCCGGAGCACGCGAGCAGGCCCCCGGTCACGCGCCCCACGCGTCGGCTCCCCCGGACACGCGCCCTACTCGTTGGTGAACTCCTCCACCACCGTGGCGCCCAGCTCGCGGACGATCAGCTCGTGGCCGGAGAGGGCGGAGTCGACCAGGTCCGGGTCGTCGGCCTCGGCGGTGTCGTCCTCCGGGGCGACCGAACGGGGCGGTTCGGGGGCGTTGTACGAAGGCGACGCGGGCGGCGACACGGCCGTCTCACCGCCCCCCGACTGCTGCGGCCGCTCCTGGGCCGGCCGGGGCTCGTACTGCTGCTGGGGCGCGGCCGGTGCCGGGCGCTGCGGTGCGGGCGGGGACATGGGGCGGCCGCCACCGGTGGGCGGGGGCTGTCCGGCGCCGCCCGACGGGTCGACGATCGCCTCGATCTTCCACTGGGCGTTGAACCGCTCGGCCAGTGCCTGCTTCAGCACGTCCTCGCTGCCGCTGCTCGTGAAGTTGTCGCGGGCGCCCGAGTTGAGGAAGCCGATCTGGAGGGTGGTGCCGTCGAAGCCGGTCACCTGGGCGTTCTGGCTGAGCAGGATCCAGGTGAACCGGCGGCGGCCCTTGACCGCCTCCAGGATGTCGGGCCACATGTTGCGCACCTGCCCGGCGCCCTGCGTCATGCCCGGGGCCGGTTCCGGGGCGGCGGGCCCCGGAGCGGGTGCCGTCGGCGCGGCCGGTGCGGGAGCGGAGGAGGCCTGCGGGGCCGGTGCCTGGCCGGGAGTGGAGGCGGTCGGCCAGCCTCCGGGCCGGCGCCCCTGCTCGGGCGCGGCCGCGGCGGGCCAGGCGCCGGGCCGCTGACCGGCAGCGGGGGCCGCTGCGGGCGGCGGCTGTACGGGCTCGCCGGCCGGGGCGGGCTGCACGGGGGCGGGCGGCGGCGCGTCCCCGCGGGCGGCGGCGCGAGCGGCGGCGGGTCCCGACCCGGGGTCCGGCTGCGCTGCGGCGGGGTACGGGGCGGCAGCGGGGGGCTGCTGCGCCTGTGGTGCCTGTGCGGGCTGTGGTGCGACGGGGGCGTGGGCGAGCGCCTCGGGCCCGGGGACGTACCCCATGGCGGGCCCAGGTCCGGTGGTGGCGAAGGACGCGCCGCGCTCCAGCCGGTCCAGCCGCGCCTGCAGCGAGCGCTCGTCGTCGAAGGCCGCGGGCAGCAGGACCCGGGCACAGATCAGCTCGACCTGGAGACGGGGCGAGGTCGCCCCGCGCATCTCGGTGAGCCCCTCGTTGACCAGGTCGGCGGCGCGGCTCAGCTCGGCGGCCCCGAAGACGGAGGCCTGGGCCTGCATCCGCTCGACGACATCGGCGGGGGCATCGATGAGCCCCTTCTCCCCTGCGTCCGGCACCGCGGCCAGGATCACCAGGTCGCGCAGCCGCTCCAGCAGGTCGGCGACGAAGCGCCGAGGGTCGTTGCCGCCCTCGACCACCCGGTCCACGACCTCGAAGGCCGCAGCCCCGTCGCCCGACGCGAAGGCGTCCACGACGGAGTCGAGCAGCGAGCCGTCCGTATAACCGAGCAGCGACGTCGCCATGGCGTATGTCACACCGTCGTCGGCGGCGCCGGCCAGCAGCTGGTCCATGACCGACATCGAGTCACGCACGGAGCCGGCACCGGCCCGCACCACCAGCGGGAACACCCCGTCCTCGACGAAGCTGTCCTCCTTGGCACACACCTCCGCGAGGTAGTCGCGCAGCGTTCCCGGCGGCACCAGCCGGAACGGATAGTGGTGGGTGCGCGACCGGATGGTCCCGATGACCTTCTCGGGCTCCGTGGTCGCGAAGATGAACTTGAGGTGCTCCGGCGGCTCCTCGACCACCTTCAGCAGGGCGTTGAACCCCGCGGAGGTGACCATGTGCGCCTCGTCGATGATGTAGATCTTGTAACGACTCGACGCGGGCCCGAAGAACGCCTTCTCCCGCAGATCGCGGGCATCGTCCACACCACCGTGCGACGCGGCGTCGATCTCGATCACATCGATCGATCCCGGCCCGTTGCGCGCGAGGTCCTGGCAGGACTGGCACTCCCCGCAGGGCGTGGGCGTGGGTCCCTGCTCGCAGTTCAGGCAGCGGGCGAGGATGCGCGCGCTGGTCGTCTTGCCGCAGCCGCGCGGGCCGCTGAACAGGTACGCGTGATTGACCCGGTTGTTCCGCAGGGCCTGCATCAACGGCTCAGTGACATGCTCCTGACCGATGACCTCGGCGAACGACTCGGGGCGGTAGCGGCGGTACAGCGCAAGGGACGACACACATACGAGGCTATAGGGGAGGACCGACAACCGGCCCCGGGCCGGGCACACCACCGGCTCCGAGGGCACAACCACCCCGGAAACCCGGCGCCCCGGACACGTACCCGACGGCCCCGGAAATGTAAGGACCCCCCACGCACCCGCCAGAGCCAACCTACCCTTGCTGCCTTCCGGCCCTGGGGGAGTTCAGTCAGATAGCGCCACGTGAGGGGCTGACGCCCACCTTAGCCGATCCCCGCCCCCGCGCGTCCACCTCCCCACCCCTCACGACCCCGCCGGGACTCCCTCGGGACCGCCGACGGCGAACGGGTTCGCGAGCACTCCTCAACGTCTTGTATTGTTTGCCCCGGAGGATTCGCCTAGTGGCCTAGGGCGCACGCTTGGAAAGCGTGTTGGGGGCAACCCCTCACGAGTTCGAATCTCGTATCCTCCGCCATTGCTCTCACCGGGCAATACGTCGAAGGCCCCCGCAGCTTGCTGCGGGGGCCTTCGACGTTGGCGGTTACAGTTCCCATGATCTACGGACCATCACACGAGATCATGCTGTGGAGTCGGCAGCCCGCGAAGCCGCCCAGGCCGGCCACAGAGGAGAGACAGCACCCACTGACAGAGTCGTCCTGCACTCTGATCTCCGACCTCTCACGGTTCATGCTCAGCACGGGATCCGCCTTGAGTACATCCGGCAGCACCGCTCCCGCTGGGCTGGCACGTAGCGCAACAGGGTTCCCCTCAGGGGGACATGGCAAGCAGCGCGAAGCCGAGCGATGGATTCCCGTTGCCCGGCTTCGTGAGGTGGATACCGGCTACCACTCGTCGGTGTCGCCGCACTTCCGCGCCGACGAGCCCGCGTCAGGTGCCTACACGGTCAGCACGAGCGCGTGGGCTACGGCGCAGACCACACAGTTCACCGCGCCCGGCTGGCAGTACCTGGACACCTCGTCGGGCTATCTCGCGGGGGACCGCGGCAACGGCAGTTACGTCAGCTACGCCTCCCCCGACCGGAAGTCGTGGAGCACCGTCCTTGAGACGACCGGGGCCGACGCCCCGCAGACGGCCCGCCTCGGCACCGCCGGCGGGCTGTGGTCCACGGACCTGACCGCGACGTCACCGAGCATGTCCCCGGGCCCGGACCTGACGGCGTCGGCCGACGGCACGTACACCCTCACCCTGCGGCCGGGCCGGGTCTACACGGTCACGACTACCTCCGGTCAGGGTGCGGGCACGGCCACCGGACCGGACCGGAAGCCGCTCGGCCTGCCCTACTCCGACACCTTCGCCACGTACGGGGCGGGCCGGGAGGCGAGGTACTTCGCATCGATGAACGGCGCCTTCGAGACGGCCACGTGCGCAGGCGGCCGCGCGGGAAGGTGCCTGCGGCAGATGGCGTCCACCACCCCGATCCGCTGGACGGACGAGAGCGCGCCGCAGCCTTACACGATGATGGGCGATCCGAGCTGGTCGAACTACACGGTGGCCACCGACGTCCTGCTGGAGAAGCCCGGTTCGGTGGACCTGCTGGGGCGCGTCGGCACTCAGGGCCGTAACAACAACGGGCTGAACGCCTACCGGCTGCGGCTGAGCGACACGGGTACCTGGTCGGTGCTGAAGAGCGACGTCACGTGGAAGTTCACCACCCTGGCCAGTGGCACGGTCACCGCGCCCGGCACCGGGACCTGGCACCGGCTCTCGATGGCCTTCGCGGGCGGCACCATCACGGCGCTCGTCGACGGCAAGGAGGTGGGACGGGTCAGCGATCCCGACTACGGGGGCGGACTGGTCGGACTCGGCACGGACGGCTTCCTTCCCGCCCAGTTCTCCCGGCTGTCCATCACCCCGGGGACCTCCGCCGACCTGTCCGGGACCTACCGGCTGGTCAACAAGAAGAGCGGCAAGGTGTTGGACGCCTCCGGCGCCGGCACCGCGGACGGCACACCCGTCGTCCAGTGGTCCGCGAACGGCGGCACCAACCAGCAGTGGCGGCTGACCGGGACGGGCGACGGCTTCTACACGTTGACCGGCGTCGGCAGCGGCAGAGTTCTGGACGTACCGAAGGCGGCCAAGCTGCCCGGTACCGCACTCCACCTGTGGTCGGCCAACGGCGGCACCAACCAGCAGTGGCTCATCGCCCCCTCCGACCAGGGCACTTACACCATCGAAGCCCGATCCAGCGGCGACCCGATGGACGTCAGCGGGGCCTCGGAAGCGGACGGAGCGACCGTCACGCAGTGGCCCCGCAACGGTGGAACGAACCAGCAGTGGCAGTTGGTCGCCGTGAAGTGAACCGCCCTCTCCCCCACGCTCGCAGGGGAGACCCTCGTATCACCCTCGTATTTCCTCCCCCCGCAGCTCGCTGCGGGGGGAGGAAATAGAAGTCGGACGGGCGCGGCCCGGTGTCGCGGTCGGGTCAGCGGGAGGGCTGATGCAGGTGGCGGTCCCGGCCCGCGCCGTGGCCGGCGACCGCCGTGGCGAGGCCGAGGGCGGCCAGGGCGGTGAGCGGGAGCGTCCAGCTGTGCGTGGTGTCGTGCAGGATGCCCAGGAGGAGGGGCCCGGCCGCCGCCACGAGGTAGCCGATGGACTGTGCCATGCCCGCCAGCGCGGCGGCCTCGCCGGAGCTGCCGGCGCGCTGGCTCTGGAAGGTCAGCGCGAGCACGAGGCACGCGCCGCCGCCGAGTCCGAGCAGGGTGCAGGCCAGCACGGACAGCGCGGGGGCGGCGACCAGTACGGCGAAGCCGCCTGCCACGAGGACCGAGGCCCCGGCCGCGGTCCAGCGCTGGTCGTGCCGGCCCCGGGTGAGCAGGGGCAGCAGGCTGCTGGCCGCCAGGGACACCACCTGGTAGTAGAAGAGCATCCATCCGGCCGTGGTGCTGCTCGTGCCGCGGTCGGTCAGGATGCTGGGCAGCCACGCCACGGCGGTGTAGAAGGCCAGGGACTGGAGGCCCATGAAGAGGGTGACCTGCCAGGCGAGCCGCGACCGCCACGGCACCGGGCTGTGGGCCGCGGCGGTGGACTCCTGCGGCTTGTCACCCCGCATCCGGGGCAGCCAGGCGAGGAAGGCCGCGACGGTGAAGGCGACGCCCCAGGCCAGCGCGGTGCGCCAGGAACCCGGCACCGTGTGGGCCAGCGGCGCGGATACCCCGGAGGAGACCGCGGCCATGAGGCCCATGACGGTCACGTAGAGGGCGCTGATGCCCTGGATGCGGTGTGCGGGCACGTTCCGCCTGATCAGCGCGGGAAGCAGCACGTTGCCGAACGCGATGGCCGCGGAAAGGATCACCGTTCCGGCGAACAGGCAGACGGTGGAGGGAAGGGAGCGGACCACCGTCCCGACGGCCAGCACACCGAGCGCCGCCACGAGCAGGCGGGCGCTGCCCAGCCGGTGCGAGGCGCGGGCGACCAGGGGCGACGTCGCGGCGAACGTGAGCAGCGGCAGGGTGCTCAGCAGCCCGCCCCAGCTCGATGTCAGGCCGCTGCCGCGCTCGATCTCCGGCAGCAGCGCGCCGACACCGGTGAGGGTGGTGCGCAGGTTCGCCGCCACGAGGCAGATGGCGATGACGAACCCGACCGGCACGGCGGGCCGGACGGGCTCGGCCGCCGGTGATCCGGTGGCGGCGCGCCGACGGGGCGTCGAAGCAGGCCGCGTGCTCACCGGTCCTCCGCCGCTGGTGGCGTACGGGGCTCGTGGTCGCGGGTGAGCTGGACGATCGCGGCCGCCGCGTCGCGGGCGTCGCCCTGCTCCCGGGACTCGATCGCGTCCACGAGCCGCCGGTGCAGCCGGGCGTGCTCCTCGGCGTGGGCGGCGTCCCACGGCAGACCCCCCAGGGACGAGGTGAGCGCCGTACCGAGGTGGTCGTACACCTCGATCAGCAGGTCGTTGCCGCTCGCCCGGACCACGGCCCGGTGGAACAGCGCGTCGACGCTCGTGGCCGCTGACGTGTCCTCGCCGGCGCAGGCCGCGTCCGCGTCGGCCAGCAGCTCCCGCAGCTGGCGCAACTGGCTCTCGCTGCGGCGCAGGGCCGCGGTTCCCGAGGCGTACTCCTCCAGGACGGTCCGCAGCTCCAGCACGTTGTCCCGCTGCGCGGAACTCGCCCGCCGCACCATGACCGACTGGAGCTCGCTCGATGAACGGACGTAGGTGCCGTCCCCCGCCCTGGGCTCCAGCAGGCCCAGGTGCACCAGCGCGCCGATCGCCTCCCGCAGCGTGCTGCGTCCGACCCCTAGCTCCTCGATGAGGGCCTGCTCCGGCGGGATACGTGTCCCCACCGGCCAGCCGCCCGACTCGATGTGCGAGCGGAGGCTGTCCACGAGCTGGGCGGACAGGCTGGCCGCCCGCCGCGGTGCGCTGATGCGTTTCATGCAGGCACCGTACACAAACATCAGACATTTGAACATCGCATGCTTGAACGCGGCCTGCACCGCTCCCCGGGCCGGACCGGTCAGGCGGTGGGGCCGAACTGGGCCGTGAAGCGGCCGGTGAACAGGTCCGCGCCCTTGTATTCGGAGACCATCCCGGGCGCCGCGGCAACCGGTCCGCCGGGAGAAGGCAGTTGGCCGACACCGCCCTTCGTGCCGAGCGGGATCAGGATCGTGGGGAAGGGCAGCGGCCGGTACGTGGCGGTGGGCCGCTCACCCTTCAGCTGGGCGGTGATGTTCTTGACGACCACCTCGGCGTGCCGCATCGCGTAGCCGGCCATCTTGGCCTCCGCGACGTCGGTGATGTCGCCGACCGCGTAGACGTTCCCGTGCCCCTCGACGTTGAGGAGTCCGGTCACGGGGACCTGGCCCTGCGGCGTACGGGTGGTGAGCCTGCCGTCCGCGAGGTAGTCGCTGTTGGTGCGCGTCCCGTAGGCGCGGAACCAGATGTCGGCGGCGATCTCCTCGCCACCGGTGGTGGTGACGGTGAAGGCCCCGGCCACGCCCGGCTCGGTTCCCGGCGACGTCTTGAGGGCGGTCCCGAGACGCAAGCCGATGTCCAACGCCTCCAGCTGGCCGCGCAGGTCCTCGACCACCTCCGGCTCAAGGCCGGGGAGCAGCTCCTCGGCCGGGTCGGTGATGGTCACCCGCTTGTCCGGCCAGACCTCCCTGATCTCCGCGGCCAGTTCGAGCCCGACCGGACCCGCGCCGAGAACCAGCACCCTGTCGGCCCCGCGCAGTTCCTCGTGTGTGCGCCGCAGGTCACCGAGGGCCTCACCGATCGAGTCGGAGGCGGGCTTGGCGGGGTAGGAGTAGCTGGAGCCGGTGGCCAGCACCACGTAGTCCGCGGCGACACGCTCACCCGAGTCCAGGGTGACGCCGCCGCGGTCGACCGAGGCCGCTCGCCCGCGTATCACCTTGCCCCTCGTGAGCAGCGTCTCGAAGGGGAAGAACATGTTGCCCGCCCAGTCGGGCCGGGTCAGCGCCCGCAGCGACGCGGCCGCGTTGACGAACGCGTCCCGGGGATCGATCAGGACGACATCCGCCTCGGACTCCAGCGCCTTGGCGACCGCAGCGCCTCCGTAGCCTCCACCGATAACCGCGACAGTACGACTCATGACGGCACACTCCACAGGAAATAGGGATTGCAGTTCGTGTCACGAACAATATTAGTTCGTGACACGAACTGCAATCCTTTTCGATGGAATGCGAAGCCGCCCGCCTCAGCTCTCGCGGTCACCCGGGGCCTGCTCCTCCTGCGCCGCGAAGACCACCGGAACCTCGTTGTCCAGCACGACACGGGCGAGCAGGCCGGCGAGCACGTCCCGCTCGGCCGGCCCCAGGCCGGTGAGCAGCCCCTCGACCCTTCGGCAGGTCCCGTCGTAGAACTCCCTTGCCAGCGAGGCACCTTGGGCGGTGAGCGCGACACGCACGGAGCGCGTGTCCCGCGCGTCCGCCTCGCGTCGGACCAGGCCGTTGCGCTCGGTGCGGTCCACCAGGCCGGTGAGGCTCGACTTGGCCAGGCCCAGCATCGCGCCCAACTCGCCCATGCCGTACGGCCGCGGCATCAGCACGCACAGCAACTGACCCTGCTGCGGGGTCAATCCGTGCTCCCGGCCCGACTCCGCATACACCGAGTTCACCAGGAACGACGATCGCACCAGTGCGGCCACAATCCCGATCCGGTCACTATCACGCTTGTCCACTCCGCCAGAGTAGCATCGACAATCCTCACAATTCGCGCCGCGAACTATGCCGCGAACTATCGGTGGAAGGGGTCCGCCAGGGGCGGGCAGAGCGCGAGCGGCCCGCCCTGGCCCGGTGGCCGGCGCGTGCCGGATGATGGGAGGAGCGGACGTGAGGGGCAACGCAGTGACAGACAGTGGATCCATCGACTCCGAGCCGGGCCTTCGGCCGGACTCCGGCAGGCCGCATTCCGGCAGACCGGACTCCCGCAGGCCGCGTTCCGGCACGCCACACTCCGACAGACCGCACTCCGACAGGCCGGAGAGTGACGGGGACGGCGCCCGGCTCCGGGCCGGGGAGCCGGGCACGGCGCGTCGCCGGGCGGGTGACGGGGCGCAGGCCGGGGCGGGTGCCGACGGCCCCGGCGAGGGTGCGAGCCGGCGGCGGCGCTCCTCGGTCCGGCGGGTGGGGGTGGTCCTGCTCGTCCTGCTCGTCCTGTGTCTGCCGCCCTGGTGGTCGCTGTTCGCCTCCGGGGCGGACTGGCCGTTCCCGGTCTTCCTGGCCGGCACGGTCGTCCTGGCCGCCTGGATGGTCTCGTTCCCGTTCCTGATGGTCGCGGGCCACGGGCGACGGCACTCCGACCGGGCCGCCCGGATCGCTGACACCAGTCTCGGGATGATCTGGGTGCTCTTCACCTGGTCCGTGCTGGGCGGCTTGGTGGACCTCGTGCTGATGGGGCTCGGCGTCGGCGGCACCGGCCGGGCCAGGACCGTTTCCGTGGCCGTCGCCGCGGCCTCGGCCGGGCTGCTGGCCTGGGGCCACTACGAGGCCATGCGGGTCCCGCGGGTGAAGCGGCTGGACGTCCGCGTCCCGCGGCTCGGCGGCGGCCTGGACGGGACGCGGGTCGTCGTGCTGGCCGATACGCACTACGGGCCGATCGACCGGGCGGGCTGGTCGGCCCGGGTGACCGAGGCGGTCAACGCGCTCGACGCGGACGTCGTGGTCCACGCCGGTGACATCGCCGACGGCACCCCGGTCCAGCGCCGGGAGCAGTCCGCGCCGCTCGGAGCGGTCCGGTCGCGGCTGGCCAGGGTCTACGTCACCGGGAACCACGAGTACGGCAGCGAGGCCCAGGGCTGGCTGGACCGGATGGCGGAACTGGGCTGGGAGCCGCTGCACAACCGCCATGTCGTGGTGGAGCGCGGCGGGGACTCCCTGGTACTGGCGGGCGTGGACGACGTGACCGCGGAGTCCTCCGGCCTGGCCGGTCACAGCGCGAACCTGCTCGGCGCGCTGGCCGGGACGGACCCGGACCAGCCGGTCCTGCTCGTCGCCCACCAGCCGAAGTTCGTCCCGCAGGCCGCCGCCGCCGGCATCGACCTGCAGATCTCCGGGCACACCCACGGCGGTCAGATCTGGCCGTTCAACTTCCTCGTCCGGATCGACCAGCCCGTGGTGAGCGGCCTGAGCCGGCACGGGGAGCGCACCCAGCTCTACACCAGCCGGGGCGCCGGCTTCTGGGGCCCGCCCTTCCGGGTCTTCGCCCCGAGCGAGATCACGCTGCTGACCCTGCGCTCGGGCTGCACACCGACAGCCGGGTAGCGGAGCGTCGTACCGTTCGTTCCGGGCGTCGTACGGAGCGCCGGGTCCTGGTCGGGTCCTGAGTCGGGTCCGGTCCTGGTCCGGGTCGGGGGCCGGTCCGGACCGGGCCGGGCCGCGTCCGGCTCGCGTCCGGGTCCGGGCCCCGACCCCGGGCCGGTCCGCGACGGCGCGTCGAGCACGCTTTCCAGCCGCGCGGCGGGCCCCCGCGGGGTCAGTGGCCGCCGGTGAGTTCGCCGCTGAGCCGATCGTGGATCAGGGCGCTGGGCGGATTGAGGCCGATGATCTCGACGCTCTTGCCGCGCTGGGCGTACTTGGTCTCGATGGCGTCGAGCGCCGCGACGGAGGAGGCGTCCCAGATGTGGGTGGCCGTCAGGTCGATGACGACCCTGTCGGGGTCGGTGGCGTACGCGAACCGGGTGACCAGGTCGTTGGAGGAGGCGAAGAAGAGCTCTCCGGTGACCGAGTAGACGACCTGGGTGCCGTCGGGGTCGACGACGGCGGTGACGTCGGCCAGGTGGGCGACGCGCCTGGCGAAGACGACCATGGCGGTGACGGTGCCGACGACGACGCCGATCGCGAGGTTGTGGGTGGCGACGACGCAGGCCACGGTGACGGCCATGACGGCGATCTCCCCGGCGGGCATCCGCTTCAGGGTCTTCGGGGCGATGGAGTGCCAGTCGAAGGTCGCGAAGGACACCATGACCATGACGGCGACCAGCGCGGCCATGGGGATGTCGGAGACGACCGGGCCGAAGACGATGCACAGCACCATCAGGAACGAGCCCGCCAGGAACGTCGACAGGCGGGTGCGGGCGCCGGAGACCTTCACGTTGATCATCGTCTGGCCGATCATGGCGCAACCGCCCATGCCGCCGAGGAAGCCCGTGACGATGTTGGCGATGCCCTGGCCGACCGACTCCCGGGTCTTGGAGGAGTGGGTGTCGGTGATGTCGTCGACCAGCTTGGCCGTCATCAGCGACTCCATCAGCCCGACCAGCGCCATCGCGAGCGCGTAGGGGGCGATGGTGGTCAGCGTGTCCAGGGTGAAGGGCACATCGGGCAGTCCCGGTACGGGCAGTGCGGACGGCAGCTCACCCTTGTCGCCCACGGTCGGCACCGCGATCCCCGCGGCGACCGTGATCACGGTGAGGATGACGATGGACACGAGCGGCGCCGGGATCACCCTGGTGACCTTCGGGAAGAACACCATCAGGGCGAGGCCGCCGGCGAGCAGCGGATAGACGGGCCAGGGCACGTCGTGCATCTCGGGGACCTGGGCCGTGAAGATGAGGATGGCGAGGGAGTTGACGAACCCGACCATCACGCTGCGGGGCACGAACCGCATCAGCTTCGCGATACCGAGCGCGCCCAGGACGATCTGGAAGGCGCCGGCCAGGATCACCGCCGCGACCAGGTAGCCGAAGCCGTGCTCCCGGTTGAGCGGGGCGATCACCAGGGCGACGGCGCCGGTCGCGGCGGAGATCATCGCGCGGCGGCCGCCGACGACCGAGATCGTCACGGCCATGGTGAAGGACGCGAACAGGCCGATCGCGGGGTCGACCCCGGCGATGACGGAGAACGAGATCGCCTCGGGGATCAACGCGAGCGCGACCACCAGTCCGGCCAGGATCTCGGTGCGCCAGACCTTCGGGTCCGACATCCACTCGGGGCGGCGCAGACCGCGCAGCCGCGCGGCCGGGGACAGTACGGAGGAAGTCAAGAGAAGCGGAACCTGTCGTGCTCGGGCCCGCCCGGAGTCACCAAGGGGCGTGCGGAACGGCAAGGGGTGCGAAGGGAACGGCAAGGGGCGTGCGAAGCGGTACGGAGACCCGGTACGGAGACCCGACGGAGTGCCGGGGTGGAGTGCCGGTGTTTCCGGGGGCGGCGTCGGTCCCGGAACGGCTTTTGGTTACGGGTGCACCCGTCCCGCACCATGAACAGGCGACAGCGGTGGATCAACCCTGACAGCCGCACACTCTACTCTAACGTTACGGTAGAGATCGCCAGACGAGGAAGGCGCCCGCGTGAGCAGCGAGCACATGCAGATCGGCGAGGTCGCCGCGCGGACCGAGCTGTCGCTGCGCACCATCCGGCACTACGAGGAGACCGGCCTGGTCATCCCCTCGGCCCGCTCCCGGGGCGGCTTCCGCCTCTACACCGAGACCGACGTCGCCCGCCTGATGGTGATCCGCCGGATGAAGCCCCTCGGCTTCACCCTCGACCAGATGCGGGACCTCCTCGACGCGACCGATCACCTCGACGCGGTCCCGCCCCCGGCCGGCGCCGAGCGCGAGGAACTCCTGGGGCGCGTACGCCACTTCGAGCAGGCCGCCGCCGAGCGCGTCGCCGACCTGCGCAAGCAGCTGGGGCGGGCCGAGGAGTTCGCCGGCACCCTGCGCGCACGGCTGGGCGAGGACGCGCCACCCCGCCCCTGACGCGGGCGACTCACCCACCCACCCCTGACGCCGGCGACTCACCCACCCACCCCTGAACGCGGGCGAGGACTCACCCACCCGCCCCTGAACGCGGGCGAGGACGCGCCGACCCGCCCCCGAGGCGGGCGGGACCCCGAGCCGGGAGCGCGTGGGCGACCTCTCTTCGTACCGGGTCCAACCCTCCGCTCCCGGCAGAAACCCGAGTTTTCGCCAAGTCCGCCTCTCGCGCCCCTTCGCGCACCAATGAGCCCCGCCCTGCCCGTATGTGGCCCCTGACCTCATGGTCCACGGGGAGCGCAGGACACCGGGGGCCCGTCGCGCACACCCGGCCCACCGGGTGAGTGAGAGGGACACGACAGAGAGTGGCGACACCCACGCCGTCCAGCTGGCACTTCTGTGATTACCGCCCGGTAACCACGATGTGGCGTGAACCACACCCTTGAAGACGGCGCTCTGGGAGCATCAACGCCTATCAAAATCAGCCGTCCGGACCTGCCGCGGGGGGAGGGGCCATGGGGCTGCTCGGCAACGATCTGGCGTTCGCACGCGCCCTGACGGCCCACGAGCACGAGAGCGTCATGGCCCTCGGCAACCGCAAGCTCTACGCGGCCGATACCCATCTCCTGTCGGAGGGGGACCGGTCCGGCCACGTCATGATCATACTTCAGGGGTGGGTGACCGTTTCCGTGGCTACGGACCGTGGCGCCCCCCGGCTGATACTCGGCCTGCGCGGACCCGGCGAACTCCTGGGCGAAATGGCCGCGTTGGACAGCCACCCCCGGAGCGCCACCGTGCGGGCGCTGGGCCCCGCGGCGGCGCAGGTCATCCCGGGGGACGCGTTCCGCCGCTTCCTCGCCCAGCACCCGCGGGTCAGCGGACTGGTGATACGTCAGCTCACCTTCCGGCTCCGCAGCGCCGACCAGGAGCGGTCCGCACTCGCCTCGCTCACCGTTCTGCAGCGCCTGGCCGTGCGGCTCACCGAACTCTCCCGGGCCGAACCCGCCGGCCCCTACACGCCGTCCGCGCCACGGCCACTGCCCACCGGCACCGTCGTCCACCTGGCCCAGGACGAGCTGGCCGCCACCGTCGGAGCCACCCGGGAAGCCGTCGCCAAGGCACTGCGGCTGCTGCGGGACCAGCGCATCGTGCGGACCGGGACCCGGCTGGTGGAGATCCTCGATCCCGAACTGCTCGCGCTGCTCGCGGACGGTCACGCGGACAGCCATCCGGACGGTCATCAGGAGTAACTCCCCGCCCGTCGTGTGTAAACGACTACAGACGGCCCTCGTCCCGGGCCCGAGGCTGATGGGGGACGGCACAGCGACCAGAACAGGGGCACGAGGTGGACCACGACGTGACGGATGTCGCCGAAGCGCGCTACGAGCTGGTGATCAGCGTGGACGCCAGACGTTCCGGCGAGTACGACGACATCGAGAAGACCCGGATGCGCGCCCGCATCTACCGGGTCCTGGAGACGGCGTTCACCCACACCAAGGTCGCGCGGGACTCCCTGCACCTGGAGGACCGGGGCGACGGCGTGCTCGTCTCGGTCTCCGGACAGGTCCCGGTCGCCAGGCTGCTCGGCCTGTGGATGGTGGAGGTCCACGAGAAGCTGCGGGACGAGAACCGCGCCCTGCGCGTACCGCTGGGGCTGCGGGTGGGCATGCACGTCGGGCCGGTCCGGCACGACGACCGGGGCATCGCCGGACGCGCCGTGGACCTCGCCTGCCGCCTCGCCGACTCCACCGTCGCCCGGCAGTTGCTGGACGCCGAGCGGGCCGATCTCGTGCTGGCCGTCTCCGGTTCGCTGTACGAGGACGTGGTCAGCGGCGGCGGCAAGTTCATCGAGCCCGCCCGCTACTCCGCCGCCCGGCTGGAGCTCAAGGAGGGTCCGGTCACCGCCTGGTTCCACCTTCCCGGACGAGCCGCCCCGGCCATGCCCGCCGCCCCGGGCACCCGCCCGGATGCCCGGGCCGAGGAAGCCGGCGCGGACGGCGCGGCCCCTGCGGACGGCGCGGCTTACGCAGACCGCTCCGGTGACTCCGGCGATGCCGGTGACTCCGGTGACTCCGGTGACTCCGGTGCTCGCTACCACGTACAGGGCGACATGTCCCAGCACACCGGCAACGTCTACCAGCAGCCCGTGCACATCGGCCGTACCACCGGCGACGCCGGCCGTCGGAAGGGCTGAAACCCATGAGCGACGAGGAACAGTCGGACGGCCCCGCGGACAGCGCCTCCCCCGAAGCCGCCGACCGGGACGGCGGCCGGGGCAAGGAGAGGGACAGGGACGGCGGCCGGGGCAAGGAGAGGGACAGGGACAGGGAGAAGGAGAAGGGCGGGGACCGGGAACGGGACCGGGAGAAGCGCGGGGAGAAGGAGAAGGGCAAGGACGGCAAGCCCTCCTCCGACGAGCCGAAGGACGCCGGCGACGGGGAGTCCGACGACGACGCGGACGAGAAGGAGTCGGAACGGGAGCGGGCCGCCGGGCGGTTCAGGGAGCACACCCGCAACCCCCTCGCGGAGGAGCAGGGCGACGGCGGGCCCACCAGCCTCGCCGCCGCCTCTCGGACCCACGGCGACGCCCGGCAGATGTTCAGCAGCGGCCGGGACCTGCACACCTTCGACCGTACGCACATCGGCCGCGCCCATATCGGCGACACCTATGTCCAGTTGGACCCGCGTCGTGCGGGCATGCGCAGCGGGCCCGTGCCCGCGGAGGAACTGCGCAGGCTCCGCCGGGCCCATGTGGCGCCCGACGGATACCGGCGGCTGCGCAACGCGCTCACCGCGCGGCGGCTGCTGGTCCTGGGCGCCGCGCCCGGCACGGGCCGTACCAGTACGGCGCTCTCGCTGCTCGACGACATCACCAACTCCGCGGTGACGGACGCGGATGCGGGCTCCGGCCCGGACACCGGGGCCGCGGCCGACGCCCGGGTGCACCGGGTCGACCCGGACGGCGGGGTGCGGCAGCTGGCCGGCTCCCTGGGCGGCGAGGAGGCGCGTCCCGGCACCGGATACCTGCTGGAGCTCTCCCTCATCCGGCCCGGTGTGCTGCCGCCCGACGAGATCGACCTCGACCGGCTGGCCGCGGCCCTGGCCGGCTGCCGGTCCTTCGCGGTCGTCGTGGTGACGGTCGGCTCCGCCGCGAACCCGCTGCTGGCCGGCCGCTACGGGATGCTCTGCCCGCCCGCGCCCACCCAGGAACTCCTGACCACCCGGCTCCGGGAACGGCTTGAGGACCGCGCGGAGGCGGCTGCGGAAGGCACCCCGTCCACCGCCGAACTCCTGGCGCGGGCCGAGGAACTGGCGGAGCGCGAGGCGGTGAGCGAGGCGGTCGGACTGGACGACCTGCGCCCCGCGGAGGCCGAGCTGTACGCCGCGCTGCTGGCCGGCCACGTGCTGGGGAGCGTCTCCTACGAGGAGTTGCTGGCCGGCTGCCGGAGCCTGGCCGCCGAGCAGGCCCAGGAGTGGTTCGCCGGGGTGGACCGGGCACTCGCCGCGCTGCCGGACGACGCGGAGGGGACCACCGGGCGGGCCGCGGCGCTGTTCCACCCGGTGGCGTTCCGTATCGCACTCGCCGTGCTGGGCGGGGCCTCGCACAGTGCCGTGTCCGCCGCGGCCCATCTGCTGACCTGGGAGCTGTCCGTCCAGAGCGATCCGGACAACACCCCGGCCAGGCCGCTGTTCTGCGACGACCCGGACTCCGATCTGGCGCTCTCCCGCGCCAGGCTGAAGAACGGCAAGGTGGAGGTGGCCGGTGCGGAGGTGACGGCCCGGCTGATCCGGTACCGGGGTTCCGCCCTGCCCGGCGCGGTGCTGACCGAGGTCTGGGACCGGCACTTCCCGGCCCGCGCACCGATCGTGCGCTGGCTGCGGCTGCTGGCGGACGACCCCCGGCCGCAGGTGTGGATGCGCGCGGCGGTCGCCGCCGGGGAGCTGTGCGTGCAGGACTTCGACCACGGTTACGCGGAGCTGGTCCGGCCGCTGGCCGAGGCGTCCACCGCGCGCCGCAGGTTCTTCGCGGCCACCATGATGGACCAGGCGGCCGGGCACGCCTCGCACCGCAAGGCGGTCCGCAGGCTCGTCGACGACTGGGTCAGGCACGGGCCGGATTCGCTGCGCTGGTCCGCGGCGATGGCCCTCGGGTACGGCAACGCCGCGGCCACCACGGACGACACCCTGGACGCCCTGGCCCGCATCGGGGTCCGGGACGAGGGCGAGCAGATGGCGGTCGCCTCGCTCAACGTCGTGCGGCTGCTGGCGCTCCCGGACGGGGCCCGGGTGCTGCGGCGGATGACCGACTGGACCCGCCACAAGCTGGTGACGTACCAGGACCTCGGTCTGGTGACGTCCGTCCGGCTGATGCTCACCTCGGTCGACGAGGTGCTGTTCGACGCCGCCGGTTCCCCGCTCGGGGACCTCCGGGACCGGGGCGACCGGCCGCTGGCGCTCGCCCTCGCCGCCTCGCGCCCCGAACTGGTCCGCCCGATGGCCGACTTGATGTGGACCGCCCTGAACACCGCGCGGTCGAGCGACGTGGCGATGGACGCCCTGGAGTCCCTGCTGCGCTCGGCCTTCCGCGAGAACGGCTCCGAACGGGCACGGCCGGGACTGGCGGCACTGCTGCCCGAGCTCATGGCCGGGGAGCAGGACAGGCGGCGGCTGGACTGGCTGCTGCGCCGGATGATGAACGACCCCGAGAACCGGCTCCCCGACACCCAGGCGCGCGAGCTGTGGTGGCTCGCCGCGCCGCCGCGGGGCCGGACGGGCGAGGAGGAGAGGAATGGCTGAGAAGAAGGGCGGCCCGGCACCGGCGGGCCCGCTGCTGCGGGAGTACACGCCCAGCGGAGTGTTCCGGCAGACGAGTGCCCGCACCGCATCGGTGCTGTTCTACCGGAAGGGCGGCTACAGCGTGGCCACCGCCTCCGGGATCGAGCACTTCGACAAACGGCCGCTGGCCCGGCCGCACACCGTGTGCGAGATCGCGCTCGGCACCTACGGGACGAAGCTGAAGATGGAGCTGCCCGCCAAGGGCGGCGCCGCGTTCTTCAAGGTCGAGATCGACATCCACTGGACCGTGACCGATCCGCACCTGGCCGCCACCGAGGTGGTCACCGATGTCGCCGAACGGCTCACCGCCCCGATCCTGGAGCGGCTGCGCGAGGTGTCGTCCGACTTCCGGGTGGCCGAGGCCGAGCAGGCCAACCGCGCCATCACCGGCCACTGCGCCGGCGGGCGCTGGGACGATCTGGGCTCCGACCTGGGCCTGCGGGTGCGGCTGTACGTCAGGATGCGGATGGACGACCGGACCATCACGCACATGGACGACATCCGGGAGGCGCACGCCTCCGCCGAGGTGACCCGGGTGCACCAGGAGAAGTTCCGGGCCATGCTCCAGGGCGGCGAACTGGACCAGCTCAGCTACATGCTGGCGGCCGAGCCGGAGGCCGCCAAGGACTTCCTGGAGAAGATCCGCCAGGAGGGCCGGCAGGACGAGAAGGAGCGCGTCGACCGCCTCTTCGACATGGTCGACAGCGGCCAGATCCAGTCCAACGAGCTGGAGACGCAGGCGCTCGCCCTCCTCAACCGGGGCCGCCGGCCCGTGCAGGGGCCGGTCGGCTCGCTGCCCGCCCACCGCCGGCCCCCGGAGCTGGAGTCCGGGGACGCGGAACCGTACTCCCCCGACTGGCTGGCGGAGGAGGAGCCGCCCGCTCCGCGAGGACGGCGGCCCGGCCCGCTGGAACCCGAGGACCGGGCACCGGAGCCTCCGCGCCGCCGCAGCCGGGACGCGGAAGACGGATGGTCCTGGGCGGAGGAGGACTGATGACTGCCGACGGCGGGGCACGGACCTCCCCCGATCCGGTCGTCACCGTGCAGGGCGGGGGGCCGCACGGCGACGACCGGACGGGGGAGCGCATCGCCGAACGGCTGCTCGGCACGGTCCGGGAGGACCTCGGCCGGGCCGACTCCAAGGCGGCGGTGCTCCTCTCCGGGGCCCTGGCGCTGCCGGCCTTCCTGATCGGACGTCACGGGGCGCCCGACTGGCGGGGGCCGGCGGACGCCGCGCTGGTCGCGGCAGGGGTGCTCTGGATCATCGCGGTGACCGCGCTGGTCCGGGCGCTCATGCCGCGTACCGGCACGGTGCGCAGCGGGCACGGGGTGACGTACTTCGGCGATCTGCTCGCCCCCTACGACCTGGTGCGGCTGTCCGCGGAGGTCGCGGAGGCCGGGCGCGATCCGGCCCGGTGGCTGCTCGTCCAGGCCGTGGACGTCAGCTCGATCCTCGCCGCGAAGTACCGGGCGATCCGCTGGGGCGTCGGCACGCTGGCGCCGGCGGCGGCGCTCGCCATGGGCTGGAGCCTGATCGCACGCTGACCGGGCTCCAGCCGGGTGCGTGCCACCGCGCGACGCACATCACGCAGAACCACAGGGACTGAAATAAGGGGACGGCCGTGGGAAGAGTCAGGGCAGGACGGCGGACAGGAAGGGGCCGGCTGCGCCGGGGCGTGTGCTGCGTGCTGGGCGGCGCCGCCGTGCTCGCGTCCCTGTTGTCACCCACCGGTCATGATCCGGTGCCGGCGGCCGCGTCCGAACCGGCCTCCGCCGCGGTCAACTACGCGGTCGGCGTGGACGAGTCCGCCAGCCTGGCGGCCGCGGACATGAAGGCGGAGAAGGCCGCCGCCGCGCGGATCGCGATCGGTGACGTCTCCGCGTCCTCGAACGTCACCGTGTTCGGCTTCGCCGCCGCCGAGACCGGTGACCAGCGGGCGGTGGACCCGGTGTGCCCGCGCACCCAACTGGACGCGGCGGGGCGCGAGTCGATCGGCGCGTGCGTCGGCAAGCTGCGCAGCCGCAAGAAGAGCGAGGGCACCGGCACGGACTTCCCGAGCGCCATACGCCAGGGGGTGCACGATCTGAGCACCGGCACCGACCCGTCGGTCCCCCGGGTGCTGTTCCTCCTCACGGACGGCCGGATGGACGTCACGGACAGCGAGAAGTACGGCGGCGAGGCGCACCGCGCGGCCGAGGGCGAGCGGCAGCTGACCGCGGCGCTCAAGGAGGCCGCCGCCCAGCAGGTCCAGATCTGGCCGCTGGGCTTCGGCTCGGCCCCGGACAAGGCGCAGCTCGACCGGATCGCGGCGGGCGGCTACCAGAAGGGCTGCGTCGAACTGCCCTCCGCCCGCCCGAAGGCCGGCAAGGTCTCCGGGGCGAAGGACGTCGGCCCGATGCTGGAGAAGATCTTCGCCGCGGCCCACTGCCTGCGCTACAGCCGGGGCCCCAGTGACCGGCCGCCCACCACGCTGGAGATCGGCGTCTCGCCGCTGGCGACCGTGGGCAGCATCGTGGTCGACAAGGGCGACCCCGAGGTGACGGCGACCTACTTCGACCCGAGCGGCCACAAGGTGCCCACCACGGGCACCTACCGCAAGTCGGAGTTCGAGCTGGCGGGGTCCGGCTCCACCGTCGAGGCGCTGAAGATCACCGACCCGGTGCCCGGCGTCTGGAAGGTGAAGGTCGAGGCACCGGAGGGGCACCGTTCGCTGCCCGTCGGCGTCAGCGTGCTCTGGCACGGCGAGCTGCGCGGGTCCATCGCGATGGACCCGCCGTCCCCGCAGGCCGGGCAGAAGACGAAGGTGGCCATCCGGCTCCAGACCCGCGAGGGCTACGAGATCAAGGACCCGCGCGACTACGAGGGCCTCCAGGTCCGCAGCGAGCTGACCGGTGACGGCTTCGAGCCGGTGGAGCTCACGCTCAACGACGACGGCACGGGAGCCGACCCGGAGAAGGGCGACGGCTCCTTCACCGGGACCGTGCGGGTCCCGGCGAAGGCCGACGGCGCGCTGAAGGTGACCGGCACCCTGACCGCCTCCGGGCTCACAGCCGACGTCCGCAGCGAGAGCGGTGAGGTTCCGCCGGGCGAACCGGCGGTCGTCGCCGGGCTCACCATGCCCACCGCCGACGTCCATCCGGGCGCCACCGTCGAGGGCACCCTGTCGGTGCACAACACCAGCGACGCCCCGCACACCCTGCGGCTGTCCGTCGCCGACATCGGCCGCGACATGCTCACGGTCGGCCCGGCGCGGATCGTGCTGAAGCCCGGCGAGACCGGGACCCGGAAGGTGAGCGTCGAGGTCGCCCCCGCGGACGTCTTCGGGGCCCGGCTCGGCGACGACGGGCTGTCGCTGGGCGGCACCCTGACCGTCGTCGACGACACGGACTCCCGCCGCACGCTGGTGCAGTCCCCGCTGTCGGTGCGGGTGACGCCGGAGCCGGGGATCTGGGCCAGGTACTGGTGGGCGTTCATGGCGGGCGCCGTGCTGCTGGTACTCGTCGCCGTGGCGGTCATCGCCTGGCGCGGGCAGCGCCGCCGCCGCCGGGACCCGTTCGGCCTGCTGCTGCAGCTCGTCTCCCCGGAGGGCGAGGTCCTCAGCGAGCACCCGGCCGGTCACGGGCACAAGCAGTGGTACGAGTTCACCGTCGTGGAACCCCACCGCAGCCCGCGCATCGAGCGGCGCACCCACGGCCAGTACGCCGTCCAGCGCAGCCCCGAGGGCGGGGCCGTACTGCGCAAGCGCGGCAGCGGGCGCACCAGGCTGCCCGTCCAGGGCCGGGTCGAGCTCACGGACAACCTGAGCCTGGCCCTCGGCACCCCGCCGGGCGGCCCGGCCACGGGCCCGTCCGCGCCGAACCCCGCGGACGGGGGCCCGAACAGCTACGACGACACGTACCTGTGACGCGCGGGGGCGGACCGGTGCGCCGGAAACCCGCCCCCCGCGCACGGGCCCATGGACGCAACGAGGACGTACCGAGGACGAACCGGCTGTCACACCGGCCGGAAGCGGGGAGGAAAACATGAAGATCTTCCAGCCGATGCTCTTCGTCGGACTGGGCGGCACCGGTGGTCTGATCGGCGCGGAACTGGAGCGCAAGCTGCGCGCCGAACTCTGCGGTCCGGACGGTGTCGCGCTCAGCCACCTGGGCGGCCACGCCCCCTACCAGCTGCCGGACTGCCTGCAGTTCGTGTACGCGGACTACAGCGAGTCCGACCTCCAGCGGCTGCCGCAGTTCAATGTGGATCCGTCGCTGCGGGCCGCGTACGCCCGCACCTCCCGGGCCACCCACAACCTGCTGCCCAACTTCGACAGCTCGCCCGAAGTGACCAAGATGCTGCGGGCCAGCCTGCGCGAGGAGGTCGCCGACTGGCTGCCGCCGCGCATCGACGAACCGAAGGTCACCCCGCTGCACAACGGTGCGGGCCAGCTGCCCACCGTCGGCCGGGCGGCGCTCTTCGCCACGCTCCGGCACAGCCTCGCCCCGGTACTGGAACCGCTGCTCCAGGCGATCGACGCGATCGCCAGGGCCGCCGGTGAGCTGGCCGAACTGGGCGGCGGCAAGGCCACCGGCTGCGATGTGTTCGTCGCCTTCTCGGTGGCCGGGGGCACCGGCGCCGGGATCTTCCTGGACTACCTGCACCTGATCAACTACGCCTTCCAGCTGCGCCGTTTCGACGGGGTGAAGATCTACCCGCTGGTCGTGATGCCGTCCTCCTTCTCCGCGTCCGGCGGTGGCGGCCGGGAGGCGGAACTCAACGCGGCCCGCGCCCTGGTCGACCTGTTCCGGCTGGTGGACGGGCAGAACGCGCCGACCGAGGGCGAGGAGATCGGCGACCTGGACCACAGCCCCGGGATCGGCATCCGCTACCCCGGCATGACACCGATCCGGCTGCGCACCGGCATCCTGCCCACCGCGTTCCTGTTCAGCCCGACCGCGGGCCTCCGCCAGGACGACCTGCGCCGCTCCATCGTCTCCCTGGTGATGTCGCTGGTCGGCACCGAACTGGGCGACGGGCGCTCCCGGGGCAGGTCCACGACGGCGGACGACGACTTCCAGACGTTCGCCGCGAGCTTCATCAACCGGGGGGTGCAGCGCAGCGCCGTGTCCCCGACCGGGATCGGCAGACAGGGCGTCTCCACCAGCCTGGTGGCCTCGATGACCGCGCCGATGGACCAGCTGGCCGATCTGGTGGCCGGCCGGCTGCTGCGCAGGGCGGTCACGGACCTGGTGGAACGGCCGCGCGCCACGCTGCGGGAGAGCGCCGTACCGATGATCCGGCAGCTGTTCACCGACTCCCAGCTCGAAGAGCTGTGGGAGCGGAAGCAGTTGGACGTGCCGGAGCCCGATCCGCTGCCGCGCGGCAGCAAGGCCATCGAGCAGGCGCTGGCCGAACGCAGTGCGGACATGCAGCGGCTGCTCTCCGACCTCCAGTTCAAGGCCGACCGGCAGGCCGCCTCGATGGCCGACCGGTTCTCGCCGCGCCCCGCCATCGACAAACTCCTCCAGACCGTGGACCCGTTCCTGGCCGAACGCGTCGTGCGGGGCGTCCCCGGCAGCGACGAGCGGATCGCCCGGCTCGGCTTCCTGGGCATGCTCAACAGCCGGGCCGGCGCACCCCCGCGCCCGCAGGGGGTGACGGAGCAGCCGCCCAAGAACCCCCGGATCAGGGGCCGGCTGGCGGGGATGTCCCCGGCCCGCTGGGGCGACGACGACGTGCAGGACGCGCTCCGGGCGCAGGACAGGTGGTACCAGTGGCGCAGCCGCACCGTCTGGCACGAGGCCTGGCGCGAGCAGCAGCAGCGCTGGCAGCCCCACGCGGACACCGCGGGCACCGATCTGGGCCGCCTGGTGAACGCCTTCCGCAAACACTCCGACCAGGAGCGCAAGGAATCGGAGCGCAAGGGCCACGAACTGTACGAGGACCGCACCGGCATCTCGTACCTGCTGCCGCCGCAGCGCACCCTCAACCACTTCTACGAGGACCTGGTCACCCGGCTGATCCGCCGGGAGGGGCTGCGGGAGCACGACGACGAGGCCGCGCTGCTGCTCAAGATGATCGACGGCGACACCTGGCGCCAGGTGCACACGCTGAGCCGGCGCAGCCCGGAGAGAGCCGTCTCCGTCGTCAAGGCGCAGTTGGAGGGCCGGATCACCCGGCTGTTCGCGGAGAGCGGCGAACAGCTGGAGGAGCGGCCGCTGTTGCCCCCGATGGGCACCCTGCTGGCCGCCGCCGCGGGTGACGCGGACGCCACGGACCAGGTCAGCAAGGAGGCCCTCGACCTGTTCGGCCGGAAACTCACCGGGCTGCTGCCGGTGGGCTTCACCCCGGAGGGGACCGGACCGCTGAGGGTCCTGGTCACCCACCCCCGGGTGCAGGCCGTGGACGAGGTCAGGGAGTACCTCGGCAAGACGCTGCGGCTGCCGCCGGACGCGAAGAACTCCGTGGACTACCGGGGCGTGGAGAGCGACTCGATCACGGTTGTCCTGTTCCGCAGCGAGATGAGCCTCACCCAGGTGCCGGAGGCCCGCAAGGTGCTGCGGCAGTGGGCCAGGGCGAAGGAGTCCGAGCAGGCCCAGGACGTGCTGCGCTGGCGTCAGCGGCTCGGTTACGGCGACAGCTGGATGGTGAGCTGCGAGGAGGACCGCCGCACGATCCTGCACCGGTTGCTGTGCTGCATGTGGAACGGCCAGGTGGACGTCGTGTCCGGCGACTCCGCGTCGCCGGAACGGGTGCGGCTGCGGCTGTTCCCGGAGACGGGCCCGAGCGTGCCCGGGGTGCGGCTCCGGCTCGGTGACTTCCCGGGCGGGGTGTCGAGCTGGGCGGAGCTGCTGCGGGCGTACGAGCGATGGACCGTGCTCGACGACGAGCGGACCGTCGAGGACTACTGCCAGGGGCTGATGGGCACCCAGCCGCTGGGGCTGGCCAGGACCGGCAGCGATCCGCATCCGCTCTTCGTCGAGCTGGTCGAGAAGATCGCCCCGCGCCAGCTGGAGCTGCTGGCCGAGCGCCGGGAGCGGGGCGGCGAGCGGGTCGAGGGCTGGGTCCGGCCGCTGTGGGAGTTCTGGGCGGAGACGCTGCCGGCCGCGCTGGACGCCGAGTTCGGGGACCAGCGCGCGGTGCAGCCGACCCTGCGGACCCTGCTGGAGCACGTGCGCGGCGGTACGCCGAAGCCCCGGGCCCGCAAGGAGTTCCCGGAGCCCCGGCGCCCGGTCGCCGATGACGACGACTGGGGCACCTCGCCGGGTGCCTCCGGCGTCTACGCGGCTGCCAAGGGCGACGGCGGTGGTGGTGGCGGTGGCGGCGCGTACCGTCCCCGCGACACCTACGTGGAACCGGAACGCGACACCCGGCGCGAGCGCGACGCGTACGAGACACGCGAGCCGTACCCCGAGCCCGAGCCCTCCGCACGGCCGGAGCGCGAGGCCCACCGGGACCGCGCGCCGTACGATCCGCTGGCGGAGGACCCGGACGACGAGGGGTCCGGCGGCGGCTCCTGGCGCGCCACGCCGCAGGACCGCGCCGACAGGCCGGCCCCCTGGGACAAGGACTCCCCCGGCCGGAGCACACACCGGGACCACGACGACGACGGTGACCGCTACCGGCGCGGGTTCCTGGACGGTGACGCGGAGTGATCACACACGAGGACGTCGCCACGGTCATCCACCTGGACCTGCGCAGCGGCGCCGCCGCACTCGACGCCGCCGAACCGCTGCGGGCCAAGGTCGCCCGGCAGCTGGGCCTCGCCGGGCTGCCGGAGCCCGACGATCCGCTGTTCCTGGTGGTCGACACCCCGGCCGGACTGCTCGACCACCAGCGCCAGTACGAGCTGCTCACCGCCTACCGCGCCGTGGGCGAGGTCAGGATGCTGGTCCTGCTGGTGGGCAGCGCGCCCGGTTCGTACGCCGGCGAGGACGAGGCGTTCCAGCCGGACCGGCGGCTGGACCGGCCCTCGATACTGCGGTCCTCCGGCGTCGCCCTGCTGTGGGCGGGGGACCTGCGCTCCGCCCGCACCGCGCTGGAGCAGCCCGCGCCCGACGACCCGGACGCCCTGGCCGTCCTGGTGGACCTGCTGTCGGTCCCGGACGTCTTCCTGCGGGTGCTCGAAGACCTCGGCTCGCTGCCGGAGGCCGTCGGGACGCCCGGGGTGCGGCTGCTGGAGCAGGACCTGCCCCCGGACGTACGGGACAGGGCCTGGCGCGACGCGCTGCGGCGGTTCGCGGGCGAGGATACCGAGCCGGGTACGGAGCTGCCGCTCGCCGCGTGGTCCGGCGCCGATCTGCCGGAGCCGCTGCGGGGGCTCGCCACGGGCAGGCCGGGCCGCGACCAGCGGCACCGGGAGCCCGGCGGGATGGCGGACAGCGCGTACGGCACGTGCGCGCGGGCCCTGGACCAGGCCCGGGGCACCCTGTCCGAACTGCGGGCGCTGACCGGGCTGCTGCGGGCCTCGCACCGGGAGGCGTTCGAGGCGGATCTCGACCAGGCCCGCGAGGCGCTCGACCAGTACCGGGAGCTCGTCACCAACGCCCTGCACAGCGACGGCGGTTCCGGCACCGCGCCCTCGGCCGCGGAGGCGGCGGCCCGGCTCTCGGCCCTCGGACTGCGGGTGCCGTCCGCCGAGGGGGTGGGCGAGCGGATCGGCGAGGGGCTGCGGGAGTTCGCAGCGAAGCTGATGGGCCAGAAGCTGCCCCTGCGCGCGGTGGCCCAGCGATTCACCGGGCTGGCCGGGCAGGTGGAACCGGTCCCCGGCTCCGCGCTGCTGCCGAAGCTGGCCGACCACTCCGCGCAGGCCGTGGCCCGGCGGTCCGGGAGCCGTGGCGGACCGCTGCCCGAATTCGTCACCGGTCCGGCGGCGACCGCCCTGGCGGCCGTGGCGGGGGCGCTCGGCGCGCTGTGGCAGTGGCCCCTCGCGCTGCTCGCGGTCATCGTTCCGGCGGTGTTCTTCGGCGTGGCGGGGCTCGGCGCGTCCCGGCTCCGCGACGAGCCCGCCGCCCACCGCTCGGCCGGCCCCCGGGCCGGGGCGCTCTGCGGCGCCGCCGCCGGGCTGGTCATCGCGTACCTCACGGACCCGCCGCTCTGGCTGTCCACCGCCGGGCTGCTGGTGGGGGCCGTCCTCGCGGTGGAGACGGCCCGCAGACTCTGGGACGCGGCGGCCGCCTACTGGGCCGCGGGCCAGGGGGCGACCGCGCTGCGCCGGGCCCTGGACGGGCTCGACGGGCTGCTGGCCGACGTGGTCCGTGAGCACTGGGCGGCCGAGGAGCGGCTGTACTGCGCGGACGCGGCACGGTCCGTGGCCGGGATGCTGCGGGCCACGGCGGCCGCCGCGGACGCCGAGGCGGTATCCGCCCCCGGGCAGGCCCCGGCGCACGCGGGGTCCCCGTCCGGTCCGCCGGCCGTGCGGGACTGGCTGGACAGCTCGTCGGCCCTGGAGGGCGACGCGTTCGCCGCGCCCGAAGACGAGAACGCCGACTGGGCGAACGCGTACACCTGGCAGGACGAGCCGTCCTGGGAAGAGCCCTCCTGGGAAGAGCCGGCGGGCGGCCCGGACGCCGCCGCCATGCCCGCCGACCCGTGGCAGGACCGCACGGCCGCGACCCCGCGCTGGCTGGACCGCGAGACCGGGGAGGGCGGCTCCGAGCTGGTCGCCACCCTGACCGACGACCTCAACGACGCCGCGACAGTCGCGATGACCCCGTACTGGGGCGCCGTGGAACGCGGCCAGGCCGGCACCCACGCCGTCCACAACACGCAGGAGCGGGTGCGCAGGCTGCTCTCCTCCGCCCGCCACCACCTCCGGCGCAACGGGGTACTGGCGCCGCCGCCGTTCGCCGCCGGCCACCGCGCCCGCACCAGCTCCGCGAACCTGCTGGGCACCGATCCGCACGGGGTCGCCGAACTGGTCGGCGCCGAGACCGACCGGCGGGCCGTGGTGCAGCTGTCCTCGCCCGAGCAGGGGACACTGCTCAGCCGCGACCCCGAGGCCGCGGTATGGATCCGCTTCGCACCGCAGGCCGTCCGGGGCGAGGTCGAGACGGCCTGGCGGGCCATCGGCTCACCGCATCCGCAGGACGTGCTGTGGACCTCGTCGGGCCGCTACGCCGGCCTCATCCGGCTCACCCCGCTGCGCATGGGCGTGGTGGAGAACGTCCGGCCCTACCAGAGCCCCCGGAACCCCGCGGGCGACTGGCTGGAGTACGAGGAGAAGGACGGCGACCGCTGGTGACCAGCACCTCTCACCCACACCTGGCGGAGCCGGGGAGCCCGCGGCGGACCACGCTCTCGTTCAACACGCCCGAGGGCGGGCGCCGCACTACGCCCGCCCGCCTGGCCCCGCGCGAGTCCCGCCGCGATCCGCAGCTGCCCCAGCGGATCCGCAGCGGCATCCTCGACGACGAGAGCCAGAGCTGCGTCCAGGTGTGGCTGGCCCCCGCCGACGCCAAGAACCCGGCGGCGCGCGCCCTGCTGGACAGGGAGACGGGCACCGCCCTGCGGCTGTACCGGACCTTCCGCGAACCGCCGGACAAGTCGCTCTTCCCCAGGATCATCGGCCACGAGCTGGACACGCCGGAGCCGTACCTGCTGTACGAGCCGCCGCGCGGCCTCCCCGCCGCCCGCACGCACGTGATGTCCGCGACCGATCTGCGCCCCCTCGCCCACGGACTGATGCGGGCCATGTCCCTGCTGGACGGCCAGGGCCTGGTGCCCCTCGGTATCTCGCCGGCCACCGTGCTGTGGGACGGCACCTCGCTCCAGCTCTGGGGGCTGGAGGCGGTGGTCCGCGCCGGACGGCCGAGGACCCGGTGGGGCCGGACGCCCTACTGCTCGCCCGAACAGCGCCGGGCGGAGGGGCTGACCGACCCGCGCGACGGGGTGTGGAGCGCCGCCCAGGTGCTCTACCAGCTGGTCACCGGACGGCCGGGGCCCGCGGACCGGGCACCCGCCGACCTCGCCTCGCACCGGGTGCTGGCCGAGACGCTGCGGGGCGCCTTCGCCCCGATCGCCCGCGACCGGCCGACGCCCGCCGCCCTGCTCGACCTGCTGGAACCCGGCGCGTCCCGGCGCCTCGCGCTCGACGCGCCCGCCGACGAATCGCGCCCCCACCGGGAGGCGTTCGAGCAGACGCTGCGCCTGAAACGGCAGGCGCCCGCCGCCGAACCGGACGACGAGCGGGACGGGGCGGGGGCTGGCGAGGTCGTCTGCCCGTACTGCCTGGAGAACATCCGGCTCGACCTCGGCTCGCTGTTCGTCACCGACAGCAGGATGCAGTACCAGCCGCTCAACCCCTCGGGCATCGCCAACCCGCTGCGGCGCCAGGACATCATGCGCGGCGCCGTCCAGAAGTGCACGGCCGATCCGGACTTCCCCGAACACTTCATCCCGGTGCCCTATCTGACGTACGGAAAGCCGCTGACCATCGCGATGGTCGGCCAGTCCTCCACCGGCAAGAGCCATCTGCTGACCCAGATGATCGCGGCGATCACCGACGGCGGCCTTGAGCCGTTCGGCCTCCAGTGGCAGTCCGTCAACCCGGCGCAGCACGCGCGGTTCGTACGGGAACGGGTCCAGCCGCTGCGCGACGGCCAGGTCCTCGACCACACCAGCGGCGTCGGCCTGGACGGCTTCGCCCGCTTCGTG
The DNA here is from genome assembly GCF_044751215.1 of Streptomyces sp. NPDC088730. NCBI lineage: Bacteria > Bacillati > Actinomycetota > Actinomycetes > Kitasatosporales > Streptomycetaceae > Streptomyces > Streptomyces sp. NPDC088730. The sequence goes on from NZ_JBIVLK010000002.1 coordinate 113,511, forward strand.
GAGTCCCTGCTGATCACCGACGCGCAGGGGCGGGTGCGGCCGGTCGCCTTCTTCGACCTGGGCGGCGAGGACCTCGTACGGACCGACTCCGCGCTCCGCTTCCTGCTCGGGGTCGACGCCATGGTCTTCGTCGTCGACCCGGCGCTCGCGCTCCCGCTGCCGCAACTGGACCACGCCAGGCAGCACTTGGGCCTTGAGGTGAACCGGGACGGCGATCTCGCCTTCGCCACCGTCCTGGACCGGCTGCCGAAGAACGGCCCGTACCTGGACGTGGCGGCCGCGATGGTGCTCGGCAAGGCCGATCTGCTGCGCTTCCAGCCGCCCGTCGACCGCTGGCTGGGCGAGGCCCCGCCCACCGCGCTCGACCCCGCGCTGACCCGCGAGGAGAGCGGGGACGTCTACGCGCTGCTGCGCCGGCTCGCCGGGCAGGCGTGGCTGCGCCCGTTCGACACGATCCGCCGGTGCACCCTGCACATCTCCTCCGCCACCGGTGGCCAGGAGGCCGAGGGCCACTACCCGGCCGGGACGGGGCCGCGCCGGGTGCTGGAACCGCTGCTGTCGCTGCTCGCGATGCACGGACTGATCGAAGTGCCCGGCGGCGCGGAGGCGTTCGCGGTGGGAAAGGCGCCCGCGCTGGAAGCGGTGCCGCTGTCGGAAGCGAGTGATTCCCCGAGAGAGGAAACGATGTGAGCGACTTCCAGGACCGGAGGCCCGCTCACCGGGACCCGGCCGGATCGCGCGGACCGGGCGGGCAGCGGCCCCGGCGGCGCGGCGAAGAGCCGGGCCCGGTGCACCAGGCGGTCTTCCGCTGGGAGGGCAACCAGGGCCGCCAGGGCACCGGCATGAAGGCCGTCGCCTACTCGTGCCCGGCCGAGCTCGCCGACGAACTGGGCCGGGAACTGGGTCCGTTGCTGTGGGTGTCCGGCACGGCGGCCCCGTATCCGAGCGTCGTGCGCACCCGGACGGCCGACGGCCGGATCATGCTCGTCCGCCGCTGGCCCACCACGGACCGGGGCGGCCGGCCCAGCACGGTCAGCCACGCCCTGATCGGTGACGCGCGGACCCTGGGCACCGAGAACTGCCTCGGTCTCGCGCACGGCGGCTGGGGCAGCACCCGGGAGTCCGCGGAACAGGCCTCCGGAGAGCGGAAACCGGTGGCGTTCTCCCAGCTCACACCTCTGGTGTCCCAGCGGCTGCCCGGCATGACGAACCAGCTGGCGAGCGTACGGAGCACGCTGGTCCTGGTCGCCGCGGAGTGGCTGCGCGATCCGGAGCAGCGGGTGTCGCTCCTGACGAACGAGGTGGACCCGGGCGGCGGGCTCGACCCGGCCGAGGTGCCGCTGGTGTACCTGGGGCTGTACCGGCTGTTCGGTTCCTGGCTGGGCCAGGACTGGACGTTCGCCACCTACGACACCTCCGACACCCACCAGCTGCGCCTGATGTGCGTGTCGCGCTGGGAGCCGGACGCGGGCGGCTCCGGTCCGCTGGCCCGGGTCACCGGGCGGATGGCGGGCGAGGCGACGTTCGAACACGCGGCGGCCGCCCGGCTGGTGGACCACCTCCTCGCCCACCCGGCCGCCGCCCCGGGGGTGCCTCAGCTGACCGAACTGCTCAGGGACGGCGCGGCACTGGGCCGGCAGCGGCGGCGCGCCCGGCTCCAGGAGATCCTGTTCCCCGAGCACCGCCGCGGCGCGCGCACCGCCGCCTCTCCCCGCCTCGGCCGGGAGGCGGACCCCGCCCCGGAGGAACCGGGCCGCTTCCCGGAGCCCGCCCTCTCGCCGGAGGAGACGGACCGCTACCGGAAGCCCTCCCGAGCCCCGGAACCGGAACCGGAACGGCCGGACCGCACCCCGGAACCGCAACGACGGGAACGGCCGGAACGCATCCCGGAACCGGAACGACGGGAACGGCCGGAACGCATCCCGGAACCGGAACGACCGGATCGGCCGGACCGCGTCCCCGAACCGGAACGTTCTCGCGCCCCGGAACCGGACTACACCGCGGAAGGACCGCTGCCCCGCGCCCCCGAGGCGGAGTACGACTCGCGGACACCGCCCGGACGCCCGGCGACCCCCTGGGCGGAGCGCGCCGCCACCGCCCCGGCCGAACGCCCCGAGCCGCTGCCGGAACCCTTCGCTCCGCCGCCCCCCGGCACGCCACCGACGCACTCGGCCCAGACCCCGCACCCGGCCACGGCGCCGCCCCCGCACCACGCCGAGCCGCCCGTATCCGGGTATCCGCGTCTCCCGGGCGGCTACACACCCGCACCGGCCGCCCGCGAAACGCCGCTCCGCGAGGCTCTCCACGGCCTCCGGCGCGGCGACACCGCCGGACACGATGCGCTCGCGGAACGCCTGCGCGGCGTCTCCGACGAGCGGCTGCTGGCCGAACTACGCTCCGAGGGGCTGCCGCAGGCGCCCCTGGAGCTGCTGCTGAACGAGCTGGGGAGCGTCGGCCGGACTTCGACGCGACCGGAGCCGATGCGCCACGAGCTGTGCGGGGAAGTGCTCCGCCACGGCCTGTACTTCACACCGAACAGGCCGGGCTCGGAGGCCGTCACGCGGATGTCCCTGGCCGCACAGTCGGCCAGGCTGTTCAGCTGGGCGGTCGCTCCGCTGGCCCGGGACGGGCGCTATCTGCTCGATCTCCAGGAGCTGCTGCACCGCATGAGCCGGGACCGCGACCTCAGCGCGGGCAGCTGGCTCCGGCAGAGCATCACCGACCCTCCCAGCGGCGTCGCACCCGATCTTCCGCCCGCCCTGTGGCAGCAGCTCCTGCGGGACACGGCCACCCGGACCACGTCGCCGTACCAGGCACCACGGACCCCGCAACCGCCCCTGTCCCCGCTCACCCCCGCACCGGTTTCCCCGTCGGCTCCTCAGGAGTCCCCGGGCTGGCGGAGCCGCATCACCGAACGGACGAACCAGGCCGGCTGCGTGGTCGGGTGCACCCTCGGACTGCTCGCCGTGCTGATCGCGGTCGTGGTCGTCTTCGTGTGACGGTGCTCGCCGGGCCGGGACGGCGGGCGCCGTGTGGGCTGTTCCGGGAGCCTTTCGGATTCTCGCGAGAAATCTCCGGCGCGGTGTCGAGGACCGTCCGGCGGTTCCGACGTCCCCTGTGAAAGCCGCCCACGCGGGGCGGCGGGACACAGGGAGCGGAACCATGAAGTACCTGGTGATGGTGCAGGGCTCGCAGGCCGGCTACGAGGCGATGCGCGGCAACGCGAGCGACGGGGTACCGGCCTGGAGCGAGAAGGACGTGCGGGCCATGTTCACGTTCATGGGCTCGGTCAACGACGATCTCGCCGAGAGCGGTGAGCTCATCGACGCCAACGGCCTGACCGAACCGGCCAGGACCCGGTTCGTCCGGGCGGGCGAGGACGGCCGTCCGGTGATCACCGACGGTCCGTACGGGGAGACCAAGGAGGTGCTCGCCGGGTACTGGGTGCTCGACTGCGAGAGCCTGGAACGGGTCACCGAGATCGCCGCACGCGTCGCGCGGTGCCCGGTGCCCGCCGGTTCACCCGACAGCGCGGTGGTCATCCGGCCGATCGACGACCTCGGAGGCGATGTGTGAGACGTACGAGCGAGGTCGAGGACCTGCTGCGGCTGCACGCGCCGCAGGTCCTCGGCGCGCTGGTGCGCCGGTACGGGCACTTCGACCCGGCCGAGGACGCGGTGCAGGAGGCACTGCTCGCCGCGGCCCGGCAGTGGCCGGAGCAGGGGGTGCCGGACAACCCGCGCGGCTGGCTGATCCGGGTGGCCTCCCGGCGGCTGGTGGACCGGCTGCGCAGCGACGAGGCCCGGCGGGCGCGCGAGGAGACGGCGGCCGCGCTCACGCCCCGGGACGCGTTCACCGCGCCGCCGCCCGACGAGACCGCGCCGGGCGGCAGCCGGGCGCCGTCCGACGACGACACCCTCACCCTGCTCTTCCTGTGCTGCCATCCGGAGCTGGCCCCGGCCGCGCAGATCGCGCTGACACTGCGGGCGGTCGGCGGGCTCACCACCGCCGAGATCGCCCGCGCCCATCTCGTCCCCGAGGCGACGATGGCCCAGCGGATCAGCCGGGCGAAGCGGAGGGTCCGGGGCGCGGCCTTCGTCCAGCCGGGCCCGGCCGACCGTGACGGGCGGCTCGGGGCCGTGCTCCAGGTGCTCTACCTGATCTTCAACGAGGGCTACACCGCGACCTCCGGGCGCGCTCTGCACCGCGCCGAACTGGCGCGGGAAGCGATCCGGCTGACCCGCTCCGTGCGCCGGCTGCTGCCCCGGGACGGCGCGGTGGCGGGGCTCCTGGCACTGATGCTGCTGACCGAGGCACGGAGCGCCGCGCGCACCGGGCCGGACGGTGAGCTGGTCCCGCTCGACGAGCAGGACCGCACCCGCTGGGACCGCGCGGCCGTCACCGAGGGCATCGCCCTTGTCGAGGAAGCGCTGCGCGAGGGCCCGGCCGGCCCCTACCAGGTGCAGGCGGCCATCGCGGCACTGCACGACGAGGCACCCCGCGCCGAGGACACCGACTGGCCGCAGATCCTCGCGCTGTACGACGTCCTCGTCCGCCTCACCCCCGAGCCGATGGCCGAACTGGGCCGGGCCGTCGCCGTCGCGATGGTGCACGGGCCGCGGGCCGGACTGGCCGAGGCCGACGCGCTCCGGGACCGGCTCGCGGGCAACCACCGGCTGGACGCCGTCCGCGCCCACCTGCTCGAACGGGCCGGCGACCCGGCGGGCGCCCGCGCCGCCTATCGCGCGGCGGCCGCCGCCACCCTGAGCCTTCCCGAATCCCGCTACCTGCACGGACGCGCGGACCGGCTCGGCGGGTGACCGGCGGCTTCCCGTGCCGGTGCCGATGCCACGCTCCTGCCCCCGGCGGCACAGTGGCCGGGCGGGCCCACCGAGGGGCGCGGTGACGAGAACGGACGGAGAAACGGCGGCAAACGGCTGCAATCGGCGGCGAACCGCTCCGCCCACGGTGGTGGTGCTGGCCGTCGCACCCCGCTCTCGCGATGATCGGGCCATGACCAAGAGCGACAACGGACGAGACATCACCCTCCGGATCGCCCAGCAGCCGGAGGCGGACGAGTTCCTCGCGCGCAGTCCGCTCGCCGCCCTCGTGGGCATGCTGCTGGACCAGCAGGTGCCGATGGAGTGGGCCTTCTCCGGCCCGTACGCCCTGGCGCAGCGGATGGGCGGGGACGATCTGGACGCCCATGAGATCGCGACGTACGACCCCGAGGCGTTCATCGAGCTGTTCACCGCCAAACCCGCGTTGCACCGCTACCCGGGCTCCATGGCCAAGCGGGTGCAGCAGCTGTGCCAGTACCTGGTGGCGCAGTACGACGGTGCGGCGAGCGCGGTGTGGGACGACGCCGCCACCGGGGCCGAGCTGCGGAAGCGGCTGAACGCGCTGCCCGGGTACGGCACCCAGAAGTCGCAGATCTTCCTGGCGCTGCTGGGCAAGCAGTTCGGCGTCCGGCCACCGGGCTGGCGCGAGGCGGCGGGACCGTACGGGGAGGACGGCTCGCACCGCTCGGTCGCCGACATCACCGGCCCCGAGTCGCTCGCCGAGGTCCGGGCGTACAAGCAGGAGGCCAAACAGGCCGCCAAGGCAGCGAAGGCCGCCGCGAAGGGCAGATGAGCGCGGCGGCCCGGCTCACGGAATTCCGGTATAGCCGCTTATATGCCCTTGCGGCCGGCGGTGCAGTCCGGTCCCATGGCTGCGCCCGGAGGGTCCAGGCCGGTAGGCTTTCCGTGTGATCTTCAAGCGCATCGGAAATGGGCAGCCTTATCCCGACCACGGCCGGGAAAGCACCCGGCAGTGGGCGGACGTCGCGCCGCGCCCGGTCCGCCTCGACCAGCTCGTGACCACCAAGGGCCAGCTGGATCTCGAAACCCTCCTCGCCGAGGACTCCACCTTCTACGGCGATCTGTTCGCGCACGTCGTGAAGTGGCAGGGCGACCTCTACCTGGAGGACGGGCTGCACCGCGCGGTCCGGGCCGCGCTCCAGCAGCGTCAGGTACTGCACGCCCGCGTACTCGAACTCGGCTGAGACACCACACACTCCCCCGCCGTCCGGGGTTCGTTCGGGTGCATTCCCACTCGGACGGGTGCGATCCATTGATCATTTAGTAGGCATCATCACCGGGTCGCACTACGCTGCGCCCATGAGCATGCTCACTCCCCCAGGCATGGGCGGAAAGTACCGCATCACGGGTGACAAGTACCCGCGCATGCGGCGCCCCCGCCGCCGCACCAAACTGGTCCTCGCGACCGTCGCCTCCGTGGCCGCGCTGGGCGTGGCCGGATGGGGCACGCTGCAGCTCATCGACGTCTTCACGGGCGGCGACAAGACGGCCAGCGCGGCCGACCGCAAGGCGGACTGCCCGTCCGCCGAGCCGTCCGCGCACGCCGTGGCGCTGCCGAAGCCCGCGAAGATCAAGGTGAACGTCTACAACGCGACCCCGCGCGGCGGGCTCGCGAAGGCGGCGGCCGACGAGCTGAAGAAGCGCGGGTTCGCGATCGGCAAGGTCGGCAACGCCCCGGCCGCGTACGACAAGAAGGTCGCCGGGACCGGCATACTGCTGGGCGCCCCCACCGCGGTCAACGGCACCTTCCCGGTGCTCGGCACGCAGCTGCCGGGGGCCGCGACGAAGACCGACGCCCGCAAGACCGCGGACGTCGATCTGATCATCGGTACGAAGTTCAAGGCGTTCAGCACGCCCCGGGCGGCCTCCACCGCCCTGACGGCCCTGCTCAAGCCCTCCCCCGCACCGTCCTCCTGCTGAGGGACGGGCGGGGGGGCCGCGCCGACAGGACCTAGTCGGCGGTGCCGTACATCCGGTCACCCGCGTCGCCCAGGCCCGGCACGATGTAGCCGTTCTCGTTGAGGCGCTCGTCGACCGAGGCGGTGACCACGGTGACCGGCGTACCCGCCAGCTCGCGCTCCATCACCTCGACGCCCTCGGGCGCGGCGAGCAGCACGACGGCGGTGACGTCGTCCGCACCGCGCTTGATCAGCTCCCGGATGGCCGCGACCAGGGTGCCGCCGGTGGCCAGCATCGGGTCCAGGACGTACACCTGGCGTCCCGAGAGGTCCTCGGGCATCCGGGACGCGTACGTGGACGCCTGGAGCGTCTCCTCGTCACGGATCATCCCCAGGAAGCCCACCTCCGCGGTCGGCAGCAGCCGCACCATGCCGTCGAGCATGCCGAGGCCGGCCCGCAGGATCGGCACGACCAGGGGCCGGGGGTACGAGAGCTTCACTCCGGTGGTGGGTGTCACCGGGGTCTCGATGTCGACCTGCTCGGTGCGCACATCGCGGGTGGCCTCGTACGCGAGCAGGGTGACCAGCTCGTCGGCGAGGCGCCGGAAGGTCGGGGAGTCGGTGCGCTTGTCGCGCAGGGTGGTGAGTTTGTGCGCGACCAGCGGGTGGTCGACGACGTGGATCCGCATGGGACCCACAGTAGCCGCGCCTCCCGTACCCGTGCGCTGGCATCAACCACACGTTCGGGGGGAAGGTGGGGACATACGGACCCAGCCTTGGGGTGATGAGCCGATGCCGGACGGGGCACAGCGCAAGCGGGACGGGGCGGACCCTCCCGGCCTCGGGGATGCGCGTGACGCACGGGACACCCAGGACACGGGGGACACCCGGGAGACCGACGCGCAGGAGACCGACGCGCAGCGCCGCAGGCGCCGCGCCCAGTTCCTCCGCGAGCTTCACGAGGCCAAGGCGCTGCGCGACCGGGTCCAGCCCCGGCGGGTCAAGGCCGCCCGAATGCGCCAGGCCATGCGGATGCGGACGTTTCGCTGGTAGCCGTCCGGCCTGCGGAAGAACCCCCTGGTGGCCGCCCCGGACAGAACTGATGGCCGACGCAACGTCCGAACTGCTCTCGCGAGGCCCTCGTTTCTGCCACGATTCCGATGGGCGGGACGCAGGGCAGCCGGACCACCGACTGCCCTCCCGTCGGACCGACACACCTAGGGTCTTTCGTTCGGATCGGGGAGCGGGGTCAGATACCCGTGCCAGGCGTCACGCGGCGGGCGGGACTTCAGAACACGCCCTGGCCCCCGCGAGCCCGGCCTGATCCGGCCGAGAGGCCCCTAGACCAGTGGGAGAGTCACGGTGTACTTCGCCGCACTGCTCGCGCGCACCGAAGACGGGTGGGAAGCGAGCGACACGGATCTCGACGACGTGGAGACCCTGTCCGATCTGACTGATCTGGCCCGTGAAGCCTCGGTGGACGAGGACACGGTGCTCGTGTTCATCGAGCAGGAGGACGCCTGGTTCGGCGTCATCCGGGTGGACGGTGAGGAGGACCCGCGTATCTACGTCTCGAACGCCTCCGCCGCCACCCGCTCCTCGTACGGGGAGATCCTGCTCACCGATGAACTGCTCGGCCGCGAACCCGGGGCCGAGGACTCCATCGCCGCTCTCGAAGAGCTCGTCGGCCTCGACGGTACCGAGGACGGCGAGCCGGACAACGCCCCCGACAACGACAACGACAACGACGCCGACCACACCGACCACACCGATGACGACGACGGAATCGACGCCGTACCGGCAGGCCCGCTCGGTGACACCGGGCTCCTGTCCGACCTCGGGCTCCCCGAGGCCGAGCTGCTGATGCTGCGTACGGACGCACTGGCGGAGATCGCGGACGCGCTGGGAGCGGCCGAGGTCCTGGAGACCGTCCGTTAAGGTCCGCGGGTGACCGAAGCACCGCACCCGCAGGACCCGCCCCGACCGCCCGACGCACCCCACGATCCCGTCCGGGACCCGTGGCGGGCGGCCATGCGCCGTGCCCTGGACGAGGCCGACCGGGCGGCGGCGGCCGGCGATGTGCCGGTCGGCGCCGTCGTCCTCGGCCCGGACGGCGCGCGGCTCGCCGCGGGACACAACGAACGCGAGGCGACCGGCGACCCGACCGCCCACGCCGAGATCCTCGCGCTGCGCCGGGCCGCCGCCGCGCTCGGCGAATGGCGGCTGTCCGGATGCACCCTGGTGGTCACGCTGGAGCCCTGCACCATGTGCGCGGGCGCCCTGGTGCAGTCCCGGGTGGCCCGGGTCGTCTACGGGGCCCGGGACGAGAAGGCGGGCGCGGCCGGCTCGCTCTGGGACGTCGTCCGCGACCGCCGGCTCAACCACCGCCCCGAGGTGATCCCCGGAGTGCTGGAGGCCGACTGCGCGGCCCGTCTCACCGCCTTCTTCCGCCACCGCTGACCTGGCGTCCCCGCCCGGGGGCGGTGCCACCGGGAATCGGATTTCGACGGACGGCCGGGATGGTCTAAGCTCTCTCTCGGTAGCGTGTCCGAGCGGCCGAAGGAGCTCGCCTCGAAAGCGAGTGTGGCGTAACCCGTCACCGTGGGTTCAAATCCCACCGCTACCGCTTCTCACACCCCCTGATCCGGGCAACTGGTTCAGGGGGTGTGGCGCGTTCGGGCCCCGTCAGGCCTGCCGAGCCTTCCCCGGGACGGTGCCGACGGCCAGGGTGTTGCCCTCGCTGATGTAGCCGTGCCGCGAGCGCAGCGGATGCGCGGGGTCGTCCTGGTCGATGAATGCCGTCCACTGCTCTCCGAGGCCCAGGTCCGACGCCTGCTGGGCGATCCGGGCGCACGCGAGTCCGTAGAACTCCGCTGCCGCGGGCCGCAACGGCGCTCGGTGCTCGATCAGCACCGTCTGCTGGCGTACCTCTTCGAGGCCCGCGCGGTCCAGCCACTGGTAGAGCTCGCGCGTGCGCAGCAGCTGGCGCGCGTAGCCAGGGGTCGCCGCGGCCGCGCGGAAGAAGTCGGTGAACAGAAACGGATCCGCCGGCCGCGCGGTGATCAGGCCGGCGTCCAGGTCCTTCACCGCGACGAGTCCGCCGGGCCGCACCACCCGGCGCAGCTCCGCCAATGCCCGGACGATCTCCTCGTCGTCCAAGTACTGCGTGGTGTTGGCGCACCAGACGGCGTCGAAGGTGTCGTCCTCGTACGGAAGGCCGAGGATGTCGCCCTGCTGGATGTCCGGGTGGGTCCCGGGCCGGCAGGCGCGCATCCGCTCCGCCGCGAGTGCGGCGTTCTCCGGGGCGAGGTCGATGCCCGATATGCGGCCCTCGGCGCCCACCAGCTCGGACAGCCGGGGCAGGAAGGCGCCGCTTCCGCAGCCGGCGTCCAGGACATGCCAGCCGGATCTGATGCCCACCTGGTCGAGAACCGCCTGATAGTGCTCGGCGCAGGCCAGGAAGTGAGCGTCGACTATCGCCTCGTGCGTGAAGCCGAGTCCGGTGGAGGCGCTGAGGCCCCAGGAGGAGTGATCTTGGGTCAGCACGCGTCGGCTTCCCTTCGTTCCGCTGTGTCGAGCCTGTCGAGCAGTGCGATGAGGATGTCCGTGACCGGGCCGGGGCTTTCCACCGGCTGGAGGTGGCCCGTCCCGGGAACGGTGACGAGCTCGCCGCCGGGGAGGAGCCGGGCCGTGTCGAGCGACTCCTGGGGGGAGACGAGCGGATCCTGCGCGCCGGCGACGACCACCGCGGGCACCCGGGTGAACCGCAGCACGTCCGCGGAGTCGACGCGGGCCGCGATGGCCCGCTGGGCCCAGGCCAGGGACGGGGGGTCCGCCTCGGCGGCGAGCGCCCGCACCCGTGCGAGCACGCCGGGGCGCTGTGTCCGGGTGGTGCTGCCGACCAGCATCGGGGTGGTGGCCTCGATCAGCTGCCGGGCGGTCTGCGCCTCCTCCATGCCGGAGGCGAACCTCTCGCGGTCGGCGCGTGCCCGGTCGTCGTCCGCCGTCGCCCGGCAGGACAACAGCCCCAGGCCGAGAGCGCGGCCGGGGTGGCGCCGCAGGAAGGCCATCGCGACGTACCCGCCCATCGACGAGCCGACGATCGCGGCCCTGCGGATCCCGTGGTCATCGAGCAGGCGCGCCACGTCGTCGGCGACCACGTCGAGCGACGGCGGCTCCACCCCCAGCGGCGCCCCGCCGAAGCCGCGCTGGTGGGGGGCGAGCACCCGGTGGCCGCGTTCCTCCAGCGCCGCGCGCTGTGCGTCCCACATCGACGCGTTCATCGAGAGGGCGTGCAACAGCACCACCGGGACACGCCCCGGGCGGCTCAGCACGGAAGGGCCCCGGCCTCGGCGGCTGCGACGAACCGCGCCGCATGAGGGGGGAGCCCGGCGTTCCGCAGCCAGCACAGGGCCACCGGGGCCGGTGGCATGTCGTGTACCGGCACGACCGCGATACCCGGTGGGACGAGGGCGTCGAGCGACTGGAAGGAGATGTGCACGGCGTCGGTGCGGGCGAGCACAGCGGCCATTCCGTCCACCGTGGTCATGGGGTGGATACGCCGGATGGGCCGACCGGACGGAGTGTGCGGCGGCACCACCCGGTCCCAGACGTAGCCGGGGAAGGAGCCGGGGCAGCGGAAGCCGTCGTAGTCGGCGAGTTCGTCGAGCGACACCGACGCGCGCCGGGCCAGCGGGTGGTGGGCTCCGACGATCGCGGCACGCCCGTCGTGGAGCACCGGCCGGCTGACGGCGAGACCGGGCTCTCTCACCTCGTACTTGATGACCATGACGTCGGCCTCGCCCGCGCTCAGTTCACGGAACGGCGCGGAAACGTCGTACGGCACCCAGTGCACGTCCTCGTCCCTCAGGCCTGCCTGGGCGACGATGCGCCTCGCCAGTCCGGGCGAACCGTGGATGCCGAGGCGGACCGGCAGGAACGACGGGGCGGGGTGCGTGGCAGGGAGGTGGTCAGGCATGGGCACAGGGGATCTCCTCGCTCAGCCCGGCGAACGCCCGGAGTTGGCTGGGGTGGGTGGGGTCGAAGTCGACACGCAGTTTCGAGAGCGGGGCGGCGACACCGGTCACCCGTGTCACACAGCGCAGGGTCAGCCGGTCGCCGGGACCGATCAGTCCGTCCATGACCGCCTCGACCAGTAAATGGCCGAGGTGCACGAGCGCCTGCGGAAGACGTATACCGGCCGTGGAGACATACAGGTCACGGGAGACCCCCGAGGTGCCCCGGCCTTCGGGACGCCCGGGAATCCTGATGGTCCGTGGTGGCCGGACCTCAAGCGGAGCGGAGGCGCTGAAGGTCTTCAGCAGGCGGCGCAGCCCCACGGTCGCGGCAGCCGGTGCCGGTGCGCACCACGCGGCGGAGCCGTCGGCGGCGACGTGGTCGAAGGCGAACCGGCCGGCCAGGTTGCGGGGGTTCCCGGCGAGAAAGACGGTGCGGGTGAACGACCTGCGCCAGGCCGCCGCGGGTTCCTCCGCCAGGGCCAGCGCGAAGAGACAGGTTTCCGCTATCCAGGTGTCGAGGTCACAGGCACGCAGCACCACCACCGCCTGCACCGCGTCCTCGTCGGCGCCGGAGGCCGCCACTGCCTCCCGCAGGGCGAGCAGCGAGGCTCCGTCGGCGCCCGCATGTGCCGCGGCGAGGTCGGGCCGGCCGGCTCGGAGCCGTCCCAGTGCTTCTTCGTGCAGCCGCTGTTGGGTGAGGGTCACAGGAACACCGCCTTGAGCAGGTCGTCAGAGGGAGCCGGCCGGTGTCTGGCGAGGAGACCGGACGTCAGCCTGTAGGGATCGGCGTAGAGGTGCTCGCGCCGGTGTCCGCCAATCCGCGCGGCCAGCTCCTCGGCGGCTTCGGGGCGGTGGGACGCCAGCAGCCGCTCGGCCCGGTTGAGGCACTGGCGCAACAGATCGGGGCGGAAGGACTGCTGCTGCCCGGGGCCGAGGGTCGCGATGAAGTACAGCCGCATCCCCAGCCGTGTCGCTGCCGGGCCGTGGTCCGTCGCCGCCGTGTCCAGCAGGGTCGCGGCGTCCAGGCCGCGCCAGTCGCCGTGGCGTGCGGACCGGATGCGTCCGTCGATGGGCACCCGCCCGACCGGGACCCTGCGGACGACCGGTCCGCAGGCCGAGAGGACCCGCTCCAGGAGCTGGTAGTCGGCGTCCAGCTCGCGGTCGTAGAGCAGCACCACCTCATCGTTGTGCGAAGCGAGCGGGATGAGCTCGCGCAGGGCGCACGCGAGGTAGTTGGGGCGTCCGTCGGCGGTGACGATCTGTCTCAGTGGCAGGCCGGACTCCGTCAGGTCCAGGTAGCAGGGGCCGCCGAGCTCCCGCTGCTGCAGGCACATACCGAGGGATTCCAGCCGGGCGAGCATCTCCTCCTGGCCGAGGCGGGGCGGCTGATGGCGGACGAGGCCGGGATCGTGCATGCCGAGCCGGGCGTAGTGCCCGCTCCACAGGTCCAGGACGCGGCGGGCCGCGGGATGCACCCAGCCGTCCTCCTCGACGGCGTCGGTGTACGGACGCAGAGCTGCGGCAGGGACCCGCTCGTCCGCCGCCCGGTAGCGGACGTAGAGCGCGCCGATCTCCTCCTCGCCGAGGTCCGCGTAGTCGCGTCCGGCCTCGGTGCGGTCCAGGAACTCCCAGAAGCCCAGGGTCTGTTCGGTGAGGTGGTAGGTGGTGTGGCTGTAGCGGAAGGTGGTGTCCGCGAGCAGGCCGGTGGCCCGGTACATCACGTCGGCCCACAGCAGGCCCTTGAGATGGGACGGGGTCAGTGGCTTGGAGGGGGTGACGGTGATCGGCGCGATCAGCACCCGGGGCCGCCCGGAACGCGCGGCGCCCGGGGCCGGCTCCGCCGCGCGGGTGACTGCCGGTGCGGTCATGGCCGGTCTCCTGTCGCGGCCGCGGCAGCCGGGGCGAGGCAGGTGCGCATCGGTGGGCCGGCCTGTCGCCGACCGCCCTCGGCGGCCCTGGAGACCCGCAGCCCGAAAGCCTCGTCCCCGAACACCTCGGCCGGCGTACTCAGGCCCATGAGCATCCGGGTGAGCCCGCGCCACACATGCCCGTCGGTGGCCGCCGCGGTCGCCACCGCCCGCATCGACGGCGTGTGGGGCGGCGGTACGGCGGCCCGCGCACCGCCCCAGCGGGCGATGCGGTCCCGGTCGCCGGCCACCGCATGGTCGAACCACGGCTCGAAGGTGTCCCGCGCCAGCCGGGCCGCCGCAACCGCCTGGGCCCGATCGACCACAGGGCGGGCGGACAGCAGGTCGGCCAGGCGGAAGGCGTGGTCCAGGGCGAGCGACATCCCGCGGCCGAAGAGCGGGTTGGTGACGCATGCCGCGTCCCCGACGGGAAAGAGGCCGGCCACCGGTGCCCGGGTGGCGGTGGCGCGCAGCGCGTTGGGCGGGCTGGTCATCGCGTACACGGGCGAGATGGGCTCGCTGACACCGTCTGCGAGCCAGCCCCCGAGGCCCGCAGTGGCGCGGGCGACGGCAGTGAACACCGGGGCCTGCGACAGCCGGCCCAGTTTCCGGTACCCGGGCAGAACGCCGAGCGCGACAGCGAAGGTCCCGCGATCACCGGGATGCAGGACTCCCGCGTACCGCTCGAAGATGTCGCCCGCGGCGTGACCCCGGTTGAGCGGTCCGGGAAGGTCCGCATCCGGCCCCCGACCGCTGATGCGGTAGAAGCGGCTGAAGCCGGCCAGGCCCGACGGGGCGGTCCGGTCCTCGCCGAGGGGCACTCCGGCCGCGGCGAGCCACCTGCGGCCTTCGGCCCGGCGGCCGGTCGCGTCCACCACGATGTCGCCCGGGATCCGCTCACCGCCGACCGCGGTCACGCCCTGGACGGCCCCGCGCTCCGGGTCCGTCAACAGCCCCGCGACCTTCACCCCGTGCCGTATCCGGACCCCCGGCAGGGCTCGTACGAACCGGTACAGCACCAGTTCAAGCACGGTGCGACGGCAGCCGAGGGCCACCAGGTCGCCGTCGGCCGCCTCCGGTGTCCGGTCGGTGACTCCTGACGGCATTGACCGCAGCAGGTCGAACCGCACCGCGCCCTCAGCCATCAGCGCTTCGAGCACCAGCGGTGCCCGCTCGCGCAGGACCCGCATCCCGAGCGAGGTCAGCGTGTGCGAGTGCTGTGCCTGCGGCACCGCCGGACGGAGCCACCGCGGCGCCGCCTCGGTCACCGGCCCCTCGGGCGGCGGCGGCGAGCTCTCCAGCACCAGGACGTCCGCACCGGGCCGGGCGAGGGCCAGCGCCGCGCAGAGTCCCGCGACACTGCCCCCGGCCACGATCACCGCGGCCATGTCAGCGCCGCCTGCCGTCGACGAAGAACACCCTGCGCACATTCGTCTCGTCCCGGGGCGGCACCGGGTCGGGCCAGCGCCCGAAGTCCGCCCCCGACTCGCCGGGCTGGATCGCCCGGACGCTGAAGCCGTACCGGTCGAAAAGGGATTCCGGCTCGTCCGTCCCGAACACCCAGGGGCAGCCCCAGCCCGCGAAGACGTCCAGCAGGCCGCGCATGGTGGGCAGAGTCAGTGCCGCGGCGTTGACGACATCGGCGGCGATACGGCTGTCGGGTGCGGAGAACGCGGCCACCCGTTCCAGGATGCGGTGCCCGTCCGCCTCCGGAATGTAGTAGAGCAGTCCTTCGAGGAGCCAGGTCGAGGGCAGCCCGGGGTCGTATCCCACCGCGAGCAGTCCCTCTTCCCAGTCCGGTGACGTGAGGTCCACGGCCGCGGTGCGGTGGTCCACCCGCGGGGCGACTCCCGCGAGCCGACTCTGCTTATAGGCGAGTACGGCCGGCCGGTCGACCTCGAAGTAACGGGTATGCCGGTGCCAGTCGAGACGGTAGGCACGGGAGTCCATGCCGGCGGGCGCCACCACTATCTGGTTCATTCCGGGTTCCCGCGCGGCCTGTTGGAGGTAGTCGTCGAAGTACCGGGTACGGATCGCGTTGTAGTCGGGGGTACTCGGCAGAGTCCGGGGGCCCTGCGTCGGGAAGGTCGCGGCGCGCACCTCGGCCAGGAGTTCGTCGCCGATCTCGCCGCATAAGGCGCCGGCGAAAGGGTCCTCGTATATGCGGTCCTCGCGCCGGGTCTCGGCCGCCCTCAGAGCGGCGGTCAGCAGTGCGGTGCGTTCGACAGCGTCAAGCAGTTCGGTCATGCGTCCCGTCCTGGGGTCGGCGCGTGGGCGGTCAGCCGCTGCCACAGCGCGGGGTCCTGTCGAAAGAGCCGGTCCTTGACCTGGGTGGGGCGGACGCCGCCGGCCACGGTCTCGTGCCAGTCGCGCTGGAAGGCGTCGGCGTCGAGCGTCACCGACGCGGCAGGGCCCAGCCGCCCCTCGCTGCGGGCCGTGCGGTACCCGGCGGACTCCCTTCCCAGAGCGGCATCGAGCCGCTCGGTGAAGACCCGGGTCTCCTCCGCGGACCAGGCCGTCCAGGACGCCAGCGCGAACCGGTAGGCCGGCGGCCCGCTGCCGGCCGGCTCCTCCACCCGGCATGCGGCGTTGCGCAGTTCCAGGCCGGCGGCAGCCGCCGTCGCCCCCAGGGCCCTGATCACCTGAGCGTCCCGCAGCCGCTCGCCGGCCGCGTCCGAGCGGGCGCTGCGGCCCGCGTACTCCACCCGGGGAACACCGTCCACCCGGTCCAGCACCCGGACCACGTCGCCGACCGCGTAGCGGTAGAGGCCACCGATGTGGCTGAACACGACGTGGTAGTCGCGCCCGGCCTCCAGTTCCCGCATCCCCAGGGTGGGGGTGGAGGGGCCCAGGTCCTCCTCGGCGTCGACGAACTCGTGGACGGACGAGGTGACCACCACGGTGCCCGCTCTCGGGTGCCGGTCCAGGGCCACGGCGACCGGTCCCTCGGATGCCGCCACGGGGGCGGGCAGGGCGGTGACCCCTGTCCCGTACTCCTCGCGCAGGCGCGGAAGGTAGAGCGTGGCGAGGCCGGTGGTCCAGCAGAACAGCGCGCGCATGTTCGGCCAGACATGCGCCGGCCGGACCGGGTCCGAGCGGCGGGCGAGCCGGTCGAGTTCCCGGGCCCGCACCGGATTGGGACGGCCGAAGGCCTGGCCGTCCAGCGTTCCGTCCGCCACGTCCTTGACGATCCGGTCCCACCACAGGCGCAGCTGGTGAGGCAGTGCGGCGACCATGGCCGGGTTGATTCCGATGACGAGCCGCACATCGCTCTCCACCGCCATCCGCAACCGCAGATACGTCTTCTCCATGTGCTGGTCCGCGGCGACGGGCACCGGCAGCGTGGACCACGGGGCGCGCGTCCCCGGCTCCGCGGACAGCGGCTCGCCGAACTGCACCCCGAAGTCGACCTGGCTGGCGCCGGCATGGGGGCGGCCGGAGGCGGTCACCGGTGGGGCGGGCAGGGGGTCGTGCTTCAGGTTGAGCACCGCGTCGGGCCGCTCCAGCACGTCCGGGAAGTGCTCGATCAGCGGCGCCCAGGCCGCGTAGTAGAAGGGGAAGAAGGTGGTCTCCATGAAGCGGGCGGTCACCGGGATCTTCTTGTGCGCGCCGGTGGTGCCGCTGCTCGTGAAGTACACGCGCGGCTGGTCCGCGGTGAGCACGTTCTGTTCGCCCGCCGCGGCGCGCTCGATCCACGGCTCGTGTGCCGTGTAGTCCTGCAGGGGGACGGCCTTGCGGAAGTCCCCCAGCGTACGAATCCCCGCGAACCCGTGGGCCTTCCCGAATGCGGTGTCCGCGTTGAACCGCACCAGGTCCTCCAGCACCTGCTGCTGGGCGCGGGCGGGATCGGCGCACGCGGCCCGCAGCCGCGCCCGTTCGCTGAAAACCCGTTCGCGGTAACGGCTGTTGTGCTCAGGGCCTGAGCGGTTCTCCGACGAGTTCATGGGCCAGCACCTCTCGTATGTTCTGGGCGGTCTCGGCCGGGGTGGCGCACTCCGCGATGCGGGCGAGCGGGACGTCGCGCGTCTCCTCCCGCATCAGCCTGCGCAGATCACGCTGATAGAGGTCGAACCCCGCACGGGCCGGCCGACGGCCGTAGTACTCCAGAGGATTGAGGTCGGCCCCCTCACGGCACCGCCGCCATGCGCTGTCCCCGGAAACCTCCAGGTGGACGATGCGGCGGGGCTGCGGAAAAGAACGCCACCACGTGAACATGGGGTTGTCCCGCACGCCGGCGAGCCGGCACTTGGCCAGGATCTTGTAGTAGTACGAATCAACCAGCACGGGAGTGCCCGAATCGGCCCGCATCACCTCGTCCTTGAGATGCAGCACGGCCATCTGGAGGAGTCCTGTGAGGAATTCCGGCGTGTACGCGGAATCGGCCGAGGACAGCACCTGGCCGGTCAGGTTCCTCAGATCACCGACCACGGAGTGCTGTGGTCCGAGGAACTCCGCGTCGCTTGAGATGACGAGCCATCCGGGCTCGGCAGCCCGCAGCTCGGCCAGCGCCGAGGACTTTCCGGCGAAATCGCTTCCCAGAAGCACACTGAATTCCGGTTTGTTTCTCGTCATCGGCTACCGAGCCCTTCCACGCCCGGTGCGGCACGACCGCGATCCCGGGCGTTCTCGTGCGGCCGTGCGCGTCCGCCGGACGCCGGCCGGTGATCCGGTCGGTTCTCAGGCCGCATCCGGATCGAGCTGAGCCTGGAAGACGGCCTGGCTGAAATAGGCGCGGGCCACCTTGATCAACCCATGGCCGTCAAGGTCGTAGATGTTGATCCCTGACCAGTTGACGGGCCGGTTGGACTTCGTGACAGCGGCCGCCCGCCAGGACACCGCGACGGAACCGGCGACCGTATGGGCCTCGACCGGAGTGATTCCCAGGAAGGGACGGAATTCCGGGAGCACGGACGCGATGTGGCGGCGTATCGCTTCCCTGCCCCTGAGCGGTTCCGTGCCCACCGGGTCGAAGAAGAGGCCGTCGACGGCGAAACTCTCGGCCCAGGCGCCCGCGTCGGCACGTTGGGACGCGAGAAAGAAGTTGAGCACCGAGCGGGGCATTGCCGGAAATCCCGCGTGGCTCCGCAGGACTGTCTTCTCCGCCGCCACCGCCGGGGGAGCGGAGAGCGCGGAGAGAATGGTTCCGGAACCCAGGGCGGCACCTACCCCAAGGGCCTTACGGCGTGCCATGAGCAAACGTTGTGCGTCATTCATCGAGATTCTCCTGCCAGGACTTGGTGCGCTGACGTGAATTACTAGAACGAACGCAGATCCCGCGCTGAACGGGCACGCCGAAGCGTTCTCGGGAGGGATTCCCGGAAGGAACTCCGTATCGACGCGCACATGCCACGAGCATGGTCATCGCGCTTTGGCGTGACGGCTCCCCATTCATACATCAACCAGTTGGTTTAGTTCAACCGGTCGGTGGACCCGATTCCCGGACGGGTGGATTCCGCCGGCCCGCCCCGCTCGTTCGGACCCGGCCCACCATGCCAGGCCCTCGTACCCGGGGCCGGACCTCCACGGCAGCCGGGTATGCGGAGGGTACGGAATTGGAAGGTGCACCTGTTGTCATGAGGTCCGCGTCAGCGACCACAGAGCAGGGAGTCCGCTCATGCACGTTCTGGTTACCGGCGGCGCCGGGTTCATCGGCAGCAACTACGTACGCCGCCTGCTGGAAGGAAAGCTCGGTGCGGGCGTTTCGCGCGTCACCGTTCTCGACAAACTCACCTACGCCGGCAATCTGGCCAATCTGTCCCCCGTATACGACGACGACAGGCTGCGGTTCGTCCAGGGCGACATCAACGAGGTGACGCTGGTCCGCGAACTGATGGCGTCGGTTGACGCGGTGGTGCATTTCGCCGCCGAATCCCATGTGGACCGCTCCATCGGTGACTCCGCGGAATTCATCACGACGAACGTCCTCGGCACACACAGCCTTCTGCAGGCCGCGCTCCACACCGGGGTCTCTCGTTTCGTTCATGTTTCCACCGACGAGGTCTACGGCTCCATCGCCGCAGGGTCCTGGACCGAGGAGTGGCCGCTCCTTCCCAACTCCCCCTACGCCGCCTCCAAAGCAGCATCGGATCTTGTCGTCCGCTCCTACGCGCAGACCCACGGTCTGAATGTGAGCATCACCCGGTGCAGCAACAACTACGGCCCCTACCAGTTCCCCGAGAAGGTCATCCCGCTGTTCGTCACCTCCCTGATGGAGGGCGGCAAGGTCCCGCTCTACGGAGACGGGCTGAACGTACGGGACTGGCTGCACGTCGACGACCACTGCCGAGGAATCCAACTGGTCCTCGAACAGGGCGCCCCCGGCGAGGTCTACAACATCGGCGGTGGACGCGAACTCTCCAACAGGGAGCTCACCGAGGTGCTGTTGAAGGCATTCGGGGCGGACTGGGACTCCGTACGCCCGGTCGCCGACCGCAAGGGCCATGATCGCCGCTACTCCATCGACGACGGAAAGCTCCGCACCCTGGGGTACGAACCGCAGATCGGCTTCGAAGAGGGAATCGAGCGGACCATCGCCTGGTACCAGAAAAACCGTTCCTGGTGGCAGTCCCTGCTGCAGCGAACGGCCTGATCCACCCGCTCCGGAACGATTCGCCCGCACACACAAGCCAAGCACAGCGAATCCCAGAATAGAGGAACCAGCATGCGCGGCATCATTCTCGCCGGCGGGTCAGGAACCCGTCTGCGTCCGCTGACCAGTGTCCATTCCAAACAGCTGCTCCCGGTCTACGACAAACCCATGATCTACTATCCGCTCGCCGTGCTCATGCAGGCGGATATCCGGGAGATCCTCATCATCTCCACGCCGAACCACCTGGACGTCTACCGGGAGCTCCTGGGAGACGGGAGCAAACTCGGCATCACGTTGGAGTACGCGGTCCAGGACGAACCCAAGGGGCTTGCCCAGGCGCTGTTGATCGGCCGCGAGTTCGTCGGCGAGGAGACGCTCTGCCTGGTGCTCGGCGACAACATCTTCTACGGCCACCGCTTCCCCGACATGCTCCGCGCCGAGGCCGAACGGCTCGACGGCTGCACCCTCTTCGGATATCCGGTCAGCGACCCCGAGCGGTACGGCGTGGCCGAGCTGGACGCGGGCAGCAACATCGTCTCGCTGGAGGAGAAGCCTGCCCACCCCCGGTCCAACCTGGCGGTCACGGGCCTGTACATGTACGACAACGAGGCCATAGACCGGGCGGCCGGCCTCACTCCTTCGGACCGGGGCGAGCTGGAGATCACCGACCTCAACCTCACGTTCGTCCAGGAGAAGCGGGCCCGGCTCGTCAACCTGGGCCGTGGCTCGGCCTGGTTCGACACCGGAACGCACGACAGCCTGCTGGAGGCGGCGACGTTCGTCCAGCTCCTGGAGAAGCGCCAGGGCATCCGCATCTCCTGCCTTGAGGAAGTCGCCTTCCGGATGGGCTTCATCGACCGGGACCAACTGGCCCTCAACGGAATCGAGCTGTCCAGCTCGTCCAGTTACGGCCGCTACGTCATGGAGCTGGCCGGTGCCTGACTCCTCCGCCCCCGAACCACGGAACCTGGCGCTGGAGACGCCTCCCGCGCTGCTGGAAGCCGGCTCCCGCACGAGCACCTCCGACGTGGCCGCCGGGAGCTGGGTGCGGCACGGTGCCGAGGTCGCAGAGAGCACCATCGGGCCGGGGGTGTTCGTCGGCTTCCGCAGCCGCGTCGACCGGACCCGCATCGGAGCGAGCACCCTCGTCGCCTCTCTGGCCCGGATCGGCGCGGCGGACGGACCGCCGACCACCATCGGCCGCGGTGCGTGGATCGCCGCCCGCAGCGTCATCGAACCCGGAGTCCACATCGGCGACGGCGCCGTGGTCGCCGCGGGCGCCCACGTCACCGCCGATGTACCGGCCGACGCGATCGTGGTGGGCTCGCCCGCGCGGATCCTGCGTCTCCGGCAGGTCGTGGAGGACGGACTCCCCGACATCAGCCCCGTCCTGTCCCTCGTACGGGCACGCGCCGACAACGGCCCGCCGTCTCTTCCCACCGGCTGGACCATGGGCGCCGCCGCACTGCTGAACGCGGAGTTCTCCGGCGGGACCGGGGTGGTCATCGGCTCCGGGCTGATCGCGCTGGGACGCGCCGACGGCCCCTCCCCCGACGGTGGCATCCGCATCGGTGACGGCGTCCGAATCGGGGACCTGGCGATCCTGGAGGCGGGCGGGGGGATTCGGATCGGGGACCACTCGGCGCTCGGCGCCCGGGTCCAGATCCTGTCCAGCGGTCACGACCTCGCACGCCGTTCCCTTCCCTGGCAGTCGGGGGCCGTGTCGATCGGCGCACACGTCCGCATCGGAGACGACGTCACGCTCGTGGGCCCCTGCCACCTCGGGGACCGGGCTGTCGTCACGGACGGCGCCGTGGTCGTGAGCAGCGTTGAAGCGGGCGGGACCACGTCCGGAATCCTGGAAGGGAAACACCTGTGAAGATCCTCCTTGCCCCCAACGCGACCGGCTCCGGACACAACATGCGGACGCTGTCGCTGGCCCGCGAAATGCTGGCCCAGCAACCCGGGACCGAGCTGACGGTCCTCCTCGCATCGCTGCAGGCGACCTTCGCCCCGCTCTTCGCGCAGGCCGGTGTGGAGGTGGTGGACCTCGCCAGGACCCAGGTGAACTACGCCACCAAGAGCAACCTCGGCCGCCGGATGGACTGGGAGGGGTACATCGGCGGCTACCTCGCCCCCGCTTTCGTCAACGGAGAGCGCATCCTGCACTACCTCGCGCTCTACCAGGAGCACCGCCCCGACCTGGTGGTCAGCGACTACAACATGTCGGCCAGCATGGCCGCGGCCATCCTCGGTGTCCCGCACGCGCTGGTGACCGAACGGTACGACTTCACGTTGTGCCAGCTCGACGACGAGACGCTCGTCTCCGGCGGTTTCGACATCGACCGGGACGACCTGCGGCGGGGTCGGAGCGCCCTGCACGCGGTCTTCGACTGGATCGTGAGCACCGCGGAGGTGGTCGTCACCGACAAGCCGCGCCTCGACGAGCTCGACAAGGGGACCCCTGTGGCGCGCGCACTGGACGAAGGCCGCGCCTTCTTCACCGGACCGATGGTGCGGGACGCCCCGCCGGAGCACGACGGCGCCGCCGTACGCGCCGAGCTCGGGATTCCCGCGGGCCCCGTCATGGTGGGGTCGGTCGGCGGCACCACCATGTTCCTGGACAACAAGCAGCAGGTCATCGACTGCTACCTGGCGGCGTACCGCACGCTGAAGCAGCAGTATCCGGACCTGCAGTTCGTCCTGCTCGGCCGGGAGAAGGTCGAGGCCCCGGACGAGGTGCTGCAGCTGGACTACCTGCCGGAGTGGATGCCCCTGCTGCGTGAGGCCAACGTGCTGCTGTCCGCCCCCGGGTGGATCACCGTCACCGAGGTGGCCGCCCTGCGCATCCCGACCGTCTTCGTCCTCGGCAGCCTGAGCGAGTACCACGAGGTGGAGGCCGTCCGGCGACTCGAACTGCTGGGTTTCCCCACGCTGACCGCCCCCACGCCGGACGCCCTGGCCGGCACGGTGAAGCCGATGCTCGACCGGAAGGCCGACCGCTCCGAGCCGACTCCCGGGCAGCTCGCCGTCGCCCCGGAGGGTTCCGGGACCGCGGTGGCCGCCCGCCACCTGCTCTCCGCCGCCGGCCGCGCGGCACACACACGGCCGACGGCCGGCGGCGACATCCGGGATGACGGCGGCGGGGAACCGGAGTGAGCCGGCCCGCCACCTCGGACGTGACCGACGGGTCTACCCGCATGCTGCTCGCCGCCGACGGTTCCACCACGCTGCTGCTCGAAGCCCTGCTCGACCGCTCGTTGACGGTCTCCGTGGCCCGACAGCGCCCGCTGCCGACGCACCGGGCCCCCGAACGGGCCGTCCGGGCACTGAACCTCACCCCCAGCTGCACCGTGATCGAGCGGTCCTCGGCCCTGGTCACCGACGACGGCGAGGTGATGAGCCGCAACACCGTCGTCTTCGTCGTCCCCCCACGCGGCTGGTCGGCCGACGCCGACGACGCCGTGCCGCTCGGCCACCGGCTGCGCGCCGCGCGGACGCTGCAGCACCGCACGCTCCTGTCGTCCGGCCGCGCCAACTGGCCCGACGAGGGACAGGAATCGCCGTGCGCCTACAAGGAGTACCTCATTCACTGCGAGGACGGACGGCTCCTTTACGTGCACGAGCGCTTCAATCCGCGTCACATCCCGCCGCCTCGGGCCCGCGCGGTGCCGGTGGCCGCACCGGTCGGCGCGTCGGCCTGACCGCACCACGACGGGCTCTCCGCGGAGAGCCGCGACCACGCCTTCGCCCCTCCAACCCTGCTGGCAAAAAGGAGTTTCCGTGACCGACCATCCCTCTCTGCGTACCTTCATCACCCAGAACTTCCTGGACGACAGTTCCGGAGTCGTAGCCGTACTCGGCCGGGGCGCCGACGACCTGGTCACCCCCGACCGCACCCTGCGAGACGCGGCACTGGCCCTGCTGGCGCTGCCCCGTACCGAGGACGAGAAGCTCACCGGCGCGCTTCTGGACGCGCTGCGCGGCTTCGAGGACAGCACGACCGCGGGGTTCCACGAACTGCTGGACGTCACCGGCACCCCGCACCCCGTGGGTGACGTACGGACGCCGGCCTGGCAGGCCCTGGCGTACTGGGCATACCACCACGCGGGCACCCTGCTGGCCGACGCGGCTCTCGTCGAGCGGGCGGTCCAGGGGCTGCGCGAGCTGGCCGAAGCAGTCGTGCGCGAGGCTTGGCCGGCCCGCCTCCACCGGGACGGCACAACGGTCCTGGACAGTGCGAGCTCCCTCGCCCAAGTCGCGGTGCTGACGCTCGCCGCCCGAGCGACGGACGACGGATCCGACTTCTTCGACACCTTCCTGAGCGCGGCCGCGGAGCATCTGGAGAGCTTCGGGTCCGCCGACGGCGCCTGGTCCCACCTCACGCCGCGAGGAGCCCCGGACCGCTTCCACGGCTACCGGCTCCGCTCCAGCTCGCTGGCCGCCCTCGCCTGGTGCTCCCTGCACGAGCGGGGCCACGGGAAGGCGCTGGAGCAGGCGCGCAAGGTGCTCCGGCACGCCCGCTCCAGCCACCTCCACGCCCGCGGCCGCGGATTCTGGGACCGCGCGGACGCGGCCTCCCAACCGAGAGTGGATGCCCTGGCAGCGCAGTACGGCCGTCCCGACTCGCCCTTCCCCGCCAAGCTGATGGGGGACCACGCCCTGCTCGCACTGGCGGCCCGCACACTGGCCGGCCTCACCGACGAGGCCGAGTTCAGTGAGTTGTCGGAACTGGCCGAGGACGAACTGCACCGCTACACCGACACCGCGGTCGGTGGTGTCTTCCAGGGCCAGGGGAGCTGGTTCTCCACGCCGGTCGACGCGACCGTGCCGCTGGCCCGTCATGTGATGGTTCCGCCGCGCTCCGCCGGCGCCTTCTCGGTCGGCAACACCGCCTATGTCCCCTTCCACGAGAAGCACGCCGAGACCCAGCTGCTGGCACTGCTCGCGCTGGGAGACCGCAGGCCGGAGCCGGCCACCGCGCCCACGGCCCCCGCCCGGCTGGAGCCCTGGCCGCTGGAGCGGGACCTGAGTTACGTGTCGCGCGCACCCCTCACCGCGCGGGACATCGACATCCCCGCCTACCTGGCCTGGCTGCGCTCCACCGAATCCGGCCTCGGTTACGGGCTGACCCCCTACCCGGCCCCGCTGGGGCTCCGCTCCGACCGCACCGCGCAGACCTTCTCCGTGCTGCATGTGGTCTCCGACCTGATGGCGCTCAACGAGCCCATACCCCACCGGGAGAAGCTCCTCGCCGGGATATACGCGACCCAGAACCCGGACGGGGGCTTCGGTGAACAGCCCGGTCTGCTCTCCGAGGCGTTCACCACGTACTGCGCCGTCCTCACTGCCACGGTCCTTGAGGGCGAGGGATACGACACCCAGCGGTGCGCGGACTTCCTGGAGGCCTGCCAGCACCCGGAAGGTGCCTTCGGCAACGCGCCGGGCTACCCCGGGGACGCCTGGCACTCCAACCTCGCGACGCTGGCCCTGCTGGCTCTCGGCCGCCGCCCGCTCCGGGAGGACGACCTCGTCGCCTACTTCGTCAGTTGCCGCAACACCGACGGCGGTTACGGCAACCAACCGGGACACCCCTCGGACACCTTCGCCACCTTCCGCGTCGTGGACACCCTCATCGCGCTCGGTCTGCGGCCCCCGAACCTGGAGCAGACCGTCGCCTGGCTGCGCGGACTCCAGACCGAGGCCGGCGGCTTCCGCTACCGGGAAGGGGGCCCCGAGAGTTTCGTCGGTTCGTACCACGCCATCGCATCGCTCTACGTCATGGGATCCGAGCCCGCCGACATCGCCGCATGCCGCTCCTGGATCGCGGCACGGCAGAGCACCGACGGCGGCTTCGGCCGGACTCCCGGAGGGCCGTCCGAGACCACGGACGAGGGCTTCATCGCCATCCAGGCCCTCCACATGCTCGAAGGGAAGCTGAACCCTTACTGGGCCGTGATCATGACCTGATCTCCCGGCACCGGCCACCAACACCCCGATGGCACCGTCCGTCCGGGACGTGCATCCGCATACCTTCACGGAGAAACCTATGATCATCGACTGCCACCAGCACGTCGTTCTGCCGACCGGAACGCAGATAGCCGCGATGGACGAGGCGGGCATCGACCGCACGGTCCTGCTGTCGACGCTCCCGCACATCGAGCGGTCCACCGACCTCGCCTCGTTCAAGAAGGAGATGTCGGTCCTGGGCAAAGTCCTGAACGGTGACGCGGACGGCCGCGAGGCCCCGTCCCGGGAGCTGCGCTCGGCCCTCGCCGAGGGCGGCGACCGGTTCATCGCCTTCGGTAAGGTCCCGGTCGGCCTGGGGTCCGAGGAGACCGTCAAGGCGCTCCAGCAGGAGGTCCTGGACCCGGGATACGCCGGGGTGGGGGAGCTGACGTTCGGAGCCGACGGAGCTGCCGGGCTGGAGCCCGTCTTCCAGGCGGTCAGTGACGCGAAGGACGGGGCCCGCGCCCTGCCGCTGCTGGTCCACGGCTTCGCCCCGCAGACGGCGGAGGACATCCGCACCACAGCGGCCCTGGCTCGGAAGTTCCCCTCGGTGCCGGTGATCGTGGGGGTGCTGGGGGGCCTCAACTGGCTGGAGACCATCGAGCTCGTGAAGGAGATCCCGAACCTGTACCTGGACCTGGCCTCGTCATTCGTGTCGCTGGCACCCCGGCTGGCAGCCGCGGAGATACCCGAGCGCTGCCTGTTCGGCTCCAACACACCGTTCGCGGACATGTACAGCAACCGGGTCCTGATCGAGCGCATGGTGCCGGATCCCTCGGCCCGCGCCCGGGTCATGGGAGAGAACCTCGCCGAGCTGCTCGGACTGGCCGGCGGCTGACGCCGGGCCTGAACGCCGGGCCTGAACGCCGGAAGGGCGGCCGGAGATCTCCGGCCGCCCTTCCGGCGCGCCCGCCGCCGGTCGCGGCCTCAGGGCTGACCGGCGATCGCCTGCGCGGCGGCGACAGCCGCGCTCTTGACCCGGTCCAGGGCGTCCGGCTCGTCGCCCATGATCATGCGGGTGACCTGCGGAACGGCCAACGGCCAGCCGACGAGCCCGGTGAAAAGGAGCAGCACGGCCTGTGAACCCAGGTCCTTCCCGTCCGGCCCCGTGAGTGCCCCTGCCCCGCCGACCGCCCGCGCCTTCTCCTGGTAGTGGGCCGTGCGCGAGTCCTCATCGGGCACGGGCACCTGGTTGTACTCCAGCGCCTCCCACAGCAGCAGCCGGAGGATCGACGGATGTTCCTGGTGGTAGGTGAAGAGCCGGTCGATGTAGTCGGCGACATCCCAGGTCTCGGACGACGGCGGCACGGCCTCGGCCAGCTCGTCGAGGGCGCGGCCCAGAACGGTGGAGAAGAGCTTGTCCTTGTCCCCGTAGTAGAGGTAGATGGCCTGCTTGTTGGCCTGGGCCGCCTGCGCGATGCGGTCGACGCG
Organism: Streptomyces sp. NPDC088730; assembly: GCF_044751215.1. Classification (NCBI taxonomy): domain Bacteria; kingdom Bacillati; phylum Actinomycetota; class Actinomycetes; order Kitasatosporales; family Streptomycetaceae; genus Streptomyces; species Streptomyces sp. NPDC088730. The sequence continues at coordinate 141,225 of NZ_JBIVLK010000002.1, forward strand.
CGCGCCCGCGACACCGAACTGGGCGAACTCCTCCAGGGCGGCCTCGTAGATCCGGTTCCTCGTCTGCTCCGAGCGTGAGCTCACCCGACGAATCCTCCTTGGACAGCAGATGTCACATAGTGCCCACCCACAGCGAGCGGGAGCATGTGACACAGGTCACACTTGGACACTAACTAAACTATCTGGTTGATTTAAACCAACTGGTTGAGTTAAATGATACCCATGAGCTTCCCAGAGTCTCCGGGAACGGAGACACCAGCGATGCAACGGCGCCGCCTCGGCAGCACAGGACCACTCCTGCCGTGCGTCGGGCTCGGCACCTGGCGCAGGTTCGATCTGCCCCCGCAGAAGGTCCACCTGGCGCGACAGGTGGTCGTCCGGGCCCTGGACAACGGGGTACGCGTCTTCGACACCGCCCCGGTCTACGGGCGCTCCGAGGAGGTCCTCGGCCGGGCACTGGGCAGTGACCGTTCCCGCGCCTTCGTCGCCACGAAGATCTGGTCCGAGGAGCGGGAGGGCGGCCGCCGCCAGTTCGAGCGGCAGCTCCGTCTCTTCGACGGGCACGTCGAGCTGTTGCAGCTCCACCACCTCATCGGCTGGCGCGCCCACGCGCAGTGGCTCCAGCAGGAGCGCGAACGAGGCCGGATCGGGCTGATCGGGGCCACTTTCTGGCGCGACGGCGCCTTCGGCGGTGGCACGGCCGCCGACCTTGAGGCGGCCATGCGCTCGGGCATCCTCGACGTCATCCAGATCCCGCTGAACCCACTGGAGCGGGCGATGGAGGAACGCATCCTCCCGCTCGCGCAAGAGCTGGGCCTCGGCGTCCTGGTCATGCGCCCCTACGCCGAGGGGGACCTGCTGACCGGCCGGGGACGGCAGGGCGCCGCACACGGCAAGCCGTCGGCCGAGTCCCTGCTGCGCTGGGGACTTTCCGACCAGCGTGTCCATGTCACTCTGCCGGCCACGCTCGACCCCACGCACCTCATGGCCAACATCACGGCGGGCGCCGCGCCCCCGATGTCCAACGCGGAGAGATCCGCCATCGCCGCCCACTACGACTGACAGGGCGGGCAGAACCACCGGCCCTCCGTCCCCAGCCGATCTCGACCCCTAGGGATTCCCATGTCCGACTCGGACACCGCTCCGGCACCGGCCGCTCCGGCAACGGGCTCTCACGCCAAGGACGCGCCGGGCCCCGCCGTGCACCCCGCTCTCTTCCTGGTGATGGCGGTGTGCAGCGGCGCCACCGTCGCCAACGTCTACCTGGCGCAGCCACTGCTCAACCTGTTCGCCCACAACCTGGGCGTCTCGGACTCCGCCGCCGGCATCGTGGTCACCTGCGCGCAGTTCGGGTACGCCGCGGGCATTCTGTTCCTCGTCCCGCTCGGCGACGTGCGCCGCCGGCGTCCGCTGCTGACCGCGATGCTCGCGGCCACCGTCCTCATGCTGCTGCTGGCCGCCGCCGCACCCGGCCTGTCGGTACTCGCCGCGGCGGCCGCCCTGATCGGCGCCGCCACCGTGGTGCCGCAGGTCCTGGTGCCCCTCGCCTCCGAGCTCGCACCGCCCGAGAAGCGGGCCTCCATCGTCGCCAACGTCCAGATCGGCCTGATGACCGGCATCATCGGCTCCCGGGTCATCGGGGGTCTCGTGGGCGAGGCGTTCGGCTGGCGCGCGGTGTACATGCTCGCCGCCGTCCTGACCGCCCTGACCGGTCTGGTCACCCTGTTGCTGCTGCCGCGCGAGTCGGCCAGGCCGGCCATGCCCTACCGCGGCCTGCTGGTCTCGCTGCCCCGCCTGCTCCGGCAGGAGCCCTCGCTGCGCCACGCCTGCCTGCTGCACGGTGCGCTGTTCGGCGCGTACACCGCCACGTGGGCCACGCTGGTCCTGGTCCTCACCAACGACCCGTACGGATACAGCAGCGCGACAGCCGGCCTCTTCGGACTGCTCGGCCTCGCCGGAGCGTTCGCCGCTCCCTGGGCCGGCCGGTTCATCGACCGCCGTGGCGCCACTCCCATCATCGGCGCCTCGCTGGTGCTCGCCCTCGTCTCCACCGGGGCGTACGCGTTGGGGGGCAGCACCCTGGCCTTCATGATCGCGGCCATCGTGCTGGTGAACGTGGCCGTGCAGTGGAGCCAGATCGCCAACCAGGCCCGCATCTTCGCTTACCTCCCCGAGGCCCGCAGCCGCGCCAACACCGTCTACATGGTCGCGGTGTTCCTCAGCGGGGCCGTCTCGGCGGCCCTCGCCAGCGCCTGCTACGGCGCCTACGGCTGGAGCGGAGTCTGCGCGGTCCAGGGCGTGCTGGTGCTGGCCGGCCTCGCCGTCCTTCCCGCCGCCCGCCGCTACGACCAGCAGAACGCGAAGGTCGCCGGCTGACCCGCCGGGTCACGGCACCCCGCATCCACCGGCCAACCCGGCCCATCCCGCCAACCCTGCCAACCCTGGCAAGAGACAAGGAACCTCATGACATTCCCCGCCATGCCCAAGTCCGTCCTGCAGTTCTTCACCGCATCGCAGAAGGGGGACGCGGACGCCTGGGCCGACGCGTTCGAGGAGCACGCGACGTTCCACGACCCGGTCGGCGCGGCCCCCATCGAAGGCCGCGAGGCGATCCGGGCCTTCGTGAAGTCCGTGATCCCCAACTTCGACCCCTTCCTCGGCCTGACCCCCACCGAGGCCCACAGCGTCGGCGACTCCGTGGCCGTCTCCTGGCGCGGAGCCGCCGTCTCGCTCGACGGTAAATCGGTCAACTGGTCCGGCATCAACATCTACGAAATCGGCGACACGGGCCTGATCCGCGAGGCCAAGGCCTACTTCAACCGGTCGATTTTCGAGGCTCAGCTCCAGTAGTCACCGGGGGTGGGCGCGAAATTGATGTTTCGCGCCCACGCTCTCCCCCTCCGGTTCATAAATTTCTATCAAATTATCCGCCATCTGCCTGATCTCGGCGACGTGAGGCGGGAAACTCTAGAAGGAAGAGAAGAAAGCCAGGGGATCGACGTCGCCCGCCCTGGCCAACCACTACGGAAGGCCAGGAGCATGCTCGAGACACTCTCCCGGAATGACTACACCCGCCCGGAAGGGGCGCCGAGTTTCCATGTCAAGCTTCTCGGGATTCCAGAAATCCACATAAACCATGAGCCCGCACGTGTCCGGGGTGAAGCGGCCAGACGTGTTCTCGCATTTCTGCTGCTGGCCTCCCCTCACGTGGTTCCGAACCACCGTCTGATCGAGGCCGCCTGGGAGGACGGCGAGCCGGAAAGCGCCACGGAACAGATCCGCAAAATCATCTCAAGACTCCGCAGGGATCTTCCGAACGGAAGAAACCTCATATCTACAGAAGCGGGAGGGTACCGAATACCGTCGGGCGCCGTCCACATCGACCTCAAGACATGGCGTGACTCCAACGAACGTGCTCGCATTCTCATGAGAGGAGGACATCGCCACGCGGCCATGGAGACCCTGTCGGACGGGCTGGCGCTGTGGCGGGGACCCGCGCTGGAGGGTCTCAACGGCCATCCCTTCGCGGCGGAGACGGTCGCACTGCACGAGGAGCGGCACGCCGCTCTGGAGGCCTGGTGCCGACTCGCGTCGAAGGAGCTGGGACCGTCCGAAGTGATCGCCAGGCTACGGCGGGAGATCACTAGATATCCATTACAAGAGCGCCTGTGGGAAATGTTGATTAGAGAACTTTCGTCCTCCGGACGATCTTTGGAAGCCCTGGAAGAATGCGTCCGCCTCAGCAAGGCACTGGCCGATTCTCTCGGCGTTTCACCATCCTCTCGCATACGAAGCCTCCAGCTGGGACTCGAGCGGTCCGTTCGCGGGGCACCCCCGATGTCCCAGCCGGGTCCGCACCGGGCAGTCCCGAAAGAATCACACGTTCCACGAACCAAAAGAAAGGCGCCGGGAGCGGTACCGCCGTGGATCATCGACCTCCTGCGAGGACAGGAGCCCAACCCCGCGTACGTATCGGACAGGAGCTGGAACATCCTGCACGGCAATCAGGCGCTGTTCCGCTGGTTCCCCTGGCTCGCGAAGGAGAACGCCAACCTGATGAGATGGGTTCTCACGGACCCGGCGGCTCGTTCGTGCCTGCACGACTGGGAAGATCACGCAGCCGTCTTCCTGGGGATGCTGGAAAGGACGCTGAGGGCCATGCCCGAGGATGCGTCCCTCAGATCCCTCAAGGCGGAACTGACCAGGCACCCGCAGCGCCCCCGCATCGGAAAAGGGGAGATCGTCGAGGTTGATTCGAGGGAGGGGCACCACTTCACCTTCGACCTGCCCCACGTGACGCCGGAGCCGGTCAACGTGGTGTCCCACGTTCTCAGGTCGCACGGCAACGACGGCCTGGACGTGGTCATCCTGACCCCGCCGAGGAACACCCTTCCGGGCGGCTCGTTCGGTTGACGCGAGGCGCCCCGGTGACTCGGCGGCTGTCCCGGCTTCTCCCCCGGAGCCGGGACGGTCCCCCGGCCACCGGGGCGCTCCCGCGTACGGCGGCCGGGAAGGGTGACGGCCGTGTCCGGCGAGTGGCCGGAGAAGAACCGCAGGTGAGCGGGTCGCCTGAGCGGGTTCGGTTCCCTCCGCCACCGCGACGGCAGACCGCCCCTACCTGTGCGCAGGTAGGGGCGGTCTGCCGTCGCGGTGGCGGAACAGGTTCTCAGACGATCCAGTGGTCGCCGGAACCGCACGGGGCGATTTCGAGCCGGGCGTCGTTGCCGGCGGAGGCGCCGCCGGTCGGGCGCAGGCACAGGTCGTTGCTGACGACGTTACGGATCCAGTTGGTCCCGTCCCCGCGGGGGTCGAGCCACCAGAGCTGGTTGTCGCCGGTCGCGCGGCAGTTGAACTCGCTGACCTTCGAGCCCGCCGGCCTCGCGTCGTAGTAGCCGACGTCCAGGCAGAGCCCGTCCTTGGCGTTGCGGATCAGGAAGACGGGGGCGTTCTGGGGCCCGCCGCTCTTGTGCACGATGTCCAGGCTCCACAGCTGGTTGTCGGCGGTCGATCCGTTGCACGGGAACTGGTTGACCGGATCGGTCGGCTTGCCCTTGCCGAAGTTCGCGATGTCCACGCACTGGGAGGTCGACGCGTTCCTGAGCACCGTGTTCTGCACACCCGAACGGCCGTTGGCCCACTGGCGGAGCTTCTCCGCCCCCGTCAGCTCCTTGGGCTTCGACTTGGGTTTGGGCTTGGACTCGGTCTTGGTCTCGGTCTTGGTCTCGGGCTTCTCGGACGCGCTCGGCGACGGTGAGAGCGTCCGCTGCGGGGCCGGCGGCAGGACCTGCTTCTCCTTCGCCTTCTCCTTCTCCTTCACCTTCTTGCTCGGCTTGACGGAGGGGCTCGGTGACTCGCTCGTGTACGTGTCCGGAACGGCTGAGCGCTCGCTGCCCAGGATCGTGCCGGCCGCGTTCTGCGTCCGGGTCCGCTCGGGCTCACGGTCGTTCTGTCCGGCCACGAGGAACGGGACCGCGATCAGGATCGCCCCGGCGATCGCCGCAGCCGCCAGCATCGGCTTCTTGGGGCGGCGGCCGGGCGGTTCACCCTCCGCGTGCGAGTTCGCACCCGCACCACCGCTGCCGGCCCCTGCCGCCGCCGCGGCCGCGTCCGGTGCGTCGGGCGCGTCGGGCACCGCGCCGACCGTTCTGACGGCCGGCGGCGTGCCGGTCTCCGAGGTGGACGCGGACGACGCCGACGCGGAGGACGCGGAGGAGGACGCGGACGTCTCCGAGGACTCGGGGGAAGCAGCGGGCTCGGGGGAAGCGGCGGGCTCGGGGGAAGCGGCCGAGGCTGCCTCGGGGGTGGCGGTGGCCGACGGAACCGGGGCGCCGATGACGGCGCCGGCACCTGCTTCGCCGGTGCCGCTCGTCGCCTCGTCCGCGCCGGTGCCCTCGGATGACGGGGACGACGGGGACGGGGACGACGGGGCCGGGGACGGCTCGTGCGTACGGGCGCTCCCCTTGCCCGGTGTCAGGGCGCCACCGGGGGCCAGCGCGCCGCCCGGGTCCCCGGCGGCTCCCCGCATCGTCACCGCCCGGCGGACCGACACCGGCGCGTTGCCGGATGCACCGGCGGACGGGCCGGACCGCGGCGGTATTTCGTTGGAAGGATCATGCTCACGCGCCATGCAATTTCCTTACTCGTCTTGGGTGGGGTGTCGCGTCACGGCCCGGTGCCCACGGCGCCGATGCAGCGTTCCGGCCAGTGGCCGGTGCCCTCGGGTGCCGTGGGGCGCCCGCGTACGGCTTCGTCCAGCCGGCCGAGCACCGCCCGATCCGCGTCGGGATCGGGCGTGGCCGCCGTGACAGGACCGGTCAGTTCACGCAGGAAGATCTGTACGGACGGGCCGTCGCGGCGGACGTCCAGTACCCGGAACAAGGTTCCCGGGGCGAACACCACCTCCTCGGGCCCGCGGCTCTGGTCGGCCAACTGCCGGACGCGCCGACCCGCCACCGACCAGATGACATAGCTCCCGCCCGGCGTCATGGCCGGACGGGTGGAATCGAGCGGCGTGGTGCTCAGCAGGGCGGCATCCCGCAGCAGCGTGCCGGGACGGGGCAGGGCGGGGGCGCCGGCCGCCGGGCCGGTGCCCGTGCCGCGCAGCACGGGGCCCCGGTAGGACGGCAGCCTGTTCAGCGCCGAGGTCACACACGCGGCGTACGGAAGCATGTCGGGCTCGTACTCGCGCAGGGCACGGGCCACCGCACCATGGCTCAACGGGCCTTCGGAGGTCAGCAGATACATCCGCAGCGCGATCAGATCGGCGCGGGCCGCCTCCTGTTCCCTGCCGCGCAGCGCGGGCAGCCGGGCGAGGGACCTGGCGACGGCCGCACCGTGCCGGTCCCACCCGCGGTCCGCGAGCACGCGGAAGGCGGTCCGTTCCGCTTCGGTGCTGCGGTGCCCGGGATCCAGCGGGATGGGCGGCAGCGGGGTGTCGGGAACCCCGGCCGGGTCCGGTCCCTCCGGGGCGCCGGGAGCCGCCGAGGCGCCCGGAGTCGATGAGATGCCCGGGGTCGTTGAGGTGTCCGGGGTAGCCGAAGGGCCCGGAGTCGTTGAGGTGTCCGGAGCCGCCGAGGCGCCCGGGGTCGATGAGACGCCCGGGGGCTGGGCCGCCTCGTCCGCTGCGGTCCCCGTTCCGTCCGGTTCCGTCGGCTCCTCGGCCGTCACGTCCCGGGATGCCGTGATCCCCGGGGATGCGGGGGGCGGGGCGGCCGGTGCGCCGGATTCCACGCGCACCGGTTTCGCCGGGAGTACGTCGTCGGGGCGCCCCGACGACTCGGTCACGCCCGGCCTGCGCCCGCTCACGGACTCTTCGGACGGGCTCCGCTCGGCGAGTGGCTCCGCGCCGTCCACCGCTGCCGGGGTCTCCTCAGCCGCGGGCTCGGCCCGGTCGTCGCTTCCGTCGGCCGCGTCGTCTCCGTCGCGGGCGTCGCGGTCGTCGCTTCCGTCGGCTGCGACATCTGCTTCATCCGGCTCGGCCGCGGCATCTGCTTCGCCCGGGGCGGCCGCGGCTTCCCGCGGTTCATCCGAACCGGAACCACCAGAACCGGAAACGGAACCGGAACCGGAACCATCGGGTCCCTCGGACCGGCCCGGCTCGGTTGTCGGCGGTTCGGCGGGCTCGCCCTGTTCCGCCACGGGCGCGGCGGGGCCAGGTGCGGTGCCCGGCGCCGCTTCCCCAGCCGCTTCGGCCCGCCTTCTGGCGCGTCCCAGCGAGCCGGTCGGGACGCCGTCGTCCGATCCGTCGAGCTCCTCGGCCGCCGAGCCTGCGCCGGTCCTCCGGGGCGTCCCCGGCTTCCCGGTCGCCTGCTGGGCTGCGGGCCTTCCGGGGGTACCGGGACCGGCGGGCCGTCCGGGTGCTCCTGCTCCTGCGGTCGCCGCCGCCCCCGTGGCCATGGCTTCGCGCAGCTGCCCGGCGCGTTCGGCCCGCGCTGCCCGCCCGGGGTCCTCCGCCGGCCGGACGGGAGCCGATCCCGCGGTCCGCCCCGGTTGTCCCGGTCGCGACGGCTGGGGCGGCAGACCGGGCCTCGACGACTGCGTCCGCGGTCCCGGCACCACGCCGGGCCGGCTCACCGGTACGGGGGCGGGCCGGGCCGGAGCCGTCGGCCTGGCACGCGCCGGGCCCGGCGCCGGGGCGGCGTAGCGCAGGGTGCGCAGGCCGTGCTGGGCGGAGAGCCTGCGCAGTTCGAGGCCGCCGTCCAGGGACACGCCGTGCACGTGCAACGTCGCACGCGCACGCAGGGCCGGTGCCAGGGCACCCAGCAGGCCCGACAGGGCCGGCCACAGCGACGCGTCCATGACTTCGCCCGGCATGCCCAGCTCGATCACCGGGCCGCCCGGGTCCACCTGACGTGCCGTGGGGGACAGCGAGGGGCCGCCGCGCGGGCCGACCCACAGGCCCGCCCTGGTGACGGTGACCTGCCAGCGGTCGGTCAGGCCGACCACGCCCTCCTCCGGACGCGCGGGGCCCGGCAGCGGCGGGGTCCAGCGCAGCACCCGGGGCGGCCGCGCACGGCCGTTCTCGTCGGGCGGCCGGCACACGACGGCGTCCACGAACGGCATCCACGTCGGCGTACCGTCCGGTGCGGAGAGCACCGACCGCACGGAGTACGTCCCCAGCGGGCCGCCCGCCGCGACGAGCGGCAGGCCGGTCAGGACCTCCACATCGGCGTCCGTCCGGTCGGACACCGACTGCGCCAGTGACAGCACGTCACGCCGGCCGCCAGGGACCAGCCGCGCACCGGACCTGGCCTCCTGCGGCAGGGAGTCGAGCACCTCGGCGACCTCCTCGGCCGAGACGTCCTCCCCGTACGGCACTCCGACCACCACGGCCGCCCGCCAGGGGTCGACCGGCACCGCGTGGTAGAGATCGCCCGGCTCGGCCGGAGCCGCCCCGGCGGGCCGCACCAGCAGCCCGGCCGGGATCTGTTCCACCACGCAGCCGCCGGCCGTACCCGAAGGCACGTCCCGCAGCGCGAACTGCCAGGACGGCTCCGGGCTGCGCGGGCCCAGCGGCTGCGGCTTCGCACCCGGGGCGAACCGCCACCAGCCGCCCGCGGCCGGGACCCCGTTGGCGGTGGATACGACGGGGACGAAGAGCGAACCGCCCGGCACGACGAGGGGCGGCCCGTCCGGGGCCCTCACCTCGAACCCCCAAGCGTCGGCGATCCGGCGGGCGGTGGCGGGCCGGGCCTCGGTGTCGTGCCCGGCACCGGCCATGACCAGCTGGACCGATTCGGTGCCCGAGTCGCGCAGTGAGTCGAGCAGTTCACTCAGCCTCGGCCAGAAGGAGCGGGCCTCCGTCCCCTCGGCGCCCGCGATGACGGTCACCGTCCCGTCGTCCGTGCGCATGGCGCGCGCCAGATCGGCGACATCCGCGGGGGTGAGGGTGCCGTCCGACGGGGTCCGGAGCAGCAGCAGGCCGTCGTGGTCCTCCACCACAAGCCCCTCGGGGGCTTCTTCCGGCAGGCGCGTGCCGGCCCGTTCGACGGGGGCCGGTGAGCGGTCGCCCCGGCGCCGCGCGAAGGGACCACCCCAGCGAGTCACTCCTGGGGCCTTCCGCCGGCCGGCGTACCGGTCGTCGCGGCGGCCGGGGCAGCCGCCGGGTCCCCCACCCGTGTCGCGTGGATGCGCGGCGTTCCCGCACCGCCCGGCTCCTCGGGCCGCGCCGGACTGGCCCCGCCGCGCTCCTGGGCCGCGATCTCCTCGGTCAGCGCCCCGGTCTCCATGACCATCCCGGCCGGACCGGTCGGGTTGACGTAGAGCGAGTGGCCCTCCGGCAGGCCCTCGACCACGTCGGCCACCGGGACCACCCGGGCCGCGAACGCCCCGACGACGCGGTAGTACGCGGGTGCGGTGAAGACGGGGACCACGGGCTCGCCCTCCGCCGACCGCACGGCCAGCGGCTCGCCGTCGGGGCCGAGGAGCACCGCGACCTTCGCGGCGGCCAGCGTACGGAGCACCTCGCCGGGCGGACCGTAGCCGGTCACGGCGCGCTGGACGGCGGACTCGACCGGGTCGGTGGCCCTGGGCCAGCCGCGCGCCTGAGGGGAGGGGCGGTACTCCGCGTTGTCCTCCCACGCCACGATCGTGCCCGTGGAGTCCGTACGCCAACGGCCCGGAACCGCCCAGTCCGGCGGCACGCCCGTACCCGGCCAGGCGGGATCGGGCACGCTCAGCCACTGGTCGGGAAGGCCCAGGGCGGCCTCGGTCACTTCGGGGGGCGGTTCGGGGAAGGGCTCGGTGACGTCGGCGGATTCGATGACGTCAGTGGGCTCGGTGTCGCCGGTGGGCTCGGTGATGTCCGCGGACTCGGTGACGAGTCGGCCGTACACCGGTATCACCCCGGCGTCCTCGTCGGCGGGGAAGGGCTCGGGCGCGGGGGGCACCGTGGGAAGGGGCCCGTTGTCGTGCTCAGTCACCGGCGGGCCCTCCCGACACAGAAGACACGGTCCATCCCTTCGAACTCACCCTCATCGCTTGACAGTCTGGTGGTGCCGACCCCGAAATCCGGTTTCCCCGCGATGACATACCGGGGTCCGAAGTGTGAACCCCCCATGACATCGCGGGACGCGACCCGACAGGACCATGGCCTCCACCCCGACGACAACGTTGTTCCCGGCCTATCCAACGGCACGCTGATGCCCGGTTCGTACTCCTGGAGAGACGCCGTGCTCCGCCCCCGCGTTCCACCGTTCAATGGTCAACCGTACCCGTACAACCAGTCAGGCCGGCCACTCGTCGGAAGACTCCCGCGCCTCGTACTCCTCCAGTTCGGCCCTGCCCGCACGCAGTTCGGCCACCGTGACGAGCTGCCCCACCGGGGCGGACGAGCTGAGGAACAGCACCTCCTTCCCGGGCGGCAGCCGGTCCAGGAGTTCGGGCACGAACATCGTCTCGTGCGGGGGTAGTTCGCCCGCCTCCTCCGACCGCGGCGGCGCCGAGAAGACGGGCACCGCCTCCGTGCCGTCCCGCGCCGAGGTCACCGTCAGGCCGCCGTTCCCGTCGACGCACACGGCCAACTCGGCGTCGGCGAGCATCAGGGCGAACAGCTCCTGCGACGCGTAGCCGGTGGCGACCAGTTGCAGGACGGCGTCCACGGGGCTGACCGGCGGGGGCCAGCCGTGCGCGTCGGGCGAGGGGCGGTAGTCGGGGTTCTCCTCCCACTCGACGATCTCCCCGTTCTCGTCGCTCCGCCAGCGTCCGAGCCTCGCCCACGCGGGCGGCGGCTCGTCCTCGTCACCGTTCCAGTGCCGGTCGACCACGGACAACCAGTGGCCGGGGGCCTCCCTGGCCGCCCTGACGTAGTCCTCGGACGGCTCACGGAACCCCGGCCGGCCCCTCGGCACGGCGGCCGGACCGCCCAGGGTCCCCGAGAGGCCCGCGTCCTCGCCCCCGTCCCGGGTGCCGGAAGGGCGCGTCATGCGGAGTCCGTCCCGTCCCGCGAACCGTCCGCCCCGCGCGCCGCCGCGTCGACCGCCCGCCGCAGGGCGTCGGTCTCCACCGTCATACCGACCGGACCCGACGGGTTGAGGTAGAGCACATGGCCGTCCGGTATCCGGTCGACCACCTCGGCCACGGGCGTCAGTTCGTAACCGAAGCGCCCGGCCGCCCGCAGATATCCGGGGGACGTGAAGACCGGCACCACCGACGCCCCGTCGGGAGAGGTGGCCGACAGCGGGCTGCCGCCGGGGCCGAGCAGGACGGCGACCTCCGCCTCTGCCAGCACCCTCGGCACCGCCTCACCCGGGCCGTAACCGGTGGCCGCGAGCTGGACCGCCTCGTCCACCGGGTCGGCCGGCGCGGGCCAGCCGAGCGCCTGGGGCGAGGGGCGGTACTCCTCGTTGGCGCGCCACTCCTCGATCTCACCGTCCGGACCGGACCGCCACTGGCCCACCACCGCCCAGTCCGGCGGTTCGCCCTTCCCGGACCACGCGGGGTCGACCATGCCCAGCCAGTGGTCGGGAGCGAGCCGGGCGGCTTCCTCGATCTCCGCGGGGACCGGCGGCGCGCCGTCGCCGACGGGCCCGGGTCCCGCGGTGGGCGCACCGGCGGCGGTGTTCTCGTTCATGAGCTCCTCGCTGGGAAGTTATGCGCGGTCATCCAGTATGCGGCGGAGCTTTCCGGCCAGGGAGCCGGACGTGTCCAGGCCCCGTGCGCGGAGCCAGGCGTCGATCAACTGCTCCAGCCGGTCGTCGGCCAGGACCCCGTCGTCGGGGCCCGACAGGATGTCCGGACTCAGCGCCTCCAGTACGTGGAGGACGTCCTCGACGGAGTTCTGATGGGCCACCAGCCACGCGATCACGGCCGGATCGCCCGGCGGATCCGGTGCCTCCGGGTCCCGCGGGAGGTCCGGCGCCGTGCCGGCCGGTCCGCCCGTCGTCCCCAGCGCGTGTTCGTCGGGGAACAGGCCGTCCGTGGCCACGTGTGCCCGCAGCTCCGCCTCGGTCAGCGGGGCGATGCGCCAGTAACGGCCCCAGTTGCCGGTGTAGTCGAGCTCGGCCGGCTCCGCGCTGCCGCTCGGCCGCAGGCGGTCGAGGACGAGCTGGGAGCCGCGCATGATCTCGTCCAGGGAGTGGTGCTCCGCCTGCAGCATCTCGGCCAGCACCCCGAGCCGCACCAGGCCCAGGTCGATGTCCATGCCCCATGCCTCGCGCATCTTCGCGGCCTGCGACATCAGCCGGTGGGCCGAGCCGGAGGTGCCGGCCAGGACCAGGCTGCCGTCCGCTTCGGCGTCGGACTGCGGACGGGTGCTCATCGCGATGTCGTAGCGGTTCGCCCCCGGAATCCACGGGACGGCCTCCTGCCCCATCAGGGCCCGCTCGGCCTCGCTCAGCGGCGGCGACAGGTCCTCGGGGCGCAGCGGTGTGCGCAGCGTCCGCTCGGCCGCGTCCATCAGGGTCTGCTCGCCGGGCGTCCTGTCCGGCCGCCCGCTCAGCGCCGCGTAGGCGGTCATCGCCTCCGACCGCGGCCTCGACGACCTGTATTCGGCGGTGATCACCTCGGGGTTCGGGTCGGGGCTGCCCAGCAGGTCCGAGATCAGTCCGCCGTGCCCGTCCGGTGACTGGGCACCGATCCACAGCATTCCCATCCGCTCCCGCAGGTTGCCCGACTCCACCACCGCCAGGAGCCGCTCCCTGCCGGTGCCCACCGCACCGTCGACGGTGGGGTCCTCCGAGCCCAGCTCCGGCCAGCGGTCCACCGCCACGGCCCGCTCCCACAGCTCGCGCACCATCGCGCCGAGCTGGGCGTTCGCCGCTTCGTGCCCGCCGAGATACCGGCCGAGGCGCTGCTCGAAGCGCTTCGCCTCCCGCGCGTAGCGGATGCGGGACCGGACCCACTGGGGCGCCTGCCGGTCCGTCAGCAGGGTCCGCACCGACAGCGGCGCGCCGGACAGGGCGTCCGCCACCCGGCGCAGCCGTGCCTCGCTCTCGGTGGCGGTGGCGGTGGCGTCCGGCCCGTCCGGCAGTCCGGCGAGCAGGCGGTCCCCGTCCCGGACCAGCAGGGTGGCCGGTGCGCTCGCGGTGGGTTCGCCGTGCAGCGTCGCCGTGCCGTCCGGATCCGCCACGGCCACCGCCACCCCGAGCCCGCGAGCCGCCGCCGCCGCGAGCGGCCCCATCGGCACGTCCGCGCCGTCGTCCCCGTAGGAGGGGTCGCTGAGCAGCGCCCGGAGACGCTGAACGGGGTCCGGGGAGATCCGTGCGGCCGGGAACCGGTCGCCGAGGAGCATCGCCTCCGCACGCTGGTCGGTCGGAAGAGCCACCCCGATCCTGTCGAGGAGAGCCAGGGGAAGGCTCCGGCTCCCGTCGAGCGGCGGCACCGGCACCCCGGCCACGTCGTCGGCGGTGATGGCGCGGTCCAGCCAGTCGCGGAAGTCGTCGGCGGTCTCGACGCCCGCCGCCCGGAGCGCGTCGGTGGCCACGTAACGGACGGCGAACAGCAGGGTGTCGACGCTCCGGTCGCCCTCTCCGGGCGACTCGTGGAGCGCGAACACGGTGCCGCCGAACTCGGCGGCGTCCGGTCCGGTGCGCCGGTAGCCGCGGGGCGCGGGACCGTCCGACGGGGCCGCCTGTCCTGCCGCCGTACCGGCGTCGGAGGTGTCCTCGTCGTGCGGCCGCGCCGGGGCCCGGAGCGCTTCCTCCGCGGACCGCTGCCCGGCGCCGAGGTCGAACAGTGCCCCGGCCGGGTCCGCGAACCCGGCGGGGTTGAAGGGGAGCGGGCCGGCCTGCGGCAGCGCGGCGGGGCCGTCCGGCAGCGGGGTCGCCTCCTCCACCACCTCGCTCAGCATCGGGGGCCGCTTCTCGGTGTGGACGAGCCGCCGACCGATCACGTTGAACCGCATGCCCGGCGGATACAGCGCCTCCCCCTCCGACAGGTGCTTGAAGAACGGCGCGCCGTCGCGCGCCGTCGAGTCCCTGATCTCGATCAGCTTGCGGTGCGAACGCGCGGGAACGCGCTTGTCGCCGAGTGCGAACTCGACCGCCTCGCCGACCACGAGGGAAGCGCTGCGGAAGAACGCCACGTCGATCGTGTCTTCGCCGTACACGGGGCCGTTCACGTCCGGCGCGTCCACGGGTCCCGGCGCCCCGCGCTCGCCCCACCAGGCGGTCCGCCCGACGGGCGGCAGGATGTCCAGCGCCTCCATGGCCATGTCGATGTGCAGCTTCAGCTCACCGTGCAGCCGGTCCGCCATCATGTCGACCCGGCGGCGCAGCCGGGCCAGCTCGGGGCTCGGCGCATCGAGATCGGGCAGTTCGCTCAGTGCTTCGTACAGCTCGGTGAAGTCCGGTTGGCTCACCAGGGTGAGCGGCGGCATGTCCAGCTCCTCCTCGCGCGCCGAATCGAGGATGTAGCGCCAGGCCTGGAAGCGCACCAGATGACGGCTGACGCCCTGTCCGAGCCGCTCGCCGTTGAGCAGCGCCTTCATCAGCCGGTAGTCGTAGGAGCTGTAGAGGTACAGGGCCGTCATATGGGCCGGGGTGAGCCGTCCGAGCGCCTCCGCACCGCGCGCCCCGTGCCGGTTCAGCCAGGCGGACATGGCGAGGAGCCTGCCGGTGGGCCGGGGCGGGAGCGCGCCGTCGAGCGCGGCGTCGGCCATCGCGACCAGGGCGTCGGGCACGTCCATCGTCCCGGTGATCTCGAACGGGAACGACATCCGCTGCTGGTACATGACCTGGTGCGGCGGGGCCAGGGCGTCGAGCGCGCCGCTGTCGGGGCCGGCCGGCAGCAGCCCGCTCGCCAGGAAGTGGCCCACCGCCCAGGTGTGCAGCGAGGCGCCGTCCCGAGTGGCGGCGGCGCGTTCGTCCTCGGTGCCCATGCCGATCAGGTGGGAGGCGCGCAGCACCTCGTGCAGCGACTGCAGATCGCCCGGGATCATCCAGGCGGCCAGGGCGGTGCGGAACGCCGGCAGCACGGTGGGCGGCAGGTCGAGCGCGGCGGCCATCCGCAGCAGGCGCAGCGCGGGGCCGCGCTCGCCGCCCACCCGGCGGAAGCCACGGCTGTCGTGCACGGCGCGGTAGGCGCTGTCCGCCGTGAACCGGCCGAATCCGGCGAGGGCCTCCTCGACCTGGCGGGGCAGCCCCCGGCCGGCGTACGCGGCGCGCAGGAGGACCCGCATCAGGCCGTCCAGCGCCTCCGGGCCCGCAGGCGTGCCGAGCAGCCGCTCCAGCTCGGCGACCGGGTCCTGCGGCGCCTCCCCCGGCGCGAAGAAGGCGAGCTGTGCTGGCTCCTCCCCGTGCCGCTCGACGAGCTCCGCGTACACCTCGCGCACCACGTCCCCGACCGCCTCGGCGAGTTCGGGGGCCTCGCTCAGCGACTCGGCGAGGGAGTCCTCCCAGTCGACGGCGGCCTGCCGCCACTCGCGCTCCCGGTACAGGCCGGTGAACCGCGGGGTCTCCGGTGCCCCGGCCGGCTGCCAGGACGACACCGCCCAGGGCGCTTCGGCCGGCTGCTCCGGGCCGGTGTCCGGCGTACCGTCCGTGGTGTTGACGTGGTCCGGCGCCGGACGGCCGAACGCGGAGCGCCCGCCGGTGCCCGCGTCCGGGGCCGGTGTCCGGGGGCCCGGCCGGCCGCCCGGGTACTCGGTCACCCATACCGTGGCTTCCCCCTCGGCGTCCTCCAGCAGGTGCGGCAGCCCGTCGGACACCGCCGCGCGGCCCACCGGCAGATGGACCGGCAGCCCGGACCCGTCCGCCATCCGCCTGGCCCGCGCGCGGGCCTCGGCCTCGCTCCTCGGTACGTCGCCGGGACCGCACGCGAGCACCGTCACGCTGCGCGCGCCACGCTCTCGCGCCGGCCGCAGCAGCCGCCCCGCGTACGTACCGTCGTCCCGCCGTACCCCGCCGTCCTCCGTGACCAGGGCGAGTCCGCCGGGGCCTCCGTGGGACGCGAAGAAGAAGGTGCCGTCGGCCGTACCGCCGCCCGGCAGCGTCCGCTCGGTCGCGACCGGCCGGTCCCCGCCGTCCCGCTCCCACGACACGAAGCCCCGTGCGCCGCCCAGCCGGGCGTACTGCTCCTGCCGCACCGCCCAGTCCGCGTCGTCGAACGACGCCACCCCGATGAGCTCGCCGTCCTGCCCGTGGACGGGCCGCAGCACCGGCGCGGCCCGCTCCCCCGACCCGGCGGCGCCGGTCGAGGGGCCGATGCCGAACAGCCCGTCCGCCGGTCCGGCTCCCGCGATCCGCCGGGCGGCGTCCGGGGTCCGGTGACGCGGGGTCACCTCCGTTGCCTCGACGGACTCGTAGGGCTCGGTGCGCGGGCCGCCCGGGACGACCGTCCGGTTGGAGATGCCGAAGGAGGCGCCCGGCGGGTACAGGGCCTCCGTCTCCAGCGGCAGCACCACGAACGGGCTCACCTCCCGCGCCGTCGAGCCCGCCACGTGCACCAGCCCGCGGTGCGCGTCCCCGGGAACGCCCTTGCTGCGGTGCATGAAGCCGAGTGCTTCCTCGCGCACCAGCGCCGTGCTGCGGAAGAACGGCATCGTGATCCCGGTCCTGCCGTACACCGGCCCGTCCGCCGGCGGCTCGCCCAGCGGGCCCGGCATCCCCCGGTCGCCCCACCAGACGTCCTGGTTCAGCGGGGGCAGCAGCTCCAGAGCCTCGATCGCCATGTCGA
Organism: Streptomyces sp. NPDC088730; assembly: GCF_044751215.1. NCBI lineage: Bacteria > Bacillati > Actinomycetota > Actinomycetes > Kitasatosporales > Streptomycetaceae > Streptomyces > Streptomyces sp. NPDC088730. The sequence goes on from NZ_JBIVLK010000002.1 coordinate 158,337, forward strand.
CGTGCAGCGGCAGGTCCTCGTAGAGCGCGTCGGCCATCGCGTCCAGGCGCCGCCGCAGGCCGGCCACCTCGGGGGTCGGGTCCTGGAGGTCGTCCACGTCCCACATCGCGTCGAACAGGGCGGTGAAGCCGGGCTGCTTGCGGAGCGTCATCGGCAGCAGGTCGGCGGCGCCGACCTCGGCCATCTTCCGGGTCATCGTCCAGGTGTTGAGGCGCACCAGCCGGCGGCCCATGCCGGGGCCGAACCGCTCGCCGTTGAGGAACGCCTTCATCTGCCGGTAGTCGGCGCCGCTGTAGAGGTGCACGGCCGTCAGGTGGGCCGGGTGCAGCCGCTCCAGGGCCTTCCTGCCCTCGTCGCCGTAGCGGTTCAGCCAGGTGCCGAGCGCCCGGCCCCGGTCGGTGTCGGGGAGCGGGTCCCCGGCGAGCGCGGCGTCCGTCAGGGCCACGAGGCCGTCGGGGAGGGCCAGTCTGCTGCGCGTGATGTCCTGGCCGAACGTCATCCGCTCGGCGTACAGGGCGCGGTGCGGCGGTACGAGCGGCTCGGCGGGCGGGGTGTCCGGGCCGGTCCGGGGCGCGTCGGACGTCGCCACGGTGTCCGCGGCCCAGTTGTGGAGCCCGGCCCCGTCGCGCAGCGCGAGGCCGCGTTCCTCGTCGGTTCCCAGGCCGAGCCGGTGGGAGGCGCTCAGGATCTCCGGCAGCGACTGCAGATCGGCCGGGACCGCCCAGGCGATGACCGCGTCGCGGAACGCGAGCAGCTGTGCGGGCGAGGCGCCGAGCGCGGCGTAGGTCCGCAACAGTCGCAGCGCGGGCCCCCGGTCACCGCCCACCCGGCGCAGGCCCCGGCTGTCGTGCACCTGCCGGTACGCGCTGCCCGGCGCGAACCGCGCCCGCCGGCCTGCCGGCCGGGACAGGGCTTCGGCCACCTCGCGCGGCAGCCCCGCACCCGCGTACGAGGCGTACGCGAGCGCGCTCATCAGTTCGTCGACGGCGAGCGGCCCCGGGGGCAGCGCGAGCAGCCGCTCCAGCTCTGCGGCCGGGTTCCCGGCGACCGCGTCCGGGGCGGAGAAGGCCCGCCGGGCAGCGTCCTCGCCGTGGCGCTCGGCGAGTTCCCCGTGCATACGGCGCACCGCGTCGCGGACGGACTCGGTGGCCCCGGCGGTCCGGCCCAGGTGCCCGGCGAACGCGAACTCCAGGGCCACCCCGAGACGTCGCCACTCACGGTCCCGGTACATGCGCGCGAACCGCACCGTGCCGGGCGATCCGGCGGGCCGCCAGGACCGCACCGCCCAGCCGGGACCGGTGTCGGAAGCGGTCCCGGTGTCCGCCTCGGGGATGTTGTCCGGGGCGTTCTCCGGTGTGTTGTCCGGAACGTTCTCCGTGACGTTCCGTGGTCCGGCCGGGGACACCGGGGTGGTGTTGATCCGGGCGGGGGACGGATAGCCGATCCCGGACCGCTCGTCCCTCCCGCCGGGACCGGCGCCCGTGCGGACGGCGCCGCCCGGGACGGTTCCGGAAGCGAAGTGGAACGTACCGACACCGGATTCCCGCCGGGCCCGCGGCGTCGGCCAGGACGGGCGGGACGGGTCGGGGGCCGCGCCGTCGGCGTCCGGGAGCGGCTCCGACGCCCGCGGGGCGGAGGCGGCGGAGGCGGCTGCCTCGGTGCCGAAGACGGTGAGAGCGGCGTCGGTGGTGGTGCCGGGGACGGCGAACTGCCGGACGGTCCCGGTCCACTGGCCCGGACGCTTGGTGGCCGGGTCGAGGAGAGCGAGGATCACGAGAGGGGTGGCGGAATCGGGCGCGTTCAGCATCATCGGCGCGTCGTAGCCGAAGGCCGGACGTCCGGTGCGCTGGGAGAACCGCTGCGGCAACCCGTCGGGCAGCGCCCCGGGCCCGGTGGTCAGGAACAGCACCGGGGTGTTCAGCGGGACCGTACGCAACGCCGGGTCCATCGCCATCAGCGCCAGGAACTCACCCTCCGAGACCTCGACGGGAGCCCGGTCCGGCAGATGCAGCACGATGGAACCGGCCCAGTCGATCTCGACCACGTTCAGCAGCGGCATGGGCCGGTCCGGACCCGTCCAGACCGGCTGGACCGGCTGTGTGACCGTCCCGTTGGGCCCGTGCGCGATCCGCCGCACCCTGCCCCAGTCGACCCCGGCGGGCGCGGGCGTGCCCGACCAGTTCACCCCCTGGACGTTCGGCCCCTGCCGCAGCAGAGCCGCCGGGGCGAAGGCGCCGCTCTCCTCCAGGTGACGCGCGGCCAGCAGATCGTGATCGGAGGCGTCCGCGCCCTCCGCGATCGCCTTGGCCGTCAGCTTCCACAGGGTCTCCTGCCCGGCCCGGTCCCACCCGGCGTTCACGTCCAGATGGAGAACCTTGCGGCCCATCGTCTCCCGGTCGGCGTGCGACATCGACCGGAAGATCTGGGCCGCACGGGTCATGGCCCAGAGCGTGGAGGCCGCATGCCTCGGAGTGAACGGCGCGCCGGGCGGCAGCGACTGCACGTACCGCATCTTGTCCATGCCGTTCTCACTCATGTGCTTGAGGGTGAGCTCGACCACCGGCGCGGGTATCTCCTCCGTCAGCTTCGCGTCCGGGTCGGCCGCGATCCGGGCCGCGGCGAAGTCGAGCAACGCCACGTACCCGGCCGGAGCCGGAGCCGTCCCGCTGTGCTCCTGGACGAAGAAGGCCCACATGTCCAGCCGGAACGGCGTGAGCCCGCTGATCGCCGGATCGTTCGCCCGCATCCGCTCCAGCGCGCCGATCCCCTTCAGCACCCGTTCGTACCGGCCCCCCGGCACGCCGCGGTGGTCCTCGATCCGGTTGCCGAACACCTCCCGCAGAGCCCGTACCAACCGCAGCGTCGTGGCCCGGACCTCCGGCGAGGCCTCACCCGTGCCCCGGTGCAGTCCCGCCTCCCGCGCCAACTGGTCCAGCTCGTGAACCAGCGGCTCGGGACGGGCGACGACCCGGCGGCCGCGTTCACCGTCGGCACCCTCCAGCGCCACCCGCATGGTGTTGTCCATGCCGGTCTGCCTGGTGCTGCCCTCCGTCTCCATCCGGCTCAGATTCGCGACGTGCCCGATGAGCGGGAGGTCGTCCAGCGGATCGTCGATGTGCGGCGCGGGCGCGTACGAGCGCTGCTGCTGCCTCGGGTCGCCGTCCGACGCGCTCCAGCAGACCTCCAGATGCATCCGGTGCCCCGGCGGCAACTCCCGCACCTCGCGCAGCCCCGCGATGTACGCGGCGGCGTCCCGCTTGTCCAGCAGCACCGTCCGGCCGTCGAGGAGCGGCAGCCGCATCCGGCCCGGATAGCCGTGCGCGGCGAAGAGGTACACCGCCGAAGCCATCGACACCGGCTCCGTACCGGTGTCCTGGTATCCGGTGTCGGCGTGGGTCCGGTGCACCAGCCGGCGCATCTGGCGGAAGATCCGGAAGCGCTGCTCCCGCGCCCGCAGCGCGTCCCCCTGCGCCACCGCCAGCCGGCCGTACCGCTCATGGCTCTCGTCCGCCAGCGGCCGCGTGTCCACGTCGCTGTCGCGGAACACCGTCCCGTCCAGCGCGGTCCACTGGCGGTCCTCGTACGACGTGTTGGCGGACGGGTCGACCGAGACCCACAGGCCGACCGGCGCGTCCGGATCGCCGTCGACCATCACCATCACATGCGCGTCCCCCGAGCTGTCGGCTATCAGGCGCCCGTCACCGCTGGGCCCCCACACGGTCCGCCCCAGCCGGTCGGCCACCGTCCGCAGCGTCCGCTGGTACTGCGCCCCCGCGAACGGAACGGCCAGCACCACCGGCACGTCCTTCGCCAGCTTCGTCAGCTCGGGATCGGCCTCAAGCGCGTCGGCCAGCCCCTCGGCGTCCAGCACCCGGCCGTCCGGCAGGCGCACGTGCCCGCTCTCGCCGGCCGCGGAGACCACGTACGCGTCCTGCGGCCACGGCGCCGCCTCGCTCGACACCTGCCTGGGGACGGCGCCGGCCCGGGTCTCGATGACCCGTACCTCCGGCAGCACCCGGCTCACGGACGCCGTCTTCCAGCTGCGGCCCCGCGAAGGGCCGGACGACGCGGCGGACCCGGCAGGCCCGGCGGACCCGGCAGGCCCGCCGATCATGGTCCGCGCCGAAAGGATGTCGTCGTTCGGCCCCGTGAAACCTCCCGTCGCGGCCGGGGGCCCGGCGGCGGTCACCGCGGGCGTCTGCACCGCGGGTCCCGGCGCCGGCCCGAAGAGGGACATCTCCGCGTCCGGCGCCGCCCCGCCGCCGACGGTGTCCGGGGTGGCGGGCCCGTCCCAGGCCCGCACGCTCTGGTACCGAGGAGTGAGCTGGAGCCCGGACAGCTCCAGATCGGCGCCCACCGAACCCGCCGCGTCGACCAGCAGGAACTGCAGTGCCACCGGCAACGGCGGCATCGGCTGCCCGCGGTCGGCGAAGTACGCGCCGGCCGCGGAGCGCAGCGCGCTCCAGGTCAGCAGGGACTCCGAGCCATGGGCCGCCCGCACCCGGTCCAGCGCCCAGAACCCGCCCAACAGCGCCTCGAACGCCGCCCGGTCGTCCTCCAGCAGCGGACCGTAGACCAGCCGGATCGCCCGCACCCAGCGCCGTACGGCCGGAGCGCGCCCGCGATCGCCGGTCACCCGCTCCGCGAGCCGGCCCAGCTCAGCGGTGGACGGCTCACGCCGGAAGCCGACCCACCAGTCCCCCTCGGCCAGCTGCCAGCGCGCCGGCGCACCTCCCTCACCCGGAACGAGGACCGGCTCCCGCCCGCTTCCCGTTCCCCACACCCACCGGTCGAAGCCGGTGGAGAGCACCTGGCCCGGCAGCGGAACCTCCAGCGGGTCGGCCACCGGCGGACCCGCCAGGTCGGCCCCCGCCACCACCACCGCCGTCTCGGGCAGCGCCGCCGTCAGATCGCCGTCCACGGCGAACAGCAGGTCCACGATCCGCGCGTAGTCGAAGGCCGCGTCGCTGCCGTCCGACAGCGCCAGCACCGCGCCCCGGGCGTCGCCGCGAAGGCCCACCAGCCGGGCCCTGCCGAACGGCAGCGGCTGCAGCGGGCTCTCCAGCGGCACCGGCCCCCGCCGCACCAGCGTGAACCCGCCCGCTCCCGGCAACGCCCCGTAGGCGTGCCGGTGAGCGTCCTGCCAGTCCTGCACCGGGCGGGAGGACAGCCCCACCGACCGCCCGTCGGCGTCCCGGTGGGTGACCGTCAGCACGCGTTCCAGCAGGACCCGGGTCCCGTCGAGCGCGACAAGCTCCGCCTTCCACTCCAGGACCGGCGGTGTCTGTCCGGGATCGGCCAGGATGGCGAGGGCGCCCCGGGCCGCGCCGACCATGCCCCGGAGCCTCGGCTGATGCATCGGCGGAAGACCGTCGATGGCGTCGGACGCCTCATCGACGGCCGCCCGGAGCGCCCGGTGCACGGGGTCGTCGGCGGGCAGCGGGGTCCCCAGGGCGTAGGCGCCCAGCGCGCGGGCGGTCCGCTGGCTGTCCTCGATGGACATCAGCCTATTGGCTCCGCCGCCGCTGGGCCGCGGCAGACCCATCATCAGGGCCATCTGCACGAAGGCCGCCAGGCCCCGCACCACCGGGTTGTCCACGATCCGCCCGACGGATTCGAGCAGGACGTCCTCGGGCAGCGGGGCCGCGTACTTCTGTGCCCGCAGATAGGCCTCCCGGCTGAGCCGCGACAGCTCGGCGACGGCACGCCGGATGTCCTCGGGCGTCATCAACTGACCGTCGTAGGCGAAGTGCCGCAGCTCCGTGAGGACCAGCGGGATCGCCAGCCCGCCGTCGTCGGTGTCCAGGGTCGGGTACTGGTCGTCGTCCATGTCGACCATCTGCTTCTGCGTGACGGTCCGCCCCTCGGAGGTGCGTCCAGTCAGTACCGAGGTCAGGTGCTCGCGGGGGGAGGGCACGTCGCCGATGGTCGCGTCGAAGAACCCCGGGAAGACCGGCTCCCCCGGCATGATGGCCTTCTGGTAGAGCTCCATGAGCCTGCCGAGGGTGGCCGCGAGACCTCCGCTGATGCCGTCGTGGTGCAGGTCGAGGACGTGCCGGCTGCGCGGCCGCAGAGCCCGCAGGACACGGTCCAGCGAGGGCCGGGACGCCACCGCCAAGGCGTTCTTGACCATGAACGGGACCGGGCCCCGGTTGAGGATGACGCCGGTCGGCCTGGCCACGGTGTGGGCGAAGCCGAACCGCAGATACCCCCACATATCGTCGATATCCGGTATGACCGCAAGGATGGGAATGGCCACATCGGGCACGTCCTGGCGGCCGGTGAGGGCGCGCAGGACCTCCGAGAGGGTCTTCATCGCGAATTCCCGGCTCGCACCGTCCACAGACCCGAAGGGTCCCGGCGGCAGCCGGTCCGCCGCCTGGTCCTGGAGCACGCTCAGACCCAGGGCGGGCAGTCCCGTGGTGGGCTGGACGTAGGAGAGCTTCGACCTGACCGGCGTCCGCCCGACCAGGATGCGGTCGCCCAGCTCTGTGGTGGCCCAGCCGTCGCCGGCCGGGAAGAGCTTGGCCAGGGGGATCTGCTCGGGCGCGCCGGGCTCGTCCCTGGCGTCCAGCGCCCGCTCCATCCTCCCCAGCTTCGCCAGCGCACTCTCCTGGGGCTGCCTCCGCTCGCCCGGCAGCACCGCCATCGGCTCGATGACGATCTCGCCGATGAGATAGGAGCTCTGGGTGGGCTGCGGCGCTCCCGGTGGCGTCGCGGGGTAGGTGAGGTGCAGCCGCCCGTCGGCGGTCCGCCAGACCCCGCCGTGATCAGTAACGATCTTGAAGCCGGGGGCAGTGGCCAGCACCAGCTTGGCGGGCAGGTCACCGCCCCCCACGATGAGGAACACCTGACGCCTCTCGACCTCCAGGCCGATGGCGCCGTAACGGCGTTCGGCTGCCGGGTCGAGCATCGCGGCCGCCGTCGACGACGACTGCGCGAACACCGGCAGCGCGTTCTCCACGACCTTCCCGGCGGGGTCGATCACCAGCGCCTGCCCCTCGGAGGGCACGGCCCTGGGCGGGAAGGCCGACACCTGGCGGTCGGCGCGGGCCGACACGTCCACCCACACCACACCGTCCGTCCCGCCGAGGTGGTACGCCGCCCACGCGTGGCCCGGCGCCCCGCCCTGACCGCGCGCCAGGACGAGGCCCGCGGCCCCCGGCCCGGCCGCGCGGACCGCGTCCGCCACCTCGCCCCAGGCCCGCACCCCGCGCCATCCGGGCCCGGCCACCAGCGAGGACGCCGCACCGGGGCGGATCGCCGAGTCGTCCAGCGTGACAGCCGGGCGCACACCCTGCGGATACAGGCTGTCCCGCAGGTCCCCCAGCAGCGTCAGGCACCGTTCGAAGGACATGCGTCCCGCCGGCTCCCGCCCCGCCACCTCGCGCACCTTCCGCGTCAGCTCCGCACGGCTGAGCACCGGAAGGGGCACGGGGGGAGCCGTCAGGGCCGCGCGGGCACGCTCCCGTGCCCCGGCACTCGCCGTCGCGGCGGCGGGCCCGGCCGGGTGGCCGGGCGCCGGGGCAGGAGCGTGGGGCTGCGGCACGAGCGCGTCCTCGGCCGCGTCCCACATCGCCCGGAAGCCCGCCCAGACGTCCTCCTCCTGCCGGGGGTTGGACTGCCAGGGGTGGAAGCCCTTCGGGTCGGGGCCGTACAGCTCCCGCAGCAGCGGCAGCAGCTTCGGCTCGTGCGTGCGGACCCACGTGGTCCCGTTGTTGCGGGGCAGGCCGGTGTACGGGTCCGTCCCGGCGTTCGTCGAGAGGTAGACGTTGGTGAGCTGGGCGAAGTACTCGAACTCGTCGCGGGAGGAGTAGTTGCGTCGCGTGCCGGATTCGTCGTACAGCGAGCCGTCGGGCCAGTCCGTGAAGCTGCCCTTTCGCACCTTCTCGCCGAACGCCTCTGTGATCAGCCGCCGCTGGCCGTCGGTCAGCCCGTAGCGGTGGACGGCGTGCGCGAACTCGTGGGTCGTCGTGGAGTAGCCGTCGTGGTGGAGGCCCGCGCCCGGCACGCTCGTGGTGCCTCCCAGCAGGTTCTCCTCGGCGGCCGCGACCCGGCCGTCGAGCTGGACGCCGCGCTCGGTGTCGAAGGGGCGCGCGTCCTCGGTCGACTCCCCACGGAGGGTGCGGAACGCCTCCAGCGAGGTCAGGGCCGCGTCCTTCGGGACCACGATCATCCGCGCGCCCTCGTTCAGCATCCGCTCCGCCGCCGCGGGGGAGCGCAGCATCCGCGCCACCTGCGCCCGCGCCTCGATCCCCGCCGAGACGTTCAGCTCGGCACCGGCCGGGACATCCACCATCAGCAGCGCGGCCGTGCGCGCGAACTCGTCGGCGGGCAGGCCCCGGCGCAGGGCCGCCACCAGCTCCCGGTCGGCGGCCAGGGCCTCGCGGTCCCGCTGCGACAGCGGCAGCAGCCGGGCCGTCCGCTCCGGCCCGGCCATCGTGGGCAGCAGACCGGCCAGGGCGGCCAGTTCCGCCGCCGGCAGCGAGGGCCGCGCCGTCGTCCCGGACGGGGGCGGCGGCGGCACGGCGGGCGCGGCGGCAGCGGCCGCCGTCCGCTCCTGCGGCGGCGGCGCGGGCAGCGGCTGCCCGCCGAACCGGCCGGAGCGGGTCGGCCGGGCGGGCGCAGAGGACATGGAGCTGAGCAGCGACGGCTCCGTGCCGCTGCCCTCCGCGCGGCGGCCGGCCTCCAGGGTGCTCACCAGGCCGGGCAGCCGCTGCCAGGCCCGGGTGTGACGGCGCGCCTGCTCGGCCAGGTCCTGCCGGGCCTCGGTCAGGTCCTGCCTGATGCCTCCGACCTGGGTACGGATCGATTCGCGGGCCCCGGTCGCCTTCCGCAGGGCGGCGTCCGCCCGCAGCAGCGCATGCCCCGTCCGGGCCACGTCCCCGTCGGCGCGGGCGAGCTCCGATACCAGGGGGCCCTCCTCCTCGCGGGCGCCGTCGAGGGCGACCTTGGCCTCGGCGGCAGCCTCGCGGGCGGCGGTGAACTCGCGCTCGTACCGCAGGCGCCGGTCCCGGGCGGCGATCCCCTGCTCCCGGATGGCGTCGGCGCGCTCCTCGGCCGCTTCCAGGGCGCTCTCCCGGTCTGCGGCGGCCTGGCCGGTCACCGGGGAGGTCTCGTCGAGCCCCTCAAGGCGCTCCACCTCGGCCAGCGCCCGCTGCCACGGCTCCCGCAGCCCCCGCTCCTCCTCGTCGGCGGCGTCGTGCCGTGTCCGCGCGTCGCGCCCGGCCTGCTCAAGCCGCGCGATCTCCGTCCGCGCTTCGGCGATCCGGGCCCGGACGCCGTCGAGCTCCGCGCGGGCGGCCTCAGCCGTCCGGACGGCCTCTGCGCGGGCCAGCTCTGCGGCCCGGTGCGCGGTGGTGGCGGTGTGCACGGTACGGCCGACGGACTCCAGGGCCCGCAGCGCACCGGGCCGCCGTGCCGCCGCCACGGTTTCCCGGTACCGTGCCGTCGCCTCGACCCGCACCGCGTCCAGGTAGCCGCCGACGTTGTCCTGTATCTCCTCCCAGACATCCCGGGTGGCGTCGGTCGCGTCGGCGAGGGAGCCGTCGGCGGCGAACGGCCAGTGCCGCAGCCCCTGTTCCGTACGGACGACCAGTTCGACCGGCCGACCGGACAGCGCGGCCGTGCGGGAGCCGACGAACAGGGCGCGGGCCAGCCGGGTGCCGTCCGGATCGGGGCCGAGCGCGAGCCACAGCTCCGCCGTCGCGTCCTGCTCGTCGATGCCGTCCGCCAGCACCCCGGGCAGCTCGTTGACCGGATGCCGCGACCAGTCCCGCAGATCGTCCGCGTCCTGGCCGGCGAGCATCGCGGGCACGTCGTAGATCCGGGGGCCCGGCCTCGGCCGGGTGACACCGAAGCCCAGCACATCGCGTTCCCACAGCCGCACGGTGAGGCTCCCGGTCACGTACCGGGTGCCCTCGGGGCCGGTCACCGTGATGACGGTGTCGACCAGCGTCTCGTGGGCGTGCGTGCCGCGCCGGTCGGCGGGCTCGGCGGCGGTGCCGGTCCGCACGCTGGTGAACCGGGAGGCGGAGGCGTTGCCGCCGGAGGTGTTGGTGTGGGGCTGCTGCGCCAGCAGCGGGAAGGTAAAACCGACCAGCTGGGAGTTGCCGCTCGGCAGGCCGAAGTTGCTCTGGTGGTTCAGGTTCAGGGCGAAGGAGCTGCCGGCCGACGAGGTCGTCGCCGAGGTGCGGACCTGCCTGCGGACCCGGTCGACGGCGCCGTCGCCCGAGTCCGATGCCGAGCGCGGGTTGTACAGGGCGATCCGCAGGGACGGCGCGGTGACGGGCGCCTGCAGCGGCCAGCTGCCGGGCATCGTGGTGGTCAGCCCGGCCGCCGTGCGCGCCGGGTCCAGGGTGACCTCCCCGGTCTGGATCAGCTCGCCCAGGCGGACGGCGACGGCCTCCGCCGAGGCGCTCGCGGGCAGGCCCCAGGAGGCGGCCAGGTGCGGGGCGACCTGGCGCAGCGCCTGCATCAGCTGCGGTACGGCGTTGGCCTCGTGCACCGGCGTCGGCCCGGTCGGCAGCAGGAGCGCGTCGCCCGCGAACGGCAGGGTGCCCAGAGCGGCGGCGTCGGCCGCCGTCAGCCCCAGCGGGTGACGCGTGAGCAGGGCCGGCGGCCGCGGCCCGGCGTGCTCACGCGGTGCCGTGGCCTCGGAGCCGACGAACCGTACCTCGATCGCGACCGGAACCGTGACCGTGCGCTCCGGCCGGCCGTTCAGCAGCCGGTCGATCCAGGTGCGCACCCGCTGGGCCACATCGCCTTCGAGGCCGGACAGGTTCAGGAGCCCGCCCTGGAAGATGCCGCCGGGGATGTTGGCCGGCCACTCCATCACGAGCTCGGAGCGGACCGTCCCGATGACGCGGTAGTCGAGTTCGAAGTCGGCGCCGAGTGCCGTACGCGTCCAGTACCGGTCCTCCGTCGCCGTATCGTTCCGGGCGGTGCGGGCCCTGACGTTGGTCAGTGCGACGGCCGGGCCCTCGCGGTCGGTGCGCCCGGTGGTGCCGGGCCTCGGGTAGCGGGAGTTGACGTTGACCGCGACCTGACGTGTCCTGGTGACGGCCGAGGTCGTGGACCTCGCCTGCGGGATGTGCGTGTCGACCTGCTCCAGGCCGCCGCCCTCACCGGCCGGCCGGCCGCGTACGGCGCGCAGGGCGGGCGTCTGCAGGATCGACTCGGAGCGCAGGGTCACCTCGACCAGCCGCAGCCCGCCGAACGCGCTGTGCAGGAAGTGCAGGCGCGAGTGGCCGCCGGGGCCGCGTCCGAACAGGGCGCTCAGCCCCACGGGGCCGGTGCGGCGGGCGATCTGGCTCTGCACACCGGGCAGGTGGGCGCTGTGTCCCGGCTGGAGGGAGCCCGGCGCCTCTTCGTCCGCCAGCACGGTCAGCTCCCGGCCCAGCCGGTCGCGCCGCTCCCTGCGGTTCGTCGTGTCGTCGAGCTGGGTCACGGAGAGCACGCCCGCCTTGCCCAGCTGCCGGCTCCGGACGAAGCGGGCGGGAAGGGGGACGCCGGGCCCCGGCGGTGTCAGGGCCGGGATGCCCGCCATGCCCTGGAACCACTGCGCCGCGCGGGCCACGCTCTGCGCGGGAGCCACGTACGTCACGCCGCGGGCGAGGTCGATCGCGACCGTCACCGGGGCGAAGCTGCCCAGGCCCACGGCGTTCCCGGCCATGTTGCGCACGCCCCACTTGACCGTCACCAGCAGCGTCACGTCGTTGACGATCCACAGCTTGTCGCCCGTCTCCTCCACGGCGTGCGTGACCTTCGTGGTGGAACTCACCGTGCTGGTCTCGTCGACTCGGCGGGATTGGACGTAGCGGCCGATCGGGTTGGCCTGGTGGACCAGCCGCTGGGGCGGCGGAGGCGGCGCCTGCACCGCGGTGAGCTGGAAGGTTCCCTGGTGGACGCGCCCGACGGCGCGCTGCCGGCCGGCGGTGTCACCGGAGTTGACGTCCTGCTCGGAGTAGAGCGACCCGGAGCCCTGCACCCGGGGGTTGGTCAGATAGCCCCTGATCTCCAGCGTCATGGTCCGGTCCGCCGCCATGCCCGGCAGGGTCAGGCCCTCCACCACCTGCACGCCGTCCAGGATCTGCGTGGCGCGGGCGATGAGCTGGGACGGCCGGATCGCGCCCTGCCGGGCCTCGGTCGCCAGGGTGCCCTGGTCGTTCAGCGAGGCTCCCGCCACGGCGACGGACGTCCACTTGTAGGTCGCCACCGCCCCGTCGGCGGAGGTCTTGGCCGCCCAGGTCACCGGCGTCGCGGCCCAGCCGACCGCCGCGCCGACCCGGTTGACGGCACCGGTCAGGCTCGCGGGCAGCGCCTCCTTGACCGCCGATCCCCGCCTGGCGGTCTCCGTGGCGAGGTCGTTCAGCTGCGCGGAGGCACGCCGTACCGCACGCCCCACCGCCCCCTGCTCGGGGTGGCCCGGGTAGGTACCCGCGATGATCTGCCCCAGCGCCTCGGTCAGGGCGGCGGTGCCCCGGAAGGTGTCGACGAGCGCGCCCACCGGCAGCTTGGTCAGCCCCGGCAGCGGGTGTCCCTCGTTGTCGACCCGGTCCAGGCGGCGGAAGTCGTCGCTCGCCCCGCCGTCGGTGACCGGTTGCCGGATCACGTGTCCCGCCCGGGGCGCGGCGGGCGCCGGGTTCCGGTCCGGGACGCGGGTGCGGTAGTTCGGGACCAGCACGGTGACGGTGCCCGGCACGGTGTGCGGGATGGCGCCCGCGACCGGCAGCACGATCCCCTCCGCGTCCTCGGCGCCGTCCTCCGCGTCCGCGTCCGCGTCGTCGGCGAACCGGACGAGCGGATCGTCACCGGGGCCCTCGTACAGGTCGAGGGCGAGCCTGGCCGGTATACGGAAGAGCTCGCTTCCGTTCGCGCTGGTGAGGATGAACTGGTCGTACGCAACCGAGTCACCGGTGTTCGACGCGTCCGTGAGCTGCTTGGTGCCCAGGTATTCCGGGCCCGGGTTCAGCGCCCAGGAGCCGCCCGCCACGGGGATGCCGAGCGCTCCGCCGCCGCCCAGCGAGCCGCTCAGCGCGGTGCCGCGCTGCCGCCCGCCGGACGCCTCGTGCGAAGTGAGTCCGACGTGGTGGACCTCGGGCAGCCTGCGCTCGTGGACCGAGGGGCGGGCGGTGTCCCCGGTGGCGGAGAACCGCAGCTGCACCCGCCGGGTGCCGGTCAGCGTGTTCGGCCGCTCGAACCACACCGGCTGCCCGCCGTCCACCGCGTCCGCCAGGGCCGAGGCCAGGCCGAACCGTGACCGCATCTGCGCCAGCCGCCGCACGTTCTCCAGCTGCGCCAGGACCAGCGGCTCGTCCAGCCGGAACGGGTTCGTCCTGCTGCGGGGTTCGGCGGGCGGCAGGAACCCTTCCTGGCGCAGCCAGGCCTCCGCCCGCGCGAACATCTGATCCGCCCCCTCGACCCTCAGGGGCGTCTCGGCGTATCCGAGGTTCTCCAGGTTCTCCAGGTGCTCGGGAGGTTCCCGGAGTTCGTCGGCCGACGGCACGGTTCCGCGCATCGTCGTCCGCTGGGCGATCCGCAGCCGCAGGCCGTCGTCCCACGGCCCGAACGTGCCGGTGACCCGCCCGCCGCCGGCCCGGTGCAGCGTCACGTAGTAGGTGACGCGGCCCGAGGTGAGCACATGACTGCTCTTGGAGCGCAGCCCGTGCGTCATCGTCGTGCTCTCGACGGTGTTGAGCGCCTCGTTCACCTGCCAGGCGACCCCGGCCCTGCCGAGGAAGTTCCCGCCGAACGACTCCGTGGCACGGGGGTGTCCAGCGCCTCGGTCGGCGGTGAACATCGGCCCGCCCGAGATCTCGGCCCCCAGGCCCGAGGTGAACTTCGCCGACCGGTCCAGGGTGGAGGTGTGCGTGAGCCACGTCTCCAGCAGGGCCTTGCCCTCGGGGCTCTTGCGCAGCGGCTCACCCGGTTCGATCCGCGCGGTGAGCTGGAGCATGCCGATCGCGTTGCCGTCCTTGTCCAGCAACGTCGAGGAGGACACCCCGCCGTCGATCTGGAGCTGCGGAGTGCCGCGCAGCATCTGCTCGTGCAGGAAGTTCTCCAGCGCCCGCTCGGAGTCCGCGGGCAGGTCGCGCAGATCGGCGAAGTTGTCGTCGGCCAGGACCTCGGTCAGCAGCCGGCGCGGTTCGGCGACGCTGTCGACACCCCACAGCGGCAGGTCGTCCAGGTCCCCGGGCTCCGGAAGGTCGCCGGTGTCGGAGCCGTCGAACGCGAGGTGCTCGTGGAACCAGATGGTGAGGGCGCCGTGCGACTGCTCGGGCTGCCAGTTGCCGACCGCGTCCTCGCGGTCCGTGTCCACCTGGACCTGCCACCGCCCGTCGACGTCGATCGGGTGGGCCGGGTCCTCGGCCTGCTGCTTGTTCAGGACGAGGAACGTCTCGCCGACGGTGACGGACTCGGCCAGCTGGTTGTGCGTCGCGGTCAGGTTGAAGGTGCCGTCCAGCCAGCGCAGCGGGCCGGTTCCGTCGGTCGGCAGGACCGCGGTCCAGGGGACGGAGCCGGTACGGAAGGTGCCCGAGCCCTCCGCGTCGGAGGACATCTGTCCGCCCGAGGCCCGGTACTCGACCTGCATGCCGGGCAGCGTCGCGGGGAGCTGGTCGCCGTTGTGCCCGTACTTCGCCGACCGTACGGCACCGGCGTAGGCGAGCCGTACGTCCACCGACCGGTCGCGGCCGTCGTGCCGGACGGTGATCCGGTGGCCCTGCCGGCTGCGCAGGTAGGGCCGGTTCAGCTCGACCTCCTCCGCGCTCAGCACATCGCTCAGCCCGGTCAGCAGCTCCTGGCCCGCCGCGCTGTCCGGGTCGGCCCCCAGAGCCCGGACGACCTGCCGGTGCAGGCCGTCCAGGACGGCGTCCGGGGTGGGCTCGTGGATGACGAGACCGATGTGCCCGTCGTGCCGGGTGCCGTGTGCGCGCAGGTACTCCGACAGCTCACGGTCCACGTTCGCCCCGGCCGGCGGTGCCACCGCCGGCGCGGGCGCGACCGTCCCGGCGGTGCGCGAGCCCTCGGCGACGGCAGCGGGCACCGGCGCCCGGCCCGAGAAGGTGTGCATGGTGCCCTGTTCGGCGGAGGTGCCGGGCAGGACGGCGGGCTGCCCGGTCTGCCAGTGCGCCGCCGGATGCGCCGGGTCGCCCGCCAGGACGATGACGTTCTCGTTGCGCGCCGCGTCGAAGACCGGGGCGCTCGCGAGCTCGGAGAGCACCGTCGTGCGCGCCGTGCCCGACCGGCCCGCGACGTGCCGCGCCAGCCCGACGGGGTTGGTGTGGGTACCGACCATGAGCAGCGGGACGGCCAGCGCGAGCTGCCGGTGCACCCGGTCGTGGCGCAGCAGCGCGGCGATCTCGCTGCCCGGCACCCACCGGCTCGAACCGTCCGGGAACGGCATCGACACGTGCCCGTTCACGCTGTCCGCGTAGATCACGTACGCGGCCGCCGGGGAACCGGCCGGGGCGCCCGGCCAACCCGGTTCGTACGCGGTGCCGTTGTGCACCGAACCGTCCGGCGAGACCACATAGCCCCGGGTGGAGACGTCGCCGTCGACCGGCCGGCGGGTCCAGTTGCGGCCCATCGCCACACCGCGGGTCATGAGCCGGGTGCCGTCGTCCAGCGCGCCCTGGCGCACGAGGTCCCACGCGGCCAGATCCGCCGGGTCCGAGGGATCGAACCCCGTGACGGCCGCCCCCGCCATCAGCCACAGCAGCCGGTCCCCGGCCTCGTCCGCCGACAGCTCGGCCGACGCCGGCAGGTGCAGCACCTTCCTCGCGTACGCCACCGGGTCCGGCACACCGCGCAGCGCCTCCGCGCCCTTGACCGTGCCCCACACCAGCCGGCTCACGTCCGCCTGTGTCACGGCCTGCCCGGGAGGCAGCCGCAGCACGTCGGCGGCGAGGGCGGAGAGGTCCTGGCCGTCCAGCCGTCTCAGGACCCAGTCGAAGGACGGCAGCTGCGTGTACCCGTGCAGCGTCAGCTGTCCGGCCGCGGCCTCGTCCGCCCTGCGGGCCGCGTCGTGGAGCACGGCACGGATCTCGTCGGGCGTGGGCGCGTCGTTGCCGGTGCGCTGATGGCGCGCGTGCACGGTCAGGTGCAGATGGTGCAGGGTGAACGGGCCCGCCACCCGCAGATGCGGGTCGGCCCGCCGCATGTTCTCCAGCGCGCCCGCACCCCGCAGCAGCGTCCGGAACTCCGGGTCGGCCGCCACCTGCCCGCCGAACGACCGGCGCAGCGCCCGCACAAGGCGCGTCGTCGCGTCCGCGTCCTCCGGCGACACGGGTCCCGTCCCGGAGTGCAGCCCCGTCCACCGCGCCGTCCGCGCCAGATCGGCCCCCCGGGGCTCCGGGGGCAGCAGCACCTGCGTCCCCTGCTCGCCCGAGGGCCCGGCCATCGCGCCCGCCTTCGGGCCCGCGGCGGTCCGCTGGTACGCGTGGACACGGTCCACCGCCAGCACCCCGGCGGTCGAGCCGTTCGCCACCCCCTGGGCGTACGACGTCGTGCCCAGCACGTCGAAGACGTAGGGCGGTGTCGCCGCGTCCGTCAGGTACGGCAGGTCCTCCGCCTGCGCGTCGGCCCAGCACGAGCCGAGATCGATGACCGCGCCGGCGCCGAGCTTGCGCATGCTCGGGCGGCGGCTGATGAAGCGGCCCGTCTCCACGCCCGCCACCTGGACGGGCGGACGGCCGTCCACCACCTCCATGAGGCCCCGCATCGGCATGCCGTGCTGCGAGAAGCGGTAGACCGGCCGCCCGTCCTCCAGGAGCGGCACGGCGCTGCCGATCTCCCGTGCGGTGACCGGATCGAACTGCGAGAACCCGGAGACCTCGTCGAGGGCTTCGAGGACCGGCTCGTTGATCACGAGGTCGGTATCCGACATCGTGACGCGGCCGACCGACCGGCCCTCGTCCGCGATCGTCCGCGACTTGATCGCGCTGTCCGGGATCACCGTCCCGTCCAGAGCGGTCACGAAGCCCTCGTCCACGACGCCGTCCGGGCCGAGGTCGTCCGCGTCACTGCCGAACCAGCCGCCCAGCGGCACGTTCCGCGCCCGCTGGTTCTCGACGACGATCCTGCTGAACCCGGTCTCCGCGTCATGGACCAGTGCCACCTGGCCGCTGTGCGCCCAGATCCCGTTCCGGCCGGTCCTGAAGGCCAACGACCTCGGCATGACCAGCCCCTGGTCACCGCCGCGGTTCAGCACCAGCACCACCGGAACACCGGCCGGAAGCCCGGCCAGCCCCGGATCACGGGCCACCAGCTCCACGAACTCGCCCCACGGGACCGCCAGCTCACCCTGGCCCCAGGGGATCAGCACCTGTTCGTGGTCACCCGTCGCCGCGACCACGTAGGCACCCGAATCCGTGTCCCACAACGGGTCGATGGGCCCCTGGAACCGGCCGTCGCGCCGCTGCCACACCTCCGAGGTGTTCACGACGCCCACCGGCCGGTCCGTCAGGTTCAGACCCTGGTACGAGCCGTCTGCCAGGACGATGTGCCGCCCGTGGTCCAAGGCGCCCCCGGCCGCCAGGTGGTACGCGCCCAACGACGCGACGCTGGAGGACCATCCGGCGGCCATCGCGTTCTCCACCAGCGTGAGCAGCTCGGCGTGGAGGTCGGGGGACACCTGGACGGCCGCCGGGAGATGCAGCACGCGCCGGACCAGGCCGTCCGCGTCGAAGTCACCGCGGGGATCGTCCAGCAGCGCCAGCCGCTCCAGCTCGGCGGCGGCCCGCGAGTGGTCCGGCGCCGCCGGGGAGAAGCCGGGCGCACCGCCGGGCAGCCGCGGCGCGAGCCCCAGCTCACGCCGCACCCGACGCGCCAGGTCCGCGCCCGAGACGGCGTCCGTGCCGTGTACGGCGAGGTGTTCGGCCACCTGCCGCACGGCGGACCGGACTCCGGCGTGGGCGTGGCGGGAGTCGGCGAGTACGGGGTGCAGTTCCAGCGGCAGCACCAGCGACACCGCCCGCCGCCAGGCGTCGGCCGGGTCCGTGCCGGCCGGGACGCCGGATGCCCGGGACGTCGCGAGCGCGAAGTCCTCGTAGGCGGAGCGCCAGGTACGGCGTGCGGCGCGGGCCGCGACGGCGTCGAGCCCCTCGCTCCAGGGGCCGGGCCGGTTCATCAGCACCCGGACGTGGCCGACGGGGTCCAGCCCGCTGTCCTGGACCTGCACGGATCCGTTCAGCGCGGCCTGGAGTGCGGGGCCCTCGCCCAGCGTCACACCGCCGGCGGTCAGCTCCGCGGTGGTGACGGTGCTGTCGGACGGCAGCCTGGGGGCGCCCTCGGTCAGGTCGTCGGCGGTGATCAGGGCGGCGGTGCGCCGCCGTTCGGCGTCCGTACGGCGGACCCTGGGCACGATCGCGGCGAGCGCGGCGTCGGCGGCGGCGTCCGCGCCGAGGTCGCGCAGCCGGTCCACGGCCGCGTCGACCCGCCGCTGGGTCCGCTCGACGTCCTGCCGGGCCTCGTGGAACCTCACCACGTCGTCGTTGCCGCCCCGGCCGCTGCCGACCCGTCGCGCGAGCTGGTCCACGTTCCGGGCGGCCCGGTTGAAGGCGGTGAGGGCGTCGTCGAACTCCCGGTGCGCCTCGTCGATGGCGAGGGCGACCGGGAAGATGTCGCTGATGCCGTCCGGGGTTTGATCGCCGACGGCGTCCGTACCCCGGTCCGCGCTCTTGCCCTTGGGGCCGGGCTCCTGGGCCGGAGCGGTCCCGGTCTGGGTCTGGGTCCCGGTCCCGGTCTCGGTCTCGGTCCCGGTCTGGGTCCCGGTCCCGGTCTGGGTCCCGGTCCCGGTCTGGGTCCCGGTCCCGGTCTGGGTCTGGGTCCCGGTCTGGGTCCCGGTCTCGGTCTCGGTCCTGGTCCCATCGGGAGCCGACGACGAGGCCGTCTCCGGCCGTCCGCCGTTCTGCCCGGCCGCCACGGACGGGATGTCCGTGCCCGAGGTCGTCCGGACCGGGGCGGGCGGCGCGATCGGGCCGGGTGCGCCCGGAACGCCCCGGGCCGGGCGGTCGGCCCGCCCGGGACCCGCGTCGGTGCCGGCATCGGGACCGGCCCGGCCGGTCGACGGCGGCTGCGCGGGGGCGGCCGTCTGTGCGTTCGGAGCCGGCGTCGCGTTCGGAGCCGGCGTCGCGTTCGGAGCCGGCGTCGCGGGCGGGGTCGTCGCCGGGGGCGTGACCGGCCCACTGGCTGCCGCGGGAGCGCCGGAGGAGGTGCGGAAGCCGTCCGGCCGCGCGGGCAGGGGCTCCGGCACGGACGTCCCGGGCGCGATGGCCGCGTCCCCGTCGGCATCGGTGGACAGCGGTTCGGCACCGGTCCGCGGCGGTGTGCCCGGCTGCTCGGGGCCGTCGGCGAGGCCCGGCCGGCCGTCCTGCCCGGCACGGCCGTCCTGCTGGGAGCCGCCGTCCTGCTCGGTGCTGCTGCCGTCCTGCTCCGTCAGGTCCGTGCCGCGCTGCTGACCGTTCTGGTCCGGCGGACCGGCCGACCGCTGCGACTGGTTCCCCGTACCGGACGCGCCCTGCGAGGCACCGGGCGGCGGCGCGGACGCGCTCGATCCTGGCGGCGTACCCACGGGCGTCCCCTGCGGGGCGGAGCCCGGATCGGCGTCCGCATCGACGTCGGCGTCGGCATCGGCGGCCACGTCGCTATCGCCATCGGTATCGACGTCCGAGGGCGACGGTGCGCCCTCCGACGCGGCGGGCGCACCCTTCGGCGTCGTGAGTCCCTGCGGGAGGTCCCCCTGCGAACCCGGCAGACCGGAAGTCCCGTCAGGTGCCGTACCGGGAGCCAGATCCGGCGACAGGTCCGGCGTGGTGAAGTCGGTGTCCATGCCGTACGGGGACCCGGATGTGCGCCCCGACGCAGGCCCGGCCGTCGCCCCGGACGGCAGCGGTGTGATGTCGGGCTGGAACGAGGACGGAGGCGTCGAGGAGGAGGTTGTCGACGGGGAGCCCGACGGGGCGGGCGGCGGCAGATACGGAACCTGCGAGCCGGTCACACCGGTCACACCGGTCACGCCGTCGAGAACCCCCGGACCGTTGACGCCGCCGGTGCCTCCCGTGGTACCCGTGCCGCCCGGCGACCGCGTGGTGGTGCCGGAGCCCCCGGTGGGCGTCGGGTGCAGTGTGCTCGGAGGCTTGTACGACGGCGACGGGGCCAGGTTGATACCGCTGCCGATCCCGTCCGGGAAGGCGGACGAGACGGTCGTGCCGGGGAGGGGGACCGCCGGACCGGGGGTGAACGGGACGACGTTCCTCACCGTCGACGGGCCGTTGACGTTCGGACCGGCGGCCGGCCGCGCCTGGGGGCCCGTGGTCCCGGACGGGCCCGATCCGCCGCCCAGTGGACTGTCAGGCGCGGGCGGGTTGTTGAGATCGGTGAACTGATTGCTGTTGTTGAAGTACTTGTCGAAGACGATCGCGGCCCCGCCGCCGACGGCCAGCCCCGCACCCACGTCGAACAGGCCACTGGTGCCCGACCCGACGAAGGTCTCCCACTTGAAGCTCCAGTTGTCGTAGAAGGCGCCGTTGATGATCACCTCGGCCGTGCCCTCGGCGGCGCCCGAGACCACGAAGACGGTGACCACGGTCGGCGGACCGTTCACCAGCCCCTTGAACAGCAGGCTGTCCGGCTTGAACTTGAACTTGTTGAACACGTCGTCGAGCAGGTTCTTGAAGTAGTTCGTGAACGGCTTCAGGAACATGTCGAAGATCCCCATGAACGCACCGGTGAGCGCACCGAAAGCCCCCGCGACCCCGACGTCCTTCCAGTCGATGCCGCCGGGCCTGCGGCCACCGGTGTTCAGACCGATCTGCGCGAGGCGGACCGCCAGCGTCTGGATGGCCTCCTCGATCGCCTCGCTCAGGCTCGGCGCGATGTGCGTCATCCGCAGCAGCCGGTCGATGATCATCAGAATGGCGAGCTTGCTGCGGGCCCTGGCCAGGAACATCTGCGACACCGACGCACCGCCGGTGAACGCCATCAGTGCTGCCAGCAGCGCCAGTTCGGCGAGCAGCATGATGATCTCGGAGATGATCTCCCACTTCGAGCCCTGGATCGACTGCGAGTAGGTGACCTGGCCGTTGGCGAGCTCGTCCAGCTGGAAGAGCAGTTTCTGCACGGGATCGTTGCCGCCGGGCTCATCGGTGAGCATGCGTACGCTCTCGATGTACGGCTGGGCCACCTCCGGCGGCAACGACTCCTCGACCAGCTGGATGGTCTCCCGCGCGGCGGAGCGCAGGTCCATCAGCCCCTTCTGCAGGGCGAGGTAGAGATGACGGCTTTCCCACGCCAGATTCTCCCTGGCCTGCAGGGGCATCTCCCCGAGCAGGATCCAGAGCATCGTCTTGACGTCAGGTGGAAAGTCGATCTCGTCCACTTAGTGCTTGCCGCCTCCGCTGGAGTCCTCGCCGGGACCGTCCAGGCTCGACATCTGCCGCCCGATCTGGTCCTTCGCGTAGGACTGGACGCCCTCGATGTGCTGCCCGTTGGCCCAGACCGCTTCCCGGAGCCCTACGAACGCGGAATCCAGGGCCATGACCAGCTCCAGGCACGAGGCGTTGTTCGCCTCGTACTTCGGCAGGACCCCGTGGGCGAAGTCATCCGTGTATCCGGCCCAGCCGCGGTAGGTCTGCGAGTCGCGGATGAAGTCCTCCCGGATCTTCTTCGTCCGCTCCGGCAGCGACTCCATCATCTCGTCGCTCCGTCGCAGACCACCGGGGTTCGCCACGTACTTGCCCGTTGCCATGAATACCTCCCTGGTTCGCTTCCTGGAGTCAGTCGGTGTCTTCGTGGATCTCGTCGTGCAGCCGGGCCGTGGGACGCCTCCGCCCGCCGGCGGGATCGTCCAGTGCCGAGCCGAAGGCCCGGTCCCAGTCGATGTCCACGCCCCTGAGGCCCGTCGCGCCGCCGCCCGCCCGCGTCAACGGCTCGAAGACCTCGATCACTCTACGGGCCATCCGGGAGCGCCCCTCCTGGACCGCCTCCATGACGGAGGCCGCCAGTTGAGGACCCGTCATGTTGAGGTACTTGTTGTCCGGGAACTTCAGCGCCGTCAGCTCACCCTGCGGCCCCACGGTGGCCTCGACCGCGCGGTCCCGTGAACGGACGGTGGCCGAGGCCTGGCCGAGTTCGCCCTCGGCCCGCGCCACGGCCTCCTGCACCGCCGTCAGTTCGGCCATGGCCTGGGCCAGCTTCGCTTCCATCGACTCGCTCAACGGACACCCCTCCGACTGCTCCTGTGGATACGTGCGCGCCGGGGGGCCGCCCCCGTACCGGTCATCGTCCGATCACCGCGGGCGCGCCGCCCTCGTCCGTGCCCCATACGTCCTCGTCCTCCGGCACCCACGAGTCACGGGCACGCTCACCGCTCTCCGTCTGGGTCCGGCCGGTGTCGCCGCCTGCTCCGGCGCCACCGCCCATCGGCGCGAGGAAGGGGGTGCGGCCCGCGGTGGGGCCGCCCGCCGCCACCCGCACCTCGTCGTCCGCGTACCGGCCGCCGCCGGGAACGCCGGGGCGGGGACGGCGGTTGTTGACCACTTCGCCGTCGATCACGTTACGGACGCGCTCGCCGGAGTCCGACTGGCCGCCGCCCTTGCCGCCCATGCCACCCATGCCGCCGCCCATGCCGCCACCCATGCCGCCACCGCCGCCTGTCGGCGAGCCGGCCGCACCCGTGCCGCCGGCCGCCGCACCCGCGCCGCCCATGCCGTCGGCGGTGGGACCCGGGAACGGGCCGCTGTTCAGGAACGGGCGGTTGTGGCTCGGTGCGGCCGCCGCGTCGGCGCCCCCGCTGCCGCCCAGGGGCGATTCGTAGGGGTTCTCGTCGAACAGCTCCTCCTCGTAGGAGTGGGAGTCGTACGAGGGGGCCGTGAAGTCGAGCGAGCCGTTGTTGAGGTGGCCGGAGCCGAAGGACGAGGTGGCGTCGTCGAGGTATCCGGAGGTCGTCGAGCCGTCCGGATGGGTCACCGTGGTGGTGCCGGTGTCCGGGTTGATCGTCTGGGTGGAGCCGTCCGGGTAGTCCGTGACCACGTTGCCGCCCGCGTCCAGGTGCGTGGTGCTGCCGCCGGGGTTGGTCAGCAGGTCACCGGTGTTGAGCGGTCCCGAGCTGGTCGAACCGTCGGGGCCCGTCAAGGTCGAGGAGTGGGTGACCGGGTCGATCGTGGTGGTGGAGCCGTCCGGGAACTCGGTGACCACCCGGCCGCTGGAGTCGATGTGCGACTCGCCGCCGCCGGGGATGTCCAGCGCGCCGTCGTTGACGGGGCCGGAGATGTGGGTGGGCGAAAGATCGGGCAGATCGCCGCCGTTCAGGGCTTCCCGGCGGGTGCTGTCGTACTTGGCCTCCGCCTCGGCCTGCTTCTTCTCCTGCTCCTGCCGGACCTCGTCCTGCTTGGCCTCGGCCTCCTTCTGCCGCTGCTCCTGCTCGGACCGGTACTGGTCCTCCTTGGCCTCCTGCTCCTTGCGGATCTGGTCCTGCTTGGCCTCCTGCTCCTCCTGCTTGGCCTCCTGCTCGGCCTGGGCCTCGGCCTGCTTCTGCTCGGCCTCCTTCTCCTTCGCCTCCTGCTTGGCCTCCTGCTCCGCCTGCTTCTTCTCCTGCTCCTCCTGCTGCTGCTCCTGGCGCTCCTCCTGCTCGGTGCGGATGCGGTCCTGCTTCTTCTCCGCCTCGGCCTGCTTCTGCTCGGCCTCCTTCTCCTTCGCCTCCTGCTTGGCCTCCTGCTCGGCCTGCTTCGCCTCCTGCTTGGCCTCCGCCTCGGCCGCCTTCTTCTCCTGCTCCTTCTCCTTCGCCTCCTGCTCCGCCTTGGCCTGGGCCTCCTTGGCGTCCTGCTCCTTCTTCGCCTTCTCCTGCTCGTCCTTGGCCTGCTTCATCTGGAGAATCTGCATGTTCTCCGAACGAGCCTGGGCCGCAGCCTGCTTGGCCTCCTGCTCCTTGCGGATCTCCTCCTGCTTCTTCTCCTGCTCGGCCTGCTTGGCCTCCTGCTCCTTCTCCTTCGCCTCCTGCTTGGCCTCCTGTTCCTGTTCCTTCGCCTCCTGCTTGGCCTCCTGTTCCTTCTCCTTGGCCTCCTGCTTGGCCTCCTGCTCGGCCTGCTTCTGCTCGGCCTCCTTCTCCTTGGCGTCCTGCTCCGCCTTGGCCGCCTTCTCCTTCGCCTCCTGCTCGGCCTTGGCCTTGGCCTCCTTCTCCTCGGCCTCCTTCTCCTTGCGCTCCTGCTCCTCCTTGGCCGCCTTCTCCTTGGCCTCCTGCTCGGCCTTGGCCTTGGCTTCCTTGGCCTCCTGCTCCGCCTTGTCCTTCAGCCGCTGCGCCTCGGCCTTTTCGGCCTGGTCCTTCTGCCACTGGATGAACGCCGCCTGCTTGGCCGCGGCGTCGGCGGCGGCGGCCTTGGCATCGGCCTCGTCCTTCGCCGCCTTCTCCTCGGCCACATCGGCCTTGTCGTCCTTGTAGTCCGACTCAAGGGTGCCGCTGGTGCCCCGGGACTTCACTTCCCCCAGGTCGAACTTGCTGTTGCTCCAGCTGTTGCGCACCTTCTCCATGGCGGCGATCGCGGCCTTGTCGAGCTGGTCGATGACCGTCTGCTGCCACATCTCGACAGCCTTGTTCCCGATGTTCAGCCAGGTCCCGAGCTCCTTGAGCTCGCCGAACTTCTGCGGCTGGACGACCATTTCCCCGTCGTAGGACGAGATCTTCTCGATGGCGGCCTCGTTGTCGAAGTTCGCCTCCGCGATGTAGTTCGTGTAGTAGGACTCCCCGGCGGGCTCGATCTCGTAGGTGATCTTCGTGATGTTGTTGTGCCACACGTGGTCCATCACCGCGGTCAGCAGTGTGTTCAACAGGATCAGCGGGTTCCCGTACCGCCATTCCCATTTGATCCACGCGTTGTGCAGATCTGCCACGGCGTCCGCGAAGTCCTTCTTCGCCGCCCTGATCTCATTGCCCTGCTTCGAATATCCGGTACCCGAGGTCATGTCCTCGGCGTAGTCCGAGTACTGCTTGTTCACCTTGTGGACCAGGTCCCAGAAGACACCTGCGGCCTTGCCGCGCCAGGCGTCGTTCTTCTCCGTGCCGACCCTGCTCTGCCACTCCTCGACCAGCTTCTGCTGACTGGCGAAGAACTGGGCGACCCGGTCGAAGGAGCCGGCCACCACGTCGAAGTTGCCGAGGGTGACGGAGTCGCCGTCGTCCACGGGCTTGCCGCCCCAGCTGAAGCCGTAGGTGCCGTACTGCTCGTTGTTGCGCAGCTCCTCCAGCGCCAGTCCGGTGCCGAAGGCGTACTGGGTGAGCGGCGTGGTGTCCCAGGTGGGCTTGCCGTCCATCCCCAGGTGGCCGTCGATGTGGCTGGAGAACTGCCCGCCCTCGTAGTACCCCTGGCTCGGGCTCTTTCCGCCGCCCGTGTTGCCGAGCATCGAGATCCGCGCCTTGTGCATCGTCACATCGGATCCCTCACCACCCGAGGAGTGGTAGAAGGGAATGACGAAGTCGGTGTTCTCGATCTTGTAACCGGCGTTGTCCGTGAGCCAGTTCATGTCCTCGGTGTCGACGTAGTCGACATAGCCGACGTCGGATATCTCCACCTTCATCATCGGAATGCCCTCGTTGCCGACCAGGGTGTCGAAGAGGTCGCTCCTGGCCGGCGCCTTGTATCCCGTGAAGAAGTGCGCCGCCTCCGCCCACTTGTCGTTGGCACTGGTGAGCTTGTTGGTGATCTTGCTGGAATCGAGTGCCATGCCAGGATGCCTTTTCGGTCAGGGCGGATGATGAGGAGAACGGGCCGGGCGATTCCGCCCTGCGGGGCTGTCCTTGGGGCAGCACGCCGGAATGGCCCCGGGCATCACGCGGTCATGACGCCCTCACGGGGAATCCGCGGCGGGCACGTGCGGGCTCAGTCGTCGTCATCGCCGTCCCCGCCGCCGCCCTTCGAGTCGCCGGTGCCTTCGGAGAGAATGTCGTCCACGCCCTCGAAGAAGTTGACGAACTTCTTCCCGTCGATCTTCTCCAGGTTGTCGCCCTGGGCCTTGAACATCTCCTCGATGGAGTCCTCAAGGTTGTCCTCGATCTCCTCGAAGAGCTCGACCTGGAACTTGAGGATCTCGTCGATCTGATCCACCATCGCGTTCAGGGACTTGACCAGGTAGCCGCCGTTGGTCCGGCCGTCCTTGTCACCCGCCATCACACCGATCGCCAGCGGCACCTTCTGCCCGTCGTAGAAGCCGTGCGCCTTCTTCGAGCCGTCGTCCCCGCCCTGGAGGTTGGGAATCCCCGGTACCAGCACCCCGTCCGGGGCGTTCCCGTCCTCCCTGATCTTCTTGATCTTGGCGAGGAACGGAACGACGTCCTTGTCGAGAAAGCTCTGCATCCAGGCCTTGTTGAGATTGACTGGGGGTTTGTCAGCCATTCCGCACTACTCCTGTTTCCATAGGGTTCCGCCGGTTTCAGGGCGGTCCGCGGCTGTGCGTGAGGCGGCGGGACACCGCTCCCACGGAAGCGGGCGGCCGCTCGCGTGACGCGCACGCGAGCGGCCGCCCGAGGAGACCAAGGGGCGTGTCGCCCGCGGTCAGCTGCCGATGCGCACGCTCTCCCACAGCGAGGTCAGGGACTTCTCGCTGTACTGGTAGGAGTCGGAGACGTCGTTCAGCAGGGCCGAGTTCTCGGCGAGGATGCGCTTCATCTCCTGGACCGCGTGGTTCCAGGACGCCTGCTTCTCGCCGTACACCGCCTTGTCGTCACCTTCCCAGGTGCGCTGGAGCTCCTGGAGCTCCGCCTCCAGGTTGGTGAGGATGCTGTCGATCGCCTTGGTCTGGTGGACCATGTCGTCGGCGGCGTTCTGCATGTGGGAGTAGTCGACGTAGATCTGGCCGTCGGTGAAGTCAAGCGGGGGGGTCATGGTCGTCCTCGTCTCGCGGCGGTTGCTTCGGGATGGGGGTCGTGCCGAGCCCGGGTGCCGGTCACAACGCCCGGTGCGGGAGCGGTCGTCAGCGGCCTGCCGTGGAGCCCGCCAGGGCGTTGAAGATCTCCTCGGCGCGGCCCTGCGCCTGC
Source organism: Streptomyces sp. NPDC088730 (assembly GCF_044751215.1). NCBI lineage: Bacteria > Bacillati > Actinomycetota > Actinomycetes > Kitasatosporales > Streptomycetaceae > Streptomyces > Streptomyces sp. NPDC088730. The sequence goes on from NZ_JBIVLK010000002.1 coordinate 185,362, forward strand.
TGGATGGACTCGTTCGCCGTGGACTGCTGGATGCCCTGCGCGCGCATCGTCTCCTCCAGCGTCCCGATCATGTCGCGGAGGTTCTTGGAGATGATCTCCGCCTGCGAGTCCCACCGGTCGAGGAGGTTCTGGAACGCGCCGCCGTCGCTTCCCGCGTACCCGGAGGACAGGTTGTGCTTCATGTTCTCCACGTCCTGCCGGCTGTTCTGGACGCCGCTGAAGGCCATTTCCAGAGCCGTGACACCGTTCTGTGTCGCTGACGCCAGTGACTGCTGTCCGCCTGTACCTGCCATATGCCTGTGCCTCCTGGAGTGTCGCGCCGCCGACGCTCGGATCCGGGCGGCGCGATGCGTGTACGGACGCGGCCGGAAGACCGGCGTCCGGACGGGGTGGACAAAGGGAGCCTAGGGAAAGCTCAGTTGACACCTCAATGGCCTGAGTCACCCTTTCCGCTCCAATCCGGTGTTCAGGCCGATTCACGACGGAGATTCGGCCTCGTCCTCGGCTGCGCCCTGTACGTAGGCGTAGTTGTGCTTTCACTTACCAGGACGCCCGTTCCGCACGTCCCGTTTCGCGGTTCCGGTGACTTTCTCTCCCGTCACACGGTGTTCATCTGACCCGCCACCACGATGTGCCCCTCGCGCGTCATGGTGCGGTGCGCCGTGCGACGTTCCTGTTTCCGGGTGCTCACTTCCGCTCGCAGCGGGGCGTCGTGTTCGCGCTCCGGCCCATGGCGGCGGCCTCCTTCGTCAGGTCCGGGCCCGTCGGCAGCATCGCCAGCAGCGGTGCGGGCAGCCCGCGCGCCTGGTCCTGGGAGTAGCCGAGCGAGCTGAGCGCGTCCGCCGTCCCCACCCGGTACTTCATCCCGGTGTCGGTCACCAGGTAGACCGTGGTGCCGAGCGGGCTCCCGCTCGCCCCGAGCGCGCGCACCAGGGACCCGGCACCCGGCTGCACGGCGATCGTGCCGACCGGCATGCACGCCGGGGTGAGCCCCTCGGGCGGCGCCTGCGAGGCCGGGCCCAGTCCGCCCGTCGCGGTCAGGGCCACGCTGATCCGCGGACCGCTCCCGCCGGGCTCGACCCGCACGCAGACGGTGCGGCCCTCGCCGAGGGTCACCGCCTCCGGCGGCGCCGGGGGCAGGTCCGGGTCCTGCGCGCTCTCGCCCGCGCCCGGGGCCAGCCGGCCGCTCAGCACGTCCGCGCCCAGGGCGGTCACCTTCGCCGCGCCGCCCCCGTAGACCTTCTGCCGGGTCTCCGGGTCGCCGAGCACGAGCGCCGCGCCGGTCGCGGTGAGGGGGCTCAGGCCCTCCTTGCGGAGCAGGTAGTAGCGCTCGGCGGAGCCCGGCACGGTGACCCGGAACACCTCGCCGACGCGGGTCTTCCGGCCGCCCAGCGAGGGCCCGTCCTGCCCCTTGCCGGGTACCTCGGGCGCGCTCAGGTCGGGTCCTGACGGCAGGGCGTTCAGGAAGGGCGCCGAGACGGGGATCCTCGGGGTGGTTCCGTAACCGAGGGCCTCGCGGGCGCGGCCGTCCCGGTCGAGCCGGAGCTTGCTGCCCCGCCACACCAGATAGCCGGTCTTGTCCGGGCCCGTCACCAGCATCGCCTGGTCGGTGGGCAGCCCCGCGGCGTCGGCCTGCACGCCCACCGCGACGGTGGTGGCCGTCGAGGCCGTCGCACCGCCCGAGCAGACCTGCCACGGACCGGTGTCCAGGTCCGTGGCGGCCGGCAGCGCGTCCGGCGCACCGCTGATTCCGATCGGCGCCCCGTGCGGCGTACCGCTCAGGGAGCCGCTGCCGACGGACGTCGCCTTCATGTCCGCACCCCCGAGCAGCCGCGCGGAGGCGTAGTTGCGCACCGGGCGCAGCCGGCCGTCCAGGTACAGGTAGCGGGAGCCGGTGTCCTTGTTCACCACGAGGGTCCCGGCCGTGCGCCAGGAGTCCGTGCCGGCGGGCTTGAGCAGTCCCAGGACGAACGACCCGGCCGACAGCAGGACGGCGATCACGATGCCGATCACCACGCCCCGGTTGGTACGGCCCTGCGGGCTCTCCGGGGCGTCCGGATCAGCGCGCAGCATGCCCGAGGTCAGCCGGCCCATGACGAACATGTGTGCCTGGACCTGGTCGCGTTTGGACTGCATCGCAGCGTGTCTCCCTTCCGGTCAGCCGTTGATGGACCGCAGGGCGCTGTACACGCCGAGCACCCAGAGCGCGAGCGGCAGCATGCTGATCGCGAGCGCCGAGTGCAGCAGCTCCCCCGCACGGCCCCAGTACGGCACGAGCCGGCGCCCCGGGACGGTCCAGGCGGTGATCGCGACCGCCGCCGTGACGGCGAGCAGCCCCGCGGCCGTCACCAGCCGGTTGGCGGGCGAGGCGGCCGGGGCGGCGAGCAGCACCAGCAGGATCAGCCCGGTCACTCCCGGGACCACCAGCGACATGCGCTGCCAGATGTTGCCCAGCCCCCGGGCGTGCAGGATGAGCAGCAGGGAGAGCGCCACCGTCATGATGACCTCGGCGAGTTCGGCCTCCCGGCCCAGTACGACGACGCAGCCGAAGGCGACGACGCCCACCGCCCCGTACAGCGAGGTCATCCAGCCGTCGGCGAGGACGGCACGGGCCGAGACCACCGAGGTGGTGTGCGGCTCGATGCCCTCCTGCAGCTGCTGGGCGTTGGTCGGCAGCGGCGGCATCCGCATCCCGGACATCCGGAACGCCAGCGAGGGCACGAACGCGCCGAGGATCACCGCCAGGACGGCGACGATGCCGGCCGCGTGCACGGGCGCCAGGTCCGTCACGATGAGCAGGACGGCGACGAGGGACGCGAACACCGAGACGACCGCGACGCCCAGGAAGAGCGCGGCGAACGCGGCCACCACGGCCAGGGCGAGCACCGCCCCGCCCGCCGCGGCGGCGCCCGCGGCGAGCAGCCGCGCGCCCAGCGTCTCGTACGCGTGCGGTCCGCCGAGCTCGCCGCCCGGCAGCAGCCAGCCGGCCAGCGCCAGGTACGGCGCCACCATGAAGCCCAGCGCGGCTCCGGCGCCGGCGTCCCCGACCGCCCGGCTCGCCGCGCCGGCGCCCGCGAGCAGCAGCAGGCCCGCCGCGGTGGCGAACACGGCCCGGGGCAGCGCGGAGCCGCCGGGCCACGCGATCACCACCATGCCGCCGACGAGCACCACGACCGCGATGCCGAGCAGCACCCAGCGGCTGACCTTGGGGGTCCAGCCGTAGGGGTGGTCCCGCATCGTCGTCGAGATGCCGTCGACCAGGTCGTCCAGGTGCACTTCGGGCAGGGCGTCGGTGCGCGGTCTGAGGTAGAGGGTGTCGCCGTCGCGCAGACCGTAGGAGTCGAGGGTGCGTTCCTCGTCCAGTGGTTCGCCGCCCAGCCGCTGGAGAACCCAGCCGCCGTGGTCGATGCCGGCCTCTTCGAGGTCGTCGCCGGCGTATCCGAGCACCGCCGGCAGCAGGTCCGACACGGGGACGTCGGCGGGTACGGCGAGATCGATGCTCCTGGCCGGGGCTCGTACCGTCAGACGGCACAGCCCGGCCACCTGGGTGTCAGTCATCGGGATGGCTCACGCTTCTCCGGTTTACTGCTGAGAACGGGCGGGGGGAACGCGGACTGACGGACCGCCGGTATTCACTCGTGCCGGACGCGTCCCGAAGCCCCGGGAAAGGGCCGGTTATTGGCGGTCGCCGTAATGATCGTAGTATCAGCCGCCTGTTGCGGGCGATGGAGCCCGCCGCACCGGACGGGCCGCCGCGGTCGGCGCACCATGCGTCCGACGCGGAATTCGGAGTGGCGACGTGGCGCGGAGACCGGATGGCAACTTCGCCGCCCGATAAGGAAATCACCGTGGTACGGATGGTGCGGTGGCCCGCGGCACGACGTGGCACCGGCCGCCCGGCCGGCGCCCCTGTGACGCGGCAGGGCCGTGATCCGGCGCGGACGGCCTGCGGCGAGACTGTGACAGAGTGCCGCCGCGGGACGACGGTCCGGCCCCTCGGGTGCCGGTCGTGCCCGGCCCGGCACCGACGACGACGGACGGCACCGGGTCCGCGCCGCCGGCTCGCCATCCCTGCCCCGTAAGGAGAAGGTTCCTTGAGTGTGGTCCTGTTCCGCCGACCGGCCCGACGCCGGGGCCCGGAGATGCCCGGCGGGGAGCTGAATCTCCAGGAACCGCCGGTCCTCCCCGAGACGGTGCCCGACACCTCCGCCGTGTGGACGTACCTCCCCATGGCGATGATGTCGGCCTCCATGATGTTCATGTTCATGCGGCCCGGTATGACGCGGGGCAGCGGCGGGTTCATCTACATCGCCCTGGGCATGATGGTGCTCGGCGCCGCCGCGATGTTCATCGGCCAGTTCATGCGCAAGGCCGCCGAACGCAAGCAGAAGCTGAAGGGCGAGCGCCGGGACTACCTGCGCTACCTCACCCAGATCCGGCGCAAGGTGCGCGGCGCCGTCGTGGACCAGCAGCGGGCCCTGGCCTGGCGCCACCCCGAGCCCGCCGCCCTGTGGTCGATGGTCGGCACCACCCGGCTGTGGGAACGCCGCCCGCGCGACGAGGACTTCGGGGAGGTCCGGGTGGCGGTCGGCGAGCAGAAGCTCGGTCTGAAGCTGACCCCGAACTCCACCAACCCGGTCGAGGACCTGGAACCACTCAGCGCGCACGCCCTGCGCAGCTTCATCCGCGCCTACTCGACGGTCCCCGAGCAGCCCATCGCGATCTACCTGCGGGCCTGGGCCCGGGTGCTGTTCCGGGGCGACGAGGAGCGGACCCGGTCCGTGGCCCGTGCCCTGATCGCCCAGCTGGCCACCTTCCACTCGCCGGACGACGTGTGGATCGTGCTGTGCGTCGCAGACGAGCGGCGCCCGGACTGGGAGTGGACGAAGTGGCTCCCGCACAGCCTCCACCCGCACGACACGGACGGCGCGGGCCCGACCCGGATGACCGTCTCCGCCCTGGGCGAGCTGGAGGACCTGCTCGGACCGGAGTTCATGGAGCGGCCGCAGTTCGACCCGGACGCCGTACCCGGGCGCGAGGAGCCGTTCACCGTGATCGTGGTGGACGGCGGCACCGTGCCGGCCGGTCACCGCGCGGACGGCGCCGGCTTCCGCAACACCGTCGTCCTGGACCTGAGCGGTGCGCTCACCTGGCGGCCCGGCCGCAGCACGCTGCGCTTCACCGTCGCGGAGGACGACCTGGGGCTGGTGCGCACCGACCGCGAGCGCAAGGAGCAGACCACCACGCTCGGCAGCCCCGACAGCCTCGGGCCGGTGGGCGCCGCGTCGCTCGCCCGGCGGCTCGCCCCGTACCGGATGGGCCTGGGCACGGCCTCGGACTCGTCCGAACCGCTGTCCGCCAACGTCGAACTGACCACGCTGCTGAACATCCCCGACCTGCACCGCCACGAGCCGGACACCCTGTGGCAGCAGCACACCGGTCCCAACCGGCTGAAGGTGCCGATCGCGGTCGGCGCGGACGGCGAGCCGGTGGAGCTGGACATCAAGGAGTCCGCCCAGGGCGGCACCGGACCGCACGGCATGCTGATCGGCGCCACCGGCTCCGGCAAGAGCGAGCTGCTGCGCACCCTCGTCCTCTCGCTCGCCCTCACGAACTCCTCGGAGACGCTCAACTTCGTCCTCGTGGACTTCAAGGGCGGTGCCACCTTCCTGGGCCTGGACGAACTCCCGCACACCTCGGCCGTCATCACCAACCTCGCCGGTGAGGCCGCGCTCGTCTCCCGGATGCAGGACGCCCTGCACGGCGAGCTGATGCGCCGCCAGGAACTGCTGCGCTCGGCGGGCAACTACAGCTCGGCGCTGGACTACGAGAAGGCCCGCGCCTCGGGTGTGCCGCTGGAACCGCTGCCCAGCCTGTTCGTCGTCGTCGACGAGTTCAGCGAGCTGCTGGCCGCACACCGGGAGTTCATGGAGCTGTTCGTGATGATCGGCCGCCTCGGCCGGTCCCTCGGGGTGCACCTGCTGCTCGCCTCCCAGCGCCTGGACGAGGGCCGGATGCACCAGCTGGAGAGCCATCTGTCCTACCGGATCGGCCTGCGCACGTTCTCCGCCATGGAGAGCCGCGGCGTCCTCGGTGTGCCGGACGCCTACCAGCTTCCGCCGCAGCCCGGCAGCGGCTACCTGAAGTCGGGGGTGGAGGCGTTGACCCGCTTCCGCGCCGCGTACGTCTCGGGCTCCTACCAGCAGCGGCGGGGCAGCGCCAACCAGGCGCGGGTGGCCAGCCAGACCGTCCAGTGGACCAGCGCCTACGTCGTGCCGCGCCAGCTGCCGGACACCCCGGAGCCGGAGCCGGCCCCCGATCAGGAGGAGACCACCGACACCCTGCTGTCCGTCGCCGTGGAGCGGCTGCTGACCGCCGGGCCGCCGGCCCACCAGGTGTGGCTGCCGCCGCTGGATCTGCCCGCCACGCTGGACCAGGTGCTGCCGCCGCTCACCCCGGACCCCGAACTCGGGCTCACGTGCGCCGGATCGCAGCACCGCGGCCGGCTCACCATCCCCATCGGCATCATCGACCGCCCCTTCGACCAGCTCCGCGACCTGCTGACCCTCGACCTCTCGGGCTCGGGCGGGCACATCGCCATCGCGGGCGGCCCGCAGAGCGGCAAGAGCACGATGGTGCGCACGATCATGGCCTCGCTGGCGCTCACCCACACCCCCCGCGAGGTGCAGTTCTACTGCCTCGACTTCGGCGGTGGCGCACTCGCCGGGCTGGCCGGACTGCCGCACGTCAGCGGGGTCGCCGCACGCCTGGACACCGAGCGGGTCGGCCGTACGATCGCCGAGGTCACCACGCTGCTGGCGGAGCGCGAGCGGTTCTTCCTGGACAACGGCATCGACTCCATGGCGAACTTCCGGCGCCGCCGGGCCGCCGGGGAGTTCCCCGGGCACCGGCACGGCGACGTGTTCCTCGTGATCGACGGCTGGTCGACCGTGCGGCAGGACTTCGACCGCCACATCCAGACGTTCGGCGCCATCGCCGCCCGGGGCCTCAACTACGGCATCCATCTGATCGTCACCACCGCCCGCTGGGTGGAGCTGACCTCGTCCATCCGGGACCAGGCCGCCACGCACCTGGAGCTGCGGATGGGTGACCCGATGGACTCCGAGATCGACATGCGGCGCGCCTCGACCGTTCCCCGGCTGCCGGGCCGCGGCCTGACGCGGGACACCAAGCTGCACTACCTCACCGCGCTGCCGAGGATCGACGGCGCGGAGTCGGCGGACGACCTGTCCGACGGAGTGGCGGGTCTGGTGGCGGCCGTCCGCGAGAGCTGGCCGGGCCCGCCGGCCCCGCCGGTGCGGATGCTGCCGGCCAAGCTTCCGCTGTCCGAACTCCCGGCGCCCAAGGGCGACTTCAAGATGCCCATCGGGCTGGAGGAGGAGCGGCTGTCCACGGTGTGGCACGACTTCTCCGAGACGCCGCACATGATCGTGGTCGGCGACACCGAGAGCGGCAAGACCAACATGCTGCGGCTGACGGCCAAGGCCATCATGGACCGGTACAGCCCGGCAGAGGCACGGATCATGATCGTGGACTACCGCCGCGAGCTGGTGGAGGCGATCCCGGACGAGTACCGCCTCGGCCACGCGGTGTCGATGGACGCCCTGAAGGAGCTGATCGCGGGCGCCGCCCGCGCGGTCGCGGCCCGCGTACCGGGTCCGGAGATCAAACCGGCCCGGATGCGCACCTGCGACTGGTGGGACGGCCCCAGGCTGTTCATCCTCGTGGACGACTACGACATGCTGGGCACCAGCGCGATGAACGCCCCCTTCGACCCGCTGCTGAACCACCTCGCCCTCGGCTACGAGGTCGGCCTGCACCTGGTCGTCGCCCGCTCCGCCGCCGGCGCGGGCCGGGGCCTGAACGAACAGATGCTGCGCCGTATGCAGGAGGTCAACACCCCGACGCTGCTGCTGTCGTGCCCCCCGTCGGAGGGCTTCATCATGGGCAGCGTCAAGGGCCGCAACCTGCCGCCGGGCCGGGGTACGCGGGTAACGCGCCGCAAGCAGATCCAGGTGCAGACGGCGGTGCTGGAGGACGACACCGCCTCGTAGCGGCACGGCGACGGCGGGGGCCGGCCGGGGCGGCCGGGGCGGCCGGCCCCCGCCCCGCTGCCCCGCGCTCGCCAGTGTGCCGCCCCGCGGCACGGCTCCCCGGCCGGCCTCCGCCGTCAGCTGCCCGGCCGCGCCGCCGTCAGCTGCCCGCCGGGCGCCAGTTCCGGGCCCGGCCGCGCGGGATGACCACCGCACCGGCCGCCACCAGCAGCACCAGTCCGCCGCCCACACCCGCCACCACCAGGGCCCGCGTGCGGGGCTCTGTCGGAGGCGGGGGCGGGAGCACCGCCCTGGGCTGCTTGGGCGTCGCACCCCTGGCGTCCGTCCGTACGGCCGTCAGCGCGGCGTACGGGTCGAGCCGGGGCGGCGACGCCGGGTAGGCCGCCTCCGTCAGCCGGCGGGAGACCTGGGCGGCCGTCAGCTGCGGGTACCGGGCGCGTACCTGTGCCGCCGCGCCCGCGACGTGCGCGGCGGCGAACGAGGCGCCCGAGCCGATGAAATGGCCCGAGCCCTTCGGCCCGATGCTCACCACCACATCGCCGGGCGCCGCCAGGTCCACCCCGCTCACCACCGGCGCGTTGGCGGGCCGCCCGCCATCCGGGCCGTAATCCGTCACGGACAGCGCCCCCGGCGCCGCCGCGGGCCAGTACCAGGGCCTCGGCTCCGTGTTCCTCGGCAGCGCGTCCGGCGCCGCCGGGGCCACCACCAGCGCGTCCTTGCCGCTCGCGTACGCGACGGCGTCCGTCAGCTGCGACTTGCCGCCGTCCAGGGCCACGGCCACGTAGATCACGGAGACGTCCTCGTCCGCGGCCCGGCGTATCGCCTCTGCGACCTGGGCGGCCGTGGTTCCGCCGCGCTCGTCCGTGCCCCGAACGGCCAGGATCCGGGCCCTCGGCGCCAGCCCCGCCGGGCCGCCGCCCCCGCCGGGCTCCGCCGCGATCAGGCCGGCCGCGAAGGTGCCGTGCCCGACGCAGTCCTCGCCGGCCGCCCCGAGCGCGGTCACCCGCCCCGACAGCGCCGGCGCCCCCTTGGCGACACCCGTGTCCACGACCGCGACCGTCGTCCCCGCGCCCTGCGAGAGCGGCCGGGCACGGGACGCGCCCAGGGCCCCCAGCGTCCAGGGCTCGGCCTCGGCCTTCCTGCCGGAGGCCGGGGCGCAGGTGTCGTCCTCCGCCAGGACGGACCGCACGACGGGCAGCCCCACCGAATCGGCCGCGGCGGGGACGGCCGGCACGGCGCCGACCACGCCCAGCGCGACCGGGGCCACGGCCATCAGCAGAGTGGCGGCCACGGCCGGGACGCGGGGGTGACGGCGGGGACGAACTCGGGCACGGGGCATGGCGCGCATGATAGGCGCCGGACGCCGGGTCGCGCGGAGCGGGACGTGGCGCACGGCCGGCCACCGGGAGCACGGGCGAGTCCCGGTACCGGCGGATCCGGCCCGAACCACGCTGTCCCTCCTGGAACATCGCGCCACCGTTCCCGTAGCCTTCACCGCGTGCGCACAGCCGTACGTATCCGGACGCGAACCAGTCCCCGGCCGGTCCCCTGGGTGGGAGAGGCACGCGGCGGCGGCACCACAGCGAGGAGGACCCAGCGTGTCACGGCAGTTGCTCAGGGTCGGGTCGGAACAGCCGGACGGCTTCCGGACGATCGGTGATGCCCTGGACAAGGCGCGCACGGGTGCGGTGATCCGGGTCCACCCCGGCCGCTATCCGGAGAACCTCGTGGTCAGGACCCGGGTCACCATCGTCGCCGACGGCGATCCGGGCAGCGTCGAGATCTGCCCGCGCCGGGGCACCGCCGTGGTCCTCGTCGCCGACGCCGTCATGCTCACCGACCTGACCCTGCGCGGCGGGAGCGAGGACCTGCCGGTGGTCGACGTGCCGCGCGGCCAGGTCGCGATGGACGGCTGCACGGTCATCGGCTCCGGCTGGACGGCCGTCCTGGCCCGCGAGGAGGGCTCGCTCGCCATGCGCGACTGCCGGGTCAGCAACCCGAAGGGCGCCGGAGTCGTGGACTCCGCGCCCACGGGCAGCGTCATCGCCGGCTGCCTCATCGAGAACCTCGGCACCTCCGGCGTCGTGATCGGCGCCGATGCGCGAACGACCGTACGGGACTGCCGGATCCGCGACGCCCGCGCCAACGGCGTACTGACCTCCGACGACGCGCAGGGCGTGGTGGAGGACTGCGACATCTCCGGCACGGACAAGCCGTCCATCGCCCTGGAGGGCAGCAGCGGCACCAGGGTCGCGCGGACCTCGGTGCACGACACCTCCGTCGGCGTCTACATCACCAGCTCCGCCCGCCCGTTCCTGGAACACGTCGCCGTGTCCGACACCTCGGGCCCCGGCATCATGCTGGCCGCGAGCGCCGACCCCGAGTTCCTCAACTGCCGTACCGCACGCACCAACGGCGGCGGTCTCGCCGTCACCGAACGTTCCCGGGGCACCTTCCGGGACTGCGAGTTCGACTCCGCCGCCGCGCCCGCGATCCGGGTGATCAACTCCAGCGCGCCGACCCTGACCGGCTGCGCGGTACGCGACTGCGCGGACCCGAACGGCGCCGTGCTGCTGGAGGAGGACTCGTCGGCGGAGTTCGAGGACCTGCTGGTCGCGGACGCGGCCGGGGCCGGCATCCGGATACTCACCGGCGCCAACCCGCTGCTCCGCCGCGCCCGGATCAGCTCGCCGGGCGGCAACGGCGTCGAGGTGGCCGAGGACGGGCGCGGCCGGCTGGAACACTGCGAGATCGACCGGGCGGGCGGCTCCGCCGTACGGATCGCCTCGGGCGGCAGCCCCGAGATCCGCGACACGGTCATGCGGGCGGCGACCGACACCACCGTGTCCGTCGGCGCGGCCGGGCTGGGCGCGCTGCGGGACTGCCGCATCGAGTCCGCCGCGGCCGGTGGCATCACGGTGGACGCCGACGGTGAACTCACCGTCGTACGCGCCCACATCACCGACTGCGGCGCCCACGGCGTCATGCTCTCCAACGGCTCCCGCGCCACCCTCACCTCCTCCCAGGTCATCGGCAGTGTCGGTGACGGCATCCGGATCGACAGCGCCGAATCCGTCACCGTCACCGGCTGCACCGTCCGCGACAACCGAGGCGCGGGTCTCAGGCAGACGAGGGTGAGCGAGCGGCTCACGGTGGAGGACCTCAACAGCGCCGGCAACGTGGCCCCGGACGCGTGGGGCGACACCCTCCCGCCGGACGCGGCGAGCGGCGGGCCCGGCGAGTCGGCCAAGAAGCCCAAGGGCCCGCTGGAGGAGCTGGAGTCGCTGGTCGGCCTCGCCGAGGTCAAGAGCCAGGTGCGCACGCTCGTCAACCTCACCCAGCTCAACGAGCGCCGCGCCCACCTGGGCATGCCGGTGCCGCAGATGAGCCGCCACCTGGTCTTCTCCGGACCGCCCGGCACCGGCAAGACCACGGTGGCCCGGCTGTACGGCGGCATCCTGGCGGATCTGGGCGTCCTGCGCTCCGGTCACCTGGTGGAGGTCTCCCGGGCCGATCTGGTCGCGCAGGTCATCGGCGGTACGGCCATCAAGACGACCGAGGCGTTCAACGAGGCCATCGGCGGGGTCCTGTTCATCGACGAGGCGTACACGCTCCTCTCCGACAGCAAGGGCTCCGGCGCCGACTTCGGCCGGGAGGCCGTCGACACACTGCTGAAACTCATGGAGGACCACCGCGACGAGGTGGCCGTCATCGCCGCCGGCTACACGAGCGAGATGGCCGCCTTCCTCTCCTCCAACCCGGGACTGGCCTCCCGCTTCACCCGCACCATCGAGTTCGCCAACTACGAGGTCGGCGAGCTGGTGACGATCACCGAGAACCTCTGCGCGGCCCACCACTACGCGCTGGACCCGCGGACCCTGGACACCCTCGCCTCGCACTACGAGCGGATGCCGCGCGACGCGTCGTTCGGCAACGGCCGCGCCGCGCGTCAGGTGTTCGAGGAGATGGTGGACCGGCAGGCGCTGCGGCTGAGCTCCATGAAGAACCCGGCGGAGAGCGACCTGACGCTCCTGCTGCCCGAGGACGTGGCGCCGGACGCCGGGACCCCGGCGGACACCGGGCCGGGCTCGGAGGAACTGCTCGAACAGCTCCACGCCATGATCGGCCTGACAGCGGTCAAGAACGAGGTGACCGCCCTGGTCAACCTGCTCAGCGCGACCCGACAGCGCCGGGCCGCCGGACTGCCCACGCCGAAGATCAGCCAGCACCTCATCTTCTCCGGCCCGCCCGGCACCGGCAAGACCACGGTCGCCCGGCTCTACGCCGACCTGCTGCGCTCCCTGGGCGTCCTGCCCAAGGGCCAGCTCATCGAGGTGGCCCGCGCCGACCTGGTGGGCCGCTACGTCGGCCACACCGCCCAGCTCACCAAGGAGGCGTTCGAGAGGGCGCTGGGCGGTGTGCTGTTCATCGACGAGGCGTACACGCTCACCCCGGAGGGCGCGACCTCCGACTTCGGCCGGGAGGCCGTCGACACGCTGCTGAAGCTGATGGAGGACCACCGCGACGAGGTCGTCGTCATCGCGGCCGGCTACACGCGGGAGATGCGCCGCTTCCTCGACTCCAACACGGGTCTGGCCTCGCGGTTCTCGCGGACGGTGGAGTTCGAGAACTACTCCACGGACGAACTGGTGGAGATCCTGTCCAAGCAGGCCGCCGGCTACGGCTACGACTGCGGCCCGGAGGCGCTCACCGCGCTGCGCGGCTACCTGGAAGGCCTGCCCCGCGACCAGGCCTTCGGCAACGCGCGGGCGGCCCGGCAGATCCTGGAGACGATGATGACCCGGCAGGCGGGCCGGATCGGCGCGATGGCCGCGCCCGGCCTGGACGACCTGCGCCTGCTGCTCCCGGAGGACCTGCCGCCCGAGACCGCCGGCACACTGCGCTGAGCGGGCGGGCGGTCCCGGGCGGAGAGCGGCAGCCCGGAGAGAGCCGGGCCGGAGAGAGTCAGCCCGGAGAGAGCCAGGCCGGGAAGAGTCAGGTCGGGGGGAACGGCATCGGGGGGACAAGCCGCTCCCCCCGATGGGAACGGGACCTGCCGGTCCTTGCCGCGATCGGGGGGTGCCGCGGCGAGGACCCCACAGTGAGGTCCGGTTCCTCGCCCCGCGGAGTTTCTGCCACCTCCGCCGGGCTCGTCATCCATCCTGCCCCGGGGCGGGAGCCGAGCGGGCGGGCGAAGGACCCCGGTCGCCGGGTCCTTGGTCCCTAAAGTCCGGATGAGTGATCGGAAACACCAGGCTGATACGGCCATTCGTGCGGATAGACTCGCCCGACCGCGCAGGGGATCGAAGGGGAGTCAGGGGCCGATGGTGCAAGCGAAGAAGATCGCTCTCTACTTGATAGTCGTCTTCGTGCTCTACACGATCATCACGTCCCCGGCCCGAGCCGCCGATCTCGTCCAAGTAGGCTTCGAGGGCGTTTCGAGTGCCGCGCAGAGCGTCGGTGACTTCATGTCCGAGCTCGTGAACTAGGAGTACCCCATGATCCGCCATCTGGTCCTGTTCAAGCTGAACGATGGCGTCGAGCGCGACGAACCACGGGTCGTCGCGGGGGCCAGGGCCTTCCAGGAACTGGCGGACAAGGTTCCCGGGCTGGAGTTCTGGGAGTGCGCCTGGAACATCACGGACCGGCCGATCGCGTACGACTTCGCCATCAACTCCGCCGTCGCCGACGAGGCCGCGCTGAAGAGCTACATCGAGCATCCGGCCCACCAGGCGGCCGCCGGTCAGTGGCGTGAATTCGCCAGCTGGGTGATCGCCGACTACCCGTTCTGACCCCTTCGGCCCTGCGAGCCCCTCACCACAGCGGTGAGGGGCTTTTCTTTGTGTTTAAACCGATTCGAAGCCAACACGGTCAACACGGCGCAATAGGGTGCTTGCACATAGTGGACATGTCTTGTGATGCTATGACCGCTTTTGACGGATGAGTTGACCGAAGTTGACCGCAAAGGGGTGGCGTCACCGTGCCGGCCAGTACAGCGCCTCAAGTGCCTCCCCAGACCGCCCAGCCGCCGCAGACAGCCCAGCCTCCACAGCAGCAGCAACAGCAACAGCTGCAACAAGCGCCTCAGCAGACATCGCAGCAGGCTGCGCCGACGATCGAGACCGAGACGCCCGACGACACCGCCACCCCCGCCAGGACCCGGGGCGCGGACACCAGGGCGCTCACCCAGGTCCTCTTCGGGCAGCTCAAGGGGCTGGAGCCGGGCACCGCGGAGCACGGCCGGGTCCGGACGGCACTGATCGAGGCCAACCTCCCCCTCGTGCGGTACGCCGCGGCGCGGTTCCGGAGCCGTAACGAGCCGATGGAGGACGTCGTCCAGGTCGGCACGATCGGCCTGATCAACGCCATCGACCGGTTCGACCCCGAACGGGGTGTCCAGTTCCCGACCTTCGCGATGCCGACCGTGGTCGGAGAGATCAAGCGGTACTTCCGGGACAACGTGCGGACCGTCCACGTACCGCGCCGGCTGCACGAGCTCTGGGTCCAGGTCACCGGCGCCACCGAGGACCTGACGACGGCCCACGGCCGCTCACCCACCACCGCGGAGATCGCCGCCCGGCTGAAGATCTCCGAGGACGAGGTGCTGGCCTGCATCGAGGCGGGGCGCTCGTACCACGCGACCTCACTGGAAGCGGCCCAGGAGGGTGACGGGCTGCCGGGACTGCTGGACCGGCTCGGCTACGAGGACCCGGCCCTGGCCGGTGTCGAACACCGCGACCTCGTCCGGCACCTGCTCGTACAGCTGCCCGAGCGCGAGCAGCGGATCCTGCTGCTGCGCTACTACAGCAATCTGACGCAGTCCCAGATCAGCGCGGAACTGGGCGTCTCACAGATGCATGTGTCAAGGCTTCTCGCCAGAAGTTTCGCCCGGCTGCGATCCGCAAACAGGATCGAGGCGTAACCGGAACGGGTAGAACGCTCCTTGAGAATTCCCGCCGGACCACCTACCGCATACCCCTTGTTAACTGCACAGACTCACCCAAGACTTGTCGACAAGTCACTACAGCGCGTTGCCGACATGTGACATTCTGCGGGAACCGCGTTTGCCGCCGCCTCGCTTCCGGTATTCAGGTGGAGGCTGCGTTCCTCCGATGGTCGCGGTCACCGCGACCGTCCGCGACCTCAAGGGGGTGGCATGTCCGCAGAACAGGGCAGCTCGAAGGTGCTCACGCTCACCAAGAGCGCACCCGCACCCGTTGTGCTCACCAGCTCGTCGGAAGCCATCGACACCCGCACGCTGTCCCGCTCACTGTTCGTGCGGCTCGCCGCACTGGGTCCCGCACCGGGGCCAGATGGAACGGACAGCCCGGAGCGGGCCTATGTGCGGGACACACTCATCGAGCTCAACCTGCCGCTGGTGCGTTACGCCGCGGCGCGGTTCCGCAGCCGCAACGAACCCATGGAGGACATCGTCCAGGTCGGCACGATCGGCCTGATCAAGGCGATCGACCGGTTCGACTGCGAACGCGGCGTGGAGTTCCCGACGTTCGCGATGCCGACCGTCGTGGGCGAGATCAAGCGCTTCTTCCGGGACACCTCCTGGTCCGTGCGGGTGCCCCGCCGGCTCCAGGAGCTGCGGCTCGCCCTCACCAAGACCAGCGACGAGCTCGCCCAGAAGCTCGACCGCTCTCCGACCGTGCCGGAGCTGGCCAAGGCGCTCGGGGTCTCCGAGGAGGATGTCGTCGACGGCCTGGCCGTCGGCAACGCCTACACCGCCTCCTCGCTGGACTCGCCCTCGCCGGAGGACGACGGCGGCGAGGGCTCACTGGCCGACCGGCTGGGATACGAGGACTCGGCGCTCGAAGGCGTCGAGTACCGCGAGTCCCTCAAGCCGCTGCTGGCCAAACTCCCGGCCAGGGAACGGCAGATCATCATGCTGCGGTTCTTCGCCAACATGACCCAGTCGCAGATCGGCGAGGAGGTCGGCATCTCGCAGATGCACGTCTCGCGCCTGCTGACCCGCACGCTCGCCCAGCTCAGGGAAGGGCTCATCGCCGACTGATCCGCGTGCGGCCGCGTACGGGTTCCGATTTGACGGACCGTCAGCCACACTGGCGCCATGCGACGTCAGACATCCGGCCCGCACGGCCGCCGGGGCACCATGATCGCCGCCTCGGCGGCCGTGCTGTGCCTGGGCGGAACCCTGGCAGGCTGCGGCGACGGAACGGGCGGCGACGGCTACACGGCGGTCGGCGCGGCACAGGCGAACCCCGGCAAGACCCCCTCGGGCGCGGTGGCGCCCTCGGGGAAGGTCACGCTGGTCCCGCTGGACGGGGACAGGCGCGGGGGCGGTGAGGGGGCCGGCAGCGGCGGTGGAGCCGGGAGACCCGCCTCGGCCGCGCCGGGTTCCCCGGCTGCGGGGAGCGGCTCGGGCGGCGGCGCGAAGGACGGCGGCACGGGCGGCGCAGGTGGCGCAGGTGGCTCAGGTGGCGCAGGTGGCTCAGGTGGCGCCGGTGGCGCGCGGCCCGGTACGCCGGGCCATACGGCGGACGGCAGCAGCGACGGAGGCGGCACCGGCCCCGCGTCCCGCACCCCCTCAAGCGGCACCAACGGCTCCGGGGGTTCCGGCGGTTCGGGGGGTTCCGGCGGCCCAGGGGGCTCCACCGCCCCCGCGACCCCGTCCGCGCCCGGCTCCAGCGCCCCCGCGGGGCCGGCCGTGCTGAAGGTCGGCGCGCCCGTCCGGGCGGCGGCGGACAAGCGCTGGTGCGAGAAGGTCACCGTGGAGTTCCGCAACACCGGTGGATCACCGCTGCGTTCGGGCACCGTCACCTTCGCCACACACATCATCGGCGGGCTGGGCATCGACTGGGCGACCCGGGAATCGACAGCGCCGCTGCCCGCGCCGATCGACGCGGGAGCGGCGCGGAAGAAGACGTACACCGTCTGTGTGGACGACTGGCGGGTGCCCCTGGGCATGCATGTCGAGACCCGGGACGTCACCGCCGTCTGGAAGTGACGGAGCGGAAGTGGCGGACTGAGATCGGCGGACGGGGACGGGGTGGCCGGGGCCGGTCAGCCGAGCGCGAGCCAGGCGACCGCGCCGAGGACGACGATCACCGCGACGACCGCGGCGATCAGTCCGGTCCTCGGGCCGGACGACACGGCAGCGGGCTGCTGCCGGCGCTGCGGCTCGCCCTCGTCGACGAAGGCGCGGAACATCTGCGTGTTGCCTGCCGGGTCGCTTGTGCCCTCGGGACCCTGCGGGGCGTGGGGGTTGTGTGCCATGTCGCAGGACCCTAGCGAACTCGGCGCGGGCGCCCAACCCCCGGGGCGCTGAAGGCGCGAGGGCGCGGCGGGGCGAACGGTGCGCGAGCGCCGGGGGAGCGCCGGGCGAGGGGCGGGGACGGCAGGGGTGGTCGGTGCGCGATCCGCCGGGCCCGCCGGGCCCCGCACCGGTCCCGGCTCCGGGCCCGGCCTCCCGGCTGACGCACAACACCGCTGTGGCCCAGGCAAGTTGGGAATCACTGCCGCCTCCGCCCGGCCGCCCTCCCGTATATACGCGCGAGGGGCGATCGCGCACCGCTCGCGGGCGGGGCGGCCTCGGGGCGGGGCCGGGCCCGTCCGGCGGGAAGCCGGGCTCCGGACGGCCTCGCGGGCGCCTCAAGTGTGGCAGGAGACACATCCACCACTTACGCACGGCAGACGCTGGGGCTTTGACTTCACCCCTACCGAGCCTTTTGCGTTCCTTTACTTATGCAAGCCCTATTTCGTTTGCCTGCAGCAACCAACGGCTTCTATGGTTGCCCTAAGCAACAAGATGACCGGTGTGATGATGTCTGGGGGTCCCGTGGCCGCGCGGAGTCAGTACGAAGAACTGGCCCGGCAGCTGAGCGCCATCGGCGCCGTGAAACGAGGGCTCGCGCGCATCCTGCCGGCCGAATGCCCGGCGGGCTCCGCGGCCGTACTGGCTCTGCTGAGCCGGCACGGCGAAATGCGGATCAGCAGGCTGGCCGAACTGCTCGACGTCGATATGTCGGTTACCAGCCGCCATGTCGCCCACGTAGCGGAGCGCGGCTGGATCGAACGGTCCCCGGACCCGGCGGACAAGCGTTCCCGGATCCTGCGGCTGACCCCCGCGGGCGAGGACGTGCTCTCGGACCTGAACCGCCGGACCACCGAAATGTTCGCCCACCACCTCCAGGATTGGTCCGACGAAGAGGTCGGACAGCTCAACACGTTGTTGGCCCGGCTGCGCGACAGTTTCTCCTGTCGCGGATCCGGCGGGTGCGCCCCCGGACGGCACAGCGGCGACTGCCGCACCCGGCCGGCCGACAGCGACGACGGCTCGTACACCCGTACACCCGTGTAACAGAAGCAAAGACAAGGATTTAAATGGCTACGACCACACCAACCGGTGTGCGGGGCGGCCACGCCAAGCACGGAGGGCACGACTCCTCCGACGGCACGCCGATGACACACCGGCAGATCATGGAAGCACTCACCGGGCTGCTGCTCGGCATGTTCGTCGCGATTCTGTCGTCCACCGTCGTCTCCAACGCCCTGCCGGAGATCATCTCCGACCTCGGCGGCAGCCAGAGCTCGTACACCTGGGTCGTCACGGCCTCGCTGCTGGCCATGACGGCGACCACCCCCCTGTGGGGCAAGCTCTCCGACCTGTTCAGCAAGAAGCTGCTGGTCCAGATAGCCCTGATCATCTACGTACTCGGCTCGGTCGTCGCCGGTCTGTCGACCAGCAGCGGCATGCTGATCGCCTGCCGTGTCGTGCAGGGCATAGGCGTCGGCGGTCTCTCCGCCCTCGCCCAGATCGTGATGGCCGCGATGATCGCCCCGCGCGAGCGCGGTCGCTACAGCGGCTACCTCGGCGCGGTCTTCGCCGTCGCCACCGTCGGCGGCCCGCTGCTCGGCGGTGTCATCACCGACACCAGCTGGATGGGCTGGCGCTGGTGCTTCTACGTCGGCGTGCCGTTCGCGGTCATCGCCCTCATCGTGCTCCAGAAGACCCTGAAGCTCCCGGTCGTCAAGCGCGAGGTCAAGGTCGACTGGACCGGCGCCTTCTTCATCAGCGCCGCGGTCTCGCTGCTGCTGCTCTGGGTGACCTTCGCGGGCGACAAGTACAACTGGATGTCCTGGCAGACCGGCGTGATGCTGGCCGGCTCCCTGGTCCTCGCGCTGCTCTTCGTCTTCACCGAGTCCCGGGCCAGCGAGCCGATCATCCCGCTGCGGCTGTTCCGCAACCGCACCATCACGCTGGCCTCGCTGGCCTCGCTGTTCGTCGGTATCGGGATGTTCGCGGGCACCGTCTTCTTCAGCCAGTACTTCCAGCTGGCGCGCGGCAAGTCGCCGACGATGTCCGGTGTGATGACGATCCCGATGATCACGGGTCTGTTCCTCTCCTCGACCGTCTCAGGCCAGATCATCACCAAGACGGGCCGCTGGAAGGTCTGGCTGGTCAGCGGTGGCTTCCTGCTCACCGCCGGTCTCGGGATGCTCGGCACCATCCGGTACGACACCACGTACTGGCACATCGCGGTCTACATGTTCGTGATGGGTCTCGGCATCGGCATGATGATGCAGAACCTGGTGCTCGCCACCCAGAACCAGGTCGATCCCAAGGACCTCGGTTCGGCCAGCTCCGTCGTGACGTTCTTCCGTTCCCTCGGTGGTGCCATCGGTGTCTCGGCACTGGGCGCCGTGCTGGCGAACCGCGTCACCCACTACGTCAAGGACGGCCTGACCGACCTCGGTCCGCAGGGCGCGTCCATGGGCACCGGCGGCGGGGGCATCCCCAACCTGGACACGCTGCCCGCGCCGCTCCGCACGGTCGTCGAGGCCGCCTACGGACACGGCGTCGGTGACGTCTTCCTCTACGCGGCCCCGGCCGCGCTGCTCGCCTTCCTCATCACGATCTTCATCAAGGAGGTCGCGCTGCGGACGAACGCGGCGAACGACGCCCCGGCTCCGGCCGAGGCAGCGACGGCCGAGGCAGCGGCCCCGGCCGACGCGGCGGTCCTCGCCGGCGTCCCGTCCGGTTCCGCCGCACCCGTCTCCGAGGTCTCCGGGGGAACGGCCGGGGTCACCTCCTCGGCCGACACCCTCCAGGCCGCTCCGGTGGCGACCGCGCAGGGCACCGCGGTACGCGGTGTGGTGCGCGGCGCCGAGGGCGCGCCCGTCGGGCACGCCGCCGTCACGCTGATCTCGCTGGGCGGCCGGCAGCTGGGCATCTCGGCCGCGCAGGCCGACGGTTCCTACGGTCTGGACGCCCCGGGCGCCGGCTCGTACGTGCTGATCGCGTCCGCCGACGGCTTCCAGCCGCAGGCGTCCACCGTGGTCGTCGGCGATGAGCCGCTCACGTACGACATCCTGCTCGCCGGTACGAGCGGGCTGGCCGGAACCGTGCGGTCCGCCGAGGGCGGCGCGCCGGTCGAGGGCGCCATGATCATCGTGACCGATGTCCGCGGCGACGTGCTGGCCACCGGCAAGTCCGGCGAGGCGGGCGAGTTCGCCTTCGGTGAGCTGGTCCCCGGATCGGTGACCGTCGCGGTGAACGCGGCCGGGTTCCGCCCGATGGCGCTGCCCGTGGAGGTCGGCGGCCAGGGTGTCACCCGGGTCGACGCCGCGCTGCGGGCCGGCGCGCTGGTCCAGGGCGTCGTGCGGGCCGGTTCGGCTCTGCGGCCGCTGCCGGACGCCCGCGTCACGCTGATCGACGCGGCGGGCAACGTCATCGCCAACTCGACGACCGGGGAGGACGGGGCGTACGCCTTCACCGACCTGGACGCGGGCGAGTACTCGGTCATCGCGACCGGCTACCCGCCGGTGGCGGGCGCCCTGACCGTGGCCGGTCACGGGGTCGACGGCCACGACATCGAGCTCGCCCACCCCGGCGAGTAGGTCAAGACCCCCGGCAGGACGGCGCTTCGAGCGGAGAGGCCGTCCGGGCCGGGTGGAAATGGGCCCCGGAGGCGGGGAGGGCAGGCAGGGGACGGCCTGCCGTCCCCGCCCCGGGGCCCGACTCATTGAGTGACCCGTTCCGTCAAGCGGATGGGCCATTGTGCAACGGGCAAGGAGAGAAAACGGGATGGGACTTCGCGCACAGGTACGGACGCGGGACGGCTGGGCCGTCCAGCACGCGGTCGTGACGGTCACCGACATGACCGGTACGCAGGTGCTGCGGGCCGCCGCCGACGAGGACGGGGCCGTGCGGGCCGAGGAACCGCTGTCCGCGGGCGCGTACACGGTCATCGTGACGGCGGTCGGGTACGCCCCCGCCGCCTCGACCGCCCTCGTCACGGCGAGCGGCCGGGTCGAGGCCGGCACGGTGGTGCTGGCCCGCCAGGGCGGAGTGGAGCTGCCGCCGCCGGGCGTCTGGTCGCTGGACCCGGCGCACTCCTCGGTGGGCGCGGTCGCCCAGCACCTGGGCATCTCCAGCGTGCACGGCCGGTTCACCGAGTTCGGCGGCCGGATCGAGATCGCGGAGGACGTACAGCGGTCCCGGGTGGACGCGGTCATCAGCGCGACCAGCATCGACACCGGCAACGGCATGCGGGACAAGCACCTGCGGTCCCCGGACTTCCTCGACACGGACCGGTTCCCGGAGATCACCTACCGCTCCAGCGGGCTGACCCCGGCCGGTCCCGACCGGTGGACCGTGCACGGCGAGCTGTCGCTGCACGGGGTCGCGCGCCCCATCGACCTCGACCTGAGCTACCTCGGCACCGGCCCCGACCCGTGGGGCGGCGTGCGCGCGGCGTTCCGGGCGACGGCCGAGCTGCGCCGCGAGGACTTCGCCATGAACTACAACCAGGTGGTCCAGGCCGGCATCTCCGCGATCGGCACGACGCTCCGGGTGGAACTCGACATCCAGGCCGTGCAGGGCGATTCCGTCCCGGCCGCCTAGGGTCTGTTCCATGGCATCCAACATCGCGACCAACACCGCCGTGGAACTCGACGAACTGCTGGCCTTCGTACGGCCCCGGCACCGGGCGGTCCTGCTGACCACCCGGTCCGACGGCCGTCCCCAGGGCTCCCCGCTCACCTGCGGCGTCGACGACTCGGGCCGGATCGTCGTCTCGACGTATCCCGAACGGGCCAAGACCCGCAACGCCAAGCGGGACGAGCGGGTCAGCGTGATCGTGCTGTCCGACGAGTGGGACGGGCCCTGGGTACAGATCGACGGCTCGGCCGAGGTGATCGACTCGCCGGACTCGGTCGAGCCGCTCGTCGAGTACTTCCGCAACATCTCCGGCGAGCACCCCGACTGGGACGAGTACCGGGCGGCGATGGTCAAGCAGGGCAAGTCCATCATCCGGATCACCCCCGAGCGCTGGGGCCCGGTCGCGACGGGCGGCTTCCCGGCCCGGCCCGCCGAGGAGGCCTGACCCCGTGACCACCACGCCGCCCCGGAGACCCGGCCCCGTGCCCGTCCCGCCGCCCCGCCCGGAGGGCCTGATCCCGTGACCGTCCCGTCGCCGCCCCGGCCGGAGGAGCTGGCCCGCGCCCGGCTGCTGGCCGGGCCCGAGGTGGCCGACACCGCGGCGGACGCCCTGGCGCGGGCCGCCGGGCGTCCCGTGGAGCGCGGCGCGAGCACCGGCGGCGGCCCCTGCGTGTACGTGGGGGCCGCACTGCCCGAGGCCCTGCGCGGGGACGGGCTGCTCTGGTTCCACAGCGTGAACGCCGGCACCGACGCCCTGCTGGACGCCGGGCCGTGGCCACCGGGGGCGCTGCTCACCCGGACGGTGGGCCGGATGGGCGAGCGGATCGCGCAGTACGTGCTGGCCTGGGTGCTGGCCGAGTGCCAGTCCGTACCGGAGTTCGCCGCCCAGCACGAGCGGGCCGAATGGCGCCGTATCCCCTCCGAACTCGTCGCCGGGCAGACCGCGTTGATCCACGGAACCGGCCGGATCGGCTCGGCCGTCGCCGGGCTGCTGCGGGCCTGCGGCATCCGGACGGTGGGCGTGGCGCGCACCCCGCGCGAGCTCCCGCCCGGCTTCGACGCGATCGCCGGACCGGACGAGCCGGTGGACGCCCGCTGGGTGGTCGCCGCGCTTCCGCTGACCCGGGCGACGGAGGGCTGCTTCGGGGCGGACCGGTTCGCGGCGATGGGCGGCGCCTCGTTCATCAACGTGGGGCGGGGCGCGACCGTGGACCTGGCGGCGCTGGAGACAGCGCTGCGCGCGGGGACGGTGGGACGGGCGGTGCTCGACGTGCTCGCGGACGAGCCCGCCGCACCGGACGACCCCTGCTGGCGGCTGCCCCGTACGGTCGTCACCTCGCACTCGGCGGGCATCACGGCCGAGGAGGACGTGGTCACGGACTTCACGTCCTGCCTGCGCGACCTCGCCGCGGGACGCCTTCCGGCGCTCGCCGTGGACCCGGCACGCGGCTACTGAGGGGGGCGGGCCCGGCCCTCCTCGGCGCCCGGGGACCGCTCCCGCTCACGCATCGCCTCGATCCCCGCGATCAGCAGGTCGAGCGCGAAAGCGAAGTCACGCTCGTGCATCTCGTGCACGGTGTCGGCTCCGCGGGCCTCGATGAGGTCCTGCGACTCCGCCACGAGCGGCCCCAGCTGCGGCTGCTCCTGGATGGCCGACATCGCCTGCTGGAAGTACTCGTCCTGGGTGAGCCCCGCCTCCGCGCTGCGCTGGGCGAACTGGCCCTCGACGGTGCTGAATCCGTACACGAACTGGAAGACCGCGGACAGCGCACCGGTCTGCCGTCCCTGCGGAAGGCCGGTCGCCCGGATCACGTCCTGGATCGCGTACGCCATGAGCATCGCGTGCGGGCCCGTGTTGAGGAACTTGCCCACCAGCGGGGAGACCCAGACGTGCCGGACGAGCAGCTCCCGGTACGCGCTCGCCAGCGCGCGCAGCCGGGCCTCCCAGGGCCCCTCCTGCCGCGGGGGGGCGATCTCGCTGTAGACCGAGTCGAGGGCCAGTTCCAGCAGGTCGTCCTTGGTGTCGACGTACCAGTAGAGGGACATCGCGGTGACGTTCAGCTCGGCGGCGAGCCGGCGCATGGAGAACTTCGCGAGCCCCTCGGCGTCCAGCAGCCGGACCGTGGCGGCGGTGATCCGGTCCCGGTCGAGCCCTGCGGGCTGGTCCGATTTCCGGGCGCGCGACGGTGGCCGGTGGTTCAGCCACACACTCGTCCGGGCAGGGTCCTTCGCGCGGTCGGCCGCGGACACCATGGCGCACTCCTCGTCTCACCGGCGGGACGGACCGGATATGTGATCCCGGCTCACGTACTCCGGACTCACCTACCCCGTGGCTGCCTGCTCCGCGCCCAAAAAACGGAGCAGTACGGTCCGGTACGTCCCGCCTGATGCTATGCCGCCGCCGCGGCGGTATCAGCCTGCGCCGATTCTCCCCGCTCCGCACGGCGCAGCAGCACCGCGGCCAGCAGTCCGCCCACCAGCACCGCCACCGCGCCGGTCAGCTGGCTCGCCTCAAGGCCCGAGGCGAAGGCGTCCGTGATGCGCTGCCGCTCCCCCGCGCCGCTCGCGGCGGCCAGCGCGGCGGGCAGCGAGGCGGCGCCCACGGCCGTCGGGACGAGCGCGGAGAACCGGGAGTTCAGCACCGCGCCGAGCACCGCGACCCCGAGGCCGTTGCCGCATTCGGCGAGGGTGCCGTTGACCCCGGCGCCGACGCCCGCCTTCTCCGGGGGGATCGCGCTCATGATCGCGTTGGCCATGGCGGGCGCGGCGAGCGAGATGCCCGCGCCCATCACGACCAGCCCGAGCAGCATGCCCCCGTAACCGCTTCCGCCGAGCAGCGCGATCGAGGCCAGCCCGGCGGCGAGCAGCGCCATCCCGGAGGCGATGGTGACGGGCGTGCCGAGCCTGGGCAGCAGCCGGGCGCCCAGCCCGGCGAGGTTGAGCACGATGACGCTCACCGCCAGTGGGGCCGTCCGCAGACCGGCCTCCAGCGGGCCGTAGCCGAGGACGAACTGGAGCTGCTGGGTGAGCAGGAACAGCGAGCCGCCCATCCCGAACGCGACCAGGATCGCGCCCGCGACCGCGCCGACGAACCGCTGGTTCCGGAAGAAGTGCATGTCCAGCATCGGATACGGGATGTGCAGCTCCCACAGCACGAATCCGGTGAGGACGGCGACCCCGGTGAACGCGGTCAGCAGCACCTGGCCGGAGGTCCAGCCGTGCCCGGGGCCGGAGATGATCGCGTAGACGACCGCGGCCATACCGATGGTGGAGAGCAGCGCGCCGAGCAGGTCGGGGCGGTCGCCGGCCCCGCTCCTGGACTCCGGCACCAGCCGAGCCACGGCCACCAGGCCGAGCACCGCGACCGGGATGTTGACCAGGAAGATCGCGCCCCACCAGAAGTGGTCGAGCATGACCCCGCCGATCAGCGGGCCGACCGCGAATCCGAGCGAACCGACGGTGGACCAGACACCGATCGCCTTCACCCGCTCGGTGTCGTCGAAGATCTGGACGACGACGGCCAGCGTGGTGGTCATCAGGAGTGCGCCGCCGATGCCCATCCCGGCCCGTGCGGCGATCAGTTGCGCGGAGGTCTGGGCGAGCCCGGCCACCAGGGAGCCGATGCCGAAGAGGGCCAGCCCGGCGATCAGCATCTTCTTGCGGCCGTAGCGGTCGGCCGAACTCCCGGCGGTCAGCAGCAGACCCGACTGGACGAGCGAGTAGGCGTTGATCATCCACTGCACATCGGCGGTGGAGGCGTCCAGTTCGCGGGTGAGCGAGGGGATCGCGATGTTGAGGACGGTGTTGTCGAGCACGACGGTGAGCTGGGCGAGGCAGATGACTCCGAGGATCAGCCAACGCTGCGGATGACTCGACTGCGAGAGGTGGTTCTGCTCGGCGGCGGACGCCGTCATTCGGACTCCCGGGCGTTCGGTCAGGGACGTGCGGTCAGGTGTGTGCGGTCAGGTGCGTGCGGTCAGGTGCGTGCGGTCAGGTGCGTGCGGTCAGGTGCGTGCACCTGAGCCCTATACGGTGTACAGGGAAACGGTTGTACACCGTATAGCTACCCTTTCGCGGCCTACAACCGACTTTCCCGCGGTACGGTGCCGATCGCTGAGATCCGACAAGGGCTGGAGTGGTATGTCACTGCGTCGCCGTACGGTGGAAGTCCTGCTTGCCGCGGGCCTGTTGGGAGCGGCTCTCGCGCCCCCGGCGACGGCCGCCGGGCATGGCCGGGAGCGGCCGGTGCCCCTGCGTGTCGCCACGTACAACATCCACGCGGGTGCGGGCATGGACAACGTATTCGATCTCGACCGGCAGGTGGCCGAGCTCCGCTCGCTGCACGCGGACGTCATCGGGCTCCAGGAGGTGGACGTCCACTGGGACGCGCGCAGCGAGTGGCGGGACCTGGCGGGCGAGCTGGGCCGGCGGCTCGGCATGCGGGTGTCGTTCGCCCCGATATACCGCCTCGATCCGGCGACACCGGGGGCGCCGCCCCGCGAGTTCGGGGTCGCGGTGCTGTCCCGGTACCGCGTCGTCGGCGCCGAGAACCACGCCATCACCCGGCTCTCCACCCAGGACCCGAACCCCGTACCGGCCCCCGGTCCCGGCTTCGGTGAGGTGGTGCTGCGGGTGAAGGGGCTGCCCGTGCACGTCTACGCGACGCACCTCGACTACCGCGGCGACCCGTCCGTACGGATCGCCCAGGTGGCCGACACCCGCCGGATCATGGCCGAGGACCGGGAGGAGGAGCGGGGTCCGGTGCGGCAGATCCTGCTCGGCGACTTCAACGCGGCCCCGGCCGCTCCGGAGCTGGCCCCGCTGTGGGAGGAGCTGACGGACGCCGAGCCGGGCGCCCCCACCTTCCCGGCCCAGGACCCGGTGCAGCGGATCGACTACGTGGCGGTGTCCAAGGACACCGTCCGGGTACGCGACGCGGCGGTGGCCGAGACCCTCGCCTCTGACCACCGCCCCGTCGTCGCCGACCTGCTGCTGCGGCGCTGAGCCTCAGCCGCTGCTCTGCGCCTTCGGCCGGGTCAGGTCGTAGAACGTGGCGCTGCCCGCCGTGACCTTCTCGAAGTTGGCCTCCACCCAGGTGGAGATCTTCGACGAGGTGCCGCTGTTGCCGCCCATGCCGCCCCCCTCCCCACTGGAGATGAAGTAGTGGATGCGGCCGTCCTCGACGTACTTCTCGAACTGGGAGAGCGTCGGGGACGGGTCGCTGCCGTTGAAGCCGCCGATCGCCATCACCGGGTCGCCGGTGGCGAGCTGGTAGCTGGCGGCGTTCTGCGATCCGATGGCCGCGGCGCTCCAGGTGTAGTCGTCGGCGTTCGCCGCCAGCAGCTTCTTGGCCGCCGCGTCGACGGACGCGCCGTTGAGCAGCCCGCCCATGCCGCCGCCACCGCCACGGCCTCCGCCGAAGCGTTCCCCCGCGCCGGGCATACCGGGCATCCCACCGGGCCCCCGGCCTTGCTGCTGCCCTTGCTGCTGCCCTTGCTGCTGCCCTTGCTGCCGGCCCTGTTGCGAGGTGCCGGGCTGGGGTTGGGTCTGCCCCTGCTGCCCGCCCGTGGGCGGCATTCCCGCGCCCATGCCCTGCTGGTTGCCGGTCGGGGGCCGCATGCCGCCGCCGGGGCCGCCGCCGGGGCCGCCGCCCGGTCCGCCCCGGCCGCCGCCGAATCCGCCCATCCCGCCGGCGGACGGACCGGCCGTCACGATCGAGCCCTGGTGCCCGGTGTTCAGGGTGTTCAGGGTGTACGCGACCGGCCCGGCCAGCGCGGCGGCGAACCCGAGCCCCACGGCGAGGAGCGTCAGTTGACGCCCCAGCCGGGCCACGAGCAGCAGGCCCACCGCGCCCAGCAGCCCGGCGGCCAGGACCGCCGTACGCAGCCACGGCAGGTAGTCCGGGGTCCGCCCCAGCAGCACGTACGCCCACCACGCCGTCACCGCCACCGTCAGCGCGAGCGCGGCCCCCGCCCACCAGCGGGACCGCTCCTCCCACAGGACCGAGACGCCCATGCCGATCAGCGCCGCGATGTAGGGGACCAGGGCCACCGTGTAGTACTGGTGGAAGATCCCGGCCATGAAGCTGAACACGCCCGCCGTCATCAGCAGCGAGCTGCCCCAGGCGAGGAAGGCCGCACGGGCCGTGTTGGTCCTCCCCCAGCGCGTGGTGCCCGGGAGGTGCTCCCCTGCCCGCCAGGTCAGCCACACTCCCGCGACCAGCAGGATCAGCGCGGCGGGCAGCAGCCAGGAGATCTGGCTGCCGATCTCGGAGTTGAACATCCGGCCGATCCCGGTCTCGCCCCACTGGCCGCCCGCGCCGCCACCGGGACCGCCCCCGCCGCCGACGCTGCCGGTCTCGTCGCCGTTGATCCGGCCGAGCCCGTTGTAGCCGAAGGTCAGCTCAAGGAACGAGTTGTTCTGCGAGCCGCCGATGTACGGGCGCGAGGAGGCGGGCCACAGCTCGACGATCGCCACCCACCAGCCGCCCGCGACCAGCGTCGCCAGGGCCGAGAGCCCCAGCTGGCCGAACCTCCGGCGTACGGAGACCGGTGCGGACACCGCGTACAGCACCGCCAGCGGCGGCAGGATCAGGAACGCCTGGAGCGTCTTGGACAGGAACGCCAGACCGACCGCGACACCCGCCCACACCAGCCACTTGGTGCGGCCGTCCTCCATCGCGCGCAGCACGCAGTAGACGGTCGCGGTCATCAGCAGCGCGAGCAGCGCGTCCGGGTTGTTGAAGCGGAACATCAGCGCGGCGACGGGCGTCAGCGCGAACACCGCCATGGTGATCAGCCCTGCGGCGGCACTGAAGCGGCGCCGTACGGAGGCGTACAGCACCCCGGCCGTCGCGACGCCCATCAGCACCTGCGGCAGCAGGATCGCCCAGGAGCTGAGGCCGAACACCCGTACCGACAGGGCCATCGGCCACAGGGTCGCCGGGGGCTTGTCGACGGTGATGGCGTTGGCCGAGTCCAGCGAGCCGAAGAAGAAGGCCTTCCAGCTCCGGCTGCCGGCCTGCGCGGCGGCGGAGTAGAAGGAGTTGGCGTAGCCGGAGGCGCTGAGGTTCCACAGGTAGGCCGCCGTGATGGCCAGCAGCACGCAGAGGAAGGCCGGCCGCGCCCAGCCGGGGTCCTCCGGCCTGCCCCGCCAGGCGCGGCGCAGCAGCGAGAGGCCGGGGCGTGGATGGCCCGCCGCGCTCTGGGGCGGTGCCGGGAGGTGGTCGAGCGTGGTCATCGGGCGTTCCTCAGTTCGTGGTGGGTGTCGTCGGCCGGCTCGGCGTGGATGGTGCCGGCCGGCTCGGCGGACGGGCGGGGCGGCGGGGCGTGCACCGGGCCGCCCGGGTCACCGCCGGGGTGGCGGTCACCGCCCCGGTCGCGGTCGCGGTCACCGCCGAGGTCGCCGTCCCGGTCGCGGTCGCGGTCACCGCCGCGGTCGCCGTCCCGGTCGCGGTCGCCGTTCCGGTCCCGGTCCCGGTCCGGGAAGACCCAGGCGCGGAAGAGCAGGAAGCGCAGGACGGTCGCTGCGAGGTTGGCCGCGATCAGCACGGCGAGTTCAGTGCCGTGGGACGGCGATCCGGAAGCCGCGCCCAGGGCGGCCAGCGAGCCGCTGGTCAGGGCGAGACCGATGGCGAAGACCACGAGCCCCTGCGCCTGATGGCGTACCGCCCCGCCCCGGCCGCGTACGCCGAAGGTGAGCCTCCGGTTGGCCGACGTATTGGCGACGGCGGAGACCAGCAGCGCGCCTCCGTTGGCCAGCTGCGGGCCGACGCCCAGCCGGAAGAGCGAGTACAGGGCCAGATAGCAGAGCGTCGACAGGGCGCCCACCACACAGAACCCGACCAGTTGCCGGGCCAGTCCGCGCGGCACCCCGCCGATCCCCCGGTCGCGCGGATCGTCACCGAAGGGCCGGGCCAGCCGGTCCAGCGGGAGCGCGCCGACGGCCAGCGCCCGCCCGACGCGCCAGACGCCCTTCAGGTCCTCGGTCGCGGTCCGCACGATGTGGACGGTCGAATCGGGGTCGTCCACCCAGTCGACCGGCACCTCGTGGATGCGCAGCCCGGCCCGCTCCGCGAGCACCAGCAGTTCGGTGTCGAAGAACCAGCCGGTGTCCTCGACCATCGGCAGCAGCCGCTGCGCGACCTCGCGGCGGATCGCCTTGAAGCCGCACTGCGCGTCGCTGAACCGGGCGGCGAGCGACGAACGCAGGATGATGTTGTACGCCCGCGAGATGAACTCCCGCTTGGTCCCCCGCACCACCCGCGAACTGCGGGCGAGACGCGAGCCGATGGCCAGGTCCGAGTGGCCGGAGATGAGCGGGGCGACCAGCGGGAGCAGCGCGTTCAGGTCGGTGGAGAGGTCCACGTCCATGTAGGCGAGGACCGGCGCGTCGGAGTGCGACCAGACGGTCCGCAGGGCCCGCCCCCGGCCCTTCTCCTCCAGCCGGTACGACCGCACCCCGGGAAGCGCCTGCGCGAGCCGCCGCGCCACCTCGGGCGTCCGGTCGGTGCTCGCGTTGTCCGCGACGGTGATCCGGAAGGCGTACGGGAAGGTGCGCGCGAGATGGTCGTGCAGCCGCAGCACACACGGTTCGAGGTCCTTCTCCTCGTTGTAGACGGGTACCACCACATCGAGGACGGGAGCACCTGCCGCATCGGCCTCACCGGCCAGGAGGTGGTCCCGGGCCGGCAGGGCGCTCCAGGGAGTGTCGGTTCGCATGACACCGACACTCGCCAACCGCCCTGTCACGCCTGTGTGCTGAGCCTGTGGTCCCGCTGTGAGTGCGGCTGGTTCCCGTCCGCGTGCGACGGGTTCCCGTCCGCGTGCGACGGGTTCCCGTCCGCGTGCGACGGGTTCCCGTCCGCGTGCGACTGGCCCGCCGGGTCCGCCGGCAGATGGACGGCGAACACCGTTTCGCCCGGCACCGAACGCACCTCGACGACACCGCCGTGCGCGGCGACCACGGCCCGCACGATGGCGAGACCGAGCCCCGTCGACCCGGCGTGCCGGGAGCGCGAGGCGTCCCCGCGTGCGAACCGTTCGAAGACGTGCGGCAGCAACTCAGGTGGAATGCCCGGCCCGTCGTCCTGGACCTCCAGCGTGACCCACGGGTGCCCGGCCCCCGCACGCACCCGGGCGGTGACCGTGGTCCCGGGCGGGGTGTGCGTACGGGCGTTGGCCAGCAGGTTGACCAGCACCTGCTGGATCCTGGTCGGATCGGCCCGGACGGCGGCCGGCGCCTCCGGCAGATCGAGTCGCCAGTGGTGGGTGTGCCCCGGCCCGTCCTGGGAGCCGGGGGAGCCCGGAGAGCCGGGGGAGCCGGGGTGGCTGGAGGGCCCCGCGACCCTGGCATCGCTCACCGCGTCTACGACGAGCGGTGACAGATCAGTGCTCTCGTACGAGAGCGGCCGTCCGGCGTCCAGCCGGGCGAGCAGCAGCAGATCCTCCACCATGCCCGTCATGCGTTCCGCCTCCGACTCGATCCGGCCCAGCGCGTGCCGGGTGTCGGGTCCGGTGTCCTCCCGGCCGCGCCGGGTCAGTTCGGCGTACCCGCGGATCGAGGCGAGCGGGGTGCGCAGCTCGTGGCTGGCGTCCGCGACGAACTGGCGGACCCGCATCTCGCTCTTCTGCCGCGCGTCCAGGGCCGAACCGACATGGCCCAGCATCCGGTTGAGGGCCGCACCGACCTGGCCGACCTCGGTACGCGGATCGGCCTCGGCGTCCGGAACCCGCTCGAACAGGGCGACCTCGCCGCTGTGCAGCGGTATCTCGGAGACCCGGGTCGCGGTGGCGGCCACCCGGCGCAGCGGGCGCAGGGCGACCGTGACCATGGCGGCGCCCGCGATCCCGGCGGCGATGAGCCCGGCCGCGGTCACGCAGACCTCGACGAGGATCAGGGTGCTGAGCGCCTTGCTCACCTCGGCGGTGGGGATGCCGACGAGCACGGTCGTGCCGTCGCTCATGGCGACGGCCTCCGCCCGGTAGCCGCCGAGTCCGGGCAGTTCGACATCGTGCGCGTGCCGGTCCGCGCGGATCCCGGCCGACTCCAGGACGTGCCTCTGGGCGCCGGTCAGCGGCTCGTTGCTCGGCTGCGCCGTCGGCCGCCCCGCCTTCACGACCAGGGAGGAGGTGACGGCACCGTCCGTGAGGACGGCGCCGAAGGTCTTGAACGGCTGGCCGCCGCCTCCTATGAAGCCGAGCGGCTGCTTGTTCTTCAGCCCTCCGGGGACGGGCGCCCCGGGCAGGTGCTCGGCGCGGACCGCGATGTCGCGCAGCTGGTCGTCGAGCTTCCCGTACATGTAGCTGTGGAAGGCGATGGCGGTGACCGAGCCGATGACGGCCGCGACGACCGCGATCAGCGACACCGCGGAGACGACGAGCCGGGTCCGCAGCGTCCACGGCCCCTTCCGCGGCCGTCCCGTCCGGCTACTCACCGGGCTTGATGAGATACCCCGCCCCGCGCCGGGTGTGGATCATCGGCGTCCGGCCCGCGTCGATCTTCTTGCGCAGGTACGAGATGTACAGCTCGACGACATTGGCCTGGCCGCCGAAGTCGTAGTTCCAGACCCGGTCCAGGATCTGCGCCTTGCTCAGCACCCGGCGCGGATTGCGCATCAGGAAGCGCAGCAGCTCGAACTCGGTCGCCGTGAGGTGGATGTTGGTCCCGCCCCGGCTCACGTCGTGGCTGTCCTCGTCCAGCAGCAGGTCCCCGACGGCGAGCGTCGACTCGCTGCGCACCGCCGCCGTGCCGGAGCGCCGGATCAGCCCGCGCAGCCGGGCCACGACCTCCTCCAGGCTGAACGGCTTCGTGACGTAGTCGTCGCCGCCCGCCGTGAGCCCGGCGATCCGGTCCTCGACGGAGTCCCGCGCGGTCAGGAACAGCACCGGTACGTCCGAGAGCTCCCGGCGCAGCCTGCCGAGGACGGAGAGCCCGTCCGTGTCGGGCAGCATCACATCAAGGACCACCGCGTCGGGCCGGAAGTCACGCGCGGTACGCATGGCACCGGCACCGTCCCCGGCGCTGCGCACCTCCCAGCCCTCGTAGCGCAACGCCATCGAGAGCAGCTCGGCCAGCGGTGCCTCGTCGTCCACGACCAGGACCCGGACGGGGCTGTGGTCCGGCCTGAGCAGTTCGGTACGCCCCTGGGGCGAGGTCGTCGTCGTCATGGCCCCACCCTGTGAGACGCCCCTGAGAGAGTTCTTTTCCGATTCTGTGAATTTCCTGAGAAAGACGCGCGACCGCGTGAAGCGACGCGAACGCGTGGCCGCACCGCCTCAGCGGTCGAACAGGGCCTTCGCGTTGTCGTGGCAGACCGCCCGCAGCCAGTCGTCCCCGAGCTCCAGCCGCTCCAGGGCGTGCAGCTGGTGGGCGTACGGGTACGGGATGTTCGGGAAGTCCGTCCCCAGCAGGATCCGGTCCCCGAGCGCCGCGAGCCGTCCCCGTTCCGCCGCCGGGAACGGGGTGAAGCCCTCGGTGAAGTCGGTGAACGCCATCGTCGTGTCGAGCCGCACCTGCGGGTACGCCTCCGCGAGCGCCAGGAACTCCGCGTACTCCGGCATCCCCATGTGCGCCACGATCAGCGGCAGCCGGGGATGTCTGGCGAGCAGCCGGCCGATCGGCTCCGGCCCGGTGTGCTTCCCCGGGGCGGGCCCGGATCCGCAGTGCGTGACGACCGGGACGCCCGCCTCCGCGAGCAGCCCCCACACGGGGTCCAGCAGCGGATCGTTCGGGTCGTACGCCCCGACCTGGAGGTGCGACTTGAAGACCCGCGCACCCCCTTCGAGGGCCTGCGTCACGTACGCCTCCACGCCCTCCTCCGGGAAGAACGTGGCGGTGTGCAGACAGTCGGGCACCCGGTCCGCGAACCCGGCGGCCCAGCCGTTCAGCCAGGCCGCCATCCCCGCCTTGTGCGGGTAGAGCATCGAGGTGAACCGGAGTACGCCGAACGAACGCAGCAGCGCGAGCCGTTCGTCCTCGTCCTGCCGGTAGGTGATCGGCCACTCCATCCCGGTCAGCGGACCGGCGGAGTCGAAGTAGGCCCAGACCTTGCGCAGCACGTTCTCCGGCATGAAGTGCGTGTGGACGTCGATGAGTCCGGGCAGCCCGAGCCGTTCCCAGAACCGGACGACGTCGTCACGTTCGTCACCCATACGCTCCTCCATCCGCTTCCCCCCATCCGCTCCTCCACCGGTCGCCCCGACGATCTCAGAACAGCCCGTCCTGCGAGACACCGCCCCCGATGCCGGCGGTCGGCACACTCACCCCGGCCTCCGGGCCGGCCGCCGCCAGCGCCCAGCCGGTCATCAGCCGGGTGTCCACCACGACGAAACCGTCCGCACCGGTGTCCAGCCGCAGATCCGGCCCGGCCGCCGCGACCAGCCGCCCCGCGACCGCGCCTCCGTCCACCAGCCCGGTCACCACCCGCACCACGCCCTCTGCCCCCGTCCCCGTTCCGGTCCCGGTCCCGATCCCGAAGATCCCCGCATGGTCGACGGCCTCGAACGGCAGCCGCTCCAGCGCCTCCGGCCAGCCGCCCCCGTCGAGCGCCACGGCCCGCCCGTACAGCTCGGCCACCTCACCGGCCCGCTCCCGCGCCCCCGGGAGCCGCGCCCGCACCGCCCGCTTCCGGGCGTACGGAATCCGGTCCGGCACCCCGAGCGCGGCCCGCAGCAGCTCCTCGGCCCGGCGCGCCGCCATCAGCGGACCGCGCCCCAGCCAGCTGAAGACCACCGCCCCCTGCTCCCGCAGCCGGGCCGCGCCGCGCTCCTCCGCGGTGATCCCCACCTTCACCATCCCGGGCCCGAACCAGGCCAGGTACACGCGGTAGGTGCGCGGGTCATCGGGGATCGTGTCGGCCGCCACCGAATGCGCCCGGTCCAGCCGCCCGCACTCGGGACACCGGCCCCCGGTGCTCCGCGCGGGCACCTCGGCCCCCACCGGACAGACGTTCCCCCGCGCCCCTGCGCAGCCCCGCACCCCCTCGGCGCGGAACCCGAACGCGCTCCCGTACGCCAGCGCGCTCCCCCGGACCTCGCGCCCCTTCCGCCACCCGAGCACGGGACCGCCCCGTTCCTCGGGCCACCGGAGCCCGGTGCACTGCCATTCCATGCGGGGAACCCTACGACCGGACACCGACAACGGCGCCGGACTAGGATTCGGGCCATGCCCCTGAGCGCGAACGACGTGGCACGGTTCGAGGCCTCCATGCCCCGGCTGGAGGCCATCGCCTACCGCCTGCTCGGTTCCGCGAGCGAGGCGGAGGACGCCGTACAGGACACGTTCCTGCGCTGGCAGGCCGCCGACGTCGGCCGCATCGAGGTCCCCGAGGCCTGGCTGACGAAGGTCCTCACCAACCTGTGCCTCAACCAGCTCACCTCGGCCCGCGCCCGGCGCGAGACCTACGTGGGCCAGTGGCTGCCCGAACCGCTGCTCGCCGGGGACCCGATGCTCGGTCCCGCCGCCACCGCGGAACAGCGCGAATCGGTCTCGTACGCGGTGCTCGTCCTCATGGAGCGCCTCTCCCCCAACGAGCGGGCCGTGTACGTGCTCCGGGAGGCCTTCGGCTACCGGCACCGCGAGATCGCGGAGATCCTGGACATCACCGAGGCCTCCTGCCAGCAGATCCTGCACCGCGCCAGGAAGCACGTCGCGGACGGCAGGACCCGCACCGAGGTCGACGAGGCGACCGCCCGGCGGATCGTCGGGGAGTTCCTCGCCGCCGCCACCAGCGGCCGGACCGAACCGCTCGTACGGCTGCTCACCCAGGACGCCGTCTCCGTCGGCGACGGCGGCGGAAAGGTCCCGGCCCGCGCCAAGGCGTTCGAGGGTGCCGTCGCGGTCGCCACGTTCATGCGGGGACTGTTCAAACCCGGCAAGGCCAAGCGCGCCCTGGTCGGCGGCTCGCCCGGCGTCCACGTCACGACCGCCAACGGCGCCCCCGCCATCGTGGCGGTCTTCGAGGGCCGGATCGTCGGGATCATGTGCCTGGAGATCACCACAGAGGGCATCACCGCGATCCTCAACCAGGTCAACCCCGACAAACTCGAACGCGCGACCCGGCACTGGGCGGCCACCGGCGACCACGGGGACCCCCTGTTCGCCGCCTTCTGACCAAACCCACGTGACCCACGTCACACCCCACCCCTGTCAGGGAACGACGGGCCGCCCGGTTCAAGGGGCGAACCCGCGCGAGACAGGAGCAGGGAAATGCAGCACCGAATCATCGTTCTGGGAGCCGGTTACGCCGGAGCCACCGCCGCCGGGCGCCTCGCCAAGCGCCTGCGCCGCGAAGACGTCGCCATCACCCTCGTCAACGCCGAGCCCGACTTCGTCGAGCGGGTCCGGATGCACCAGCTGGCGACCGGCCAGCACCTCCGCCCCAGGCCCTTCGGCGAGATGCTCGCGGGGACCGGGGTCGAGCCGAAGCTCGCGGAGGTCACCGGCATCGACGTCGACCGCAGGACGGTCGCCGTCACGGACGCGGCCGGCGCCCGGCAGGAACTGGCCTACGACACCCTCGTGTACGCCCTGGGCAGCGGCTGGAACACCCACGGCGTCCCCGGCACCGCGGAGCACGCCCACGACATCTCCGGCCGCCCCGGAGCGCTCCGGCTGCGCGAACGGCTGGCCCGCCTGGAGTCCGGCCGTCCCGTGGTCGTCGTCGGCGGCGGCCTGACCGGACTGGAGGCGGCGACCGAGATCGCGGAGACCCGCCCCGACCTCGACGTCGCCCTCGCGGCCCGGGGCACCCTGGGCGACTGGCTCTCGCCCAAGGGCCGCCTGCACCTGCGCCGCGTGGCCGACGGACTCGGCATCACGGTGCACGAGAACACCGACGTCACGGGCGTCGGGACCGACCACGTCACCACCGCCGACGGCACGTCCATCCCGGCCGAGGTCACCGTGTGGACCGCGGGCTTCGCCGTCCACCCGGTCGCGCAGGCCACCGCCCTGGAAGTCACCGGCACCGGCCGGATCGTGGTCGACGGAGCCATGCGCTCGGTCTCCCACCCGGACGTGTACGCCGTGGGCGACGCGGCCCTGGCGACGGGCCCCGGCGACAAGCCCCTGCGCATGTCCTGCGCCTCGGGCATCCCCATGGCCTGGCAGGCCGCCGACAGCATCGCGGCCCGCCTGACGGGCACGAAGCCTCCGCGCACACCGTTGCGCTACTTCAACCAGTGCATCTCGCTGGGCCGCAAGGAGGGCCTGATCCAGTACGTCACCGCCGACGACCGCGCGGTCCGGGCGGCCCTGACGGGACGGCTCGCCGCCCTCTACAAGGAACTGGTCTGCAAGGGCGCGGCCTGGGGCGTCGCCAACCCGACCTTCGGCATGCCGACCCGCAGGCGCCCGGTCGTACGGGGGAACGCCCAGGAACCCTCGGCCGTCAACGCCGAGGCCTGACCCGCTGGGTCGAGGACGACGGACGCACCAAGCCGCCCGGCCTGACCGCGCAGGCGCTCACCGCGTCCTTCGGGGAGGACGCCGTCGCCTCTCACCGGAAGGGCTGAGGCGGCCCACCCCGCCATCGGGACAGCCCCCACTCGGCCGCCCCCCTGCGGACGAGCTGCGGCCACCAAGCTCCGCCACCCTCTTGACCGTCAAACACCGGCACACAGGGCGCACGTGCGGTTGGCTGTCACGCGGACAGCGCGAGAGCCGGCGGGGAGCGGGGGTTGCCGTGACACGGGGCGTCGATGCGCGGAAGACCCAGGGGATTCACCCCTGGGTCCTCTCCACGCGGATACGGCTCGCCTAGGCCGACGCGGCGGCGGCGACGGTCAGCACGTAGTCCACATCGACAGAGAAGTCGCCCGACTGCCCGTGGACCTTCAGTGAGTGCGCGCCGGGTGCCAGGGACGGCAGCTGCGCCCAAAGACCGCACCCCGTACCCGTGAAGCGCCCTTCCTCCGCGGTGACCTGATTGTCCTGTACGCCTTCCACCATGATCGAGTCACCTTCGTAGGTCTCCGGTTTCACCGGCTTGCCGTCGAGTGCCACGGTCCCTCGCGCACTCCCCATGAAGGCCGCACAGCTCTGGTCGTCTCCGACGAGATTGACGACAGGCACAACGATCGGACGACCGTGGGGAATGTCGCACGCGCGTACAGCCCGACCGCCGTCGGTGCCGGCCAGGAACCACACGTCGGGCGGCTGATTGCGTCCACACATGCTCCCGTCCGGGTCAGTGACAGGGTTGGTTGCTCCAGGCTCCGAGGCAGCCCATGTCCACCATCGGCTCTGCAGCTCCGCGGAAGAAAGGTGTCCGTTCTCCGCCACCGGCGCGCTACGCGTCGGTGCCGGCCCCTCCGTGTCGCCCGAGCCCCGGTCAGCCCGCGCCCCACACCCCGCCATGCCCGCCAGCACTACCGCTGTCAGGCCCACCGCCCCAACCCTGAACCGCATATAGCCCCCTCCGGCCGTACGCGCCGCCCCGGCATCACAGCCGACGCGACATGAGCGGACACCGTATCCACGGGTCGGGACTCAGGCCGCTTCGAGCCCGCTGGTGCACTTCGCTGCTGTACGGGCAACGCGAGAGGCCCCCAGGATTTCTCCTGGGGGCCTCTGGCCTGCTGTGCACTCGGCAGGATTCGAACCTGCAACCTTCTGATCCGTAGTCAGATGCTCTATCCGTTAAGCTACGAGTGCTTGGCGTCCTGGGCTTTTCTGCCCCGTCGGCGTTGCGAGAACAACATTACATGACCTGCGGCGTCACGCGAAATCCATTAGCCGCACTGCTGCTGAGCTGGGGAAACACCCGTTCGGCGGCGTCCGGGCGCAGGCCCGTCCCGGATGGGTCCGTCCCGGAAACGACCGAAGCCCCGGCCAGTGGCACGGGGCTTCGGTGATCACGCGGAGGCGGAGGGATTTGAACCCTCGATGGGCTTTAAGACCCAAACCGCATTAGCAGTGCGGCGCCATAGACCGGACTAGGCGACGCCTCCAGCACACCCACGCGAGCGCGGGTGGTGCGTGCAGATGATGTCACAGCAGCGAGCCGCGTCACCAATCGGTGCCTACGGTACTAGGCAGTCGGGCGCGAGGGCAAAGCGCCTTCGGTCGCGCAACCCCGTGGCGTGCCGCGCGTTAGTCATGCGGGGGCGCCGCCCCCGCCGTTCTTCTCGGTCGCCGGCCGCTGACGCCGACGCGCACGACCACAGGAGCCCGCATGCTGCGTCGCCTCACCCTCACCACTGTCGTGTCCCTCGCCGTACTGTCCGCCGCCGCGCCCGGCGCCGCGGCTTCGGACGGTCCGCTGCCGCGTCCGTTGCTGCCGCTGCACCTGCTCCAGAGCGGGGGCGGCCCGACGCATCTGACCGTGGTCGTCTCCGGCTCCGGGGACCCGGCGGCGGACGGCAGCTACGAGCTGGAGTGCGAGCCGGCGGGCGGCAGCCACCCCGTGGCGCAGCAGGCCTGCGAGCGGCTGGCGCAGCTGCCCGGCGAGAGCACGGACCCGTTCTCGCCGGTCTCCCGGGACGCGATGTGCACGCAGCAGTTCGGCGGACCGGCCACCGCACGGATCACCGGTAGCTGGCGCGGACGAAGCATCGATGCCGCGTTCGACCGGGCCAACGGGTGCGAGATCGGGCGCTGGAACAGCCTGCGTCCGGTGCTCCCGAACGTCCGCTGAGCAGCGGCTGCACAGGGCGCGCGGGGCGCGTGCGGGGCGCGTAATGGGCCAGAGTCGTGCACCTCTTGCACAGAACCTTGGTGAGAGCTCCCCCTCATCCGCCGCCCCTTGCCGCTCCCCTGCCTTTAGACTCCTCCAGTGACAGCCTGAGGCCCGAGGGGCAAGATGGGGCCGCTGTCGGCAAGGTGCAGTAATCAGGGAGGAAGCGTCGTCGTGAGCAGCAGGCCATCCCGAGGCGCTGCTCGCCTCGCAGCCATACTCGACGCCCTTCCGGACGGGCTTCTGCTCGTCAACTGCAACGGTACGGTCGTCAACGCCAACACCATCGCCCTCGAAATGTTCGAGACGCCGGGCACCGCGCTCGTCGGACGCGGACTGCTGGATCTGCTGCCGGAGTTCGACTCCAAGCTGATCCCGGGGTCGATGCGGAGGCCGGAGGCTGCGGACGAGCGGGGCCGTACCAAGCCCACGCGGATGACCGCGCGGCGGACCGACGGCAACGAGTACCCCGTCGAGGTGACGAGCGCCAGCCTGGAGGACGGGCAGGCCGCCTACAACGACGTCCAGACGAATTACAACGGCACTTATACGGGTGACGAGCTGCTGATGCTCGTCGTGCGCGACCTCTCGGGCACCGTCGACACCGAGGCCGAGCTGGCCCGCTCGCAGCGGCAGACCGAGATGATCCTGCGGGCCGCGTCCGAGGGCGTCGTCGGCACCGACACGGACGGCCGGGTCGTCCTGGTCAACCCCGCCGCCGCCCAGATCCTCGGCTTCCGCGCCACCGACCTCGGCGGCCAGGAGCTGCATCCGCTGATCCTGCACTCGCGGGCCGAGGGCGAGCCGTTCCCGTACGAGGAATCGCCGCTGGCCGACACCCTCAGGTCGGGTCGCAAGCACCGGGTGCGCGGGCAGGTGCTGTGGTCCAAGAGCGGCGCGCAGGTGCCGGTCGACCTGACCACGGCGCCCGTGCGGGACGGCGACCAGCTGGTCGGCGCGGTGATGACGTTCACCGACCGCAGGCCTTACGAGGAGCTCGGCGAGCAGCACGCGGCCGAGGTCAGCGAGCTTGCCGCACGCCATACCGCCGCCGTCGCCGAGCTGACCGCGGGCCACGCCGCCGAGACCACCGGTCTGACGGAACAGCACGCGGCCGAGCTGGCCGACCGGGCCGAGCGCCACGCCTCCGCGCTGGAGGAGCAGGCCGACCGGATGCAGGAACAGGCCGGGCGGCTGGCGGAGCTGTCCGCCCGTCACGCCCAGCTGACCGCCGTCCTGGGCGAGTCGCTGCGCGGGCCCCTTGAGGAGCTGCGCGGCGAACTGTCCGCACTCGCCGCCGACCCCGCGGGCCAGCTGTGGCCCGAGGCCAACCAGATCCTGCACCACCTGGCCGCCGGCTACGCGCGGATGACGACGCTCGTCGACAACGTACTGAGCTACCAGCGTCTGGACGCCGGCTCGGAGGCGCTCGTCAAGACGAACGTGCTGCTCGACGGCGTGGTGACCGCCGGTATCGACGCCGCGGTCGAGCTGATCGGCCCCGGCCGCGCCCAGTTCGCGGTGCACGCTCCGCCGATCGAGGCCGAGGTCGACGCGGGGCGGCTGGTGACCGCGCTCGCGCACCTCGTCGCGGACGTCGCCGGGGTCGACTCGACCGGCAAGGCCCGGCTGGTGCCGGGCGGCGGCTACGTCGACTCCACGGTCGTCGTCGCGGCCGCACAGCGCGGTGACGTCGTACGGATCGAGGTGCGCGGACCGTTCGCCGGGGGAGACCCGGTGCACGAGCCGATCGTGCGCGGGATCGTGCGGGCGCACGGCGGCGTGCTCCAGACACACGAGATGCCGGGCATGAGCGGCAGCGCGTACGTGCTCGAAGTACCGCTGGGCGCGGGCTCGGGGACAGTGCCGCCTCCCATGGCTCCGGCGGTGGACCCGGCGATGGCTCCGGCGATGGGTCCGGCGGTGGACCCGTCGATGGGTCCGGCGGTGGATCTGGCCGGTCCGGAGGGGCAGAGTCAGGGACAGGGTCAGGGTCTGGACGTCCCGCAGGTTCCTCAGGCACCTGTGGCGCCTCAGGTTTCTCAGGCGCCTCAGGTTTCTCAGGCGCCTCAGGCACCTCCGGTTTCTCCGGTCTCTCCGGCTGAGGCGGCTCCCGGGGCCGCGGGGAGCACGGGCGGCGGGGGGCGGCGCCGGGCGCGCAGGGCCTCCACCGATGCCTTCCTGGAGAGCCCTGTGGGCGATTCCGAGGGCGTGGGCATGCCCGGAGCCGCGACCGGGGACACCGGGGCGGCCGAGCCGACCGGCCGAAGGCGGGCCCGCCGCCGGCCGCCGGCCGAAGGCGTGGAGGCGTCCCCGGCGCCGTACGGCGACCCGGTCGACCCGTCAGTGGGCTCGTCCGTGGACCCGTACGCCGCCGGCGCCGCGGGTGCTGCTGGGACTGCTGACGCGGGTGCGGGTGCCGTTGAGCACGGCGGGGCGACCCCGGACGGGCTGAGCCCGGCCGAGCGGAGTGGCGGCTCCGGGCGCAGGCGCGGGCGGCCCAGTCCGGCGGAGACCGGCGCTCGGGCCGCCGACGCGCAGCAGGGACCGGGGCAGGCCCTGGCGCTGCCCGCTGCTCCCGGGGCCCCGTCCGAGGGGTCCGTGGTGACGGCTGCCGAGGGCGCTCAGGGGGGCGGGGGCCGTCCGCAGCGCGGGCAGACCGTGCCGCCGCAGGGCGTTCCGGCCGAGGCTCCGACACCGGTGCCGGCCGGCGGCCACCGAGCGCGCCGGGGCGGCGTGAACCAGGGCGGAGAGGGCCGGCTGGCTCTTCCGGCCGCCACTCCGCCGGGGAACGCCATCGAGTCCGAGGGCTCCATGGCGTACTCCGATCCCGACGACGCCTCCCGGATGCGGGCCCCGGCACAGGAGCCCCGTCCCGCGCCGCCCGATCCGGAATCCGCGCCCGTACCCGCACGGCAGCAGCCGACCGGGCGACGGGCCCGGCGCGCGCTCTCCGCCGCACAGGACCGGGCCGCTCAGGCCGAACCGACGGGCCCCCGGGTCCCCTTCGCGCTGCCGCCCGCCGCCGCAGACCGGATGTCGTCGGCCGAGCCCGACGCCTCCCCGCCGGGGCGGCACGACGCCGTGTCCGGCCCGGCGGACCACGACCACACCCCGCCGCAGCCCCACCCGCTCCCGACCGGACGGCGCCGAGCCCGGCACTCGGACGCGAACCCCGCCACCGCCGACGCAGCAGCAGCCCACGCTGTCCCTGCCGTACCCGCTCCTCCGGCCGCCCAGCCGGACCCCTCCACCGCACCGGCCCATGACTGGGAGCAGGACGGTGACTGGGAGCAGGACGGCCTACCGGCCCAGAGCCAGCCCCAGACCCAGAGCCAGCCCCAGGCGCAGAGCCAGTCCCAGGCGCAGAGCCAGTCCCAGGCGCAGGCCCAGAGCCAGGCCCTCGGCCAGGGCCCGGCTGCGGCGGCTGCCCCGACGGCTTCCGCTGCGGCTGCGGCCGCTGCTCCCGGCGCCCCCGGGGAACAGCCCGAAAGCGACGCGGAGTGGCCCGGGACAGGACACACCACGCACACCACCGGCACGGCCGCCGGGACCACAGGCGCGGCCGGCGGCAACGCCCGCGGCTCCGACGGCCGTACCGGTGTCCCCACAGGGCCCGCGGACCCCGACGGCCTCCCCGGACCCGACGAGACCCGTCCGCGGACCCTCGTACCCGGTCCGGACGCGCGGAGGCAGCCGCTGCCGGCCGAGGCGCCCATGCCCGGGGGGTCCTCGGACTCGACGCACGGGCGCGCGTTCAGCGTGCGGACGCTCGGGCAGGGTGTGCCGTTCGCCCAGCACATCGCGCACCAGCAGAACCAGACGCTCGGCGGCGCCGGCCGGCGCCGCAAGCTCGCCGCACCGCCCGAGAGCGACCCGTCCGAGCAGACCGGCCGGACCGCCCCGCCGACACCCGCCGCAGCACCGCAGCAGGCGAACCCGCAGCCCGGCGCGGGCGGTCCCGGCCCCGGCGGCACGGGTGGCCCCGGTGGCACGGTGCAGGGTCCGGGCTCGGGAACGCTGCTGCCCGCTCAAGCGGCCGAAGGACGCGCGTACGCCATAGGCGCCCCCGACGAGGGTGCCGCCGAGGGGCCGGAGCCGCTGGACGGCCCCGGTGGCGCGGTCGAGGTCGCCAACCGCCCCTCCCCGCAGCCCGTGGACGACGAGCTGCCCCCGGAGCCGCTGGACAACCCGCGTC
The DNA here is from genome assembly GCF_044751215.1 of Streptomyces sp. NPDC088730. Lineage (NCBI taxonomy): Bacteria > Bacillati > Actinomycetota > Actinomycetes > Kitasatosporales > Streptomycetaceae > Streptomyces > Streptomyces sp. NPDC088730. Next base: position 229,224 of record NZ_JBIVLK010000002.1, read on the forward strand.
GGCTGCTCGTCTGGCCGGCACCCGACGTGTCCACCCAGCAGGCGCTGAGCGACCGCGGCTACCGTCCGGTGATCGTGCACTCGCGCGAGGAAGTCGACGCGCAGATCGCGGCGTTCCCCGCCGCGCTCTTCGTGGACCCGCTGACCGGTCCCATCACCCGTAAGGCACTCCAGTCGCTGCGCCAGGCGGCGGTGGCCGCCGAGGTGCCGGTCCTGGTGACGGCCGGTCTGGGGCAGGCCTCGCGGGAAGCGGCCTACGGCGCCGACCCGGCCGTGCTCCTGAAGGCGCTCGCCCCGCGCGACAGCGAGCAGCACCCGCCCCGGGTCCTCCTGATCGAGGAGCACGAGGACATCGCGGACGCGCTGACGCAGACGCTGGAGCGCCGGGGCATGCAGGTCGCCTGCGCCGCCACGGACAGCGAGGCGGTCTCGCTCGCGACCCGGATGCGGCCGAACCTGGTGGTGATGGACCTGATGCAGGTACGCCGCCGCCGGGCCGGGATCGTCGACTGGCTGCGCGCCAACGGCCAGCTGAACCGCACCCCGTTGGTCGTCTACACCTCGGCCGACATGAGCCAGTCCGACCTGCCGAAGCTGAGCTCGGGCGAGACCGTGCTCTTCCTCGCCGAGCGTTCGACGAGCGACGAGGTGCAGGCCCGTATCGTCGACCTGCTCGCGAAGATCGGCACGAACTGACCGTCGTACCTGCTGTGACCGTCGTACCGCTGCTGTGACCGCCGCGCGGCTGCGATGACCACAGCGGTACGGACACGGCACGGGCGGTGCACGGACACGGCGACGGCGACGCACGGACAGGACAGGAAGAGGGCGGTACGGGAGTGCACTCCCGTACCGCCCTCTTCGTCTCCACGGGCGCGTGGTTCAGAGCTGTGTGATGTCCAGCTCCCCTTCCGCGTACTGCTTGCGGATCACCTTCTTGTCGAACTTCCCGACGCTCGTCTTCGGTACGGACGCGACGACCGACCAGCGCTCGGGCAGCTGCCACTTGGCGATGCCCTGCTCCGCGAGGAACGCCTTCAGCGCCAGGTAGTCGGCGCTCGCGCCCTCCTTGAGGACGACGGTGGCCAGCGGGCGCTCGCCCCACTTGGCGTCCGGGACCGCCACGACCGCCGCCTCCGCCACATCCGGGTGCGCCATCAGGGCGTTCTCCAGCTCGATACTGGAGATCCATTCACCGCCGGACTTGATGACGTCCTTCGTGCGGTCGGTCAGCGTGAGGAAGCCGTCGTCGCTGATCACCCCGACGTCGCCGGTCTTCAGCCAGCCGTCCTCGCTGAACTTGTCCTCCGGCCGCAGCGCCTCGCCGTCCGCACCGCCGTAGTACGCGCCCGCGATCCAGGCGCCCCGCACCTCCAGCTCACCGGCCGATTCGCCGTCCCACGGCAGGTGCTCGCCGCCGGGCCCGACCAGCCGGGCCTCGACACCGGCCGGGAACCGGCCCTGCGTGATGCGGTACGGCCACTCCTGCTCCTCGGTCAGCCCGCCGGGCGGGTTGGCCATGGTGCCGAGCGGCGAGGTCTCCGTCATGCCCCAGGCGTGGCAGAGCCGGACGCCGAGCTTGTCGTACGCCTCCATGAGGGAGGGCGGGCAGGCGGCGCCGCCGATGGTGACGCGCGCCATGGAGGTGAGGTCGCGCGGATTGGCGGTGACCTCGGCCAGCAGCCCCTGCCAGATGGTGGGGACGGCGGCGGCGTGGGTCGGCCTCTCGCGCTCGATCATGTCGGCGAGCGGGGCGGGCTGCAGGAAGCGGTCCGGCATCAGCATGTTGACGCCGGACATGAACGTCGCGTGCGGCAGGCCCCAGGCGTTCACATGGAACTGGGGGACGACCACCAGGGTGGTGTCGCGGTCGGTCAGGCCCATCGACTCGGACATGTTGACCTGCATGGAGTGCAGGTAGACCGAGCGGTGGGAGTAGACGACGCCCTTCGGGTCCCCGGTGGTGCCGGAGGTGTAGCACATGGCGGCGGCCTGGAGTTCGTCCAGCTCGGGCCAGTCGAAGCTGGTGGGGCGGCCGGCGATCAGCTCCTCGTACTCGTGCACCCGGGGCACGGCACCGTCCAGCACGGAGCGGTCACCCGCCCCCGTCACGACCACGTGCTCCAGCGACGTCAGCCGGGGGAGCAGCGGCGCGATGAGAGGCAGCACGGAGCCGTTGACGATGAGGACCTTGTCGTCGGCGTGCTGGACGATCCAGACCAGCTGTTCGGCGGGGAGCCGCAGGTTGAGGGTGTGGAGCACGGCACCCATGGACGGGACGGCGAGGTACGCCTCCACGTGTTCGGCGTTGTTCCACATCAGCGTGGCGACGCGCTGGTCCCCGTCGATACCGAGCTCGTCACGCAGGGCGTGGGCGAGCTGGGTGGCCCGCCGGCCGATCTCGGCGAAACTGCGCCGCTGCGGCTCGGGCTCTCCGGTCCAGGTCGTTACCTGTGACTTCCCGTGGATGGTCATCCCGTGGTGCAGGATGCGGGTGACAGTCAGCGGTACGTCCTGCATGGTGCTGAGCACTGCGTCCTCCCGGTGGGCGCTACGCGGCAGTAAGGTTCCGCTGATTCTGCGCACATACCGAGCGGTATGTCACTACTCCAGGAGGTACGGATCGGTACCGTGCGACAAAATCACACCATCCGTATGCAATGACCGCACCCTCGTCGGCCAGCCCGCATACCCGGCCGTACCGCCCTCGGCGAGCGGTTCGCGGGCGGCGCCGGCACCTCACCTGACCGGTGTCAGCTCCGGATCCTGGCGCAGTTTGCCGAGCGCCCGGGACACGGCGCTCTTCACCGTGCCGATGGAGACTCCCAGCACCTCGGCCGTCTGCGCCTCGCTGAGGTCCTCGTAGTAGCGCAGGACGACCATCGCCCGCTGCCGGTCGGGAAGTTTCAGCACCGCCCGCCACATGGCATCGTGCAGGGACTGCTGCTCCGCGGGGTCGGGTCCCGGAACCGTCTCCTGCTCGGGCACCTCGTCGCACGCGAACTCATCGACCTTGCGCTTGCGCCACTGCGAGGTCCTGGTGTTCAGCAGGGCCCGGCGGACATAACCGTCGAGGGCCCGGTGGTCCTCGATCCGCTCCCAGGCCACGTACGTCTTGGTGAGGGCCGTCTGCAGCAGGTCCTCGGCATCGCTGGGGTTCGCGGTGAGTGAGCGGGCAGCGCGCAACAGCACCGGGCCGCGGGCCTTCACGAACGACGTGAACGACGCGTACGGGACGTACGGAGCGCCCGCCCCGTACGGTGTGCGCGCACCGGCCGGTGTCCGCGGCGCCGCGTACGGGGCGACGGACCCGTGCGATGCGCGCGGGGCCGCCGGTACGAACGGCGACACGAGCGGCGGCACGAGCGGCGTCATCTGTGTCGACGCGTGCGGCGATACGTTCGCCGACGCGTGCGGCGGGTGTCCGGCGAGCGGCGATACGTTCGCCGGCGGGTGTCCGGCGAGCGGCGCATGCGGGTGGTGCGGCGTGCGTCCGGCGTTGGCAGCGGCTCCCCTGGAGGTGTCCGTGCAGACTGGCGTGGTCATGCCTCCACGCTAGGAGCGGGCGCTGCCCCGGGGATCGCCCCCAGGTCCCGAAACCGGGTCCGCCTCAGGGTGTAGGGCCGGTCCCCCCTCCACCTCCTGTAGGTGGAGGGGCCGCACGGCGGGACTCAGGGTCGCCCCGGAGACCGCGCCCCCCGGACCGGCGCCGAGCCGGCCGGCCGCGCCGCTCACTCCCCCCGGCCCAGGATCAGCCCCGAGGTGGGCACCCCCGTTCCGGCCGTGACCAGGGACCGGGCCGCGCCGGATATCTGGTTCACCGAGGTGCCGCGGATCTGCCGGACCGCCTCCGCGATGCCGTTCATACCGTGCAGGTACGCCTCCCCCAGCTGGCCGCCATGGGTGTTCAGGGGCAGTGCGTCCGCGGCCACGAAATCGGCGGCCTCGCCGGGTCCGCAGAAACCGAACTCCTCCAGCTGCATCAGCACGAACGGGGTGAAGTGGTCGTACAGGATCGCCACGTCGATGTCGGAGGGGGACAGGCCGGAGTTCCGCCAGAGCTGGCGGGCGACGACATCCATCTCCGGCAGCCCGGTCAGCCCGTCACGGTAGAAGCTGGTCATCTGCTCCTGCGCCCGCCCGGCACCCTGGGCGGCGGCGACGATCACCGCGGGCGGCTGCCGCAGATCCCTGGCCCGTTCCGCGCTGGTGACGACGATCGCCTGGCCGCCGTCGGTCTCCTGACAGCAGTCGAGCAGCCGGAGGGGCTCGACGATCCAGCGGGAGGCGGCATGCTCGGCAAGGGTGATCGGCTTCCCGTAGAAGTACGCCGCCGGGTTGCGCGCGGCATGGCGCCGGTCGGTGACCGCGACATGGCCGAAGGCCTCCGGGGTCAGCCCGTACGTGTGCAGATACCGCTGAGCCGCCATGGCCACCCAGGAGGCCGGGGTGAGCAGCCCGAAGGGCAGGTTCCAGCCGAGCGCCGCCCCCTCGGCGGTGGGCTCCCGCTGCTGCACCCCGGAGCCGAAGCGCCGCCCCGACCTCTCGTTGAACGCCCGGTAGCAGACGACCACGTCGGCCACCCCGCAGGCGACGGCGAGCGCCGCCTGCTGGACCGTGGCGCAGGCCGCCCCGCCGCCGTAGTGGATACGGGAGAAGAACGACAGCTCGCCGATCCCGGCCGCCTGGGCGACGGTGATCTCGGGGCTGGTGTCCATGGTGAAGGTGACCATCCCGTCGACGTCGGCAGGGCTCAGCCCCGCGTCGTCGAGCGCCGCCCGCACGGCCTCGACGGCCAGCTTCAGCTCGCTGCGGCCCGAGTCCTTGGAGAACTCGGTCGCACCGATCCCGGCCACGGCCGCCCGTCCGCCGAGTGAATCGGCCCTGCGCACGCTCATGCGGATTCCCCCGGGACGCTGATGGTCACCGTGCCGGTGACATGCCTGCCGAGCCCGTTGGCACCGACGATCGACACCTCGGCCGTCCCGTCGCCGCCGATTGCGGTCACCTTGCCGCTCAGCACCATCGTGTCGCCGGGATAGTTCGGAGCGCCCAGCCTGATGGCGACCCTTCTGAGCACTGCCTCGGGCCCGAAGTGATCGGTGACGTACCGTCCGACCAGGCCGTTGGTCGTCAGGATGTTCATGAAGATGTCCGGGGACCCCTTCTCCCGGGCCAGCTCGGCGTCATGGTGCACGTCCTGGTAGTCGCGGGAGGCGACGGCACCCGCCACGATCAGGGTGCGGGTCACCGCGATCTCCAGCGGTGCCAGCTCTTCTCCGACGTTCATTGCGATCCCTCCTCCACGAGCAGTCCGCCCAGTTCCTGAAGCACTTCGCTGCCGCAGCCGAGATAGGCGTCGAGCTGGCGCCCCCAGAGGAAGTGCCGGTGCACGGGATGGTCGAGGTCGGCGCCCGTACCTCCGTGCAGATGCTGGACCGCGTGCACGACCCGCTTTCCCCCCTCTGACGCCCACCACGCGGCGGCCAGCGCCTGCGCGGCACAGGGCAGCGACCGGTCGTGCCGCCAGGCGGCCTCGTACGCCGTGACCCGTATCGCCTCGGTGTCCATATGGGCGTCGGCGGCGCGCAGCAGCACACCCTGGTTGGTCGAGAGCGGCCGCCCGAACTGCTCCCGCGTGCCGGTGTGCTCGACGGCGCGCGCCACCGCCCCCGCGCACACCCCCGCCTGCAGTCCCGCGAACGCCGTCCGGGCCGTCGCCAGAACCTCCTCGTACGCCCCTGCCCCGCCGAGCGGTTCGCCGGGCGCCCCGTCGAGCACGAGCCGCCCCGCCGACCACGGGGCCGTGGTCTCCACGGGCTCGGTCAGCACCCCGGCGTCCGCGGTCCTGACGACCCACAGCGACCGGTCCGCGGCCGCGACCAGGACATGGGTGGCCTCCCTCAGCCACGGCACCAGCGGCACCGTGCCGCTCAACTCCCCGTCGGAACCGGCCCGTACGCCGCCGGCTGCCGGAAAGGCCCCCGCCGCCACGGCCGCGCCGTCCCGGAACCGTGGCAGCAGCCGCTCGCGCTGTTCGTCCGTGCCGTGTCCGGCGACGGCGAGGAGCCCGTACACACAACTCGACGCCAAGGGCACCTGCGCCGTCGTGCGGCCCTGTTCCTCCAGGAGGAGAACCAGCCCGAGGAGTCCGATCTCCTCGACCGCCCCCGGCAGCCCGGCCGCACAGAGTTCTTTCCACAGCTCGGCGTCCGTACCGGTACCGGCCGCGACCAGACGCTCGTGCGTCGACAGGTCGCCGAAGATCCGGGCGGCGAGCTCCTGCGCGGCGGTCTGTTCCTCGGTGGGTGTGAAATCCATGTCAGCCCTCACTCCCCCGGAAGACCGGCAGCTCCAACTCGGGGTCCGTGCGCAGGAATTCGAGCCGCACCAGCATTCCCACCCGCACCTTGTCGTACGGCACCCCGATCACGTTGCTGATCATCCGGACCCCCTCGGCGAGCTCCACCAGTGCCACGGCGTACGGCCCGGCCTCCCCGGACGTGCTGAACGCGGGGAAAGGCGGGTGATGCATCACCACGTACGAGAAGACGGTGCCCTCGCCCGAGGCCTCGACCGTCTCCCACTCGGAGGACCCGCAGGCATTGCAGCCGGGCAGCCAGGGGAAGCGCAGGGTGCCGCATGCCCCGCAGCGCTGGATCAGCAGCCGGCGCGCGGAGATGCCCTGCCAGAATCCGGCGTTGTCCCTGTTGATGACCGGCCTCGGTCGCAGGCTCCGGCCGCGCAGCCGCTCCCCGGACCGCTCTGTCGCCTTCTCCGACTTGTCCGACGCCGCCGGGCTCTCCGCCTTTCCCTTCACCGCAGGGCGGTACTTGAGGATCCGGAAGCGGTGCGTCCCCGCCGGCTCGTCCTGCGCCCGGACGTCCATACGCGTGGTGATGAAGTAGCCCGTCCCCAGCTTCGTCGTCTTCCGCTCCGACACCGCCTCGATCACCGCGTCGAAGGTGATCCGGTCTCCGGGCCGCAGCGGCCGCAGATACTCCTGCTCGCAGTCGGTCGCGACCACCGAGACGTACCCCTCCGCGTCGAGCAGGCCGAAGAGCTCGTCGTAGGCCTCGCCCCGGTCCGTGTGCCCCGACAGCCCGCCCATCGTCCACGCCTGCAGCATGGCCGGAGGGGCCACGGCATCGGGGCCGGTGTACGCGGGGTTCGTATCCCCCATGGCCTCGCACCAGTGCCTGATCATGGGCTCGTTGACCGGATCCTTGCCGCTGCCGGCGACGGCGGCGGCCCGCCCCTCGTACGCCCTGAGCCGCTCGTACAGTCCGTCCCGCACGGGCCGCGCATCCCGCGCATCTGGCACGTCCTGCCCTTCCCGCACGTCCTGCCCGGCCTGCCCTTCCGGCGCGTCCCGCGCGTCCTGCCCTTCCGGCGCGTCCCGCACGCCCTGCCCGTCCCGCACGTCCCGTCCGCCCTGCCCGTCCTGCCCCTCCATCACCGTTTCCCCCTCTTCATGCCGAGCCGCATCGTCGCGACGATCTCCCGCTGCACCTCGCTCACCCCGCCCCCGAAGGTGTTGATCTGCGCCGCCCTGTTCATCCGTTCCAGCTCCCCGTCCCCGAAGGAGCCGGGCGAACCGCCCCGGATCGTTCCGGCGTGCCCCGTGATTTCCTGGCACATGCGATACACCTCCACGGCGCTTTCGGTTCCCACGAATTTCACGCCGCTCGCGTCGCCGGGGGCCAGCGCACCGGCCCCGACATCTCCCACCAAACGCCAGTTGAGCAGGCGTGTTGCCGCCAGCCGGGCATAGGCCTCGGCCAGCCTGGACCGAATCCAGGGCTCGTCAACCGGGCGCCGTCCAGTCACCGGATCGGGCGTACGGGCGAAGCTGAGCGCCGCATCGTAGAAGTCCTCGGCCTGCATCCCGATCGCGGCCAGGGCGACCCGTTCGTGGTTCAGCTGGTTGGTGATCAGCCCCCAGCCGCCGTTCTCCGCGCCGACCAGCCCGGTGGCGGGCACCTGGACGCCGTCGTAGTACGTGGCGGTCGTGGTCAGCCCGCCGACGGTCTCGATGGGCGTCCAGGAGAAGCCGGGCGCGTCCGTCGGCACCAGGATGATCGAGATGCCCCGGTGCTTGGGCGCCTCCGGATCCGTACGGCAGGCGAGCCAGATCCAGTCCGCGTTCTGCGCGTTGCTGGTGAAGATCTTCTGACCGTCGATGACCCACGAGTCACCCTGACGTACCGCCCTGGTCCGCAGCGCCGCCAGATCGGTACCGGCCTCGGGTTCGCTGTAGCCGATGGCGAAGACGATCTCCCCGGCCAGGATCCGCGGCAGGAAGTACTCCTTCTGCGCCTCGGTCCCGTACTTCATCAGCGTGGGGCCCACCGTGTTGAGGGTGACCATCGAAACCGGTGCGCCCGCCCGGTAGGCCTCATCGAAGAACACGAACTGTTCGTCCGCACCACGGCCCTGGCCGCCGTACTCGACGGGCCAGCCGAGCCCCAGCATTCCGTCCGCACCGATACGGCGCAGCAGCCGCTGATCGGCCGGACTCCCGCCCACGGGGCCGGTCCGAGCGCCGGGCTCCGGCATCACATCGCGGAAGTACGCACGGAGTTCGGCGCGCAGCTGGAGCTGGCGGTCCGTAGGGGCCAGATGCACGGCGGCTGCCTCCCGGGAAAAGCCTGCGGATCAGGGTTTCTGACTGTCCGTCAGATTCCGTTCACCTGTCAAGGCACCCGACAGCGGGCCGTCACCGGCCCTCCCCTTTTCACCCCTTCCCTCCCCACCCCTTCCACCCACGGTTCACCCTGCGGCCCACGCCCCGGCCTCACGCCCCGTCAGCCGGTCAGCCGGTCAGCCCGTCCGTCCGCCCGTCCGCCGCCGAACATCGGCCCAGCCGCCGGTTCACCCCGGCGGAACGACGAACGGCCCGCGTGCCGCCACCGAAGTGACGCCACGCGGGCCGCCGTTCCCCCCGACCGCGATCCGGCCCCCCGCCCGGCACGCGGCAGGTACCGGATCACCAGAGATTGGTGAAGTTCACCGCGAGGGTGTGACTGGACTGGTCGATGGCGGTGAACGCCGAACCGTTCACCTGAGCGGAGTTGCTGTGGTTCGACGCTCCGTCCCCGATGGCCTGCTGCTGCGAGGTGGACGAATTGCCCAGGTTGGCCCCGCCGACGCCACTGCCACTGATCGTGGCCACACCCGCGTTCGACCCCTCGTTCGCGAACGAACCGTTGTCGGCCTGGGCCACACCGCCGAAGAACGCGGCGGCGAGGGGCAGAGCGGCAACAACAGCGAGGGCACGAGCGGTACGGATGCTTGCCATGTCTATTCCTCCAGGAACCGAAAATAAGGCCGGCCCCGGGCCGGTTGGCCGACCGCCCGGGTGATGGTCGCGACGTCGCGAGATCAAGGTTTCCCATCGCCGCTCCGGCGAACCACCCACACTTTTCGATTCCCTCGCAAGCGTGATGAAGAGCTGATAAACCCCCAGACGACACAAACTCCCAGGTCAGTCCGGCACGCAGCGACGACCCTTGCCCCGCAGGGGAAGAACCGTTCCGGCAGGACACCTCGCACCTCACCCGCCAGCCCCTCCCCCTCTTCCTTTATTCGAACGTTAGTACGAACATAGAGGCATGGCCATCCATGCCCGCCGAACCTTCGCCCTGGCCCTGGCCCACGCGCTGTCCGCGGCCGAACACGGGCTCCCCGTCATCCCGTTGTCCGCCACCAAGCTTCCCGCCCTGCGCTCCCCGCACCGCGACGAGGAGCGGCCGAGCCACTGCCGGGGCGCCTGCGGCCTGCCCGGACACGGCGTCCACGACGCCACCACCGACCCTGCCGCCGTCCGCCGCCTCTTCGCCGCCGCCCCCTGGGCCAGTGGTTACGGCATCGCGTGCGGCCGCGCCCCGCACCACCTCATCGGTATCGACCTCGACATCGACCCCACCGGCCGCAACGACTCCGCGGCCGCCCTGCGACAGCTGGCGCTGCACCACCTGTTCACCATCCCGCAGACCGTCACGGTGCTCACCCCCAGCGGCGGCCGACACATCTGGCTGTCCGGACCGCCGGGAGTGGCCGTACCGAACTCCGCGGGACGCCTCGCCCCCGGCATCGACATCCGCGGCACGGGCGGCTACCTGGTCGGCCCCGGCTCGTCCACCACCCACGGCTCCTACCGGCTGGTGCCGGGCACCGGCAGCCTCCCGCCGGCCCCCTGCCCCGACGCCCTCCTCCAGTTGCTGACGCCCCCGGCCGCCACGCGTCGCCGGCACAGCCACCCCGACGACCGGGGCCGGGGACTGATCCGGTTCGTCCTCGCGGCAGCGGAGGGCCAGCGCAACACCCGGCTCTTCTGGGCTGCCTGCCGCGCCTACGAACACGGCTTCGGGGACAGCCTGGCGGACGCCCTCACCGAGGCCGCCGTCCGCACCGGCCTCCCCGAACACGAGGCCCGCGCGACCATCGCCTCGGCATCCCGCCTCACCACGACCCGCTGCGAACCTCCGGGGTGATTCCGGTCGGCGTCCCTGCCGTGCCCCGGCCGGGGGACGGCCGGGCACGGCTGGGGCTGGGGCTGGGGCTGGCAATATACGTCGACGACGAGGCCTTCGGTCGAGGCCTCCTGCCGACGGGGGACATGACATGACGACGCCCACCGTGGAGACCCAACAGGACCGGTCGGCCAGTCCTGCCGGGCAGACGGGGAAACCCGGCATCGGGCGGCAGATCCTGCTTCTCACGGTGACAGCGCTCGTTGCCGGCGCCGCGGGAGTGGCGGGCACCCTGCTCCAGCAACGGCTCTCCGCTCCGGACACCTCGGCCGTCGACGCCCAGGCCGCCGAGCTCGCCGAGGACCTGCGCCACGACCTGAACGTGGGCTTCTGGTCGCCGGGCAGGACCTTCGGAGGTCAGTTCACCGAGGGCACGCTCGTCTCCCACGCCGAAGCACACGGCGGAGTACTGCTGAGCGCGGGCACGGAACGGGAGAAGTCCGGCGGGAGCGTCCACACAGCACAGGTGATGCTGGGCCTGCTGCCGCCCGGCACCGAGACCGTGGCCGCAAAGGCGTACCCGGTTCGCTGCTACCGCTACACCTTCGCTTTCGGCGCTCACAGCGTGCATCAGTCCACGACGGACTGCCCCACCACACGCACCGACAACCATCCCGGCAGCCTCGTGGCGCAACTGGGCGCCCTGCTCCTGCGGCAGCCCACCGGGACGAACATGTACCGGCAGACACCGACCGCGGGACACCCTCACACCCCCGCAGGCGCAGTGGACTTGCTGAAGGACAAGCGGCTGGTCTCCGACGACGACACCGTGGACGTGGTCGCGGGCAAATCCGCCGGCAACGGCGTCTACGTCCTCGCACTGCGCATCAACAGCGGCTGCCACTACCTGCGCATGGACGCCGCGCCCTCCGCGTCGCGCCTGATACCGCTGTGGCTCGCCCCCGCCGACGAGCAGGAGACCTGCGGCGCGGACCAGGCGGTGGCCGCCGCACCCCTGTACGGCATCGACCCGGCCAAGGCCGGTTGACTGCACACATCCGGGGAGCCCGGCGGCGGGGAAGCCGTCAACGCCCCTCCGCTTCGCTGTTGAGGCCCGCAGGGGGCGACTTGACCACCCGAGTGGAGCGTCCTCCCCGAAGACGGGCCGCGCGCCGGAGCCGGTGGAGCCCGTCGTCATCGTCATCGTGCCCGCTACGTGCCCCACGGCATGACGGGAGCCCGGTGGCGTGCTCCGCGGCTACTCCGCCGGTCTGTGCACTACCTGACAGTTCAGGAGAACAAGGCGCCCACGAGGATCGCGCCGTAGTGCACGCATTGGTGCCACCGCTTGCAGTAGCGCTTGGCCCGCCACAGCGAACGCCGCGTGAATTGCTTCTCGCACCACACACACCTGCGAGCCTTCCCATCCCCCATGGCCACGACCCTATCGACCAACGTCAATGCCCCGAACGGGAGCCGGCCGGCGATTGCCTCCGTCCACCCGCGTGCCCCTCCCGTGCCCGACAGCGGGAAACCCGCGGGAACAGCGGTGCCCGGCGGGGAGCAGGCATGGCAGAGGCCCCCGACCATACGTACTGGCCGGGGGCCGTTCACCTGCGGTGGGTGTGGGATTTGAACCCACGGTGACATCGCTGCCACGACGGTTTTCAAGACCGCTGCACCAGCAAGTTCGAGCCGCGCTGACCTGCTCCGAAGGCCCACAGCGACGTCTGGGCACCCCCCGTGGCCCGCACATGGCACGCAGTCGAACCGAGCAACCTCGCTCGACGCTTGACTCTGGGGGTGCTCCACTGCTCCGCCCCTGGGGCATTGGCGTCGTCCTCCTTGCGGCGTTGGGGCTTCTGGCTGCGCTACATAGCTCAGCAGTGCCAAAATGTGGTCAGTTCGAGGGGAGACGAGATGGTGGATCCGGTAGTCATTGGTGCGGTTGGGCGGATTGCAGCGGCGGCGGTACAGAGGTCCTCCGCCCCTGTCCGCGATACTGGGGCAGTAGTTGAGGAGTGGTCAGAGGAAACAGATGAGCGGGGCGGTCTCCTTCTAAACAGCCTCGATGGAAATCCGCTGACATTGCTGACTCAAGATCAGGTCGGACAGATTCGAACCTTCGTTGAATTGCCTGAGTCGGTAGCCCTATTTCAGTTCATGCTGATTGCAAGGCTAGGAGTGAGAGAAAGGAAGGCATTCGAAGAAATTTCCAACGAATACCGTGAAACATTCATCATCCAAGTCGATGAATTTTGCGCCGCCAAGGGTTACATCTGGGCGAATCTTGCAGGAGATCTTTGGGGGATTATCTCTGCTCACATGGAAAGCGTGTTTCCGAGCGACAAAGCCCTATCGCATATCAGTAGGGGAGAACTGGAGAGAATCACTGCCTATATTGGCTCTACGGAGAAGATTGAAGGAAAGTCACGCCCGGCCAATATCGCCTTTCGTGAGATCGTCGATATCCTTGGCGATCCAGCACGTTTCGCAAATGCAAGAAATCATCTGGCCGATATCCGAGCCGCGTCCGAGCGCCACTACGCGGAACTCAATTTGGCTCACGCCATCAGTCATTCTGTAGAAAACTTCCGCTTCGACTATGGCGCCCTCTATGTTTCTAGAACATTGCGGGTACAAAACTCTCAGGTTCAGCGCGAAGACTCCTTTCTGACCTCACCTATAGGTCGGCCTCGATGTGTCGTAGTCGGGAGTCCTGGCGTGGGTAAGAGCACAATGACTCAACATCTTGTTCACCAGTTGTCAAAAGACGAAGCTTCAGATGACGCCTACGCTGCTGTTGTTGTGGCCTGCAAGGAAGTAGCCAAGACTGACGGAGGCGCCTACATTCTGGGTGCCATTAGCAAATCAGTTAAAGAAAATCTACAACTGGACATCGGCGACCAAGCCCTAAATGACTTGGCCACATTGGGTCGTTGCTTTGTTATTTTCGATGGAATCGACGAAATTATTGACATAGTTCGTCGCAAGCAGTTCGTTAGGGTCATTGAATCCTTTGCTGCACGATATCCACTCATTCCAGTGCTAATTACCGCGCGTCGCGTTGGTTATGGGAAAGCGCCCTTCAGCGGCGAATTCTCGGTCTATGAGTTGGATGACTTCTCGGATGATCAAGTTGTTGAATATACGAGTAAGTGGTTTGAGGCTACTGGGCGAAGTCAAGCGGAGAAAGATTCCTTCCTGCGGGAGACTGAGAATGTTCCAGATGTGCGCACGAATCCGCTTATGCTTTCTCTGTTGTGTGCACTTTATCGAGCCCGCGGCTATATCCCACGAAACCGACGTGAAGTCTACAAAGCGTGTGCAGACCTATTGTTCCAGCGCTGGGACGCAATGCGGCACATCGAACAACCGGTAGATCATCGACAATACGGCACGCGGCTTATGCAGGAACTGGCTCTCTTTTTCTACAAGAGTCAGAGCGCACAAGCCGGGGTCCAAGAGAAGCAGCTACGAAAAATCATTGCACAGTTCTTCACTGCGACGGCATCCGTAGACGAGGTAGATGCTAGTACTCGCGCCCAAGGCTTCCTTGACTTCTGCGCCGATCGCGCCTGGTTGTTGACCTACCAAGGAACTGACGATCGAGATCAGCGCCTTTTCGGCTTTACGCACCGTACCTTCATGGAGTATTTCGCTGCTGAGGCCATTGTAAGGCGAGCGCGATCAATCGACGAGATCGTGACGGAGATAACGCGTGCCTACGAGGCAGACTCTAGCTCCGTCCTCGCTGACGTCATTTTCCAGTGCGCTGATGATAAATACGACGGTGGTGCTCGTGAAGTCGTAGCGGGGCTCATGGAAAAGGCTCGTGGTATTGGGTGGAAAAACGCACCGAAATACATCTCATTGTGCTTGCGCATAATGAACGCTGCCCCACTTCCACCGGACTCGACAAAACTCATCTTCGACGCGCTTTTTCAGCATTGGGGAGACGGATCACCGGAGTCTGACTACGTCACCGCCATAGCTACGTTCGATCTTTACAGGGACCCTCGAAACAGATTCATCTCTACGCTTCGGGAGCATCCCGAAAGGGCAAAATCGGCGCTACTTCGATGGGCGAGGTTCCATTGCAGAAATAAGACCTCTATGTTTGATCCCGCTTGGGCCGAGGATTTGCTCAATGTTGCCTCGGAGGCTACCTTCGAAAAGGTAGATGATCCGGCCTTGTTCGGGTATCTATTGGATACCCGGATCGTTTCGATTGATCAGTTCTCCAAGGTTCCAAGTCCATGGCTACTCTACGCACGCGCTTTCGGCGAACCTACCCCCGGACCATTGTTCATGGATCTTAGGTGGCGGGTTTGGGGGGCAGAGGAATCCTCCGGGGAGACACTGGTGTCCAGAGCGCTAGCACGAGAGCATATTCCAGCCATGCTATATGCAGGAGACTTTCACTCTTCTTGCAAGATTTTCGCTTCGAGCCTTCCCTCTCTGGATAACTCAGTCATCTCTGGTTCGGAGTTCAAGCAAAGCGATCGCGACTTCATCCTGTGGGTCAGCTGCTTCCTTTATGAGGCCATTTCTCCCAGTTTCCACGAGTTTCATGAGCTTGTCGATTACGTGCATGGAAAGGACTGGTTCGAGCGTGCTGCTTCAACACGAATGAATGGAGTGGGGCAGCTGTCCCTGGATGCCCCATCACCCTTTTCGCAATCTGAGCTGAATGCTCTTGTCCGGGGCGGAATGGTCCCATCCTGGTTTCAGTCGTGGTGCATGGGAACCCGGTCGTTTGTTATTGAAGAGCCTGCCAGGAACTGAGCGGACTGGCGGTGCGATAGACGTAGCGGATTGAGGACGCTTTCCCCCCGAGGGTGATCGTGGCTCTGAGAGAGCGCAGACCCGGACCTGGGCTGGGCCCGCGCTCCGGAGCGGAGTGAACCGAATCGATGAGGATCGCTGATGCGGGAACACCTAGTTCTAGTGCCTGCTCTCCCCCTCTTTGACGAGACGAGCCCGCGCATATACCTCGGAACCTTCCGGGAGGCCGTGCGCTGTCGCTACGAGCGGCGTGGCCGGCCAAGGACACCGACGGCAAGGGCATCGACCTCCTGATGCGGCTGTGCAACGTCGCCAACGCGGAAACCGAATATCTCGCCATCGCCAGGCTCATCGGCTGCCTCGGCCCCGGCGTGGCCGTCCCAGCACCGTTCCTCACCGGCCCGCAGGGCGCGGGGAGTCGACCGGAGGCCGGATGCTGGTGCGGATCGTAGAGGGCATGAGCGGGGACCTGCGCCGGGCCCCGAAGGACGAGGAGAACCTGATCGCGGCCGTCGCCGCCGGATGGGTCACCGCCATCGGACTTCATCCTGCCGCCGGAGAGCGAGCCGGAGGCGGGAGGCGAAGTGCTCGTGTCGGAGAGCCACCCGGAAGTCGGGGGCGGCTGGACCGATAGCGGGAAGTCCCATGACGAGCGCGGCCTGAAGCACCGGGCGCGGAAGGCCGTACGGGCGGTTCCCGTCCCGCCGGTATACGTGCGGATGGTCCGCGCCCACGTCGCGCGCTTCGGTGTCGCACCGGACGGCCGGCTGTTTCGGGCAGTGCGCGGTGGCCGTCTGACGTCGAACGAATACTCCGACGTCTGGAGCGAGGCACGGAAGGCAGAGCTCAGCGAACAGGAACTTCGGACCGCGTTGGCAGAGGTCCCGTACTCCCTGCGGCACGCGGCCATCTCGCTGTGGATCACAGTCCGGCATGGACCCGGTGGAGGCCGCCTACCGCGCCGGCCACAGCCTCGCGGTGCTGTACCGGTTCTACGCCAAGCTCCTCAAGGGCGGATCGGCTGCGGCCAACCGGCTCGTTGAGCTGGGACTTCGCGCCGAGGAGTAGGCCCCACCCTGGCCCGCGCATGGCCCACACGCCCTGGTCGGCACCGGGAAACAGGGGCACAGAGTGAAACAAGGTGAACGCAGAGGGCGGGCCCCCGTTTCGGAGACCCGCCCTCTGACCTGCTACTTCTCTCACCTGGCGGTGGGTGTGGGATTTGAACCCACGGTGACATCGCTGCCACGACGGTTTTCAAGACCGTTCCCTTAGGCCGCTCGGGCAACCCACCTCGCGCCGGCGGGCAGCGGCCCGCTTCGACGCGAGGACAGCCTAGCCGGTCAGCTGTCGCCCTTGCGCTCGCCCAGGGTGACTTCAGCGGTCGACGTCTTGCCGCCGCGCTTGTACGTCAGCGTGACCTTGTCGCCCGGCTTGTGGGTCCAGATCTCACCGATCAGGGTCGGGCCGCTGTCGACCACCGTGTCGTTGAACTTCGTGATGACGTCGCCCGGCTTCAGGCCCGCCTGGGCCGCGGGGCCGCCCTTCGTCACCGCTTCCGTGCCGCTCGCGCCCTGGTCCGAGATGACCGCGCCGCCGGTCTTCTCGTCCATGGTCACCGTGGCTCCGATGACCGGGTAGACCGGCTGGCCGGTCCTGATCAGCTGCTCGGCGACGTTCTTCGCCTGGTTGATCGGGATCGCGAAGCCGAGGCCGATGGAGCCGGCCTGGCTCTGGCCGGTACTGCTGCCGGTGGACTGGATCGCCGAGTTGATCCCGATGACCGCGCCACCGGCGCTCAGCAGCGGGCCGCCGGAGTTGCCCGGGTTGATCGAGGCGTCGGTCTGCAGGGCGCTCATGTACGAGTTGCTGCCGCCGGAGCCGTCACCGGAGGCGACCGGGCGGTTCTTCGCGCTGATGATGCCCGTGGTGACCGTGTTGGACAGGCCGAACGGGGCACCGATCGCGATCGTCGAATCGCCCACCGCCACCTGTTCCGAGTTGCCCAGCGACAGGGGCGTGAGCCCCTTCGGCGGGTCCTTCAGCTTCAGGACCGCGACGTCGTAGCCCTCGGCCCGGCCGACCACCTCTGCGCCGTACTTCTTGCCGTTCGAGAACGTCGCCGTGAGCTGGCCGTTGTCCGCCGCGGAGGCCACCACGTGGTTGTTCGTGAGGATGTGGCCCTCCTTGTCGTACACGAAGCCCGTGCCCGTACCGCCCTCGCCGTCGCCGCCCTGCGCGTCGATGGTGACCACGCTCGGCAGCGCCTTGGCCGCCACGCCCGCGACCGTGCCCGGGTCGCGCTTGAGGTCCTGCGGGTTGGCCGACGCCGCGACGGTGGTCGAACCGGAGGAGCCTGCGCTGTCGTTGCTGTCGGCAGCCCAGTAGCCGAGGGCGCCGCCGACGCCGCCCGCCACGAGCGCTGCCACGACCGCCGCGGCCACCAGACCGCCCGCGCCCCGCTTGCGGGGGGCGTCGTGCGTCTGCGGCTGGCCGGGCGGGCCCCACACCGGGCCGCCGCCGTGTGCGCCGTGTGCGCCGTGTGCGCCGTGTGCGCCGTGCGCACCGTGGCCGCCGTGCGCGTACGCGGGGACCGCGGGCGGAGGCGGGGGCCAGCCGGCATCCGCCGCCGACTGCGGTACGGGGGGAGGCGTGTGGGGCTGCGGCGCCGGGGGGACCTGGGCCAGGGGCGTGGTCGCCGGGTCGTGCGCCGGCGGCACCTGCGGCTGCGCGGCGGTCACGTCCGGCTGCGGAGGGGCCGGGGGCGTGCTTCCAGGAGGCCCCTGGGGAGCATCGGCCGGCACTGGAGGTGCGGACGGAACGGACGGGGCGGCCTCGGCCGCGTTGCCCTCGTTGCCCTCGTTCTCTGTGCTCACAGCTCTATACTCCTCGGTTCCACATCATCGTTCGGCAAGAGATCCGCTGTGTACGTGTCTGGAGTCAGCTTTTCCCACAGCACGTCAGACCACTGTAAGCAGGACCTGTGCATCCGCGCACGGCCCTTTACACCGGACAAAACGACGCTGCTTCGCAAGGTTCGCGCAGCCGGGCCTCCCGGTGACACCATGACGCGGTGACCCAAGCACGGCAGCAGCACACCACGCAGCATCCCATCCAGGTCATCGCACACCGAGGCGCGTCCGACGACGCCCCCGAGCACACCCTGGCCGCGTACCGGAAAGCGATCGAGGACGGCGCCGACGCCCTGGAGTGCGACGTGCGGCTCACCGCCGACGGCCACCTCGTATGCGTGCACGACCGTCGGGTGAACCGTACGTCCAACGGCCGCGGGGCGGTCTCCGCCCTGGAGCTCTCCGAGCTCGCCGCGCTCGACTTCGGCTCGTGGAAGGACCGGGACGAGTCGGAGTCCCCCGACTGGGACCCGGTGCCGGGCGAGCTCACCTCCGTACTCACCCTGGAACGACTGCTCGAACTGCTCGTCGAGACGCGCGCCGCCGGGCGTCCGCTCCAGCTCGCCATCGAGACCAAGCACCCGACCCGCTGGGCGGGCCAGGTCGAGGAGCGGCTGCTGCAGCTGCTGAAGCGCTTCGAGCTCGACGCGCCGCCGGCCGGGGGCCCCTCACCGGTCCGCGTCATGAGCTTCTCGGCCCGTTCCCTGCACCGCATCCAGGACGCCTCACCGGAGCTGCCCACCGTCTACCTGATGCAGTTCGTCTCGCCCCGGCTGCGGGACGGACGGCTGCCGGCCGGCGCCCGGATCGCCGGCCCCGGGATGCGGATCGTGCGCAGCCACCCGGGATACATCGACCGCCTGCACCGCGCCGGCCACCGGGCCCACGTCTGGACGGTCAACGAACCGGAGGACGTCGAGCTGTGTGTCCGGCTCGGGGTGGAGGCGATCATCACGAACCGCCCGAAGCAGGTCTTGTCCCAGTTGGGCCGCTCTTCATATCAGTGACGGGGAGTACACCGGCGCATTCGGGCTGTATTTGATCGTTGCGAGTGCGTCACTGTCAGACCACTGGCCGGTTTCCGGCCCAGCCCAGGGGGGCATCCACACCTGGCGTGGGGCAAAGGAGGTCTCGGGGGTGGCGTTGGTGGTGGCACAGGAAGTGCCCACGTCGTCGAGCATGGCCGTACCCCATGGCCCTGCGGGCGTGGGTCAGGCACGACGCCGGATGCGTGAGCAGTTGCGCAGTCGCGGGGTGTCGGATTCGGTCGTCGACGATGCTGTATTGATCCTTTCCGAACTGCTCAGCAACGCCTGCCGTCACGGTAGGCCGCTGGGCCGGCACAGCGACGTGGGGGAGGGCGACGTGCGCGCCGCCTGGCACGTCGACCGAACAGGCGGGCTGACGGTCGAGGTGACGGACGGAGGCGGTCCGACCCGACCGGTTCCGGCCACTCCATCGGTCACGGCTCGCGGTGGCCGGGGGCTCAACATCATCAGCGCGCTCGCCGAGAAGTGGGGCGTACGCGACGACTCGTCCGGCGAGGTCACGGTCTGGGTGCTGGTCGACGAAGGGCCGCAGCACCCCGACGGCCGGCCGGGCGGACAGGGCAACGGCCGGGCCACGGGTGCGATCGGACCGGCGGACGCGATCGGACCGGCGGACGCGATCGGACCGACGGACGCGATCGGAGTACCCGTCCCCGTCGTACCGGGCCTCAACGGGCTGGGTCTCACCGACGGGCTGAGCCTCGCCGACGCCTTCGACGACGCCGGCTGACGACCCCGACCATGTCTCACCGGCCGGTCCGTCGGTGATCTGTGGCCGGTCCGTTGGTGATCCCTGGGTGATCCGTCGGTGATCCGTGGGTGAGGGGACAGAGCCCCACCGGTAAGCGGGCGCTGCGGCAACCGGGAACGCTCCGGCGGGAAGACGCCCTCAGCAGGCCGCCTTCCCACGCTCGCGCCTGCCCGCGGCGGGGGCAGCTGCGCACCGGGCACCGCAAGGACGGCTAGGCTCGCGGCCCAGACCGCACTGTCGCAACCGTCGCAACCGGGAGAAAGCCCACCATGGCCAAGAAGCGCCCTCAGACCAAGGCCGGGAAGCCGCAGCTCAAGGACGGCGAGATTCCGGTGGTCGGGGCTCGCGAGCCCTGCCCGTGCGGTTCTGGCCGCCGATACAAGGCCTGCCACGGCCGCGCCGCCGCCCAGGCCGTGACCGAGCTCGTCCAGCGCCCCTTCGAGGGACTGGCCGGCGAATGCGACTGGGTCGCGCTGCGCGAGCTGGTCCCCGCCGCCACGGTCGAGCTGACGCTGAAGGGCGGGCTGCCCGAGGGCGTGCCGTCCGTGACGCTCGCGACCGTGCTCCCGATGGCCTGGCCCGCGCTGCGGCGTGACGACGGCTCGGTCCTGCTCGCCCTGCAGAACGACACCTCTTCCGGCGACCTCAGCCGGGACCTCGCCGACACCCTGCAGCGCGCGCTGGGGACCGAGTCCGGCTCGCCCGTCGCCGCCCGGCGGGTTCCGGCCGACGGTCCCCGGCTGCAGGATGTCCTGGACCCGGATGCGCCGTTCGCGCCCGTCGTG
This sequence comes from Streptomyces sp. NPDC088730, assembly GCF_044751215.1. Classification (NCBI taxonomy): domain Bacteria; kingdom Bacillati; phylum Actinomycetota; class Actinomycetes; order Kitasatosporales; family Streptomycetaceae; genus Streptomyces; species Streptomyces sp. NPDC088730. Next base: position 249,983 of record NZ_JBIVLK010000002.1, read on the forward strand.
CACTCCGGCTTCGAGTTCTGGGTACCGGACTCGGAGAACGCCACGGCCGAGGTGTCCGCCTCTCTGGAGCGGGCGAACGAGGCCGCGATCCCGACCGTCCTGCTCACCGGGGTGGACGCCGCGTACTGGTGCGAGACGCCGGACAAGAACCACCTGCGGTGGGTCATGCCGCACCCCGAGGAGCAGCTCCTCGACGCCCTCGCCCGGCTGCACGCGGCGGGTGTCTCCTCGCTCGGCGAGGGGACCCGGCTGGTCGGCTCCTTCCGCGCGCACGGCCTGATGGTCCCGGTCTGGGATCTGCCGAGCGCGATGGGGGCCGAGGAGTGCGAGAAGCCCGCAGCGGTGTTCGCGGAGCGGCTGGCCACGGCGCTCGCCTCTGACGCGCCCCTCACCCCCGAGGAGCGCCGGGCGCGCGGCGGGCTCACCAACCGCCAGGTGACACTCAGCTGACAGTGACCACTACCCGGACCGTACGGTGACTCGCGTCACAACTCCCCGTACTGACAGGTAAATCGCTGTCCGAATACGCGAGATCGAATTTGCGAACGGCAGATCTCTTGTTACCGTTCTAGAAGCCCGGTCGCTGGTGCATCCCCCGTCGCCAGCGATCGGGCATCCTCATTTCCGGATGCGGGGCCCACTCGCGCACCGCAGGGCGCGCGCACCGCGCACAGACCTGACGCAGGTCCTCGGACGAGCCCCCGCCGACACCGGCTCCGTCTCCTCAATCCCCCCTGGCTTTCCCCGTATCGCCCTGCCTCCCCCGGCTCCCTGGCGTCTCACGGCGACCCGAGCGGTTCCGACCGGCACCCGGACGGCCACCGGGGGCGATCCCCTAAAGAACAACTCGAACATTCTTCGAACGAGTTTCGTATGAGGCATCAGGAAACCGACTGCCGAACGCCTTTGTAGCGACCGGCTTTGCGCGCGACCGGTACGGGCCGCGGCGCGCGGCCGACGGAGCCGGGAGATCCGGTGGTCACACCGTTGCGGATGCCAGGCATTTCCTGGTGGATGCGCGCTTCCAGGCGTGCGGAAATTCCCGACAGGGCGCCGGAATTCCGCACACCGCCCCTGGCGCTACCCCTTCCCCCTCGCCAGCAGACGGGCCGCACCGCGGGCGAGCCGCTCTCCCGCCCCGCACGTGAGCCGCTCTTCCCCCACCCCGTAGGCGAGCCGGCCTCCCCGTCAGTAGGCGAGCCGGCTTCCACCGTCCGGAGCGCTGTTGCTCGCCTCGACCAGCGCGTCCAGGACCGCCCCCACATCCGGCAGCCAGGGCGAGGCGGCCGCCGCGACGGGCGCTCCGCCCGCCAGCCGCACCCTGGGCACCCGGGCCGGCGCCCGTACCCAGCGCACCTGCCCAGCGCCGGTACCGGACGGCGGAAGGACGAGGTAACCCCCCTCGCCGTGGAACCGCAGCGAGCTGGGCACCCAGTCCTGCGCGTGCAGCAGTTCACCGAGCCGTTCGAGGGTGTACGGGGCGACCAGCAGCGACCACCGGGTCGGCGACGCCACCACGGGGCCCAGCCGCACCCCCATCCGGTCGAGTTCGGCCAGTGCTCCGGCGCCGGCCGCCGCCGGCAGGCTCAGCGCGCACGGCGCCCGCCCGCCGGTGGCCAGTACCACCGGCGCGGTGGGCCGGCTCGTCCACCACCAGCGCACCATCCGCGGGTCCGTGGTCGCCGCGAGCAGTCCGGGATCGAAGGGGTGTGCGCCGGGCACGGCGCACTCGGGATCGGGGCAGGCGCAGCCGCGCTCACCGCGGCCGTCGGCCGCCAGCAGTCCCACTCCGGGGAGTACGGGCCACTGCCACTCGGTAGCACAGGTCAGGGCCGCGTCGAGCTGGGCGGGCCTGTCCCGGAACCGGAGCCTGCGTCGCCTTCCGAGGATCTCGCGCATGAGCGCTCGTTCCTTTCCGTTGAACGCCGAGGGTCCACATCACACCACGCGTGCGTCACATCGCGTGTGCGGAATTTCACTGTGTGTACATGCTCGTCGAGCCTGCGGTACGGGTTGGTCGTCGCTACCGAGCGTGAGCCGTGCTGAGCCGAATCGAGCCGGTTCCAGTCGAGATCGTGGCGAGGCGCGGAGCGCGTATCGCGCCTGCCGTCCGTACGTACAACCTCGCCACTCGGGGGTGGGGCGTGGCCGTCACAGATGAGGACGTCCGGGCCCGCTGCCAGGTTCCGGGGGCGGTCGGAACCACCCCTGGCCATCCATCGGTTACGTACCCAGCATGCCCGCGATGACGCTCCTCTCGGGACTTCACCCCGTGAGCACCCCCTGCCGAGCAGACCCAGTCGACCGCAAATAGCTTCCGCTGGGTGCATTTTTTGGCCAAGTTAGTTATCACTTGGACACCACAAATCCCGTGCGGACAATGCTGGACATCACGTTACTTGTACGTGTACATGTGGATGCACTGATAGCGGCGCAGAATGACATGGGGGTTTGCGATGCTATTCGACGAAACACACCAGTCGGAGAGCCGACAACCATGAGCGCCCCGCACCTGCCGAAAGTGGCTGGAATCAACCCCTCAGTTCCGGTTTCGACGCACACTGACGGGCCTCTCACCGAGGTACCCGCCGCCCCCAGCGCCTTCATCCAGGACCGTCTGGCGGGCTGGGTCTCCGACCTCACCACGCTGCACGAACTCACCGAGCGGCTGGCCAGAACGAGCACCCTGGACGACGCGCTCCACGAGCTGCTCGAAGCCGGAGCCGCTCTGCTGGGCGCCCGCCGCGGGCTGATCGTGTTCGAACCCTCCGACCGCCGTGGCCCCGTCAGCACCATCGGTCTCGGACTGGCCCACGCGGAGCTCGGCCAGATCGAGACGGTGCCGCGCAGCGCCACGTCCTACGGCCGCATCCTTGAAGGTCTGCCCGGCTCCGAGAACTCGCTGACCACCCCCGATCTGCTCGGCGACACCAGCCTGGACCCCCGCAGGCGCGAGGTAGCCGCCCGGCTCGGCTACGCCGCCAGTTACGCGCTGCCGATCAGCACCGACCGGACCGGCCGGCTCGCCGCCGCCGTCTGGCTCTACGACGAACCCGCCGAGCCGCTGGAGCGTCAGCGCCACCTGGCCGGTCTGTACACCGGGTACGCCGCCGAGCACCTGGCCCGGCTGCTGGAGCTGGAACGGGCCAGGACCGATGTCGCCACCGTCACCGAAGAGCTGCTGCCCAGCCGGATGCCCCGGATCCCCGGCGTGGAGCTGGCCGTACGCCACCACGCCGCACCGCAGGGCGGCAACGACTGGTACGACGCGCTCGCCCTGCCCGAGGGGGCGCTCGGCCTCGCCGTCGGCTCGGTGAGCGGCTCCGGGCCGAGCGCCCTGGCCGCGATGGGCCGGCTGCGGGCCGGTCTGCGGGCATACGCGGTGATGGAGGGCGAGGACCCGGTCGCCGTGCTCTCCGATCTTGAGCTCCTGCTCCGGCTGACCGAGCCGGCCCGCTCCGCGACCGCCCTCTTCGCCTACTGCGAACCCGCCCGTCGCAAGATCCTGCTGGCCGGGGCCGGACACACCCCGCCGCTGATCATCGGTGACCGGCGGACCGAGTACGTCGAGACCACCCTGTCCGCGCCGCTGGGCATGCTCGCCTGCTGGGAGGCGCCGAGCGTGGAGATCGAACCGGCCCCCGGCGAGACCGTGCTGCTGTACACCGACGGCCTGCTGCGCCGGGCCGGGGACTCGATGGACCGGGCGTTCACCCGGCTCCACTCGGCGGCGGCGAGCGTCCCGAAGGCGCTGCGCCACGACGCCTCTGCGGTGGCCGACCACGTCATGCGCACCGTGCTGCCCGACGGGCCCGAGCAGGGCGACGACACCGAGGACGTGGTCCTGCTGGCGGCACGGTTCGACTGAACCGCCCGGCTCCCCACGATCCGGACCGTGTCCCGGTACGAGGTCTTCCGGTAAGAGGTCTTCCGGCCCTGGGCCCCCTTCCGTACGCCCGTACGATGGAGGGGGTCCAGTGTCGTATCAAGGAGAGACAGAGTCGTGTCTGAGGAGCTCACCCCGGAGAACCCGGAGACCGAAGAGGCAGAGCCGGTCAAGCAGCGGAAGAACGGCCTGTACCCGGGCGTCTCCGACGAGCTCGCCGCGAGCATGAAGTCCGGCTGGGCCGACACCGAGCTGCACGGGCTGGAGCCGATCGCGCAGGCCGGGCACACCGCGGAGCGCCGCGCCGCGCTCTCCGCGCGCTTCCCCGGCGAGCGGCTGGTCATCCCGGCCGGCCGGCTGAAGACCCGTTCCAATGACACCGAGTACGCCTTCCGCGCCTCCACCGAGTACGCGTACCTCACCGGCGACCAGACCCAGGACGGCGTCCTGGTCCTGGAGCCGGCGGACGGCGGCCACGAGGCGACCGTCTACCTGCTGCCCCGCTCCGACCGGGAGAACGGCGAGTTCTGGCTCGACGGCCAGGGCGAGCTGTGGGTCGGCCGCCGCCACTCCCTCACCGAGGCCGAACAGCTGCTCGGCATCCCGGCGAAGGACGTGCGGGAGCTGCCCGCCGCGCTGGCCGAGGCCACCGGCCCGGTCCGTAACGTCCGCGGCCACGACGCCGTCATCGAGGCCGCGCTGACCGACAAGGTAACCGCGGAGCGCGACGAGGAACTGCGCGTCTTCCTCTCCGAGGCACGCCTGGTCAAGGACGCCTTCGAGATCTCCGAGCTGGCGAAGGCCTGCGACATCACCGCACGCGGTTTCGAGGACGTCGTGAAGGTCCTCGACAAGGCGGAGGCGACGAGCGAGCGCTACATCGAGGGGACGTTCTTCCTGCGCGCCCGCATCGAGGGCAACGACATCGGCTACGGCTCGATCTGCGCCGCCGGCCCGCACGCCACCACCCTGCACTGGGTGCGCAACGACGGCGCGGTGCGCTCCGGCGAGCTGCTGCTGCTCGACGCCGGTGTGGAGACCACCGACCTCTACACCGCCGACGTGACCCGCACCCTTCCCATCAGCGGCACGTTCACACCGCTGCAGCGGAAGATCTACGACGCGGTGTACGAGGCCCAGGTCGCCGGCATCGCGGCGGTCAAGCCCGGCGCGGGCTTCCGGGACTTCCACGACGCCGCGCAGCGCGTCCTGACCGAGAAGCTCGTCGAGTGGGGCCTGCTCGGCGACCGGACCGTGGACGAGGTCCTGGAGCTGGGGCTGCAGCGCCGCTGGACCCTGCACGGCACCGGTCACATGCTCGGCATGGACGTCCACGACTGCGCCGCCGCGCGCACGGAGTCGTACGTCAACGGAACGCTGGTGCCCGGCGTGTGCCTCACCGTCGAGCCCGGTCTCTACTTCCAGGCCGACGATCTGACCGTCCCCGAGGAGTACCGCGGCATCGGCGTCCGGATCGAGGACGACATCCTCGTCACCGAGGACGGCAACCGGAACCTCTCGGACAAGCTGCCGCGTCAGGCCGACGAGGTCGAGGCCTGGATGGCCCGGATCAAGGGCTGACCTTCCGCCCCGCCGGAGGGCGCCCCGCTCAGGACACCATGAGCAGGGCGCCCTCCCGCCATTTCAGGATCTTGTCGAAGCTCACCACCGCGCCGCCGCGCCCCGGCCGGTTGCCGAAGTGCACATGGTCGGAGAGCTCCTCGATCAGGCAGAGGCCGCGCCCGCCCTCGGCGGCCAGCGGCGGGTGTCCGGCCTGCTTCGACTGAGACTGCTGCAGTTGGTACTGCTGTTGATACTGCGAGTGCTTCTGATAATGCGGTTGCTGTTGATACTGCTGATGCTGCTCTTGTTGTGCGGCATCGCGAAGCGTGCGTCGGGTGGGGAAGCCGGGGCCTGAATCGGCGACTTCGATACGGCACTTCTCGCCGTCCAGATAGGCGGTGACCCGGTACTGCCCGCAGGCCGTACCGGACGGCTCCTCCCACGCGTCCGGAGCATCCGTCGTGTCCCGGTGTTCCCCTGCGCCGTCCGGGCCTCCGCCGGTCCCGCCGTGCTCGACGGCGTTCGCGCAGGCCTCGCTGAGCGCGACCGACAGGTCGAAGGAGATATCCGGGTCCACGCCCGCGGATTCCATGCTGCCCAGCAGGAATCGACGGGCGAGCGGAACGCTCGCAGCTTCGCGCCGCAGATGGAGTGACCACCACATGCTCATGCTCCAGCCTCCTGGCTGCGGCTCGACATACCGATACGTATTGCCGCCCGATGCCGTTCGTAAGCACGGACGGGATGTGAGACCGCTCATTCGGCGGATACCCGGGCTCGCCGCAACTGTGCATGCCCGGCCCACAGGACGTCTCCTACCCGTCCGCAACCATCCCCAACGGCCCGGCACGCAGCCAATCGGGCGGAAGGTGACCTTCCGGACCTGCCGTACGGCGGCCGGGGCCGCAGTGCGATGATGACCCGGCCATGTCTACGTCTGTGGGACGCGCCGGAGCCGGTCTACGGCTCTTGAGGGCCGCGGTGTTCGCCGCGGTCTGCGTCGCGCTGTCCGCGGCCGGACACGCGATGGCGGCCTGCGCGGCGGTGCCCGGGTGGACCCTGCTCGCCGGATTCCTCGGGATCCTGGCGGTGGCGGTGGCGCTGGCCGGCCGCGAACGCTCACTGCCGTCGATCGCCGCGGCCCTGGCCGGCGGACAGATCGCCCTGCACACGCTCTTCGGTGTCGGCACGCACACCGCGACGCCGCGGCCCGCAGCCGGTGACGACTCGCTGATCCGGTTCGCGGCGAGCCTCGTCTGCGGCGCGGGCCCCGACCGGTTGAACACCGCGGACGCCCGTCGCATCGTCACCACCGCGGGCATCGACCCCGCGTCGGTGACCGCGCAGGCGCATCAGCACATGGCTGCCGCCCCCTCCGGCGGCATGGCCGGCTCCGGAGCGGCCGGCCTCGCCGGAATGTTCCCCAGCCTGCCGATGCTGCTCGGCCACCTGCTGGCTGCGCTGGCCACCGGCTGGCTGCTGCGGCGCGGCGAGATCGCCCTGTTCCGGCTCGCCCGGCTGTCGGCGCACGGCGCCCAGCAGATCGCGGCCGGAGCCCGGCTGCGGGCGCTGCGCGCGGCGCTCGTCCTCGTATCCGCCCTGCGGGCCGGCCTTCCGGGCGGTCCGGCTACCGGGCCGCGCACGCTCCGTACGGCGGTCGACGCACCGGCCCCGGCCACCGGGGACCCCCTCCAGCACATGGTGATCAGGCGCGGGCCGCCGTCCGCGTTCGCTCTCGCAGCCTGACGCGACACCCTCCACACGATGCGCGCACGACCCCCGCAGGCACCTCACCGGTGCGGGCGCCGGGCTGCGCACACGCACCGCTCGTGAGGGGAAGAGGTGTCGCGATGCCGTCGCGCACCCGCGCGGCGGAGCACCTTTCCTTCGTGCTTTGTGGAGTGATCCCTGACATGAACGTTTCCCGCATCGCCCTCGCCGGCGGCGTCGCCGCGTCCACCGTGCTGATCCTCGCCGGTACGGCCTCCGCCCACGTCAGCGTCCAGCCGGAGGGCGAGGCCGCCAAGGGCGGTTACGCCGTCATCAACTTCAAGGTCCCCAACGAGCGCGACGACGCCGCGACGACCAAGGTCGAGGTCAACTTCCCGACCGATCACCCGCTGGCCTCCGTCATGCCGCAGCCCGTACCCGGCTGGGACATCAAGGTGACCACGAGCAAGCTGGCCAAGCCGCTCGACATGCACGGCAAGAAGATCAACGAGGCCGTCTCCAAGGTCACCTGGACCGCCGACGGCGGCAAGATCGAGCCCGGCCGCTTCCAGCAGTTCCCGCTCTCCGTCGGCCAGCTCCCCGAGGACGCCGACCAGCTGGTGTTCAAGGCCATCCAGACGTACGACAACAAGGAAGTCGTCCGCTGGATCGAGGAGCAGAAGGACGGGGCCGAGGAGCCCGAGAGCCCCGCTCCCGTCCTCAAGCTGACGGCCGCCGCCGACGAGGCGCACGGCGCGGCGGCCACCGGCTCCGACGACAAGAACGCCGCCGCGGACCAGTCGGAGGAAGAGAAGACGACGGCATCGGAGTCCTCTTCCTCCTCCAGCGACAACACGGCCCGTGTTCTCGGCATCGTCGGCATCGTCATCGGCGTCGCAGGTGTCGCCTTCGGCGTCCTGGCCGGCCGGCGGCGCACCGCCTGACCCTCCACCAGGTCGTGTTTCTGAACACGACCTGGCCCCACCCGCAACACCGACCCATCAGGAATCAGTGCTCCATGGTTAAGAAGTCTGTGCTGGCCGCGGCGCTCGTCGCCGCGGCCGCACTCACCCTGTCCGCCTGCGGCGGCAGTGACAACGACAGCAAGAAGCCGATCGCCGACGTCTCTGTGGAGGCGAAGACCAAGGCCGCGACGGTGCTCGACGACCCGTTCACCAAGCCGGACCTCGTCCTCACCGACACCCACGGCAAGAAGTACGACCTGCGCGAGAAGACCAAGGGCAAGCCGACGCTCATCTACTTCGGCTACACCAACTGCCCCGACGTCTGCCCGCTCATCATGAGCAACATCGCGATCGCCAAGAAGTCCCTCCCGCAGGCCGAGCGGGACAAGCTCCAGGTCGTCTTCGTCACCACCGACCCGGAACGCGACACCCCGTCCTCGCTGGGCAGCTGGCTCAAGGCCCAGGACCCCTCCTTCATCGGGCTCACCGGCGATTTCCCGGCCATCCAGGCGGGCGCCCGGCAGATCGGCATCGGCATCGACGCGCCGAAGAAGGAGAAGGACGGCACGATCGTCTCGATGCACGGCTCGCAGGTCCTGGCGTTCTCCCCGAAGACCGACAAGGGGTACGTGCTGTACAGCGAGGACACCACGCCCGACGACTACACCAAGGACCTCCCCAAGCTCCTCAAGGGGGAGACTCCGTGACCCGCCGCACCGCCCTCGCCGGCGTCCTGGCCCTCTCGACGGGTCTGGCGCTGGCGGGGTGTTCCGCCACCGGCGGCAAGCCGGAACTGAAGGTCACCGGCGCGTTCATGCCGCAGCCCGTCAGCGACATGGCGGCCGCCTTCCTCGTCGTGCAGAACAGCGGCGGCACCTCCGACCGGCTCACCTCCGTCACCAGCCCGCTCTCGGACGACGTCACGATCCACGAGACGAAGAACCAGGCGATGCGCATGGTGACGTCCTTCGCGGTGCCCGCGGGCGGCGAGCTGGACCTGGAACGCGGGGGGAACCACATCATGTTCATGAAGCTCAAACAGCAGCCGAAGCAGGGCGAGAAGGTGTCCATGGAGCTGCACTTCGAGAAGGCCGACCCGATCAAGGTCGACCTTCCCGTGAAGGAGACCACCCACAACCCGAAGAAGCAGTGAGGGACTGACAGACCATGACAGCCACCGCCCCGCCCTTCGGGCCGCCCCCGTCCGTACCCGCCATACGCAGGCCGCTCGCAGCGGCCGGACTCCTCGCCGCTCTGCTCGGCGTGGTTTTCGGTCTGCTGCTGGCGGTCGCGGGTCCCGCGTCGGCCCACGCCGCACTCACCGGGAGCGATCCACAGGACGGGGCGGTGGTCGCCACCGCCCCCAAGCAGGTCACGCTGACCTTCTCCGAGCAGGTGGCCGTGGACAAGGGGTCCATCCGGATCCTGGACCCCAACGGCAAGCGCGCCGACACCGAGGCCGCCCCGCTCGATCTGCACAGCGGCTCCACCGTGAAATACGGCGTCGCCCTGCACACCGGCCTGCCGGACGGTACGTACACCGTCGCCTGGCAGGCCGTCTCCGCCGACAGCCATCCGGTCTCCGGCGCCTTCACCTTCTCCATCGGCGCTCCCTCGGAGACGACCGTCGCCCTCCCGGACAACGAGGCCGGGGGCGGGCTCGTCGGCACGCTCTACGGCATCGCGCGCTACGCCGCGTACGCCGGATTCATCGTGCTCGCGGGCGGCGCCGCCTTCGTCCTGGCCTGCTGGCAGCGCGGGGCGGGGGCGCGCCCGCTGCAACGCCTCGTGGTGCGCGGCTGGATGACCCTGACCGTGGCCACCCTCGCCATGCTGCTGCTGCGCAACCCCTACACCGGGTCCGGGAAGCTCGCGGACGCCTTCGACCTCGACGGGCTGCAGGCGGTCCTCGACACCAAGCCCGGCGCCGCGCTCGTCTCACGGCTGCTGCTGCTCGGTGCGAGCGCGCTGTTCATCGCCGTGCTGTTCGGGGCGTACGCGAAGCGCGAGGACGAGCGCGAGAAGAAGGACCTCACCTTCGGCCTCGCCGCCGGGGGCGCGGTCATCGCCGCCGGGATCGCCGGGACCTGGGCGCTCGCCGAGCACGCGTCGACCGGTATCCAGCCGGGCATCGCGATGCCGGTCGACGTGCTCCACCTGCTGGCCGTGGCGACCTGGCTGGGCGGGCTCGCGGCCCTGCTGGTCGCGCTGTACCGCACGCCCGACGTCACCCCCGACGCCGTGCGGCGCTTCTCCCGGATCGCGTTCTGCGCTGTGCTCGTGGTCGTCGCCACCGGGATCTACCAGTCCTGGCGCCAGCTCGGCTCCTGGTCCGCGCTGACCGGTACGGGGTACGGGCAGCTGCTGCTCGTGAAGGTGGGGCTCGTCGCGGTGCTGGTCGGGGTCGCGTCGTTCTCCCGCCGGTGGACGGGAAGGCTGGCGGCCGGCGGCGGCGCGGTGACGGAGACCCGGGCTGCCGAAACCGGGGCGGAAGCCGGGGCCGAAACCGGGGCCGAAACCGGGGCCGGGGCCGGAATGGAAGCCGACGTCGCAACGGCTTCGTCGTCGGGCGATTCCACGGCGCAGGACCCCGCACGGGCCGCCCAGCTCGCCCGGCAGAAGGCCGCCGTGGCCACCGCGGAGAAGAAGCGGGTACGTGACGCCGACCCCGACCGCTCCGGCCTCCGCCGCTCGGTGCTGGCCGAAGTCGGTGTCGCGGTGGCCCTGCTGGCGGTGACCACCATCCTGACGTCGACCGAGCCCGGCCGCACCGAGGAGGAGGCTGCCCGTGCGTCGAACGCGGCCGCCGCTCCCGCCGTGAGCGGCCCCGTCAACCTCACGCTGCCGTTCGACACCGGCGGCCAGAACGGCAAGGGCACGGTCCGGATGGACATCGACCCGGGCCGTACCGGGACCAACGCGCTCCACCTCTGGATCGAGGACAGCCAGGGGAAGGCCATGGACGTCCCCGAGGTGAAACTCGCCCTCACCCTGAAGTCCAAGGACATCGGCCCCCTCCCCGTGGTCCCGGTCCGGCTGACCGAGGGGCACTGGACATCCAGCGGCCTGCAGATCCCGATGGCGGGCGACTGGACCGTCGCGGCGACGGTGCGGACGTCGGACATCGACCAGACGACCGTCGACAAGAACGTGAAGATCGGCTGAGCAGGACCGTGAGCGGAAAAAGTTCGAACAACACAGGCAGCACGGGCAGCACAGGCAGCTCGGGGACAGGCAGGACGGCGAAGGGAAGCGGCGGATCAGGGGGCGCCGGTTCACACGGCCCCGGCGCCCTCTCGCGGCGTCGGCTGCTCGGCACCGCCGGAGCGGCCGGGGCCACCGGGCTGGTGCTCGGGGCGGCCGGAGGCGCGGCCGGCTACGCCGCGACGCGGGACGACGCACCGACCGCGCTGACCTCCGTCGGCTCCTCCGAGGTGATGTTTCACGGGAAACATCAGCCGGGAATCACCACCCCGCTCCAGTCGAGCGGCCATCTCATCGCCTTCGACCTGGCCGCCGGCGCCGGCCGGAAGGAGGCGGCCGCCCTGATGCGCCGCTGGTCAGCCGCCGCACAGCGGCTGATGGCCGGCGAGCCCACCGCCGGTGGCGCGGCGGACGGCACGGGGCACGACACCGGCATCGCGCTGGATGCCGGGCCGTCCTCGCTGACCGTCACCTTCGGCTTCGGCGCCACCTTCTTCGAACGCACGGGCCTGGCCGACCGCAGGCCGCCGGGGCTCGACCCGCTGCCGCCGTTCTCCGCCGACCACCTCGACGGGGCCCGCTCCAACGGCGACCTCTGGGTGCAGATCGGCGCCGACGACGCGCTCGTCGCGTTCCACGCGCTGCGAGCCGTACAGAAGGAGGCCGCTTCGACGGCCACCGTGCGCTGGCAGATGAACGGCTTCAACCGCACACCCGGCGCCACCGCCGAGCCGATGACCGCCCGCAATCTGATGGGTCAGATCGACGGCACCGGCAATCCGAAACCGGCCGACAACGACTTCGACCGGCGCGTCTTCGTCCCGTCCGGCGGCGGCGACGCGACGTACGAATGGCTGGCCGGCGGCTCGTACGCGGTCGTCCGCCGGATCAGGATGCTGCTCGACGACTGGGAGAAGCTCCCGGTGGAACGTCAGGAACGGGTCATCGGCAGGCGCAAGGCGGACGGCGCCCCGCTGAGCGGCGGAACCGAGACCACCGCCATGGATCTCGACAAGGCCGGTCCCGACGGGAAACTCCTGATCCCCGCCAACGCGCACGCCCGGATCTCCTCCCCCGAGCGCAACAGCGGAGCGGCCATGCTCCGCCGCCCGTTCTCGTACCACGACGGCATCGCCACGGACGGCACTCCGGACGCGGGGCTGCTGTTCATCTGCTGGCAGGCGGATCCGCTGCGGGGCTTCGTCCCGGTGCAGCGCAAACTCGACCGGGGAGACGCGCTCTCCCCCTTCCTGCGCCATGAGGCGAGCGGGCTGTTCGCCGTGCCGGGCGGGGCGGCGGCCGGGGAGTACGTGGGGCAGCGGCTTCTGGAGTCCTGAGCAGGAGCGGCTCAACAGTCCTGGGCTTTCGAGCCGTCACGGCGCATTAGGGTGACGGTATGTCCGCCACGCGCTACGCCTATCTCGGCCCTGAGGGCACCTTCACCGAGGTCGCCCTCCGTACGCTCCCGGAAGCCGCCACCCGCGAACTCGTCCCGATGGTCTCCGTGCCGGCGGCCCTGGACGCGGTGCGCAACGGCACGGCCGCCGCGGCACTCGTACCGATCGAGAACTCCGTCGAGGGCGGCATCACCACCACCCTCGACCAGCTCACCAGCGGTGAACCGCTGATGATCTACCGCGAGGTGCTGCTCTCCATCACCTTCGCGCTGCTCGTGCGCCCCGGCACCAAGCTGTCCGACGTCAAGACGGTCACCGCTCACCCGGCCGCGCAGCCGCAGGTCCGCAACTGGATGGCCGCCCATCTCCCGCAGGCCGTGTGGGAGTCGGCGGCGTCCAACGCGGACGGTGCCCGGCTCGTGCAGGAGGGCCGGTACGACGCCGCGTTCGCCGGTGAGTTCGCCGCGGCGACGTACGGGCTCGAACCGCTGGTGACCGAGATCCACGACGCGGAGAACGCCCAGACCCGCTTCGTCCTGGTGGGGCGCCCGGCCCGGCCGGCGGCGCCGACCGGTGCGGACAAGACCTCGGTGGTCATCTGGCTGGGCGACGACCACCCCGGTGCGCTGCTCGAACTGCTCCAGGAGTTCGCGGTACGCGGGGTGAACCTGATGCTGATCCAGTCCCGGCCGACGGGCGCGGGGATCGGCAACTACTGCTTCGCGGTGGACGCCGAGGGCCATATCTCCGACCGCCGGGTGGGCGAGGCGCTGATGGGGCTGAAGCGGATCTGCCCGAACGTCCGCTTCCTCGGCTCGTATCCGCGGGCCGGTGTGACGCCCGCGGACGTCGGCCCGTTGCGTGCGGGCACGTCGGACGCGGAGTTCACGGTGGCCTCGGACTGGCTGGCCCGGAACCTGGACGGGCGGGCCTGACACTCCCGCCGCTCGTCGGTGTGCTCCCCGGCCGTCGGTCCCGTGCGTCGATGCTTTCGCACACCCACGGTTCCGATGCGATCAGCGGATTGTCATCACCCGAAAAGTTATCCACAGGCGCGCGGCTCGGCCTGGGGACAAGTCGACACCGCAATGCGACATGGTCGACAAATCTCCCCAGTCGACCCAGAACCGTCCACAGACCGGCAGGACGCCCGGTGTCACCTCAATTCCATTGATCAACTCTTTAGGCGAGGAATTCCCACCCGAACGAGCGTGCAGGGTGGGTTTGAAGAGCGATTCCGCGAGCCTTCGGGCCCCTTCCGGAATGATCTCCCTCGTGTCCACAGATCTTCTTCACAGCCTGTGGATAACTTTCGGGAGCTGTCCACGCCTGTGGACAAGCGAGCGCCAACTCCCCTTCCAGACAAGGCCGATACGTCAAGGTCCATGAACCCATCTGCCCCATTTAGGGGAATAGGGCCTTTTCATTGACGACTCCACTCACGCACGCGCGGTGGATTCCCCTCCAGCATTACCAATACCGGCAATTCGGGCAAAGTGACACGCTTGTCCATATCGGTTCGAGCTACGGAAGCCGACACCGGTAGCCTGGAGGGGTGATTGACCTTCGCCTGCTTCGTGAGGACCCCGACCGTGTTCGCGCCTCCCAGCGCGCCCGTGGAGAGGACGTCGCGCTCGTCGACGCCCTTCTCTCCGCCGACGAACGGCGCAGGTCGTCCGGGGTGCGGTTCGACGAGCTCCGTTCCGAGCAGAAATCGCTCGGCAAGCTCATCCCCAAGGCGTCTCCGGAAGAGCGCGCCGAACTCCTGAAGAAGGCCGAGCAGCTCAAGGTCGACGTCAAGGCGGCCGACGCGGCGCAGGGCGAGGCCGACGAGGAGACCAAGAGCCTGCTGCTGCGGCTCGGCAACATCGTCCACGAGGACGTGCCGGTCGGCGGCGAGGAGGACTTCGTCGTCCTGGAGACGCACGGCACCATCCGCGACTTCGGCGCGGAGGGCTTCGAGCCCAAGGACCACCTGGAGCTCGGCGAGGCGCTCGGTGCGATCGACGTGGAGCGCGGCGCCAAGGTGTCCGGCTCGCGCTTCTACTACATGACGGGCGTCGGCGCACTGCTGGAGCTCGCCCTCGTCAACGCGGCGATCGCCCAGGCCACCGAGGCCGGTTTCATCCCGATGCTCACCCCGGCGCTGGTCCGCCCGCGCGCCATGGAGGGCACCGGCTTCCTCGGCCAGGCCGCGGAGAACGTGTACCACCTGGAGAAGGACGACCACTACCTGGTCGGCACCTCAGAGGTACCGCTCGCGGCGTACCACATGGACGAGATCATCGACGCGGACAAGCTGCCGCTGCGCTACGCCGGCTTCTCGCCGTGCTTCCGCCGCGAGGCCGGTACGTACGGCAAGGACACCCGCGGCATCTTCCGGGTCCACCAGTTCAACAAGGTCGAGATGTTCTCGTACGTCGACCCGGCGGACGCGCAGGCCGAGCACCAGCGCCTGCTGGACTGGGAGAAGCAGTGGCTCACCGCTCTCGGACTGCCCTTCCAGGTGATCGACGTCGCCACCGGCGACCTGGGCTCCTCGGCCTCCAGGAAGTTCGACTGCGAGGCGTGGATCCCGACCCAGGGCAAGTACCGCGAGCTGACCTCGGCGTCCAACTGCGACGGTTTCCAGGCGCGCCGGCTGTCCGTCAGGATGCGTGACAACCGCGACGGCAAGAAGGTGCTCCAGCCGCTGTCCACGCTGAACGGCACGCTCTGCGCCGTCCCGCGGACCATCGTGGCGATCCTGGAGAACCACCAGCTGGCCGACGGTTCGGTACGGGTGCCCGAGGTACTCCGTCCGTACCTGGGCGGGCGCGAGGTCCTGGAGCCGGTCGCCAAGTGACCTTCCCCTACAAGCTCGTCGCGACCGACCTCGACGGCACGTTGCTGCGTGACGACGACACGGTCTCCGGGCGCACCCGCGACGCACTGGCCGCGGTCACCGCGGCCGGTGCGGCGCACATCATCGTCACCGGCCGCGCCGTTCCGTGGACCCGGCACATCCTGGACGACCTGGGCTACGAGGGCCTGGCCGTCTGCGGTCAGGGCGCGCAGGTCTACCACGCCGGCGAGCACAAGCTGCTGACCTCACTGACGCTGGACCGGCAGCTCGCCGGTCTCGCGCTGTCCAAGGTGGAGGCGGAGATCGGTCCGCTGGCGCTGGCGGCCAGCCGCGACGGGCTGGACGGCGAGGTGCTGGTCGGTCCGGGCTACCGCGTGCAGGAGGGCCCGCTGCCGGCCCAGTACGTCCAGGACCCGGCCGAGATGTGGGCGGCCCCGCTCAACAAGGTCTACATACAGCACCCGGATCTGGACGACGACGCGCTGGCGAAGGCCGCGCGGGCGGCGGTCGGCAATCTGGTCGACGTGATCATGGCAGGGCCGGGAGTCGTGGAGATCCTGCCGCTCGGGCTCAGCAAGGCCACCGGCCTCTCGCTGGCCGCGCGCCGGCTGGGTGTGAAGGCGGCGGACACGATCGCCTTCGGTGACATGCCGAACGACATCCCGATGTTCGCCTGGTCGCGGCACGGTGTGGCGATGGCCAACGCGCACGAGGACCTGAAGGCAGTGGCCGACGAGGTCACCGTGTCCAACGAGAACGACGGGATCGCCGTGGTGCTGGAGCGGCTGCTCCAGCAGTCTTAGGGGCCGGCAGCCTTGGAGGCCGTGCTTCACGGGCCGCCTGCCTGAGGGGTTCGCTGCCTGACGCGGAGGATGCGCGGATCGAACGCGCGCGGGGTTCGCACCCCGACGACGGCTTAGCAAGCCGCTGCCTTACCACTCGGCCAATCCTCCAGGGGAAGGGCGGCCGCACGCGATGCGCGTGAACGACCGCCCCGGCGTGCTGCTCGAAGCGGCCTGTCGAAGCAGTCGCTGACTACTCCGCGGCCCGCTCGGGCACGCCTCGCGGGGAGCTCGACGGACTCGGACTCTCGGTCATCGCCGCGCTCCTCTCCCGGTCTGCGGTGCCGTTCCCGGCGGGTGCCGTGACGCCTACTGTGCCGCGCACCCGATGTCCGGTGCCACTCATTTACGGGCGGCGGGTGTTGCCGGTTTCGCGCCGGGTGGCACCGGACATCAGGGCTTTCCCGGAGCCCCTCAGAACCTCGGAGCCCTCAGCCCTCAGCCCTCAGCCCTCAGCCCTCAGAGCCTCTTCAACAGCCTGCCGGGGCTGCTCAGCCTGCTCAGCGGTTCCTGTTGCGGCGGCTGAGATCCTTCAGGTTCCGCGCGAGCTCGTCCATCCGACCGTCCAGCCGCGCGATGTCCTCCGACACTCCGCCCAGCCGCACGCTCAGGGCACCGATCACCTGCTGGGTGACCTCCAGCCTCCGGTCGAGGCTGTCGAGCCGGAGCGACATCCGGTTGAGGACCGGTCCCAGCTCCTGGAGGGCGGTGCCGACACCGGCCAGGCAGCTCTCGACGCGGGTGACGCGGTGTTCGAGCGAGGCGTATCCCGCCCGCAGGTCCTGCTCGGCGTCGAGGAGGTACGTACGGACGCAGCGCGCGATGTCGCTGTCGCGAAGAAGCATCGCGACGTTGAGGACGGTCCTGCGGGTGTAGAGCGTGAGCTGCGCGGGCGCCTGTGGATAACTTTCTCCCCGCCCCCCGCCCAATAGGGACATCATGTCCCTATTGAAAACACGCAGGTCAGAGCCGCGCAGCAGCCTCAGCCCATTCTCCTCCATCTCCGCACGGTGCCGCTGGGCCACCTTCTTGACGACCTCTGTGGATACTTCGAAGTACCGAGCCACGTCCTCGGTGCGAACGTGAATTCCGTCCGGGAGCATGACAAGGCTCTTCACCTTGTCCAGGGCGTCGACGCGCCCCATCTGCTCGACGCGCAGCGCGCGTGATTCGAGCAGGGCGATGTCCGTGGGCATGGGCATGCCTTCCGATGGTGAGAGCTACGGGGACAGCCCTCTCCCCGGGCTTCAGGGGCGGAGGACGCTCACGGTTGCCACTTGCTCTACGGCCGACCCGATGGGTGTCGCCCGTAGGCGTGTCCCGCCGGCATCGGCCATCCCCGAATTCACGAAAGCTCGACGTCTCAGATTCCAGTTGCCTCCACGCATCCGGAACAACGAACCGATATCCGTACAGTTACGCGTAATATGGTCCGAAATGCGACAACCCCCGTCCATCGGACGGGGGTTGTCGCATCGCAGGTTGTCCGTGCTCACTCCTCGCCGGCGAGCTTCAGGGTGCGCAGCTTCTGGCCCGCGTACCAGGTCGCCACCACGGTGACCGCGATCAGCAGCACGGTCGCGAGCGGCAGCCCGACGTCGGAGGTGATGGCGCCGCCCCCGCCGACCTTCTCGGCCAGCGCGAGGGACCACTGCTGGACGCTGAGCGTGCGCGCACCGGAGACCAGGCTGCCGAAGAGGGCTTCCCAGACCAGGGCGTAGACGAGACCGAGGACCACCGCGTGCCGGCTGACCGTGCCCAGCAGGAGGAACAGCGCGCTGTAGGCGATCGAGGCGACCAGGGCGGCGACCGTGTAGGCCACCGCGATCTGCTGGCCGTTGCCGTTGAGGATCAGGCCGGCGATCATGGTGGGCACCGCCGAGAAGACCATCGTCACGGCGATCGCCACGATCAGCTTGGTGAAGATGATCGTCGGCCGGGTCACCGGCTTGGCCAGCAGGTAGACGATCGAGCCGTCGTCGATCTCCGGCCCGATGGCTCCGGTTCCGGCGATCACGCCGATCAGCGGCACCATGGTGGCGATGGCGAAGCCGCCCAGCACATCCGAGGCGACCTGGTCATCGGCCCCCGCGAACATCCGTACCGCCACCGCGATGACCACCAGCAGTGCGGGCAGGATGAAGAGGATGGCGGCCCGGCGCCGGCCGAGCAGGGCCCGGTAGGTGAGCCGGGCGACTGTGGGGTCGTACATGACGTCACAGCTCCTTTCAGGCCACTACTCAGGCCGCTACGAGATAGGAAAAGACCGATTCGAGGGATTCGTCGGACGGCGAAACGGTCAGCAGCCGAATGCCCTGCTCGCGTGCCACCTTCGGCAGCAGCGTGGTGAACCGTCCGAAGTCGACCGCCTGGATGCGCAGGGCTTTCTCGCCCAGGTCCACCTCGATACCCGCTGTCGACGGGTCCGCGATGAGTGCGGCGGCGAGCGCGCGGTCGTCGCTGGAGCGTACGAGATAGCGGTGCGGGCGGTCCGTCATCAGGCGGCGGATCTTCCGGAAGTCACCGGACGCGGCGTGCCGGCCGGCCACGATCACCTCGATGTGCGAGGCCAGTTGCTCGACCTCTTCGAGGATGTGGGAGGAGAAGAGGACCGTGCGGCCCTCCGCCCCCATCCGTCGCAGCAGCTCCATCAGCTGCATCCGCTGGCGCGGGTCCATTCCGTTGAACGGCTCGTCGAGCAGCAGCACGGACGGGTCGTGAACCAGCGCGGAGGCCATCTTCACGCGCTGGCGCATGCCCTTGCTGTACGTCGAGATCTTGCGGTCCTGCGCGTACTCCATCTGGACCGTGGCCAGCGCGGCGGCCGCCTCGGCGTCGCCCAGACCGTGCAGTTCGGCGTTGGCCACCACGAACTCGCGGCCGGTCAGGAAGTCGTACATGCCCTCCCGCTCGGGCACGATGCCGATGTCCCGGTAGACCGCCTCGTTGCGCCAGATCGCCTTTCCGTCGAGCGTGACGGTGCCTGTGGACGGGGCGAGGAATCCGGCCATCATGTTGATCAGCGTGGACTTGCCGGCACCGTTGGGGCCCAGCAGACCGGTGACGCCGGGCCCCACGGTCATGCTCACGTCGTTGACGGCGACCACGTTGCCGAACCAGCGGGAGGTGTGGTCGATCTCGATGGTGGTCACAGCCCGACCCTCCGGTAGCGGCGCATCAGTACGGCGTACGAGCCGGCGACGAGCGCGAGAACAACGATCAGATAGACCACTCCGGCACCGGCCCCGGGACCTTCCCCTCCGGGGAAGGCGGAGTCGGCTCCGAGGAAGGCGGTCTGTACCCCGTCGACCAGCGTGATCGGCGAGAAGAGCCCCAGCCACGGGACGGCTCCCCCGGACCCCGTCGACCAGGCGATGCCCTGGATGGTGGAGACAGCGCCGTAGGAGATGGTGAGTACGGCGATCACCGCGGCGACGCCGAAGCCCCGGCGCGGGGTGAGCGCGGCCATCACGAGGCCGAGACCGGCGAAGAGCACGGAGAGCAGCGCCACCGAGACCATCCCCTGGGCGAACCACTTGGTCTGGTCGCCGAAGTCGAACTTCGCCAGCAGTGCGCCCGCGTAGAGGATGACGAGCGGCGCTCCGGTGAGGACGAAGAGCGCGGAGGCCATGGCGGCGAACTTGGCGATGACGTAGTCGCCCCGTTCGATCGGCCGGGAGAAGTACAGCGGCACGCTCTTGAAACGGAGGTCCCTGGAGACCGACTGCGGTGCCTGCGAGGCCAGGAACAGCCCGATGACCGCCTGGAGGAAGATCGCGTAGGAGGTGTACTTGATCGGCAGCTTCGTCGAGTCGGGGATGTTGATGGCCACCGCCACGATGATCGCGGCGACCAGGCACATCACGCCGGACAGCAGCATCGGCAGCACCTTCGACTTGGCCGACCGGCCGAGCCCGAAGGAACCGCGCAGGGACTGCGAGAAGAGGGAGCGGCGCGCGTAGGCCCGGCCGAGGCGGGGGCCGTCGTAGGCGCGGTAGCCGATGTTGTGGATCCGGGAGGTCTCGCTCCCGATCGCGGCGCCGGTCTCAGTGCTCATCGCTACCGCTCCCCTTCTGCTGTACGGCTCCGGCGGCCACGGACGCGTGCTGCGCCACGGCCTGCGCTGCCGGAGCCTGTTCGGTACGGAAGACCTCGGCGATGTGGTGGCGGCGCTGTTCCATCCGGACGAGGCCGAGGCCGAGGGCGGCGACGCTGTCGCGGACGATGTCGTACGTCTCCTCGCCGGTCGCCTCGATCAGCAGGATGTGGCCGGCACCCGGCAGCCCCTCCGCGTCCAGGCCGTCGAGGCCCACCAGCTTGATCCCCGTGTCCGTGAGGGCCCGGCGCAGCGCGTCGGTGCCGTCGGGGTGGGTGTCGCTGTCGGTGACCTCGACCGCGAGGGTCGTGGTGGTCTGGGTGAAGTCGCTGGTGGAGCTGGAGCGCAGCAGGGCTCCGCCGTCGATGACGACGACGTGGTCGCAGGTGCGTTCCAGTTCGCCCAGCAGGTGCGAGGTGACCAGGACCGAGATGCCGAAGTCGGTGTGCACCCGCCGGATCAGGCCGAGCATCTCGTCGCGGCCGACCGGGTCCAGCCCGTTGGTCGGCTCGTCGAGGAGGACCAGCTGCGGGTCGTGGACCAGCGCCTGGGCCAGCTTCACCCGCTGCTTCATGCCGGTCGAGTAGCCCCCGATGGGGCGGTAGCGCTCCTCGTACAGCCCGACGTGGCGCAGGGTGTCCGCGGTGCGTTCGCGTGCCGCGGTGGGCGGCAGCCCGGACATCCGCGCCATGTGGACGACGAACTCGGTGGCCGAGACGTCGGGCGGCAGGCAGTCGTGCTCGGGCATGTAGCCGACCCGTTCCCGGATGGCGGCGCCGCTGGTCGAGACGTCGAGCCCGAGCACCGCGGCCCGGCCCTCGGTGGCGGGAGACAGACCCAGCAGGATCTTGATCAACGTGGACTTGCCGGCTCCGTTGGCGCCCACCAGCCCGGTCACACCGGGGCCGATGTCCAAGGAGAGCCGGTCAAGAGCGGTCACCCGTGGGAACCGCTTGCTCAGGCTTTCGGTCGCAATGACTGTCACGTCATCGACGGTAGTGGCGCGGGCCACATCAGTCGTCAGACCTGGCGGCTGGTTTCTCATCAGACTCCAGATGTACGGACCCGTAGGGGGACCCCGGAAAGAAGGAGGCCGGAGCTCCGGTTCCGGCTGCCGCGACCGGCGGTCCGGTTCGGCCGCCGTCGGGTGCGGGGTGAGTTGTCCACAGGTCCGGCGGACCTCTTGACGTAGCCGCCGGACATTGTCACATTCATCAGTGTCACGTTACGGGCACGTACCGCACACGGCAGGGAACGGACGGTGGCATGGCTTCGCGAGTGATCGCCCAACAGGCCCCGGAGCTCCAGGGGTTCAGAGAAGTGCAACGTCTCGCTTACGCCTGCGCGGAAGCGGTCGCCGCCCGCCTGCGGCCGGGGGTGACCGAGCGGGACGCCGCCCGGATGCAGCGCGAGTGGCTGAGCCGGCGCGGGGTGCGGGACTGGTTCCATCTCCCCTTCGCCTGGTTCGGGGACCGCACGGCGTTCACCGGCTTCAAGGTGCCGCTGCAGTTCTTCCCGACCGACCGGCGGCTGGAGCCGGGGATGCCGTTCATACTCGACATGGCGCCTGTGTACAAAGGATTCACCGCCGACGTCGGCTACTCGGGCTGCCTGGGGCTGAACCCGCTGCACGACAGGCTGCTCGCCGACCTGGAGGTCCACCGCGAGCTGATCCTGCGCGAGGTGCGCGAACGGCGCCCGTTGCGCGAGATATACGAGGACGTCGACCGCCTGATGGTCAGGCAGGGCTACGCCAACCGGCACCGCGCGTATCCGTTCGGCGTCATCGCCCACAAGGTCGACCGCGTCACCGAACGACGCTGGTCGCCAAGGGTGTTCGGATTCGGCAGCCAGTCGCTCAAGGGGCTGCTGAGCGACGCGGTACACGGGCACCGGGAGGGCTGGTCGCCGCTCTGGAGTCCGTACCGCTTCTCCGGCCATCCGCCGCGGCCGGGGCTGTGGGCGGTCGAGCCCCATCTCGGATTCCGGGGTACCGGCGCGAAGTTCGAGGAGATCCTGGTCGTCACCGACTCACGGGACCCCGGACAGAGCGCCTTCTGGCTGGACGACGATCTGCCGCATGTGCGGCGCTGGGCCGAGGAGAGGGTGGCGGCATGAGTCTGCTGGATCTGCCGGGGGCGCGCGAGCGCCGGGTGGCCACGGGCGGCATCGAGCTGTGCGTCGTCGAGCTGGGCGAGGCGGCGCGTCCGACGATCGTGCTCGTGCACGGCTACCCGGACAGCAAGGAGGTCTGGACGCAGGTCGCGCGGCAACTGGCCGAGCGGTGGCACGTCGTGCTGTACGACGTGCGCGGCCACGGCAGCTCGACGGCGCCCCTTCCGCTGCGCGGCGGTTTCACCCTGGAGAAGCTGACCGACGACTTCCTGGCCGTCGCCGACGCGGTGAGCCCGGACCGGCCGGTGCACGTGGTCGGGCACGACTGGGGTTCGGTCCAGGCCTGGGAGTTCGCGACGGTCAGCCGAACCGAGGGCAGGATCGCGTCCTTCACCTCGATGTCCGGCCCCTCCCTGGATCACTTCGGGCACTGGATCAAGCAGCGGATGGCCCGGCCCACTCCCCGCCGGGTCGGCCAGCTGCTGGGCCAGGGCGCCAAGTCCTGGTACGTGTACATGCTGCATACCCCGGTCCTGCCGGAGCTCGCCTGGCGCGGGCCGCTCGGCAAGCGGTGGCCCGGCATCCTGGAGCGGCTGGAGAAGGTGCCGCCGGGCGACTACCCGACGGCCTCCCTGCCCGAGGACGCGGCGCACGGGGCCTGGCTCTACCGCGACAACGTCCGGGCCCGGCTGCGCAGGCCCCGCGCCGACGCCTACGCGCACGTGCCGGTCCAGCTGATCACCCCGACGGGTGACATCTTCCTCTCGGAGCAGCTCTACGACGGACTCGACGCGTGGGTGCCGCAGTTGATCCGCCGCTCGCTGCCGGCCAAGCACTGGGTGCCGCGCACCAGGCCCGACCAGCTGGCCTCCTGGATCAACGAGTTCGCCGCCGCCAACGAGTCCGCGTCTCAGGGCGGCGTCCCGGTGCGGGACACCGCCCCGAAGGGTGCGCACGCGGAGCGGTTCGGCGGGCAGCTCGTCCTGGTGACGGGCGCGGCCGGCGGGATCGGGCGGGCCACCGCGTTCGCCTTCGCGGAGGCGGGTGCCCGGGTGGTGGCCGTGGACCGGGACGCGGACGGGGCGGCCCGGACGGCCGAACTGGCCAGGCTGATCGGCGCCCCGGCCGCCTGGGCGGAAACGGTCGACGTCAGTGACGAGGCGGCCATGGAGAAGCTGGCCGAGAAGGTCGCCGCCGAGTACGGGATCGTCGACGTGCTGGTCAACAACGCCGGGATCGGCCTGTCCGGCTCGTTCCTGGACACGACCGTCGAGGACTGGAAACAGGTCCTCGACGTCAACCTCTGGGGCGTCATCCACGGCTGCCGGCTCTTCGGCAAGCAGATGGCCGAGCGCGGACAGGGCGGCCATATCGTCAACACGGCCTCCGCGGCCGCGTATCAGCCGTCGCGCGCGCTCCCGGCGTACAGCACGTCGAAGGCCGCTGTCCTGATGCTCAGCGAATGCCTGCGCGCCGAGCTCGCCGAGAAGTCGATCGGGGTCAGCGCGGTCTGCCCCGGCATCGTGAACACGAACATCACCGCGACCGCCCGTTTCGCCGGGGCCGACGCGGCGGAGGAGCAGCGGCTGCGGAAGCGGACGAGCAAGCTGTACGGAACCCGCAACTACCCGCCGGAGAAGGTCGCAGAGGCGGTCCTGCGGGCGGTCGTCCGCAATCAGGCCGTCGTCCCGGTGACGCCGGAGTCGCACGCCGCCCGGTTCCTGTCCCGGCTCAGCCCCGGAACGCTGCGCGGCATCGCCCGGCTGAAGCCGCCGCTGTGACCGGCCCGGGACCGTCGGCCGGACGGGCGGTCGCGGAGTACCGGATCGAGGACCTGGCGCATGCCAGCGGCGCCACGGTCCGCACGATCCGCGCCTATCAGGACCGCGGGCTGCTGCCGACGCCGGAACGGCGGGGCCGGGCCAATGTGTACCGGGACACCCATCTCGCCCGGCTTCGGCAGATCGCCGACCTGCTCGACCGTGGCTACACCCTGGCCAGCATCAAGGAGTTGCTGGAGGCATGGGACACCGGGCGCGGCCTCGGCGGGGTGCTCGGGCTCGTCGCGGAGGTCCACGGGCCGTGGACCGACGAGCGTGCGGACCGGATCACCAGGGCCGAGCTGGACGTGAGGTTCGGCGGCACCCAGGACGAGCAGGCTGTCGCGGAGGCGGTGGACCTCGGAGTGCTGGAGCCGATCCCCGGCCGCGAAGACGAGTTCCTGGTGCCGAGCCCCCAGGAACTGTCGGTGGCGGTGGAGTTGCACGCCGCGGGCGTTCCGCTCAGCGCGATCTCCGGGCACCTGAGGGAACTTCGGGGCCAGGTCGAGCAGATAGCCTCCCGTTTCCTGGAGTTCACGACCGAGCACGTCTTCGCCCGCTATCTCGGCCATCGGCCGCCGACCGACGCGGACGCCGCCGAGGCCGCGTCACTGGTACGCAGGCTCCGCCCGCTCGCCCAGCAGACGGTGGACGCCGAACTCGCGCGGGCGATGCGGACGTTCGCCACCCGGCATCTGGAACACCACCTCACCACGGAGGAGCCCTTCACCTCGGGAGCCACCGCACATCCGCCGGTGCCGGTGGCGCTGCCGCCCGGAACAATCACGGCTGTGGAAAGGCTGGTTGGCCGTGATCAGGCCGCAGCCTTCATCACCGCGGCCACCGAACGCGAGCTACAGGCCAGGACATTGGACACACTTACGTCATCTCACGCAAAAACAAAGAAACTTCACCAAATAGACTAAAGCGTACGGCACTTGTCCACAGAAACGCCAAATTCCCTGTGGATAACTTGAGTTGGCTGTGGATCAAACCTGTGCACAAGATTTGCCCCTGTGGATCCGGAACGAAATCCGGATGCGCCGGAGAAGGCTCCGCGGGCACCCTGGACGGATGGATGAAAGACGCACCGTGAAGGTGTCGAAGTACCTCTCCAAGCACCTCCGGCATCAGCCGGAACGGATCGGACTCCAGCTCGACGCACATGGCTGGGTGGCCATCGAAGAGCTGCTCCGGGCCACGGCCCGCCACCGGTTCCCGCTCACCAGGGCCGAGCTCGACCACGTGGTCGCCACGAACGACAAGCAGCGCTTCGCCGTGGAGGGCGGCCGCATCCGGGCGAGCCAGGGGCACACCGTCGACGTGGACCTGGACCTGCCGCCGGCCGAACCGCCCGCGTACCTCCATCACGGCACGGTCGGCCGGTTCCTGGACGCGATCCGCAGCGAGGGGCTGCGTCCGATGAACCGCACCCACGTACACCTCTCGCCGGACCGTGAGACGGCGCACCGCGTCGGAGCCCGGCGCGGCCGGCCCGTCGTGCTGTCCGTGGACACCGGCGCGATGCACCTGGCCGGTCACACCTTCCGCGTCAGCGCCAACGGGGTCTGGCTCACCGACGCGGTGCCCCCGGAGTACCTGCGGCTGCCCGGCTGACCCGGGGCGGCGGGAGGGCCCCGGTGGTCCGGAGCCGTCTCCTCATCCCCTCGGAAACGGGACAGCGGCAGTTCAGCCCAGCTGCTGGACGGCTTCCGTCGCGATGCGCTCGAAGACGCCCTGATCGGCGGCGAAGCCGGAGTCCGGGATCGGCCAGTGGACCACGATCTCGGTGAAGCCGATCTCCCGGTGCCGGCCCGCGAAGTCCACGAAGGCGTCCACCGAATCAAGCATCCTGGAGCGGTCCGGGGTGAACGCCGTGAGCAGCACCTTGTCCAGCTCGGCCACGTCCCGCCCGGCCTTCCCGCACGCCGCCCCGAGCCTCAGTACCTGCCCGCGCAGCGCCTCGTCCGACTGCGCCGGTGTGCCCTCCTCGTACAGCTTCGGGTCGCCCGTGGTCACCCACGCCTGCCCGTACCGGGCGGCGAGCCCGAGCCCGCGCGGGCCGGTGGCGGCGACGGCGAAGGGCAGCCGGGGACGCTGTACGCAGCCCGGGATGTTCCGGGCCTCGACCGCCGAGTAGAAGGCCCCCTCCTGCGTCACCGCGTCCTCGGTGAGCAGCCGGTCGAGCAGCGGCACGAACTCCCCGAAGCGGTCGGCGCGCTCGCGCGGCGTCCACGCCTTCTGCCCCATCGCTGTGGCGTCGAAGCCGTCCCCGCCCGCCCCGATCCCCAGCGTGAGCCGTCCGCCGGAAATGTCGTCGAGGGAGATCAGCTCCTTGGCGAGCGGAACCGGATGACGGAAGTTCGGGGATGTGACGAGGGTTCCCACCCGGAGACGGGTGGTGGCCGTCGCGGCGGCGGTGAGGGTGGGCAGGGCGCCGAACCAGGGGCCGTCCCGGAAGGTGCGCCAGGAGAGGTGGTCGTAGGTATACGCCGTGTGAAAGCCGAGCTCCTCGGCGCGCTGCCACTTCGCCCGGCCTCCCTCGTGCCAGCGGTCGACGGGGAGGATCACGGTGCTCAGGCGCAGACTCATGATCCGAGCCTACGTGCCGGGGACCGGCCGGGCCGCCCGGGGAAGCTTGCCGCCGGAGCCCGGCCGCCGGTCACCGGACGTCGCGCGGACCTGTCATCCACCGGTTCACGTCTCCGTACGGCGGGGCCTGTGCGGCGAAGTCGAAGGTCCCGTGGTCGAGCACCTCGCGGGCCGCCCGGACGAATCCGCCCAGCGCGGCCCGGGACAGGGTCGAACCGAGGCTGATCCGGCGCACTCCGCAGGCCGCGAGCGCTGCCACGTCCAACGCCGGCTGCTGGCTCCCCGCAAGGACGTTGACCGGCCGCCCGACCGAGGTGCACACGGTGCGCACCGCCTCGGCCGACGGCAGTCCTGGCGCGTACAGGACGTCGGCACCCGCCTCCTCGTACGCCTGCAGACGACGGACCGTGTCGTCGAGGTCGGGGCGCCCGTAGAGGAAGTTCTCGGCGCGTGCGGTGACGGTGAAGGGGAAGGGCAGTCCGCGCGCCGCCTCCACCGCCGCCGCCACCCGGTCCACCGCCTCCGCGAGCGGACGGACCGGATCACCGGGCAGCCCGGTGGCGTCCTCGACCGAGCCGCCCACCAGCCCCGCCTCCGCCGCGGCGCGAATGGTCTCGGCAACGCCGTCCGGGGTCTGCGCGAAGCCGCTCTCCAGGTCGGCGGAGACCGGCAGCGGCGTCGCGGCGGCGATCTCACCGGCGTTCGCGAGCACCAGGTCGCGGTCCAGCAGATTCGCGCCGTCCGGCAGGCCGAGAGCGACGGCGAGACCGGCACTGGTCGTCGCGAGCGCCGAGAACCCGAGCCCGGCCAGAATCCGGGCGGTGCCCGCGTTCCACGGGTTCGGGATCACGAAGGGGTCGGGCCCGTTGTGCAGTTCCCGGAACGCGGCGCCCCTGGACCGCAGCTCCGTCAAAGACAGTCGCACTTTCGCTCTCCCCATCAGGTCCTCGGAAACAGCCACGCGGATCGCCCCGGCAGGATGTCCAGTCCGGCCGCCGTGGCGCAAGTGGAACGAAGGGCATATGCCGGAGGAATACCTCCTGCTCAGAGGCGCGCTCACTCAGATGTGCGCCCCTACGCACGCCCGTGCACCCCGGTACGTGAGAATGGAACGGTGACCTCAGCTACCGATCACCCTCTCCCCGCCGCTCCCCGGCTGATCGCCACCGACCTGGACGGCACCCTCCTGCGCGACGACAAGACCGTCTCGGACCGTACGGTCGCGGCGCTCGCCGCCGCGGAGGAGGCCGGGATCGAGGTCTTCTTCGTCACCGGCCGCCCGGCCCGCTGGATGGGTGTCGTCAGCGACCACGTCCACGGCCACGGGCTGGCGATCTGCGCCAACGGCGCCGCCGTCGCGGACCTGCACGACGGCGGCCGGCTGCTGAAGGTCCGCGCCCTGGAGCGGGAGGCCGCCCTCGACGTCGTGCACACGCTGCGCACGGCCGCCCCCGGCACCTCCTTCGCCGTCGAGCTGACCACCGGTATCCACTACGAGCCCGCCTACCCGGCCTTCCACCTCCACCCCGGCGCCACCGTGGCCCTCGCGGAGAAGCTGCTCCGCGAGGAGACGCCCGGCACCGGCGCACCCGTGCTGAAGCTCCTCGCCCACCACGGCGAGCTGGCCCCGGACGACTTCCTCGCCCTGGCCCGTGACACCGCGGGCGACCGGGCTTCGTTCACCCGGTCCAGCCCGAGCGCGCTCCTGGAGGTGAGCGGTCCCGGCGTCTCCAAGGCCAGCACGCTGGAGCTGTGCTGCGCCGAGCGTGGCGTCTCGCCCGCCGAGGTCGTCGCGTTCGGTGACATGCCCAACGACGTGGAGATGCTGAGCTGGGCCGGCACCTCCTACGCGATGGGCAACGCCCATCCGGCCGCTCTGGCGGCGGCCACCGGCCGCACGGCCACCAACAACGAGGACGGCGTCGCGGTCGTCATCGAGCGCATCATCGCGCAGCGGGCGCTCTCCCGCAGTGACCACTGAACGAGCGCGAACTCCCCGCACGACAGTGACCACCGAACAAGCGCGACCCCCTGCACGACAGTGGACCATCGAACAAGCGCGACCTCCCGCACGCCAGTAACCACCGATCGAGCGCAAGCCCGCACGCACGGCAGTAACCGGCGAGCAAGCGCGAGCCCGCACGCACCCACGGCAGTGACCGCCGAGCAAGCACGAGCCCGCACGCACGCCAGTAACCACCGATCGAGCGCAAGCCCGCACGCACGGCAGTGACCGCCGAGCAAGCGCGAGCGCGCCCGCATGGCGGTGCGCACCGGGCCGTCACAGCGGTGCCTGCCACACCACCGCCGTACCGCCGCCGTCCTCCCCCAGGCCGGGTCCGAACCAGCTGGCCCCGCCCAGCGACTCCGCCCGGCGGGCCAGATTCCGCAGT
The DNA here is from genome assembly GCF_044751215.1 of Streptomyces sp. NPDC088730. Taxonomy (NCBI): domain Bacteria; kingdom Bacillati; phylum Actinomycetota; class Actinomycetes; order Kitasatosporales; family Streptomycetaceae; genus Streptomyces; species Streptomyces sp. NPDC088730. The sequence continues at coordinate 279,411 of NZ_JBIVLK010000002.1, forward strand.
CCGCTGCGCCGGCCGCCCGGCGGGATGCCCACGCCGTCGTCCGCGACCGTGAGCCGCACCGCGTCCCGCCCGTCGGGAAGCGTGGCGGTCGCGTCCACGACCACATCGATCCGGGACGCCACGGCATGCCGGAAGGCATTGGAGAGAGCCTCCCGCAACGCCGCGATCAGGTTCTTCCCGGCCAGCTCGCCGACCAGCGCGTCGACCGGACCGACGAACCGGTGCGAAGGCTTGAAGCCCAGGGGGACCGCCGCCATGTTGATCTCACGCAGCACCCGGGTGCGCAGCCCGGACGGTGCCTCGGCCGGTTCCTGCTGCAGCGCGAAGATGGCGGTACGGATCTCCTGGATGGTCACGTCCAGCTCGTCGACCGCACGGCCGACGCCGGTCTGCACCTCCGGCACCTGCGACCGGCGCTGAGCGCTCTCCAGCATCATCCCGGTGGCGAACAGCCGCTGGATGACCAGGTCGTGCAGGTCGCGGGCGATCCGGTCGCGGTCCTCGTAGACCGCGAGCCGCTCCCGGTCCCGCTGCGCCTCCGCCATCATCAGCGCCAGCGCCGCCTGCGAGGCGAACTGGGCGGCGAGGGTCCGCTCCGTCTCCGTGAACGGCCGGCCGCCCCGGGCGCGCGGGGTGGCGAGCGCCCCGAGCACCCGGCCACCGCTGTGCAGCGGAAGCAGCATGCTCGGCCCGAACCGGTCCGCCAGCGTGGTGATCATGCGGGAGTCGGTGGCCGAGTCGTCCACGAAGACGGCCTCGCCGCCCAGCAGCATCCCCACCACCGGACTCTGCGCCGGGATGATCACCCCGAGCGCCCCGGTCGGCTCCGTCTCGGACACGGCGACGATCTCCAGGCCGCCGTCCTCGGCGGGCAGCAGCACGATCCCGGCGGCCGAGGCGGCGAGGTGGCGGGCCTGTTCGGCCACGACCGCGAGCGCGTCGTCGGCGTCCCCGCCGGAGAGCAGGGCGGTGGTCACGGCCACCGAGCCGTCGATCCACCGCTCTCGCTGCCGGGCGGCCTCGTACAGCCGGGCATTGCCGATGGCGATGCCCGCCTCGGTGGCCAGCACCCGCACCATGTGCAGGTCGTAGTCGGTGAACTCGCCCCCGCCTTCCTTCTCGGACAGATAGAGATTGCCGAAGATCTCGCCCTGCACCCGGATCGGAACGCCGAGGAACGTCCGCATCGGGGGGTGGCCCGGCGGGAATCCGGCGAACCGCGGATCGGCCGTCAGATCGGCGAGCCGCACAGGGCGGGGGTCGTGGATCAGCGCGCCGAGCAGCCCCCGGTGTCCGTCCGGCCGGTGGCCGATCTCGCGCGCCACCGACTCCGGGACTCCATGGGTGACGAAGTCGGAGAGGCCCCTGCCCTCTTCGTCCACGACGCCGATGGCCGCGTAGCGGGCGTGGGCCAGTTCGGCCGCCGTCTCGCAGATCCGGTCGAGGGTGGTGTGCAGTTCGAGCCCGGTGCCGACGGACCGCATGGCTTCCAGCAGCTGCGGTACGCGGGCGGTGAGTTCGGTGGACAGCCCCCGCAGACTGCGGGTCGCCTCCGTCGCGGCTTCGAGCGGCCCCTCCGGGCGCGCGGTGTGCTCGGGATCCCCGGGACGCGCCGATTCCTTCGGCTGCTCCCGGTGCTTCGAATCCTTCGAGTCCTTCGGACCCTGCTCTGACATACCCAGAGCGTAGTTAGTCCCTTTTATTGGGGAAAGTCGAAGCCGGGTTGTCAGGGGAAGCCGAAGCCCGGCGGGGCCCCTCAGCCCCTCAGACCCTTAGACCCGCAGGCCCGCGGGCCCGCGGGCCCGCAGGCCCGCAGGCCCGCAGATCCTCAGCCCCTCAGACCCGCACGCCCGGCGACGCCCCCTCCGGCTCCCGTACCGTCTCGCGCTCGCGCGCCAGCATCCGGCTCAGCGGACCGTCCACCGCCACGAGAGCCGCGTACGGGCCTCGCTGCACCACCGCTCCCGCGTCCAGGACCACCACCTCGTCGACCGCGTCCAGGCCTTCGAGCCGGTGGGTGATCAGCACCGTCGTGCGCCCCCGGGTGGCCGCCAGCAGGTCGGCCGTCAGCGCGTCGGCGGTCGGCAGGTCGAGGTGCTCCGCGGGCTCGTCCAGAACGAGCACGGGGAAGTCCGCCAGCAGCGCTCTGGCCAGCGCGAGCCGCTGGCGCTGGCCGCCGGAGAGGCGGGCGCCGTGCTCACCGACCAGGGTGTCCAGCCCGTCCGGCAGCGCCTGGGCCCAGTCGAGCAGCCGGGCCCGTGCGAGCGCGTCGCACAGCTCCGCGTCGCTCGCTCCGGTACGGGCGAGACGCAGGTTCTCCCGGATGGAACTGTCGAAGATGTGGGCGTCCTGCGCGCACAGCCCGACGAAACGCCTGACCGTGTCCCCGTCCAGCGCGGAGGCCTCCACGCCTCCGATCCGGTACGTCCCCGCCCGCGCGTCCAGGAAGCGGAGCAGCACCTGGGCGAGCGTGGTCTTCCCGGAACCCGAGGGACCCACGACCGCGATGCGCTTTCCGGCCTCCAGCGTGAGGTCCACGCGGCCCAGGGCGTCGTGCTCCGCTCCCGCGTACCGGGCGGACAGACCCCGTACCTCCAGCGGGAAGGGCGACGCAGGCGCCTCGGCCGGGACGGCGGGTTCGCGCACCGGCACCGGGGCGTCGAGCACCTCGTACACCCGCTCCGCGCTGCGCTTGACCCGTTGCCGGTACTGGACGGCGAGCGGGAGACCGGTGACGGCCTCGAAGGCGGCCAACGGGGTGAGGACGACGACGGCGAGCTCCACCCCGGCCAGCCGGCCGTCGGCCACCGCGGGGAGGGCGACGAGCGCGGCGGCGACCACGGTGAGGCCGCCGATCAGCGCGGTGAGTCCGCCGCCGAGCGCGGTGGCGGTCGCCGCCCGGGAGGCGATCCGGGTGAGGACGCCGTCGGCCTCCCGGGTCCGGGCCGAGCGTGCGGGCAGCGCGCCCGCGACGGTCAGTTCGGCGGTCCCGCCCAGCAGGTCGGTGATCCGGGTCGCCAGCTCGGCGCGGGCGGGCGCCAGCCGGCGTTCGGTGCGCCGGGCACAGGCGCCGCTGATCAGCGGGACGCCGACCCCGGCGAGCAGCAGTCCGGCGGCGAGCACGACGCCCGCCTCGGGCAGCAGCCAGCCGGTGAATCCGGCGGCGGCCGCGCCGACGAAGAGCGCGGTTCCGGCGGGCAGCAGCCAGCGGAGCCAGTAGTCCTGGAGGGCGTCCACATCAGCGACGAGCCGCGAGAGCAGATCCCCGCGCCGGGTCCGGCGCAGTCCCGCGGGCGCGATGCGCTCCAGGCCCCGGTAGACGTCGACGCGCAGCGCGGCGAGCATCCTGAGCACCGCGTCGTGCGAGACGAGGCGTTCGGCGTAGCGGAAGACCGCCCGTCCGATGCCGAAGGCGCGGGTCGCCGTCACCGCGACCATCAGGTACAGCACCGGGGGCTGTTCGGAGGCGCGGGAGATCAGCCAGCCGGAAACGGCCATGAGGCCGACCGCGGAGCCCAGCGCGAGGCTGCCCAGCAGCAGGGCGAGCGCGAGCCGGCCGCGCTGTGCCCCGGCGGCCTCCCTGACCCGGGCCAGCACGTGCCCGGTCCGGGCCGCGGTGTCCCGCGGCACCTCGGGCTCCCGCGCCGCCTCGCCGCCGATGAGGTCGCCGGGGGCCGCTGCCTGGCGCGGTACCACGGCGGCGACAGCGGGCCCGGCCGGTCCGTCCGCCGGTCCCGGCTCCAGCGTCACCACCCGGTCGGCGACCGAGAGGAGCGCCGGCCGGTGCACCACCAGCAGCACGGTCCGCCCGGCCGCCAGTCGGCGTACCGCCTCGACGATGCCCGCCTCCGTCTCACCGTCCAGGCTCGCGGTCGGCTCGTCGAGCAGCAGCACCGGCCGGTCGGCGAGGAACGCGCGGGCGAGCGCCAGACGCTGCCGCTGTCCCGCGGAGAGGCCCGCGCCGTCCTCACCGAGCAGGGTGGCGGCGCCGTCCGGCAGGGCCGCCACGAAGTCGTACGCCCCGGCGTCGCGCAGTGCGGCCGTCACCGCACTGTCGTCCGCCTCCGGCCGGGCCAGCCGGACGTTCTCCGCGATCGTGCCGGCGAAGAGGTGCGGGCGCTGCGGGACCCACGCGATCCGCTCACGCCAGCGTTCGGGGGAGAGGTCCGCCAGATCGGTTCCGCCGACCCGTACCCGCCCCTCGTCCGGTGCGGCGAATCCCAGCACCACGTTCAGCAGGGTGGACTTGCCCACGCCGCTCGGGCCGACCAGGGCGACGGTCTCCCCCTCCTCCACCACCAGCGAGGCCCCGGCGAGCGAGGGCTCGGTGCGCCCCGGGTGCCGGACGGTCACGCCCTGGAGCTCCAGTCGCGGTGACGGCGGAACCTCCCGTGTACCGCCGGTAGGCGGCTCGGTCTCCAGGACCGAGAAGATCTCCTCCGCGGCCGAGAGGCCCTCGGCCGCGGCGTGGTACTGCGCCCCGACCTGCCGGAGCGGCAGATAGGCCTCCGGCGCGAGGATCAGCACCACCAGGCCGGTGTAGAGGTCCAGTTCGCCGTGGACCAGCCGCATGCCGATGGTGACGGCGACGAGGGCCACCGAGAGGGTCGCCAGCAGCTCCAGGGCGAAGGACGACAGGAAGGCGATCCGCAGCGTGCGTACGGTCGCCAGCCGGTACTGCGAGGTGATGGTGCGGATGGACTCGGCCTGGGCCTTGGCCCGGCCGAAGACCTTCAGCGTCGGCAGCCCGGCGACCACGTCGAGGAAGTGGCCGGAGAGCCGCGAGAGCAGTCGCCACTGGCGGTCCATCCGCGACTGGGTCGCCCAGCCGATCAGGATCATGAAGAGCGGGATGAGTGGCAGGGTGACGACGATGATCGCCGCCGAGATCCAGTCCTCCGTGACCACCCTGGCGAGCACCGCCACCGGCACCACCACGGCGAGCCCGAGCTGCGGCAGATACCGCGCGAAGTAGTCGTCCAGCGCGTCGATGCCCCGGGTGGCGAGCGTCACCAGCGAGCCGGTGCGCTGCCCGCTCAGCCATTCCGGTCCCAGCGCCGCCGCCCGGTCGAGCAGCCGGCCGCGCAGCTCCGACTTGACGGCCGCACCGGCCCGGTGGGCGGCCAGTTCGGTGAGCCAGGAGACCAGGGCCCGGCCGAGCGCGACCGCCGCGAGCAGCAGGAGCGGCGTACGCAGTCCGGACCCGGTGAGCCCGTCCTCGAAGCCGCCCACCACCACTTCGGCGACGAGCATCGCCTGGGCGATGACCAGCGCCGCTCCGGCCAGTCCGAGTACCACCACGGCCACCAGGAAGAGGCGGGTGGCACGGGCGTGGCGGAGCAGACGCGGGTCGATCGGTTTCACGTGAAACACCCCAGGGGACTCGGCTCGGTCAGGAAGGCATTCACTGCGTTGCGTGCGTGCACCGCGTTCAGCGCGTTCGAGTTCGCGTCAGCGATGTGGTGCGCTCCACACGCGCATCGATGTGGTTGCGCGTTCAGTGCGCGTCGGCGATGTGGTGCGTACCGATCCGCTTGCGGAACACCCAGTAGGTCCAGCCCTGGTACAGCAGCACCACGGGTGTGGCGATCCCCGCGCACCAGGTCATGATCTTCAGGGTGTAGGGAGTGGACGAGGCGTTGGTGACCGTGAGGCTCCAGGCATCGTTCAGCGAGGACGGCATGACGTTCGGGAAGAGCGTCAGGAAGAGCATCGCGACCGCGGCCGTGATGGTCACACCGGAGAAGGCGAAGGACCATCCCTCGCGACCCGCCGCGACGGCGCCGATCGCCCCGACCAGGGAGACCACGGCGATGATCATCGCGATCAGGCTCCAGCCGTCGCCGTTGTCGGCCTGGGTCCAGATCAGGAAGCCCAGGGCCAGCACCGCGGTGACCGCGCCCAGCTTCAGGGCCAGCGCGCGAGCCCTGACCCGGATGTCGCCGACCGTCTTGAGCCCCGCGAACACCGTCCCGTGGAAGGTGAACAGGGAGAGCGTGACCAGCCCGCCGAGGATCGAGTACGGATTGAGCAGATCCCAGAAGTTGCCCACGTACTCCATGTCCGCGTCGATCTTCACGCCGCGCACGATGTTCCCGAAGGCCACGCCCCAGAGCAAGGCGGGGATCAGCGAGGTCCAGAAGATCGCGTTCTCCCAGTTGTTCTGCCACTTCTCCTCGGGCCGCTTCGCGCGGTACTCGAAGGCGACACCGCGCACGATCAGGCAGAGCAGGATGATCAGCAGCGGCAGGTAGAACCCGGAGAACAGCGTGGCGTACCACTCGGGGAACGCGGCGAAGGTCGCTCCGCCCGCGCTGAGCAGCCAGACCTCGTTGCCGTCCCAGACGGGCCCGATCGTGTTGATCAGGACCCGTCGTTCCTTGCGGTCGCGGGCCAGCAGCTTGGTGAGCACACCGATCCCGAAGTCGAATCCCTCCAGGAAGAAGTAGCCGGTCCAGAGGACGGCGATGAGCACGAACCAGACGTCGTGGAGTTCCATCTCTCGGCTCCTGCGCTCTCAGTAGGAGAAGGCCATGGGCCGGTCGGCGTCGTCATGGTCGCCGCCGATCCTGGTGGGCGGGTTGAGGTCGTCGTCCGTGAGCTCCGGGGGCCCGGCCTTGATGTACTTCACGAGCAGCCTGACCTCGACCACGGCGAGCGCCGCGTAGAGCAGTGTGAAGAGGATCATCGAGGTGAGCACCTCGCCCTGCGAGACGCCGGGGGAGACCGCGTTGCGGGTCTGGAGCACGCCGTAGACGACCCAGGGCTGACGGCCCATCTCGGTGAAGATCCAGCCCCAGGAGTTGGCGATCAGCGGGAAGAGCAGGGTCCACAGGGCGACGATCCAGTAGCACTTGGCGAGCTTGGGGCTCAGCGCCTTGTTCTTGAACAGGACCAGATGCGGCACTTCGTCCTCACCCGTCCGCATCCCCGGTGGCAGCATGAACTTCTTCCGGGTCAGCCACAGTCCCAGGATGCCGAGGGCGAAGGACGCCATCCCGAAGCCGATCATCCAGCGGAAGCTCCAGAAGGCGACCGGGATGTTGGGCCGGTAGTCGCCGGGCCCGTACTTCTCCTGCTCGGCCTTGTTGATGTCGTTGATGCCGGGGACGTAGGAGTTGAAGTTGTCGTCGGCGAGGAAGGACAGTATTCCGGGGACCGAGATCTCGACGGAGTTGTGTCCCTTGCTGACATCTCCGTACGCGAAGATCGAGAAGGGCGCGGAGTTCTGGCCGTCCCACAGCGCCTCGGCCGCCGCCATCTTCATCGGCTGCTGCTTGAACATCACCTTGCCCAGCTGGTCACCGCTGACGGCGGTGAGCAGACCGGCGACCACCACGGTGATCAGCCCCAGCCGCAGCGAGGTCCGCATCACCGGGATGTGCTTCTTGCGGGCCAGGTGGAAGGCGGCGATGCCGACCATGAACGCGCCGCCGACCAGGAAGGCCGCCGTGATGGTGTGGAAGAACTGGGCGAGCGCGGTGTTCTGCGTGAGCACGTGCCAGAAGTCGGTGAGCTCGGCGCGTCCGCGTTCCTTGTTGATGCGGTAGCCGACCGGGTGCTGCATCCAGGAGTTGGCCGCCAGGATGAAGTACGCGGAGAGGACGGTGCCGAGCGAGACCATCCAGATACAGGCGAGGTGGATCTTCTTCGGCAGCTTGTCCCAGCCGAAGATCCACAGACCGATGAAGGTCGACTCGAAGAAGAACGCGATCAGCGCCTCGAACGCCAGTGGGGCTCCGAAGATGTCCCCGACGAACCGCGAGTAGTCCGACCAGTTCATACCGAACTGGAACTCCTGGACGATGCCGGTGACGACGCCCATGGCGATGTTGATCAGGAAGAGCTTCCCCCAGAACTTCGTGGCCCTGAGGTACTTCTCGTTGTCCGTCCGCACCCATGCGGTCTGCAGGCCCGCGGTGAGCGCGGCGAGCGAGATCGTCAGGGGAACGAAGAGGAAGTGGTAGACGGTGGTCGTTCCGAACTGCCATCGCGCCAGGGTCTCCGGCGCCAGAGCTAGCTCCACGTCGTCTTCTCCTTACGTCGCCGTAGTTGCACCGGCATTTTGTCCTTTGAATCCGACTGATCATGGGAGGAACCAGGACACGCTTGTGAACGCGTTCACATTCACAAGCAATTATGGCGCACAGACTTTCGGGATCTTCGCGGGGGGTACCCCCTTCGGAAGGCAGCGGCCATTCCCCCTCGAAGCAGACAGCCCCGCATCGGTCCGGCCCCGTCCACACCGCCGGGCCGGACACGCGAACGGGCCCCGCGCCTCGCGCACGAGATACGGGGCCCGACAGGCCGGTTCCGGGGGCTGGCTCTCCTGGCACCACAGCCCCGGGTCTCCCGGGACCAAGCCCTGGGGCCCGGGACCACAGCCCTGGATCTCCTGGAGCTACAGCTCCTTGCGGTACGACTCCGCCACCTTCAGGAACAGGTCGTTCGCCTCGTCCTCACCGATCGTGACCCGCACGCCCTCGCCCGCGAACGGCCGGACCACCACACCGGCCTTCTCGCAGACCGCGGCGAAGTCGACGGTACGGTCCCCCAGCCGCAGCCAGACGAAGTTCGCCTGGGACTCCGGCACTGTCCACCCCTGCCCCACCAGCGCCTTGTGCACCCGCTCCCGCTCGCACACCAAAGACCCCACCCGGCCCAGCAGTTCGTCCTCGGCGCGCAGCGAGGCGACCGCCGCGTCCTGGGCGAGCTGGCTCACCCCGAACGGCACCGCCGTCTTGCGCAGCGCGGCCGCCACCGGCTCGTGGGCCACCGCGAAGCCGACCCGCAGCCCCGCCAGCCCGTAGGCCTTGGAGAACGTCCGCAGCACCGCGACATTGGGCCGGTCCCGGTAGATCTCGATGCCGTCCGGCACGTCCGCGTCGCGGATGAACTCCTTGTACGCCTCGTCCAGCACCACGAGCACATCGCCCGGCACCCGGTCCAGGAAGCGCTCCAGCTCGGCCCGGCGCACCACGGTGCCGGTCGGGTTGTTCGGATTGCAGACGAGGATCATCCGGGTCCGGTCCGTGATCGCGTCCGCCATCGCGTCCAGGTCGTGCACCTCACCGCCGGTCAGCGGCACCTTCACCGACGTCGCGCCGCTGACCTGGGTGATGATCGGGTACGCCTCGAAGGAGCGCCAGGCGTAGATGACCTCGTCGCCCGGCCCGGAGGTGGCCTGGAGCAGCTGCTGCGCCACCCCGACAGAGCCGGTGCCGGTGGCCAGGTGCGAGACCGGCACACCGAAACGGTCGGACAGTTCGTTCATCAGACCGGTGCACGCCATGTCCGGGTAGCGGTTGAAGTGCGCGGCAGCGGCCATCGCGGACTCCATCACCCCCGGCAGCGGCGGATACGGGTTCTCGTTGGAGGACAGCTTGAACGCGGCCGGTCCGTCCGCCGCGGCCGGCTTGCCCGGCACGTAGGCGGGAACGCCGTCCAGCTCGGCACGCAACTTGGGGCTCGTCTCGCTCACCGCGGGTCCTCCTCGACCGTCCGTACACATCAATACTGCTCACCTTAAGAGGATTGGGCGCCGCTGCGAATGGCAGGACCGGGGATTCGTCCGGTGGGCCCCGGAATGAGGGGGAGCGCTCCTCGCCCTGGCGCGCGCCGGTGGCTCACTCCGTAGCGCGCGTCCCCCGAAGAGGTGAGTTGAGACCTCTTCGAGACATCACACCTACGACAGGCCCATCCGGTCCGACGCCCGACACATGATGGTCTCAACGGACAACACCCTTGATTACCAAGGCCATTGGCATTAAATGATCATGCAGAAACGTGCCTGTCAACGCGTGCATATGCGATCGGACCAACTGCCCGTGCGAGCCCTACTATCGGCTCGCCATGACAGCAGCAGGGAAGCACCAGGTGAGCCGGACGGAGACCCCCCGGCGCGGCGGCAGGCGGGGACGAGCAGGCATCCGGGATGTGGCCGCCGCCGCCGGAGTCTCCATCACGACCGTCTCCGACGCGCTCAACGGCAAGGGCAGGCTCCCGGACGCCACCCGCCGCCATGTCCGCGAGGTCGCCGAGCGCCTGGGCTACCGCCCTTCCGCCGCGGCCCGAACCCTCCGTACCGGCAAGTCCGGCCTGATCGGCCTGACCGTGACGACCTACGGGGACGAACCCTTCACCTTCACCGAATTCGCGTACTTCGCGGAGATGGCCAGAGCGGCCACCTCCGCCGCGCTGGCCCGCGGCTACGCCCTCGTCATCCTGCCCGCCACCTCACGCCACGACGTCTGGTCGAACGTCGCCCTCGACGGCACCGTCGTCATCGACCCCTCCGACCAGGACCCGGTCGTCACCGAACTCGTCCGCCAGGGGCTGCCCGTCGTCTCCGACGGCAGGCCGGCCGGGACCCTCCCGGTCACCGCCTGGGTGGACAACGACCACCGGGCCGCCGTGCTCGACCTCCTCGACCATCTCGCCGCCGCCGGGGCCCGCCGTATCGGGCTGCTCACCGGCACCACCACGGACACGTACACCCGGCTGTCCACCACCGCGTACCTCCACTGGTGCGAGCGGGTCGGCCAGGACCCGGTGTACGAGTCCTACCCGGCCCACGACCCGTGCGCGGGCGCGGTGGCCGCCGACCGCCTGCTGGCCCGTCCGGACCGCCCTGACGCCGTCTACGGGCTCTTCGACCCCAACGGCACCGATCTGCTCGCGGCGGCCCGCCGGTACGGCCTGCGCGTCCCTGAGGACCTGCTGCTGGTCTGCTGCAGCGAGTCCACCGTCTACGCGACGACCGAACCGCCCATCACCACCCTCTCGCTCAAACCGCGCAGGATCGGCACGGCGGTCGTGCAGCTGCTCATCGACGCCATCGAAGGCGTCGAGCACGACGGCCCGGTGGAGCAGGTGATACCGACGGAACTCATCGTCCGCACCTCCTCCCAGCGCCGTCCGCCCCGCACCACGGTCAGCGCGCCGCGCTCTCCGGCAGGGGATTGATCAGACCAATTGGGATCAATCGACCGGCGAACCCGGCGTGCGTTCGGATTCACCACCCCTGGTGCGTCACAGAGCACGATTCGCATTCCTATGATGGGCGGACGACACCGCGGACCGCCCCGACCAGCAGGGCCCGTCAGGTGTACGGCGGCGCGACGGTGGTGGAGGGGTCGATGACACAGGGGGCCGGTCAGGAACCCGCGGTGCGGACGGCGACGTTGCGCGACTTCCGCGTACCGCCCTATGCGCAGTCCCCGGCACCGCCGGCGTCTCCGCACCCGGGCAACGCTTTCCCGGAGGGCGAGACGCCGGAGGGGTACACCCCCACCGCACGCGACCTTCCGGTGATCACCCGCGAGGCCACCGTCCAGGTGCGGGCCGTTCCCGAACCGCGGCCCGCCCAGGATCCGGAGCTCGGTCCCCTGTACGTGGTCGGTGACGTCCACGGCTATCTGGACGAGCTGTACGCCGCCCTCACCGAACAGGGCCTGATCGACGGCGACGGCAACTGGTCCGCGGGCAACGCGCGGCTCTGGTTCCTCGGTGACTTCACCGACCGGGGACCCGACGGCATCGGCGTCATCGACCTCGTGATGCGGCTGTCCGCGGAGGCCGCGGCGGCCGGCGGCTACTGCAAGGCCCTGATGGGCAACCACGAGCTGCTGCTCCTCGGCGCCAAGCGGTTCTCCGACACCCCGGTGAACTCGGGCGCCGGCACCGCCACCTTCCAGGCCGCCTGGCTGCTCAACGGCGGCCAGAAGAGCGACATGGAGCGGCTCCAGGACGTCCACCTCCAGTGGATGTCCCGGCTCGACGCGGTCGTCGAGGAGGACGGGCATCTGCTGATGCACTCGGACACCACGGCGTACCTCGACTACGGCACCACCATCGAGGACGTCAACGACACAGTGCACGCCATCCTGACGCGGAACGACGCCGACGAGTGCTGGGACCTCTTCCGCAAGCTCACCAAGCGCTTCGCCTTCCGCGACGAATCGGGCCCGCAGGCCGTGCAGCAGCTGATGGCCGCCTACGGCGGCCGGCGCGTCGTCCATGGCCACAGCCCCATTCCCTATCTGCTCGGTGAGGTCGGTTCCGAGGACGGCGAGGACAGTGCCGGACCGCTGGTGGACGGCCCGCACGTGTACGCGGACGGGCTCGCCATCGCCATGGACGGCGGAGTGACCATGGCCGGAAAGCTACTGGTCGTCCAACTCCCCCTGCATGACTGACGCTCCTCGGGGAAGAGCATCAACGACCTGACCGTGCCGACGACTGGGCCTATTTCCGGAAACCCCCTGTCACCCTGTGCCGTGGGCGCTCTACCATCGGCGTACCAGTAGCAGGCTCTCCTCCGTTTCCGCCCGACTGCCCGGTTGAATCGGGCACACAGGCCCTACGGAGCATCGGGGGATGCACATGAACAGCGCTCCGCACCTGCTGACCGAGGACCGCCCCGAGTACGAGCGGATCCTCGACGACGCGCTGCGTCACGCCCATGAACGACCAGATCTGGCCGCAATCGGTGAACGGCTCAACCCGGTCCAGCTGCGCACCATGGCGATGGCCGCCACCGCCCTGATCACCGCCACGGCCGCCACCGAGTACGAGCACTACGTGAAGGCCCGCGAGGAGCTGCGGGCCGCCACGGCCGATCCCGATCAGGACGCCGCCGGCCTCATCGGCGCCGACGACCCCAACGGGTCGGGGGCCGGCCTGGGAGCTGTCGTCACCGTGCTGGCCCCGGTGCTGGCCGGCACGGCCGCGGTGATCTTCCTGCTGGTCGGCTACATCCTGAAGATGCTCAGCCCGCCGCCGTCCTTCGCGGGGACCATGGTCGGCGTCGGCTGGGTGTTCGTGGCGCTCACCGCGGCAGCCATGCTCGCCGCCGCCATCGGCCTCCTCGTCGCCGCCCTGCGCAACGGCTCCACGTCGCTGGCCGCCGACGATCCCGGCGAGGAACTGCCCGAGGACGTGGCGCGCGCCAGAGAGGCCTGGCGGCACGCGCTGCTGGAACGCGGCATCCTGCCGTTCCTGCGGGACGCGCTGGCCGACCCGGGCGCCGCTCCCGCCGCCCGTACCCCGTACCCCTCGGCCAACCGGATCCCGAAGATCGGCTACAGCAGGCCGGACTTCTCCAGCCCGGACGACGGCCCGGCGGCCGCGCCCCGGCCGACCTTCACCAGCCCGGACTTCACCAGCCCCGATTTCGGCGGACCGGAACACGAGATGGACTGACCGGGCGGGGGTCCGGGCGCGTCGTACCGGCCGGGCGCGAGCCTGCCGGTACGACGCGCCGTGCCTCAGTCCGCGATCGGCAGGTAGACCCGGTTGCCCGCGGCCGCGAACTCCTTGGACTTCTCCGCCATGCCCGCCTCGATCTCCGCCCGCGAGCCACCGTGCTCACGCCGGATGTCGTGCGAGATCTTCATCGAGCAGAACTTCGGACCGCACATCGAGCAGAAGTGCGCCGTCTTCGCCGGCTCGGCCGGCAGCGTCTCGTCATGGAACTCCCGTGCCGTGTCCGGGTCGAGCGCCAGATTGAACTGGTCCTCCCACCGGAACTCGAAGCGGGCGTCCGACAGCGCGTCGTCCCACTCCTGCGCCCCCGGGTGCCCCTTGGCGAGGTCCGCCGCATGGGCAGCGATCCGGTACGTGATCACGCCGGTCTTCACGTCGTCCCGATTGGGCAGGCCGAGGTGCTCCTTGGGCGTGACGTAGCAGAGCATCGCCGTGCCCCACCAGGCGATCATCGCGGCGCCGATGCCCGAGGTGATGTGGTCGTACGCCGGAGCGACATCGGTGGTCAGCGGGCCGAGCGTGTAGAACGGCGCCTCCTCACAGATCTCCTGCTGGAGGTCGATGTTCTCCTTGATCTTGTGCATCGGGACGTGCCCCGGGCCCTCGATCATCGTCTGGACGCCGAGCCGTTTGGCGACGGCGTTCAGTTCGCCGAGCGTGCGCAGTTCGGCGAACTGGGCCTCGTCGTTGGCGTCCGCGATCGAGCCGGGGCGCAGCCCGTCGCCCAGCGAGTACGTCACGTCATAGGAGGCGAGGATCGTGCAGAGCTCCTCGAAGTGCTCGTACAGGAACGACTCCTTGTGGTGCGCGAGGCACCAGGCGGCCATGATCGAGCCGCCCCGGGAGACGATGCCGGTCTTGCGACGGGCCGTCAGCGGCACGTACGGGAGGCGTACGCCGGCGTGGACCGTCATGTAGTCGACGCCCTGCTCGGCCTGCTCGATGACGGTGTCCTTGTAGATCTCCCAGGTCAGCTCCTCCGCCCTGCCGTCGACCTTTTCGAGGGCCTGGTAGAGGGGCACGGTGCCGATCGGCACCGGGGAGTTGCGAAGTACCCACTCACGGGTGGTGTGGATGTTGCGGCCGGTGGAAAGGTCCATGACCGTGTCGGCGCCCCACTTGGTCGCCCAGGTCATCTTGTCCACCTCCTCCTCGATGGAGGACGTCACCGCGGAGTTGCCGATGTTGGCGTTCACCTTCACCAGGAACCGCTTACCGATGATCATCGGCTCGATCTCCGGGTGGTTGACGTTGGCCGGCAGCACGGCCCGGCCCGCGGCGATCTCCTCGCGCACCACCTCGGGCGTGACGTTCTCCCGGATCGCCACGTACTCCATCTCCGGGGTGATCTCGCCGCGCCGGGCGTACCCGAGCTGGGTCACCGGGCGCCCGTCCCGGCTGCGCCGCGGCTGGCGCGGGCGGCCGGGGAAGACCGCGTCCAGATTGCGCAGCCCCCCGCGCGGCGAGGTGTGCTTGAGCCCGTCGTCCTCGGGGCGGGCGGCCCGGCCCGCGTACTCCTCGGTGTCGCCGCGGGCGATGATCCAGTTCTCCCGCAGCGGCGCGAGTCCGCGCCGCACATCGGTGTCGACGGCGGGATCGGTGTACGGCCCCGACGTGTCGTACAGCGACACGTCCTTGCCGTTGGTGAGGTGCACCTGACGGACCGGCACCCGGAGGTCCGGGCGCGAGCCCTGGACGTACCCCTTGTGCCAGCCGATGGACTTCCCGGACCTGTCGCTCGGACCGGCCCCGTTGTTCCGGCCGGCCCCGCTGTTCTGGCCCACCCCGTCGTTCTGGCCGGCCCCGTCGCTCCGACCGCCCTCGTCGTTCTGACTGGAGGCAGGCATGCGTGCATCCGCTGTGGTCATGAGACCTACTCCCTACGCCGGCATTACCCGGTAACAGGTTCGGCGGTCGGCGCAGCTTGTCCCGTACGGATGTACGGAGATCAGCGCCCTCTCAGCCCGGTGCTCCGAGCTCCCGCGTGTGCAAAGGTGCCACCACGCTAACGCCCGCACGGGTGCGCTGAACAGTGGGCCCTGCTCGTCTTGCGATGATCGGCCGGTGACGTCCCCCCATATCGTTCCCGAGCAGCCGTCCCCTCAGCACACCCACTCCCACGCGCACGGCCCCGCCGCACCCGTGTCCAGGCACCTGCGCAAGGTGATCGCAGCCGTACTGATCCCGTTCGCGGCCGCGGTCGCCGTCGGGCTCGTGGTGCTCTGGCCCGGTGGTGCGCCGGCGCACGAACGGACCGGTGTCGGCTTCGACCGGCAGACCCAGCAGGCGAAGGTGGTGAACATCGACAAGGTCGACTGCAAGGACGTGAACGCGGCCCAGCTGCCGGTCGATGGCGAGACCCCGCCGGCGAAGGACCCGGCGGCCGGTGGCGGCGGGGCCGCACTCTGCGAGAAGGCCACGGTCGAGGTCACGAGCGGCAAGGACAAGGGGCGCACCTTCATCGAGGTGGTCCAGCCCGGCGCACCGCGACAGCTGCGGAAGGGACAGGACGTGGTGGTCGCGTACGCCCCCGACGCGCCCCATGACCTCCAGTACTCCGTGACGGATGTGAACCGGAAGTTCCCGATGGCGCTGCTGGCCGGGATCTTCGCCGTGGCGGTGGTCGTCGTGGGGAGACTGCGCGGGGTCATGGCGCTGGTGGCGCTCGCCCTGTCGTTCGCCGTGCTGACCCTGTTCATCCTCCCGGCCATCCTGCAGGGCTCGAATCCGCTGCTCGTGGCGGTGGTCGGGGCCAGCGCCATCATGCTGATCGCCCTCTACATCTGCCACGGGCTGACCGCCCGCACCTCGGTCGCCGTCGTCGGCACCCTGATCTCGCTCCTGCTGATCGGGCTGCTCGGCTCGCTCTTCATCGGCTGGGCCGGCCTGAGCGGGAACACCGATGACAGCACCGGCCTCATCCACGGCCTGTATCCGCACATCGACATGAGCGGTCTGCTTCTGGCCGGCGTCATCATCGGCTCCCTTGGGGTGCTCGACGATGTGACGGTCACCCAGACATCGGCCGTCTGGGAACTGCACCAGGCGGACCCGACGATGAGTGCGAAGCAGCTTTACCGGGCAGGTATCAGAATCGGAAGGGATCACATCGCCTCGGTGGTCAACACCCTGGTGCTCGCCTATGCGGGCGCGGCGCTGCCGTTGCTGCTGCTGTTCTCGATCGCCCAGAGCGGCGTGGGCACGGTGGCCAACAGCGAGCTGGTGGCGGAGGAGATCGTGCGGACGCTGGTCGGATCCATCGGGCTGGTCGCCTCGGTGCCGGTGACCACCGCGCTCGCGGCACTGGTCGTCTCCGCGGACCGTACGGGGGTCGGCGCGGAAGCCGGGGCTTCGGCACCCGTACGGAGTGGCAGAGGACGACGGCGACGGGCGAAGGCCTGACGGTCACACACGGAGAGTGATTCACCCGTTCGGCGGGTGTGGTGTTCGACCGGCACCCGGGACCCAAGAGGGCGGTTCCCCTCAGCCGGCGTTCTGCTCCTCGGCCAGAATTCGCCCCAATGCCTCTTCCAGATTGCCCTCGAAGTCACCCAGCGTGCACTCCTGGCCGAGCGGGACGAGCTTGTCCGTCCGGTCGAGAAACGCCACAAGGGGTGCCGTACCCGCCCTGAAGAGAGCGCGGTCCGCCCCCACCTGGAGCCGGATGTGGACGTCGCACAGTCCTTCGGGCTCGGTCGGCCCGATGTGTACGTCCCCGTCGCCACTGGGGCTATTGAGGCCATCGAGCAGCAGCTCGCGGCCAAAAGCCCAGGTGACCGGGGCATCGCCGGGGAGATGGAAGGTCATCCGGATCGCGTACGGATCGCACACTTCGTACCGGAGCTCCACCGGGATACGGAATGAGAGCTCCTCGGAGACGAGGAAGCTCATCATGACCTCAGCTTGAACCGACTCGCGCATCGTTCAACCCCGCAGTAGATGAATCTGGCCAGGAATGATCCCCCATGGCCCTATTGACGCCATCGTGGTGCACGCGATAGCAGATCACAAGGAGTGATTTTTCAGATACTGATAGAGAACACGAACGAACGCAAGAGGCTGGCCACTTCGCCACGTAGTCGTTCGACTGCGGGGAGCAACCGTTCTTCCTGGTCGAGAGGTACCGAAATGGCCATCGCCGCAGCCGTGAAACCGGCCGCGATCGGGATGGCCGCGCACACCGTCCCGAGGGCGTATTCCTGCCGCTCGATGACGGGTTCCGTCCGCTCCAGGGACCGCAGCCGTTCAAGAAGTGCGGAGCGGTCGCGTACGGAGTACCGGGTCAGCGGACGCACCGGGTGCCGGTCGAGGTGGTCCTCGCGGGCCTTCTCGTCCAGCTGGCTCAGCAGGCACTGGCCGATCGCGTGGGCGTGCCCGGTCTCCTGGAAGGCGGCCCATTCGTCCACCGCGGGTTTGGCCGGACTGTCGGCGACCGCGACGAGTTCGATCTCGCCTTCGCGGTAGACGGCGCAGTACACCGGGGCCCCGATGATGTCCCGCCAGCGGTCCAGGGACTGGGTCATCCGGCTGCGCCGGTTCTGCAGAGCGCCGTCGCCCACCAGCCGCTCGGCCGCCTCGCCGAAGAGGAAGACACCGTTCTCCCGGCGCAGATATCCCTCGTGGGTGAGGGTGCGCAGCAGGTGGTAGGCGGTGGGCAGCGGGAGCCCCGCCTCACGTGCGAGCTGCTTGGCCGGCGCCCCGTCGCGATGGGCGCCCACGGCCTCCAGCAGCCTCAGCGCCCGCTGTACCGATCCGATCAACGTCGGCACAGCGGTACTCGATGCCGTGGTCAACGGTCACCCCCAGGCATGGTGACGGGCGGTCAGCCCGCCTGTGGAGGCCGCCCCCACATGTCTGCCGCAGGTTCGGTTCCGGAGGCCGGATGCCCTGTCCACCACTGGTCAGGTGGTGACTGACGGTGCTCTCCCAGGCGGCGGCAGCGGATTTCCACTCTATCCGCAGCGTCCTGAAGGGTTGCGGTTTCGTCTTCCGCTTAGCTCACCTGGGCTAACCGTGCGACCGGTGGTGCGGCCACCGGTCGTCCGCCGGTCGCCTACCAGTCGCCGCGCGAGGACGAGGACGAGGACGAGGACGAGGACGAGGACGAGGACGACATGAACTTCCGCACGAGGAAGACGATGCCGCCGACCAGCACCACGATGATCAGGACCTTGAAGAGCAGCCAGACGACGAAGCCGACCACGCTGGCGATCAGACCGCCGAAGACGATGATCGCGATGACGGGCACCGCGATCCACTTCACCCACCAGGGCATTCCCGCGAATATCTCCCGCACGGCCATCTGTCCTACCTCGTCTCTGTGAGTTCCTGCCTCGATGCTAGAGGGGCAGGGGTGGCCGGCGGGGGCCTCGCATCCCTTGAACTCCCCTGATCGAACCCTTAGGGATCCCCCAGACAGGAACCCCCCAGAGACCTCTCCGTATCCCGGTCCTCTCAGCCCTCGGGCGGCGAGAAGACCACCATCACCCGCAGGTCCTCGGTGATGTGGTGGAACTTATGAGCCGTCCCGGCAGGCACATACACGACACTTCCTCTGCCGACCTGCGTGGTTTCCATGCCCACGGTGATCGACGCGCGCCCGCTGACGACCAGGTAGACCTCGTCCTGCTTGTGCGGCTGCTGCGGATCGAGCTCGCCGGCGTTCAGCGCGTACAGGCCGACAGACATGTTCCGTTCACGGACGAACTGCAGATACGCGCCGTCGTTGGCGGCCCGCTCCGCCTCCAGCTCGTCCAGTCTGAATGCCTTCATAGCCTGTCCGTCCCTTGCCTCTGCCCAGCCGGTGTCCGCCACCGATCAGTGTCTGCCACGATCAGACACATGAAGAATTTCGTAGTCAAGACGATCGCCAACGCGGGTGCGCTGGCAGTGGCCATCTGGCTGCTCCAGGACATCACGCTGACCGGCGGCAGCACCGGCCGCAAGGTCCTGACCCTGATCGTGGTCGCTCTGATCTTCGGCCTGGTCAACTTCTGTGTAAAGCCGATCCTGAAGCTGCTCACCCTGCCGCTCTTCCTCCTCACCCTGGGACTGTTCACCCTGGTGGTGAACGCGCTGATGCTGATGCTCACCTCCTGGCTGGCCGGCCAGTTCGATCTGAGCTTCCACGTCGACGGCTTCTGGACCGCCGTCCTCGGCGGCCTGATCATCTCGATCGTTTCCTGGGCGCTGAACGTAGTCCTGCCCGACGAGGACTGATCCGCGGGCACCTGGAACAGTGCAGGCAGTACCGGTGACGGACCGGGGAGAGAAGCGAGGACGCAGTATGAGCACCATGGGCGACGGAACCCGCGCGGTACGGGCCGGCCTGCCGGAACCGGAGCAGTACGAGCCGACTCTCCCCGGTCCGGTCTTCGCCGCGCACTTCCACCTCTCCGGCGAGCCGACCGGCCCGTACACCTACGGCCGCGACACCAACCCGACCTGGACCCATCTGGAACGGGCCATCGGTGAGCTGGAAGCGCCGGGGGAGAGTGTCGAGACCACGGTCTTCGCCTCCGGGATGGCGGCGGTCTCGGCCGTACTGCTGTCCCAGGCGCGCAGCGGTGACGTGATCGTGCTGCCCGACGACGGTTACCAGGCACTCCCGTTGGTACGGGCGCAGCTGGAGGCGTACGGGGTCGAGGTGCGGACCGCCCCGACCGGCGGCGATGCCCAGCTGGCCGCCCTGGAGGGCGCCAGGCTCCTGTGGCTCGAGACCCCGTCCAACCCCGGCCTCGACGTCTGTGACGTGCGGCGGCTCGTGGAGGCCGCGCACGCGGGCGGGACGCTGGTGGCCGTGGACAACACGCTCGCCACCCCGCTCGGCCAGCGCCCGCTGGAGCTGGGCGCGGACTTCTCGGTGGCCAGCGACACCAAGGGCATGACCGGACACGGCGACATCCTGCTCGGCCACGTGGCCTGCCTCGATCCCGAGCTGGCGGCCGGGGTGCGGCGCTGGCGCAAGGTGGCCGGCGCGATCCCCGGGCCGATGGAGGCCTGGCTCGCACACCGCTCGCTGGCCACCCTGGAACTGCGGATCGAGCGGCAGTGCGCGAACGCCCTCGCGCTGGCCGAGGCACTCACCGAGCGCCCGGAGGTGACCGGGCTGCGTTACCCCGGACTGCCCACCGACCCCTCGCACCCGACGGCCGTGCGGCAGATGCGGCGCTTCGGATCCGTGGTCTCGTTCGTGCTGGCCGACCGGGGGACCGCCGAGCGCTTCCTCTCGGCGCTCCGGCTGGCCGAGGACGCGACCAGCTTCGGCGGGGTGCGCTCCACCGCCGAGCGCCGGGCCCGCTGGGGCGGCGACGCGGTGCCGGAGGGCTTCATCCGCTTCTCGGTGGGCGCCGAGAACCCGGCGGACCTGCTGGCCGACGTGGAACGGGCGCTGGCCGAGGCGGTCGCCGGACACTGAGCGGCCGTACCGGCGGCAGCCGGTGCGGTACGGACGGCCCGAGCCTCCCCCCTCGTGGCTCGGGCCGTCCCGGCCCTCCGCGTTCCCACGCGAAGCACCGCCATGACAAGGCTAGTTGACTCTGAGTCAGTGTCCAATCACAGTAGCCGCAGCGGCCTATCGACATATTTATGGTTGTCGGGCCCGACACGTCGCAGCGGTGGAAGGGGACAGGACATGGACCTGGCCCTGCTGCGCACGTTCGTCACCGTGCACCGGGCCGGTTCGTTCACCCGGGCCGCCGCTCTCCTCGGCCTCTCCCAGCCCGCCGTGACCTCGCAGATACGCACACTGGAGCGCCAGCTGGGCCGCCCCCTCTTCCTGCGCCGGGCCCGCGGCGTGACCCCCACCACGATCGGGGACGAGCTCGCACACCGCGCCGCTCCCCATCTGGACGCGCTGGTGGAGATCGCCGAGACGGAACTGGACGAGAAGTCGGGCGTCCGGACACTTCATCTGGCGGGTCCGCCGGAGTTCACCTCGCTACGGGCGCTGCCCGCGCTCACCCCGCTGATCGCGCAGGGGCTCGCCCTGCGCAGCTCGTTCTCCGCTGACACCGACGAGACGCTGGAGGGGCTGGCCGCCGGACACCACGACCTGGCCATCGTGACGGCCCGCCCGCGCGGCGGGCTGCTCACCGCGACCCCGCTCTGCGACGAGGAGCACGTACTGATCGCCGCGCCCCGCTGGGCCGGACGGCTCGGCCCGGGAACCCTGCGACGAAACGGCCCGGTGGTCCTGGAACAGCTGCCGGTCGTGGAGGTGCACGAGAGCCTCCCGCTGGTCTCCCAGTACTGGGCCGCGGTCTTCGACACCCGGCCCGCAGCCGCCGGGGCCGTTATCGCACCGGATCTCCGGGCCGTCCTGGAATGCACGGCAGCGGGCGCCGGGCTGGCCGTCCTGCCCCGCTATCTCTGCGAGGGCGCGCTGGAACGGGGTGAGGTGGTGGCACTCCTCGACCCGCCGGTACCGCCGCTGCGCACCTACTTCCTCGCCGCACGGACCGGCACGCTCGCGCTGCCGCATCTCGCTCGCGCGCACGAGTGGCTGCTGCGCGCCGCGGCCGACTGGTGACCGCAGAACGGTCCGGCAGCCCTCAGGTGTTTCAGAAGGGGTCCAACGGGCCACTCTCTTGCCATGACCGAACGCCCCGTGGTCAAGCGCACCGCACGCGCCATCCTGCTCGACGGCGACGACCTCATCCTGATCAAGCGCACCAAGCCGGGGGTCGATCCCTACTGGGTCACGCCGGGCGGCGGGGTCGAACCCGAGGACGCGACCGTGGTCGACGCCCTGCACCGCGAGGTGGACGAGGAACTCGGCGCCAAGATCACCGATGTGGTCCCGTGTTTCGTCGACACCGTGGAACACATCGAGGGCAGCGGGGTGAAGGGCGTCAAGGTCCAGCACTTCTTCGTCTGCCGGCTCGACTCGATGGACCTCTCCCTGCGCCATGGACCCGAGATCGACGCCCCCTGCGGGGAGTACGACGTCGTCCGGGTGCCGTTCAGCCGGGTCGGCATCGCCGCCGTGCACCTCGTACCCCTGTCTCTGCGGCATTACCTGGACGGCAACATCGAGGGTGTCCGGGCGATGCACGCGACCGACCTGGGCTGATCGGTGCGGGCGGAGTCCCCGTGCGGCCGGCTACGCCGAGGCTGGTACGGACGGATACTCCCCTGGGCAGATGACCGGCCGGACCGCCCCCGGCACCGTGTTTCACGTGAAACCACTCAAGCGGCGCCCCCGCAGAAGCCTCCTTGTCGCACACGTCGCAATCTCCGTCAGCTGGCTCGGACTCACCGTCGGTCTGCTGACGCTGGCCATCTCCGCCTTCTCGACCGGGGACCCGGCCACCGCGCAGGCCGCCACCCGCGCCATGAAGATCTTCAGCGACTGGCTCGTCGTACCGGTCGCGCTGCTCTCCCTCATCAGCGGCCTGGTGCTGTCGCTCCGCACCCCGTGGGGGCTGGCGCTCCACCGCTGGGTCTGGACGAAGTTCTGGCTCACCCTGATCACGACAGCGCTGTCCGTCCTCTCCCTGCGCCCCGGCATCAACGAGGCGGCGGAGCTCGGCCAGGCCGGCATCAACCTGGTCGTCGCCCCGTCGGTGGCCACGGCGACCTACCTCTTCATCACGGCAATCTCCGTACTGAAGCCGTGGGGCCCGACCCGGCGGGGCCGGAGGCTGCGGATCTCGGCCAGTTCCGTTAAAGCGGTGGACGCGCGATCATCGCGTCGGACAGCCTGACCCTCATGCCCAGCTCACTGCCCCGCCCGCTCGCCGACCTACCCGTCCGGCGTCTCACCCGGGACGATCTGGTCCCCTGCGCCGATCTCAGCGAGGACCGCGGCTGGCCGCGTGATGAGCACCGCTGGGGGCTGCTCCTGACCGCGGGTACGGCTCTGGGCATCGACGATCCGGATGGCAAGGGCCTGATGGCCACCTGTGTGGTGACCTCCTACGGCCCCCGCATGGCCGCCATCGGCATGATGCTGGTCGCCGAGCGGTACGCCGGTCAGGGGGTCGCCCGGCACCTCATGCGCGAGACGATCGGGACGACCGGCGGCGCCCCGCTCAGCCTCTACGCGACGGCCTCGGGCCGGCCGCTCTACGAGAAGCTCGGATTCACCGCGGTGGGCAGCGCCCAGCGCGTGAGCGGGCATTTCCGGCCGACTGCCGGAACCGGCGGTCCGGACGCGACGGCTCGGCCGGGACGCACGGTCCGCCCTGCCTCGGCCGGCGATCTCCAGGCCATGCTCCGGCTGGACGGGGACGCCTTCGGGCTCGACCGGACACACCTCCTGACCCGCCTCCCCGCCTTCGCCGACCATCTGCGGGTGGCCGAGGACGGCGGTGAGCTGATCGGGTACGCCGCGCTCTGGCCGTGCGCGGACAGCCATGTCGTCGGTCCGCTGGTCGCGCGGGACACGGCCACCGCGAAACTGCTCGTGGCCTCGCTGGCCGGTGCGACCGACCGGCCGCTGCGTGCCGACATCGACGCCCGTCAGCAGGAGCTCCTGGACTGGCTCGGAGAACGCGGGCTTCAGCCCGGCTCCGAGACCACGGTGATGGTCCTCGGGGACCGGCAGCCGGGCGACTGGACCCAGTGCTTCGCACCGCTGAGCGTGGCGACCGGCTGACGGCAGTCCGCGGTCCGCCGAGAGCGGAGCGAAGCCCGCGCTGGGGTCAGCGCCGGGCCGCGGGCGCGGCGGCCGGCTCCGCGAGGTGAGCGGCGACGGAACGGCTCCGGGCGGCCGTGCGACGCTCCAGGGTGCTGGAGACGACGGCGAGGACCAGGGCGGAGGCGGCCAGGACCGCGCCGACCCAGTTGGGGGCGGTGTAGCCGAGACCGGCGGCGATGACGATGCCGCCGATCCACGACGACAGCGCGTTGCCGAGGTTGAAGGCGCCGATGTTCACGGCGGAGGCGAGGGTCGGAGCACCGGCCGCCTGGTCGAGCACCCTCTTCTGCAGCGGGGGCACGGTCGCGAAACCGAAGCCGCCGATCAGGACGAGGGTGACGGCTGCCGCGATCTTGTTGTGGGCGGTCAGGGTGAACAGCGCCAGGACCACGGTGAGAGCGCCCAGGGACACGTACAGCAGGGGCATCAGGTGGCGGTCGGCGAATCTGCCGCCGAGCAGGTTGCCTCCGACCATGCCGAGGCCGAACAGGACCAGCAGCCAGGTGACGGACGAGGCCGAGTAGCCGGCGATGTCGGTCATCATCGGCGTGATGTAGGTGATCGCGGCGAAGACACCGCCGAAGCCCAGCACCGTCATCGCCATGGCGAGGAGTACCTGCACGTTGCGGAAGGCGGCGAACTCGTGGCGCAGCCGGACTCCTTGGGGCCGGGGCTGCTCCGGAACGAGCTTGGCGACGCCGAGCAGGCCGATGACACCGAGGGCGGCGACGAGGAGGAACGTGGTGCGCCAGCCGGCGGTCTGTCCGATGTAGGTGCCCAGTGGTACGCCGACGACGTTGGCGACGGTGAGGCCCGTGAACATCATGGCGATGGCCCCGGCCCTCTTGTGCGGGGCGACCAGGTCGGCCGCCACGACCGATCCGATGCCGAAGAAGGCTCCGTGAGCGAGCGAGGCGATCACGCGGCCGGCGAGCATGACACCGAAGACGGGGGCGGTCGCGGAGACCACGTTGCCGATGACGAACAGCCCCATGAGGATCATCAGCATGCGTTTGCGGGTGATCCGGGTACCGAGCACGGACATCAGCGGGGCGCCGAGGACAACCCCCATCGCGTAGCCCGAGACGAGATAGCCGGCGGTCGGGATGGAGACCTGGAAGTCCGCGGCCACCTCGGGGAGCAGCCCCATGATCACGAACTCGGTGGTTCCGATACCGAACGCCCCGATGGCGAGGGCGAGGAGCGCGAGCGGCATGGGGTTCACCTTCCCTGGAGATTGCGTATGCGCCTTACAAGCGGTCACAATAATTGCAAGCGCTGATTAATTGCAAGCGCGGGCTATTGCGCGGGTCGCCTATCCTGTACGTAAGCAGCTCCAGCACGGAGGAGAGACACCCATGACAGCGACGGACCCGGCACTGACCGCCCTCTCCCAGGGCTGGTGCGCGCTCTCCCTGCTCCACGGGAAGATCGAGGCCCATATCGAGCGTGCCCTGCAGAGCCGGCACGACCTCAGCGTGCGCGAGTACTCACTGCTGGACGTGCTGAGCCGGCAGCACAACGGACCGGGCGGACATCTGCAGATGAAGCAGGTGGCCGACGCCGTCGTACTCAGCCAGAGCGCCACCACCCGCCTGGTCACCCGCCTTGAGGACCGCGGTCTGCTGACCCGGTACCTCTGCGACACCGACCGCAGGGGCATCTACACCGATGTCACCGAGACCGGCCTCACCCTGCTCTCCGAGGCCAGGCCGACCAATGACACCGCCCTGCGCGCCGCACTCGACGAGGCCGCCAAGGACCCCGAGCTGAGGCCGCTCGTGCGGGCGGTCGAGGAGCTCAAGCTCCCCGTGTAGGCCGATTGCCGCCGCACGGCCCGAGGCCACTGCGTAGGCTGCTGATCATGAGCGATCTGGACATACGTGCGGCAGGCATCGACGACCTCCCCGAGATCGTGGCCATGCTGGCCGACGATCCGCTGGGCGCCGAACGCGAGTCACCGGACGACCTCACGCCCTACCTGGCGGCCTTCCGGCGACTGGCCGGGGACCCGAACCAGCACCTGATGGTCGCCGTGCGCGCGGACCGGGTCGTCGGCACCCTCCAGCTGACGGTGATCCCCGGCCTCTCCCGGCGCGGCTCCACGCGCTCCGTCGTCGAGGGCGTCCGCGTCCACAAGGACGAACGCGGCAGCGGACTCGGCACCCTGCTGATGCGGTGGGCGGTGGACGAATCCCGGCGCCAGGAGTGCCGGCTGGTCCAGCTGACATCGGATGCGAGCCGGGGCGACGCGCACCGCTTCTACGAACGGCTCGGCTTCGTCGCCAGCCATGTGGGCTTCAAGCTCGCGCTCTGACCGCACCCGGCATCCGAGGGGCCGACGATGCACCGCATCAGCGACGGGCAACGCCGCATCAGGCTGGCCAGGCGCCATCTCCTGGCACCCGCCACGCGGACCGGTTCCCCGGTGGCCGTGGCCGACGCCCTCGTGGCCCTGCACGCCACCGACGCGGCCACCGTCTTCCTGTCCGTGTGCGCCCGGCTCCGCACGCCGGACGTCACCGCGGTGGAGCAGGCACTGTACGAGGACGTCTCGCTGGTCCGGCTCCTCTCCATGCGCAACACCCTCTTCGTCGTGCCGGAAGCGCTGGCCCCGCGGATCGAGGCGACGAACGCCCGGGCGGTCGCGGCCAAGGAACGCCGGACGTTCCTGAAGCACCTCGCGGAGGACGGCCAGGGCCTGGACGAGCGCTGGCTCGACGCCACGGAGCAGTCCACCCTGGCAGCCCTCACCGCCCGCGGGACAGCCACGGGCAGCGAACTGTCCGCCGCCGTACCGGCCCTGCGTACGAAGATCACGGTCTTCCCCGGCAAGAAGTACGAAGCGGTGCAGGGCGTGACGACCCGGGTCATCCGCATCATGGCCGCCGAAGGCCGGATCCGCCGGGACCGGCCCCGGGGATCCTGGACATCCAGCCAGTTCCGCTGGACGGCGGCCGAGCCGCGTCCGGTTCCGGCGACCGCCGAGGCGCAGGCGGAGCTGGCCCTGCACTGGCTCCGCTCCTACGGCCCCGCCTCCGAGGCCGACCTCAAGTGGTGGACGGGCTGGGGGCTCGGCCAGGTCCGCAAGGCGCTGGCAGCCGTCGGAGCCGAGGAGGTCCGGCTCGACAACGGCTCAACCGGGTGGGTCGCCCCCGGAGACACGGTGTCCGAACCGGCGCCGGAACCCTGGGCGGCGCTGCTGCCCGCGCTCGACCCGAGCGCGATGGGCTGGGCCGACCGCGGTTTCCACCTCCCCGCCGAACACCGGGCAGCCCTCTTCGACCACTCCGGCAACATCGGCCCCACGGTGTGGTGGGGCGGTCGCATCGTCGGAGGCTGGGCACAGCGCGCCGACGGCGAACCCGTGTGGCGGCTCCTGACCGACACCGGCCGGGATGCCGCCTCGGCCATCGAGGAAGAGGCATCCCGGCTGGCGGGCTGGGTGGGGGAAGCACGGATCACACCGCGCTTCCGCACCCCGCTGGAGCGGGAGTTGACTGCCTGAGCCGTCCCCCGCTGCCATGTTTCACGTGAAACGGGACGCTCAACTTTCCAGGCCACGCCACCCGTTCTCGTCCACGCCGCCCGGAACAGCCGCTGCGGGATCGTACGGTTCACGAGTGAAGACGAACGAGCCCAGGTCCAGATGGTTCACGCTGCCGTCGTCGTTCCGGACGATCCGCAGCGTCTCCCCCGCGTAATAGCCGTCCAGCCCGATCCAGGTGCCGTCCGGCCGGGCGGTGAAGCGGGCGCCGCGGCCGTCGCCGCGGAGGCCTCGGAGTTCCAGTCCGCGATCGGCTTTCAGGCGAAGGATGTTGGGACGCGTACCCCAGTACCAGGGGCCGGTCAGCGCGAGCAGCTCCCCGTCCACCTCGGGCAGCGGGCGCCAGGGCTCCGGGATACGCGGCTCCGCCTCCGCGACGATGTCCACGAGGTCAGCGGCCACCTCACCGATCGGCACCCCGGAGGTGGCGTTGGCGAACACCACCGCGGCCACGTCCTCCTCGGCGCAGAACCAGAGGGTGGCCAGGAATCCGGGGAGCGACCCGGTGTGCCCGACGAGCGTGCGGCCCTTGCTGTGGATCACCTGGAGCCCCAGACCGTAGTTCCCTTCCCAGTCCCCCTGCTCAGGGGGTGCGGACGGCACCTTCATCTCCGCCACGGAGGCGGCGCAGAGCACCCGGTCGTCTCCCTCGGCGAGGAAGGCGGCGAACCGGAGGAGATCCGCGGTGGTCGACCAGAGCTGGCCGGCCGGAGCCATCAGTCCGAGGTCCTCGGCCGGCTCGGGCAGCATGGCGTCCGCCCACGGATGGACGGCCCAGCCACCGGCATGCGGCGCCTCCGGCCCGGTACTCGTACGGTGCATGCCCAGCGGCTCCAGGAGCTCACGCTTCAGAACCTGCGCCCAGGACGCTCCGCGCACGGCCTCGATCAGCGCTCCGAGCACGGTGTACCCGGGGTTGGAGTAGTGATGACGGCGGCCGGGCGTATGCATCCGGGTCTGCTCACCGAGCACATCCGCGAGCTCGGGCCGCAGACTGCCCGGCGTCCGTTCCCACCACGGAGCGGGCGACTCCGCCCCGAGTCCCGCGCTGTGACCCAGCAGCTGATGAACGGTGACCTCACCCAGCCCCGTTCCGGGCAGATGCCTCTCCAGCGGATCGGCCAGATCCAGCAGCCCCTCGTCACGCAACCGCAGGACCAGCACCGCGGTGAACGTCTTGGTGAGGGATCCGATCCTGAACTGCGTGTCGTCATCCGGGGCATGGCCCTCGACACAGGTGCGGGCGCCGTTCCAGACGGTCTGCCCCTGCCGCCGGACAGCGGCGACAACCGAAGGTGAGCGCCCGTCGGACTGGGCGGTGGCGATGCGGTGCAGCAGGGCGCGCCGCGTAGCCGGA
Organism: Streptomyces sp. NPDC088730; assembly: GCF_044751215.1. Taxonomy (NCBI): domain Bacteria; kingdom Bacillati; phylum Actinomycetota; class Actinomycetes; order Kitasatosporales; family Streptomycetaceae; genus Streptomyces; species Streptomyces sp. NPDC088730. The sequence continues at coordinate 308,223 of NZ_JBIVLK010000002.1, forward strand.
AGCAACTGTTCAGCAGGAGTGGTCATCGTCCACAACTACCGCCCCGGCCCGCGCCGGGGCCAGCTCATTTCCCGGGCACTGGAGGGGATCCGGCCCGGCCAGCCGTCAACAGTCTTTGAGCTCTTCGGCGAAAGGCATCCGGCGGTGTTCCGCCGAGGGTGAAGTACCACCCGTCCGGGGCCGGGGATCACTACAGTCCAGTCACATGACGACGGTTACCACGCGCACGGTCGAGTACCGGGCCGACGGACTGACGATGATCGGATACCTCGCGCTCCCGGCCGGCACCGACCGCGCGCCCGCGGTCCTGCTCGGGCCCGAGGGACTCGGCCTGACCGATATCGAGCGCCGCCGGGCCGACGCCCTGGCCGAGCTGGGTTACGTGGCGCTGGCCTTCGACATCAACGGCGGGCGCTGTTTCGAAGACCCCCAGCAGATGCTGGCGCATGTGACCCCGCTGCTCGCCTCCCACGACCGGTTGCGGGACATCGGGCACGCGGCGCTGGATGTGCTGCGCGCCGAACCACGGACCGATCCCGACCGGATCGCCGCCATCGGCTACGGCACCGGAGGCATCATCGCGCTGGAACTCGGACGCGACGGAGTCGACCTCCGCGCGATCGGGACGATCAACGGATTCAACACGGGCCGGCCGGGCGAGGCCGCGCGTATTCGCTGCCCGGTATGGGCCGCCGTCGGTTCGGAAGACCCCATCATGGCGCCCGCCCAACGCGAAGCGTTCGTCACCGAGATGCAGGCTGCGGGCGTCGACTGGCGCCTCGCCGTCTACGGCGGAGCCCAGCACGCCTTCCACCATCCGACGGTCGCCCACACCGTGCTGCCCGGCGTCGGCCACCATCCGCTTCACGCGCGGCGGGCCTGGCGTGACGTCCTCGACCTGCTCGCCGAATGCCTGCCGCTGGGGGAGCCGGCCACGGCGGCGGGACGGCCGGCGGCATGACGCGGCGGGCGGGGCGTCCGGCCCTCCGTACCGACCAGGAAAGGACCGCACAACCATGGCTCGTGCCATCACTCTGATCCGCTCCGACTCCCTCTCCGACGTCGCCGAGTACGCCTACGCGGCGACGGCGCCCGCCGAGTCCCGCCTGATCTTCCTGGCCGGGTCGTGCCCGCTGAACGATGACGGCTCCACGGCGGCGATCGGGGACTACGCGGGCCAGGCGGCGAAAGCGATCGACAACATGCGGACCGCTCTCGCCGCCGCGGGCGCGTCGCTCCAGGACGTGATCAGCACCCGGGTCCTCGTCGCGTCAGCCCGTCAGGAGGACCTGGTGACCGCCTGGCAGGTAGTCCGCGACTCGTTCGCCGACCATGACGTCCCCAGCACCTTGATGGGTGTCACCGTGCTCGGCTACAAGGACCAGCTCGTCGAGATCGAAGCCGTCGCCGCCGTACTCGACTGAGCCCCGGGCCCCCCTTATTGCTCAGCGAGGCGGTTCCCAGACCGAGCAGTCGTGCGCGAACAGCACGCGCTGTGGGTCGAACTCCAGGAGCCGCCCCAGCCATGGCCGGCAGGGGGGAAGCGGCTGTTCCAGACCTTGGAGTCCGGCGTGGTGAGCCAGCTGGTCGGCTGCGAAGTGGGACGCGAAATCATGTGCCTGTCCGGCGAGGATGACGGTGCCGTCGCTCTGCCGGACGACCAGTGACTGATGACCGTCGGTGTGGCCGGGGGTGGGAACGATCCATACTCCTGGCCAGATCTCCGCTTCTCCGGAGATCTCCTCATAGGTCGCACCGGGGAAGTCGACGAGTTCGTCCACGGTGTAGTCGCCTCGACGGGCGGTGGCCAGTTCCACGTCCTGCACCACGATCGGCCTGCCGGCCAGCAGCGGATTGCCCCCGCAGTGGTCGAAGTGAAGATGGCAGTTCACCACCAGGGACACATCGGAGAGGGAGACTCCGGAGGCCGCGAGCGCCCTCCGGAGTTCTCGGCGCTGTGGGCGGTAGTGGGCTTCGGTGTCAGGACCGGCGTCTCCGATACCGGTGTCGAAGAGGATCAGCCCCTCGTCACGCCGGACCAGGTAGGCGAGTACGGATTCAACTCGCGGCTGAGGGCCACCGGTCTCTGACGCGGGCCGGACGAAGTACCCCAGGTCGAGGCGACGAACCGCCGTGTTGTTGTTCATCCGGTCATGCTGGCAGGGAACTGCCGCCGCCCCAGGGGTGTTTGCCGACGGCGTACAGAACCGACAGAGCCGACACAGCTGACAGAGCGGACAGCGGGGACAGGGCAGGCAGCGGGGAAGGGGCAGAGTGCGGGGCGAGGCCGTCGTGTCCTCCGGCTGCGCGTCACCCTGAGAAGCGGGCCCTTCGCGTCACCATGGGAGGCGGGCCCTTCGCGTCACCGTGAGAGGCGGGCCTCGATGCCGTCGAGCAGGAAGTCGAGGCCGAGCCGGAAGGTCTGGTCGGCGTCCAGGTGGGCGGCATCGCGCACCACCGTGGCCAGCGCGGGGAACCGGCCGGTGGCGAAGGTCCGCTCCAGATAGGGCCCGAGCGATGCCTGCCAGCGCCTCTCGTCCATCCCGGTGGCCCGTTCCGCGCGCCGCTCTGCGTTCTCCCGGCGCACCGCCCCGATCACGTACGCGTTGACCGCGGCGACCACCGGCATGGTGGCGTCCAGGCCGATGTCGCCCAGAGCGGCCACCACGGTCTCCCCGCTGGCCAGCGCGTTTGGCCCGAGCTGGGGCCGGCCGCCCAGCAGGTCCGCGAGCCATTCGTGCTCGTGAGCGGCGTGCCGAGTGGCTTCGGCGAGAGAGCGGAGCACCTCGCGCCAGCCGTCTCCGACCGGCCGGATCTCGGCGTGGGCGGCGTCGACCATCAGGTCGAGCAGCTCATCCTTGCCGGCGATGTAGCTGTACAGCCGCATCGGACGGACATCCAGTGCGGTGGCGACCTTGCGCAGCGACACCGCGTCCAGACCGTCCGCGTCGGCCAGCCGGATCGCCGCTCGCACGATGTCCTCCCGGCTCAAGGGCACCGGTACCGGGCGATTCTGGGGCTCCGGCCTCTCCCACACCAACATGCCGCTCACACTACAGAGCATCGAGCGATACAGTGTATCGGTCAATACGGTGTATGACCGTGCCGAAGGGAAAGTACATGCCCATGACCATCGCCATCGTCGGAGCCGGTCCAGGCGGCCTGGCCCTTGCCCGGGTGCTGCATGTGAACGGGATCGACGCCACCGTCTACGAACGGGAATCGTCCCGGGACGCACGCGGTCAGGGCGGCATGCTCGACATCCACTCCGGCCAGCGGGCGCTGCGTGAGGCGGGTCTGATCGACCGGTTCCACGCGCTCGCCCGGGGCGAGGGGCAGGACATGCGCCTCCTGGAGCCGGACGGCACCCTGCTCCTCCAGGAGGACACGCCCGACGACGCCCCGTCCGAGCGGCCCGAGATCGACCGTGCCGATCTGCGCGACCTGCTGCTGGACTCCCTCCCCGAGGGCACGGTGCGCTGGGGGCACGCCTTCGAGTCCGCCGACAACGGCCTGCTGCGCTTCGCCGGCGGCGGCAGCGCACCGTATGACCTGCTGGTGGGCGCGGACGGCGCACGCTCCCGGGTCCGCCCCCTGCTCACCGACGCCCGCCCGGCGCACATAGGCCAGAACGTCGTCGAGATCGGCATTCCCGACATCGACCGCACCCATCCCCACCTCGCGGCGATGGTCGGTCGCGGCAACTACTGGGTGCTCGGCGGCGGAATCTCCCTGGCGGCCCAGCGCAACGGCGACGGCCGCGTTCGCATCGGCATCAGCTTCTACAACACCGCCGAGGACTGGTTCGCCGCCAGCGGTATCCCGTTCGACGACCCGGCCGCCGCCCGTGCACGGCTGATCGAGCTGCTCCCCGGCTGGGACGAGCGGTTCACCGCACTGATCGCGGCCTGCGACGACACGGTCGTACCGCGCTCGATCAGCACGCTCCCGGCCGGCCTGACCTGGCCCTCGGCGCCGGACGTGACGCTGCTCGGTGATGCCGCGCATCTGATGCCGCCGGTGGGTGAGGGCGCCAACATGGCACTGGTCGACGGCGCACTGCTCGGCCTCGCGCTGGCCGCGCACCCGGACGACGTACCCGCCGCCGTCAAGGAGTACGAGCGCGAGATGTTCGAACGCACCGGCGCCGCCGCCCGGATGTCCGCGAAGATGCAGGACCTGTTGATGTCGCCGGACGCCGGCCGGAGGATGCTCAAGTTCTTCCGGCCCGGCTGAGGGCGGGACCGCCCTCAGCGGCGACATTCGTACAAGACCGATCGCCGTACGCACAGGCATCGTCCCGTACATGGGACATGAAGACGTCACGCACTCGCACGGGATGCACGTGGTCCGCTGCGGCCCGCGGCAGGCCCCGCCGCTGCTGCTCATCCACGGATCGGGATTCTCCGGCGGCTCCTGGAGCCCGGTGGTGCCGGCCCTCTCCGAGCGGCATCACGTCATCCGGATCGACCTGCCGGGTCACGGCCACTCCCCGCCCGCTCCGTCGTACGACGTGGCCGAGCAGGCGGGCCGCCTGGCCGCGGCAGTCGACGAACTCGCCCTCGGCCGGGTCACCGCGGTCGGGCACTCCAGCGGGGGGTACATCGCCACCGCGCTCGCCGGGCAACGCCCGGACCTGGTCGGTTCGCTCGCGCTGATCAGCAGCGGCCCGAGTCCCGAAGCGCTCCTTCCGCAGCCCGCCGTCCTCCGGGCCCTGACCGCCCCGCCGCTGGGCCCGCTCCTCTGGCCGATCCGCTCGGACTCGATGCTCCGCAAGGGGATGGCCTCTGTGTGCAACCGCCCGGTGGACATCCCGGACGACCTGATCACCGAGGCCCGGGGCATCGGCTACCGCACGTTCAGGACCGTGCTGCGCCGGAACACCGCGTACATCGCCGAGCGGAGCGTTCCCGAGCGCCTCGCCGCCCTCGACGTCCCGGTCCTGGTGATCTTCGGCGCGGCCGACCGCCGCTGGGACCCGGCTTCGGCACACCGGTACGGCACGGTGCCGAACGCGCGCGTCGAGCAGCTGCCCGGCGTCGGGCACCTCCCCATGTTCGAGGCACCGGAGAAGACCGTCGCCTTGCTGCTGGCCTTCGCGGCTGCCCCCCGCTGACGCCGATCGCTACCCTGGCGCCGTGTGGACCACCGGGTCACCCGACCGGACATCAGTGGAAGTCGCCGTCCCGCGGAAGCCGGAGCGGCTTCCCGGTATCACCATGGCCGGGTTCGCCCAGCGTGTCCCCGCGCTCGTGGACATCACCATGGTCGCCCACCCCTCGGTCACCCTGTTCGTGGACCTGAGCGAGGGGGAAGGCCCCGCCTACGACGTGCACGGCAGACGTGAACGCGGCAGCGTCGTCGTCGGACTGACCCCGGGCGTACTCCGGGTCAGCGGTCCGGAGTCCGAACGATGCCGGTGCCTCCAGATCCGGCTGTCGCCGGTCGTGGCCGGCGCGGTGCTCGGCGCATCCGCCGAACTCGTCGGCTCGGTGGCCTCGCTGGCAGACGTCTGGGGCCGCGACGCCGGACGGACCGAGGACAGACTGCGTGCCGCCACGTCCTGGGACGAGCGGTTCGCGATCGCCGCGGACGTCCTCGGCCGACGACTGGACGCCCGCCCTCCGCACGACCCGGAGGTCGCTGCCGCCTGGTCGCGGATACTCACCGGCCGCGGCCGGGTCCGGGTCGACGACCTGGCGAGCGAGGTGGGATGGAGCCGTGAACGCCTCTGGTCCCGCTTCCGGTCCCAGGTCGGCCTCGCCCCCAAGCCGGCCGCCCGGCTGGTGCGCTTCGACCACGCCGCTCACCTGCTCGCGGCCGGTGAGGCCGCCGCTACGGTGGCGGCCGCGACCGGCTACGCCGACCAGTCCCACCTCCACCGCGAGGTCAGGGCGTTCACCGGGGTGACGCCCACCGCCGTCGCCGCCGCGCCGTGGCTCGGGTTCGACGACGTGGCGTGGCCGGCTCCGACCGCCGGCCGGCCACACGCACAGGAGCCGTCGCAGAAGCCGTGAAGCAAACGCAGCAGCCCACTCACCGGGGCCTCCAGGCCGTAGAGCCCGCTGGGCGACGAGCTCGGAGCGGGTCAGCTCAAGCAGCCCGGAGCCGTTGGTTCAGTCAACGGCTCGGTGCAGCAGATCCCTCAGTGTCAGTGCCGCCGGCAGCGGGGCCGCAGGCAGCGCCACATGGACGGTCCGGCGCAGGGCCGGGTCGGTGAGGGGGCGCAGGACGAGTTCGTCGGGGACCGCCCGGGCGGCCAGCGAGGGCACCAGCGCCACCCCCAGCCCGGCGGCCGCGTAGCCGAACTTCCCGGTCCATTCCGCGATCCGGATGATCTTCCTGGGGGTGAAGCCCGCCCGTGCGCAGGCATCGGCGAGCATCGTCGGACGGTCGCCGTACGCACTGTGAAGCCATGCCTCGTCCTGCAGTTCACGCAGGTCGACCGTGGGGACCCCGGCCAGCCGGTGCGTGCGCGGGAGCGCCACGAACAGTTCGTCCTCGCACAGCACGGTCGTCGTGACACCGGTGGCCGACGGCAGGCCGGACGGGTAGTCGCTGACGACAGCGAGGTCCAACGCCCCTTCCCCGAGGCGCTCCATCAGCGTGTCGGTCCAGCCCTCGACCGCGATGACCTCGACATCCGGCTTGGCGAGCTGGAGTGCCCGCAGAGCGGCGGGCACCAGCGAGATGTTGGCGGTGGCGAAGGCTCCCGTGTGCAGCAGTCCGCCGTTCCCCGCGTTCAAGACGGCCAGCTCCCGTGCCGCCCGGGACAGCCGGTCGAGCACCTCCACGGCGTGCCGGTGCAGTGTCCGGCCGAGGGGATTGAGCCGTACGCCCCGAGGAAGCCGTTCGAACAGGGGCCCGCCCGCCTGCTGTTCCAGCGCGGCGATCCGCCGGGACACCGCGGACTGTGTGTAGTTGAGCTGAACTGCCGCTTTGGTGAACGATCCGGTCCTGGCCACGGCCACGAGCAGCCGCAGTGCGTCGACCTCGAACACGCCCCTCCCCCTTCACGATCCTCCGGGCGTCGCCCGTCTTCCCAACCCATTCTCCATACGCATGGGTCCTATGCAATCCAGTCGCTGGTGGAATGGCTCGGCTCGCCCTAACGTCGTTCGCACGGCGGGGCTTCGCAGGGGATCGGCCCCGCCGCACCGCTGCCCAGGAAGCCCGAGGGGGAAATGTGTGGTCACGACGGTTATCACGAGCGGGAGTTGTCAGGGGAGGGGACCGATGACCCGGGAGGCCGCCGTCCTGTTGCCGGCGATGCTGGCCGATCTGGAGGAACTCGTGCGCTGCGAGTCCTTCTCGGCCGACCACGCGGCGGTGGCGCGGAGCGCAGAGGTCGTGGGCGCGCTCGGGACGAGACTGCTGGGGGCCCGGCCGGAGACGATCGTGATCGACGGTGTGACCCATCTGCGGTGGACGTTCGGCACCCCCCGGGTCCTGCTGATAGGGCACCACGACACGGTGTGGCCCATGGGGTCGATCGAGAGCCACCCCTGGTCGGTGACCGACGGGATCGCCCGCGGCCCCGGGGTCCTGGACATGAAGGCGGGCCTGGTGCAGATGTTCCATGCCCTGGCCTCGCTTCCGTCCTTGGACGGGGTGGGCGTGCTGGTCAACGGGGACGAGGAGGTCGGCTCGGCGACCTCCCGGCAACTGATCGAGGAATCCGTGCGGGGGTGCGCGGCCGCCCTTGTTCTGGAACCGTCCGCGGACGACGAGGGTGCGCTCAAGACCGCCCGCAAGGGAACTTCGCGGTACGAGGTCGTCGTACACGGCAGGGCGGCGCACGCGGGTCTGGAACCGCAGAAGGGGATCAACGCCGCGGTCGAGGCCGCTCACCAGGTGCTGTCCATCGCCGGTCTCGGGGCCGCGATGGGTGGCGTCGGCCGCACCGGCCCCGTCCCGGGCGACGGCACCGACTCCGTCCTGGGCTCCGCCACCGTCACGCCCACCCTGTTGTCGGCCGGCAGCGCGCGCAACACGGTGCCCGCGCTGGCACGGGTGTCGGTGGACGTGCGCGTGCCGACCCAGGTGGCACAGGACCGGGTCGACGCCCTCATACGGGGGCTCACGCCGCGGACGCCCGGCGCCCGGCTGGAGGTGCTGGGCGGCAGCCAACGACCGCCCATGGAGCCGGGGTCCTCCGCCGGACTGTTCGCCCTCGCCTTCCAACTCGCCGCGGAACTGGGCGAGGCACCGCTGCGGGGGATCGCCGTCGGCGGCGCCTCGGACGGCAACTACACCGCGGCTGCGGGCTGTCCGACGCTGGACGGCCTGGGCGCCGTGGGCGCCGGCGCCCACGCGAGCACCGAGTACGTCAAGGTCGTGCGGATGGTCCCCCGCACCCGTCTGCTCGCTCAACTCATCATGCGGACACGGCGCGGTCCCGACCGTGACCGGCGTGACTCAGTGTGAAACACGGCTGGGACGTTCTCCCAGCCTCTCGAACCCGGTGAAACCGCTACCGCTGGTGCCGCCGTCCCGTCAGCCGCACCGGGACGGCTGACGGCCGGTCCGAATCCATGGGGAGATCATGGCTCTGTTCCAGAGAAGACGATTCGCCGTGCGAGGGGGCCTGAACGGGCTCGGCCTCGGCGAGAAGCTCGACAGCTATCCCATCGCGGGAGTGGCAGGTGGCCTGACGCAGATGGCGCGGCGGGCCGGCGTGGTCCTGTACGTCATCCTGATCATCGGCTTGATCGCCATCAGGCCCCCGGCGGCGTTCGCCAAGGGCTCCGTCCTGACAGCGGTGGTGTTCGTCCTGTTCGGCCTCACGCTGGCATGGCGTCGTATGTCCGCCAGGTTCGGACTCAGGCGATGCTATGTCCACGCGGACGGCCTGGTCGTCACCAATCTCTTCGGCGGCGTGCAGGACACGGTGGCGTGGAGCGAGGTGACCGTGCTGAACCGGTCCATCGGCGCGTCGGTCTTCATGGCCTTCCACCGGTTCGAGATCGCACGGCACGGCCTCAGGCCCCTGGCGTTCCTGGCGCTGGGTCTGAAGCCCCCCATAGTGGACGCTCTGCTGAATCAGCTGGCCAGGAACGGTATTCGCTGAGAAGGGCAGGTGACGGCCGAACCGATACCGTGGCGGACCCCGACGACGCGTGGCCGCACCCATTGCCCCGCGGCCTTGTCGCTGGACGGGGCAAAGGGTCCGTCCCACCGCTCGCCGGTCAGGTCTGCGCCATGTCCACGAAGCGCGAGTAGTGCCCCTGGAAGGCCACGGTGATCGTCGCCGTCGGACCGTTACGGTGCTTGGCCACGATCAGGTCCGCCTCGCCCGCCCGCGGTGACTCCTTCTCGTAGGCGTCCTCACGGTGCAGCAGGATCACCATGTCGGCGTCCTGCTCGATGGAACCGGACTCACGGAGGTCGGAGACCATCGGCTTCTTGTCCGTCCGCTGCTCCGGGCCACGGTTCAGCTGGGAGAGCGCGATGACCGGAAGCTGCAGCTCCTTGGCGAGGAGCTTGAGGTTTCGGGACATGTCCGAGACCTCTTGCTGACGGCTCTCGGCGCGCTTCGAGCCACCGGACTGCATGAGCTGCAGATAGTCGATGACCACCAGCTTGAGATCGTTGCGCTGCTTGAGGCGACGGCACTTCGCGCGGATCTCCATCATGGAGAGGTTCGGGGAGTCGTCGATGTAGAGCGGGGCGGCGGAGACGTCCGGCATCCGTCGCGCCAGCCGGGTCCAGTCCTCGTCGGTCATGGTGCCGGAGCGCATGTGGTGGAGCGCTACCCGCGCCTCGGCGGACAGCAGTCGCATCGCGATCTCGTTGCGGCCCATTTCCAGCGAGAAGATCACGCTGGGCAGATTGCTCTTGATCGAGCAGGCCCGTGCGAAGTCCAGGGCGAGCGTGGACTTACCCATGGCGGGCCGGGCCGCGATGACGACCATCTGGCCCGGGTGGAGGCCGTTGGTCAGGGCGTCGAGATCGGTGAAGCCGGTCGGCACACCGGTCATCTCTCCGCTGCGGGACCCGATCGCCTCGATCTCGTCGAGCGCGCCCTCCATGATGTCGCCGAGCGGCAGATAGTCCTCGCTGGTCCGCTGCTCGGTGACGGCGTAGATCTCGGCCTGCGCGGAGTTGACGATGTCGTCCACATCGCCGTCGGCCGCGTATCCCATCTGCGTGATCTTCGTGCCCGCCTCGACGAGCCGCCGCAGGACGGCGCGCTCGTGAACGATCTCCGCGTAGTACGAGGCGTTGGCCGCGGTCGGCACCGACTGGACCAGGGTGTGCAGATACGGGGCTCCGCCCACCTTGGTGATCTCGCCGCGCTTGACGAGCTCGGCCGCCACGGTGATCGGGTCGGCCGGCTCGCCCTTGGCGTAGAGGTCGAGGATCGCCTGGAAGACGGTCTCGTGGGCGGGCCGGTAGAAATCGTGGCCCTTGATGATCTCCACGACATCGGCGATGGCGTCCTTGGACAGGAGCATGCCGCCGAGGACCGACTGTTCCGCGTCGAGGTCCTGGGGCGGCACCCGCTCGAACTCCCGGGAACCGCCCTCCCAGCCGCTGCTCTCCCGGCCGCGGTCGTGCTGCTCACCGCGGTCACGGCTCTCGCCCCGGCGCTGACGGGAGACGGGCAGCCGGTCGCTGGGGCCGGTGTCGGCCCAGGGGTCGTCCAAGGGCTCGGGGATACTCATCCGGCCACCTCCTCCCGTCCGCTCCGCGGACCTAGCCGTGCCACTCTTTCTTACGGCACGGCACCGACAAACAAGACGCCCGACTCCGGTTGCGGTGTGTCGGGTTCTGCCGGGTTTCCAGGCCGAAACGGGGTGGGGGCGCCGCACCACGTTAGGCCTCCGAGCACCGTCAGCCAATCTGGTTATCCACAGGGCATGTGGACGACGGACCAGATGCTGTGGAGAACCACGCAGAACCTGTGCACGGACCGGGGGACAGCACTGTGGACAAACTCATAGCACCTCCACCATCACCCGTCTGACCTGCGTTTTTCTCATCCACCGACTGTGGGGGAGAAAAACTTTCCGAGTCGGCTCAAGATCACGGCAACACACCCGCAGCAGAACGCCGAACTCCTCCATATGTAAGGATCAATAAGGGATTGCATCTGTTACCTGTGGAAGATTAGATTGGCCCCTATGACCCAGGCACCGGCGAGCCCGCCACCCAGTCGCCGTCGGCACGACCGCGAGATCATCGCACTCGCGGTTCCCGCCTTCGGCGCGCTCGTGGCCGAGCCCCTGTTCGTCATGGTCGACAGCGCCATCGTCGGCCATCTCGGGACCCCGCAACTGGCCGGCCTGGCCGTCGCGGCGGCCCTCCTGACGACCGGCGTCAGCATCTTCGTCTTCCTCGCGTACGCCACCACAGCAGCGGTCGCCCGCCGGGTCGGGGCCGGGGACCTGTCCTCCGCGATCCGTCAGGGCATGGACGGCATCTGGCTGGCGATCCTGCTCGGCCTCGCGGTCATCGCCCTGACGCTCCCCCTGTCCCCCTGGCTCGTGGAGATCTTCGGCGCGTCCGACACCGCGGCCCCCTACGCCACCACCTATCTGCGGATCTCCAGCCTCGGCATCCCCGCCATGCTCGTCGTGATGGCCGCGACCGGGGTGCTCCGGGGCCTGCAGAACACCCGCACCCCGCTCTATGTCGCCATCGGCGGTTTCACTGCCAACGGGGCCCTCAACGTAGCCCTCGTCTACGGCGCCGGCCTCGGCATCGCCGGATCGGCCTGGGGCACGGTCATCGCTCAGTTCTCGATGGCCGCGGCCTATCTCGTCGTGGTGGTCCGCGGCGCCCGACTCCACGGCGCCTCCCTGCGGCCCGACGTCGCCGGCATCAAGGCCAGCGCCCAGGCCGGCGTCCCCCTCCTGGTCCGGACGATGTCGCTGCGCGCCGTCCTGCTCATCGCCACCGCCGTCGCCGCCCGGCTCGGAGACACCGACATAGCCGCGCACCAGATCATCCTCTCGCTCTGGAGCCTGATGGCCTTCGCGCTGGACGCCATCGCCATCGCCGGGCAGGCCATCATCGGACGCTATCTGGGGGCCGATGACGCCAAGGGCGCGCGCGAGGCCTGCCGCCGCATGGTGCAGTGGGGCATCGCGTCCGGCGTGCTGTTCGGGCTACTGATCGTTCTCGCCCGGCCGCTGTTCGTGCCGCTGTTCACCAGCGACCAGTCCGTCCAGGACACCCTCTTCCCCGCCTTGCTGGTGGTGGCCCTGACCCAGCCGATCGCCGGGGTCGTCTTCATTCTGGACGGCGTGCTGATGGGCGCCGGCGACGGTCCGTATCTGGCCTGGGCCATGCTCGTCACTCTGGCCGTCTTCGCCCCGGTGGCCCTGCTGGTTCCCACCCTCGGCGGCGGGCTGACGGCACTGTGGTGCGCGATGACGCTGATGATGGCCGTCCGCATGGCGACGCTCTGGCTGCGGACCCGGTCGGGCAAGTGGCTGGTCACCGGCGCCGCTCGCTGAGCCGCCGCCGGTGGACCCCTGCCTGTTTCACGTGAAACTGCCTGTTTCACGTGAAACAGGCAGGGGTCCACCGGGAAACGGCGAAGGGCCGCACCTCAAGAGGTGCGGCCCTTCACTGTTCTGCTGAGATGCGGCCTGAATCAGGCAGCAACGACCTCGACGCCGAGCTTCGCAGCGACCTCGGGGTGCAGACGCACGGACACCTGGTGTCCGCCGAGCGTCTTGATCGGCGAGCCGAGCTCGACACGACGCTTGTCGACGTCCGGACCACCGGCAGCCTTGATCGCCGAGGCGATGTCGGCCGGGGTGACGGAGCCGAAGAGACGGCCGGCGTCGCCGGAGCGAACGGCCAGACGGACCTTCACGGCCTCAAGCTTGGACTTGATCTCGTTGGCCTGCTCGATCGTGGCGATCTCGTGGATCTTGCGGGCGCGGCGGATCTGCGCCACGTCCTTCTCGCCACCCTTGGTCCAGCGAATGGCGAAGCCACGCGGAACCAGGTAGTTACGGGCGTACCCGTCCTTGACGTCAACGACGTCGCCAGCAGCACCGAGGCCGGAGACCTCGTGGGTGAGGATGATCTTCATGATTCGGTCACCCTTCCCTTATCGCGCGGTGGACGTGTAGGGCAGCAGCGCCATCTCACGGCTGTTCTTGACAGCCGTGGCGACGTCACGCTGATGCTGCGTGCAGTTGCCGGTGACGCGGCGGGCACGGATCTTGCCACGGTCGGAAATGAACTTCCGCAGCATGTTCGTGTCCTTGTAGTCCACGTACTGGGTCTTGTCCTTGCAGAACGCGCAGACCTTCTTCTTAGGCTTGCGCACAGGCGGCTTCGCCATGGTGTTTCTCCTGTGTGATCAAGAAGTGGGGGTACGAGCTGCCCTTAGAAGGGAGGCTCGTCCGAGTAGCCGCCGCCAGACGTTCCAGAAGAGCCGCCGGAACCGCCGGAGCTTCCGCCCCAGCCGCCTCCGCCACCCTGCTGACCCCCGCCCTGCTGGCCGCCGGCCGGCGCGCTCGTGGCCCACGGGTCGTCGGCGGGAGCGCCGCCACCACCCTGCTGGCCACCAGCACCGGGACCGCCGCCCCAGTTACCGCCGCCCTGCTGACCGCCGCCGTATCCACCCTGGCCCTGACCGCCCTGGCCACCGCGACCGGTGGTCTTGGTGACCTTGGCCGTGGCGTTCTTGAGACTGGGGCCGACTTCCTCGACGTCCAGCTCGTAGACCGTGCGCTTGACGCCCTCGCGGTCTTCGTACGACCGCTGCTTCAGCCGGCCCTGCACGACAACGCGCATGCCTCGCGTGAGCGACTCGGCGACGTTCTCCGCCGCCTGCCGCCAGACCGAGCAGGTGAGGAACAGGCCTTCGCCGTCCTTCCACTCATTGGTCTGCCGGTCGAAGATGCGGGGAGTGGACGCGACGCGGAACTTCGCGACCGCCGCACCGGACGGGGTGAAGCGCAGCTCGGGGTCGTCGACGAGATTGCCGACGACCGTGATGACGGTCTCGCCTGCCATGGATGAACCTCTCGGCGGGGATTGCTTCTGGCTGCTTGCTGCTACTCGAACCCGATGACCACTGAGCTAGAAGCTCAGTGGATCTCGGGACGGAGGACCTTGGTCCGGAGGACCGACTCGTTCAGGTTCATCTGGCGGTCGAGCTCCTTGACGACCGCAGGCTCGGCCTGCAGGTCGATGACCGAGTAGATGCCCTCGGGCTTCTTCTTGATCTCGTAAGCGAGCCGACGACGGCCCCAGGTGTCGACCTTCTCAACCTTTCCTTCGCCCTCACGGACGACGGAGAGGAAGTTCTCGATCAGCGGGGAGACTGCTCGCTCCTCGAGATCGGGGTCGAGGATGACCATCACCTCGTAGTGACGCATGTGGAACCCACCTCCTTTGGACTCAGCGGCCACGGTCGTTCCGTGGCAGGAGGGTCGTGATGCGTAAGCAACAGTGTCTCCGAGTAAAACAGCCGCCACTGACAACGCCCTCGGTTGAGAGGGGGCTGAGGTGGGGTGGCCGGGCAGACACCGGTGCAGACCGTCCAGAGTACCTGTAGACGGGCTTCCGGTTGAAATCCGGTGGTCAGGAGACGCAATCTGTACACATCGGGTGTGAGCGGCGCCACGATGCGCCGCCTTTCGGCCAGGAGGTACTCCATGGCACACGCAGTGCGACCCCGCTCGTCCGTCTCCCTCTTCGCCACGGACGGAAAGGCTCATCCGCTCCAGGACGCCCTGGTGGCGGTCACAGTGGCCCTCGGCATCCTCGCCTTCGTAACGGCGTGGTTCCACGGCCTGCATCTGATCAGCTCGTGGGCCGGGCTCATCGGAATCCTCGTAGGCGCGTACGGGCAGTACATCTCCGTGACGACGCGGGAGCGGTTCCCGCTGATCCTCGGTATCGGAGCCTCCGCCATCGGGTTCTTCCTCGGTATGGCCCACGGCGGGCTCTTCGGCGGCGTGGTGGGCTGAGCGCGCCGCCGGCCGGCGGTCCCGGCAGGGGCCCGGGGCGGCGTCGCAGCCCGGCGCCGCCCTCCGCACCACCTGCCGGAACCGTCCGGGTACGACAGGGCCAGACCGCGCGCTTCCCGGTCACAGTAGGCTTCGGCGCGAGAGCCGGAGCCCCTGACCGATGGGGACACACCTGCCGAGGAGCGCCCCGCATGAGCCTGACCCTGAGGACCATCAGCCGAGAGCAGCATCTGGCGTACATCCAGAGTCTGCCCGCGGCGAGTCACATGCAGGTGCCGGCATGGGCGGATGTGAAGGCCGAGTGGCGCTCGGAGAGCCTGGGCTGGTTCGACAAGAGCGGCGAGCTCGTCGGCGCCGGCCTGGTGCTCTACCGGCAGCTGCCCAAGATCAAGCGATACCTCGCTTATCTTCCCGAGGGCCCGGTCATCAACTGGTACGCCCCGAACCTGAGCGAATGGCTGCAGCCGATGCTGACGCATCTCAAGCAGCAGGGCGCCTTCTCGGTGAAGATGGGCCCGCCCGTCGTCATCCGCCGCTGGGACGCCCACGCGATCAAGGCCGGTATCCAGGACCCCGACGTGAAGCGCCTGCGCGACGTCGAGGCAACCCACATCGAACCCCGCGCCTTCGAAGTCGCGGACCGGCTGCGGAAGATGGGATGGCAGCAGGGCGAGGACGGCGGCGCCGGCTTCGGTGACGTCCAGCCCCGCTACGTCTTCCAGGTACCGCTGGCGAACCGTTCGCTCGAAGACGTCCACAAGGGCTTCAACCAGCTCTGGCGGCGCAACATCAAGAAGGCCGAGAAGGCCGGCGTCGAGGTCGTCCAGGGCAGCTATGCCGAACTCGCCGAGTGGCAGCGGCTGTACGAGATCACGGCCGAGCGCGACCACTTCCGGCCGCGCCCGCTCGGCTACTTCCAGCGCATGTGGACGGCCCTCAACAACGAGGACCCCAACCGGATGCGGCTGTACTTCGCCCGTCACGAGGGCGAGAACGTCGCTGCCGCGACCATGCTGATCGTCGGCGGTCACGTCTGGTACTCCTACGGTGCGTCGGCCAACCACAAGCGTGAGGTCAGGCCCTCGAACGCGATGCAGTGGCGGATGCTCCGCGACTCGTACGCCATGGGCGCCACCGTCTACGACCTGCGCGGCATCTCCGATTCGCTGGACGAGACCGACCACCTCTTCGGCCTGATCCAGTTCAAGGTCGGCACCGGCGGTCAGGCGGCGGAGTACCTCGGTGAGTGGGACTTCCCACTCAACAAGCTGCTGCACAAGGCGCTCGACATCTACATGTCCCGCCGCTGATCCGGGGCACGCGTACCCGTGGCGCACGGATACGCGACACAAGGATCCGTGGCGCAAGGCTGACGAAACCGGCTTCATTCGTTTCAATGGGCTCTTCAAGTAGCTCTTCACACCTCCGATACACCGCAGCCACCAGAAAGGTTCCGGACCGGCCATGGCGCTCTCCCTGTACGTCGACACCGCGCGCTGGCGGGCGCACCAGAAATCCGTGCTCGATCAGTTCCCCGGACTCGTACCGGTCTGCAAGGGCAACGGGTACGGCTTCGGCCACGAGCGGCTGGCCGACGAGGCGATCCGCTTCGGTTCCGACACGCTCGCGGTCGGCACCACCTACGAAGCAGCCCGGATCAAGGACTGGTTCAGCGGCGATCTGCTGGTGCTCACGCCGTTCCGGCGGGGTGAGGAGCCGGTGCCCCTGCCCGACCGGGTCATCCGTTCCGTGTCGTCGGTGGACGGGGTGCACGCCCTGGTGGGCGCCCGGGTCGTCATCGAGTGCATGAGCTCGATGAGGCGACACGGCGTCAAGGAGGAGGAGCTCGGGCAGCTGCACGCCGCCATCGAGGACGTACGTCTCGAAGGCTTCGCCCTGCACCTGCCGCTGGACCGCACGGACGGCTCGGACGCGGTCGAGGAGGTCATCGCCTGGATGGACCGCCTGCGGGCGGCCCGGCTGCCGCTGCACACGATGTTCGTCAGCCACCTGCGGGCCGAGGAGCTGGGCCGGCTCCAGCAGCAGTTCCCGCAGACCCGTTTCCGCGCCCGCATCGGGACCCGGCTCTGGCTCGGCGACCACGAGGCGACGGAGTACCGGGGCGCGGTGCTCGACGTCACGCGCGTCGCCAAGGGCGACCGGTTCGGCTACCGGCAGCAGAAGGCCGCGTCCGACGGCTGGCTGGTGGTCGTCGCGGGCGGCACCTCGCACGGGGTGGGCCTGGAGGCTCCGAAGGCGCTGCACGGCGTGATGCCGCGCGCCAAGGGCGTCGCCCGCGCCGGTCTGGCGACCGTCAACCGCAACCTGTCGCCGTTCGTCTGGGCCGGCAAGCAGCGCTGGTTCGCCGAACCGCCGCACATGCAGGTGTCGATCCTGTTCGTGCCCTCGGACGCGGAGGAGCCGAGGGTCGGCGACGAGCTGGTGGCCCACCTGCGCCACACCACCACGCAGTTCGACCGCCTCGTGGACCGCTGAGCCGCCCGGGGCCGCCGCATCGCGACGGCCCCGGAGCGCCTCTCCCGTCCCGTCGCTCAGTCGGCGGCCGGCGTGCCCCCGGCGCCCCACTCCACTCGTGGCCCCTCGACCGTGAGCGCGGCATGGCGTGGCGGATGCGCGGCCGCACGGCCCAGCACGAAGGCGTCCGGCGCCCCGTCGAGCACCCCGCCCGAGGGATCGTCCGAACCGTCGCCCCGTACGCCGTCCCGCTCCGGCATCAGGATGTCCCGCACGACCACGGCGCAGAGGTACAGCGTGCCCAGCAGATGCAGCGCGATGGCGAGCTGATAGCCCTCCGTCGGCAGTCCCTGGTGCTTGTCGCCGCTCGTCGTGTAGGCGAGGTACATCCAGATCCCCAGGAAGTACATGACCTCGCACGCCTGCCAGATCAGGAAGTCCCGCCAGCGCGGCCGGGCCAGTGCGGCGAGGGGGATCAGCCACAGCACGTACTGCGGTGAGTAGACCTTGTTGACGAGGATGAACACCGCGACGACGAGGAAGACGAGCTGCGCGAACCGGGGCCTGCGCGGCGCCGTCAGCGTCAGCGCGCCGATGGCGGCGCACAGCACGAACGTCGCCAGGGTCGAGACGGTGTTGACCGTGCTTACCTCGATGGACTCACCGGTGCGCTGCGTGATGATCAGCCAGAACGAGCCGAAGTCGATCGAGCGTTCCTCGCTGAAGGTGTAGAACTTCTTCCACCCGTCGGGGGCGAACACCATCACCGGCAGGTTGACGACCAGCCAGGAGGCCGCGGCACCGAGCGTCGCCACCCAGAACGCCCGCCACTTCCCGGCCCGCCAGCACAACACGAAGGCCGGGCCCAGCAGCAGCACGGGGTACAGCTTGGCGGCCGTGGCCAGCCCGACCAGGATGCCGAACGCCAGCGGCCGGCTCCTGGACCACATGAGCATCGCGGCGGCCGTGAGGGCGACGGCCAGCAGGTCCCAGTTGATCGTGGCGGTGAGGGCGAAGGCGGGTGCGAGAGCCACCAGGAGGCCGTCCCAGGGGCGGCGCCGGTGCGTGCGCGCGACACAGACGGCGATGATCGCGGTGCAGATCATCAGCATGCCCGCGTTGACCAGCCAGTACACCTGCTCCTGGTGCTGGATCGAACCGCCCGGGGTCAGCCAGGACGCGATCTGCATGAACACCCCCGTGAGCACGGGGTACTCCAGGTACTGCATATCGCCGGGCAGCCGGTCGAAGTAGGGCACCAGGCCTTCGGAGAAGCCGCGCCCGGCGTACAGATGCGGAATATCGGAGTAGCAGGCGTGGGTGTACTGGGAGCCCGCGCCCTGGAACCAGGCCCAGTTGTAGCAGGGCAGCTTCTGCACCATGCCGAGCGCGAACATCCCCAGCGCGACCAGCGCCACGGCGCCCACGGGGGTGAGTGCGGTACTGCCGAGCCGCGACCAGCGGCCCGACCTCCCGCCGATCAGCTCGCTGCCGGCCGCGGCGACCTCGTCCTCATGCGTGGGCCGTACGACGGACCGTTCCTGCTGCACACTCGTGTCCTCTGCACTTGGCATGCCGCACATCCTGCCGTACCGGACTGTGCGAACGGCGAGGGCCGCCGCACCTGTGGTGCGGCGGCCCTCGCCACGGCTGTCGGACTGCCCCGCGCCGGCCTGCCGGCCGGTCGGAGGCCGCTACCCGGTCGTACCTCCGAAGATGCCGTTGTTGCCGTTCCCACCGTTGCCGTTGCCGTTCCCTCCGTCGCCGGCGGGTGGGCTGGAGCCGCCGGGATCGCCGTCGCCGGCCGTTGTCCCGTCCGTGGTCCCGGGTGTGCCGCCGTCGTCCCCGCCGGTCGTGCCGGCGTCGGCGCCGCCGTTGTCCCCGCCGTCGGACGTACCACCGTTGTCGTTCTGGCAGTTCCAGTCCCAGGTGCCGCAGCTCTCCGTCGGGTCGGGCGGCGACGGCGGCGAGGCCGGGGCGCTCGGCGGGGGCGTGTCGGACGGGGTCGTGGACGGGCTCGGCGGGGGCGTGTAGCTGGGCGTCGGCTTGGGGCTGCTCGCGCCGCCGCCGTAGACCTTCTCGCCGATCGGCTCCGGCTTCGGGAATTCCACGACCTTCTGGCCCTTCATGGCATCGGCCATGTAGTCGTGCCAGATCTGGGCCGGGAACGAGGCGCCGTGGATCTTCTCCTCATTGCCGGTGCCGTACATCTTCTCGAACTTGCGGTTCTTGTGCTTCTCGTTGTCGTCCAGCCGGTACATGCTGATCGCCGTCGAGAGCTGCGGGGTGTAGCCGACGAACCAGGCGGAGAGGTTGTCGTCCGTCGTACCCGTCTTGCCCGCCACATCGCGGCCCGGGAGTCTGGCGGGCGTACCCGTACCGTGCTCGACGACGTTCTTGAGCACGTCGGTCACGTTGTCGGCCACGGCGTTGTCGAAGGCGCGCTTGGTGACCGTCTCGTGCTGGTAGATCACCTTGCCGAGCTTCTTCACCTGGGTGACCGAGAACGGCTCGCGCTGCTGGCCGCTGGCCGCGAACGTGGCGTACGCGCCGGCCATCCGGATCACGCTCGGCGAGGACGTACCGATGGAGAACGACGGAACGGTCGAGTTCGCCATGTTGTCGTCGTCCTTCAGGCCGGCGGCAATCGCCGCCTCCTTCACCTTGTCCGTGCCCACGTCCATACCCAGCTGGACGTAGGGGGAGTTGGCGGAGACCTCCATCGCCTTACGAAGCGTGATGTTGCCCTCGGACTTGTTGCCGTCGTTGGTCTGCAGCCACTCCTCGCCCTTCTCGTTCGTCCAGACCTCGCCGTTGTACTTCTTGATCTTCAGCTTGTTGTTGCCGTTGTAGATGCTCAGCGGCGAGACCTTCTCGCGCTGCGAATCGTTCTGATCCGCGCCGAGCTCGGGGTCCCGTCTTCCGTGTTCCATCGCGGCGGCCAGCACGAAGGGCTTGAAGGTCGAACCCACCGCGGCGCCGGTCGGGTCGGCGTTGTTGGTGTAGTGCTGGGTCGCGTCCTTGCCGCCGTAGATCGCCTTGATGGCGCCGGTCTCCGGGTCGACCGAGCCGCCACCGAACTGGACGTGGGTGTCCTTGTCGGGGCGCTTCTTGGGGTCGATCCTCTTGTCGTAGACCTTCTTGACGGCCTTGTTGAGCTGCTCGACCTTCTCCCTGTCAAAGGTCGTGTGGATCTCGTACCCGCCCTGGTTGAGCATCTCCGCGGTGACACCCTGGTCGTTGTTCGCGAGGAAGTACTTCCGGGCGAGCTCGACCAGGTAGCCCGTCTGTCCGCCCAGCTGGGCGTCCTTCTTCAGCGGCTTGGGCGCCGGGAACGTCCGGTACTTGTCGTGATCGGCCTTCGACAGCCGGCCGTCCTTGAACTCCTCGTCGAGGATCCACCGCCAGCGCTTCTTCGCCCGGTCCAGGTTCTTCGCCGGAGTCGCCTGCTCCGGGTCGACGTCCGGAGCCCCCGCCGGGTCGTAGTAGCTGGCGCCCTTGAGCAGGGTCGCCAGGAAGGCGCACTCGCTCGGGTCCAGGTCCGTGGCGTCCTTGCCGTAGTACGTACGGGCGGCCGCCTGGATACCCGAAGCGCCCCGACCGTAGTACGAGACGTTGAGGTACCCGGCCATGACCTCCTTCTTGTTCCCCTGCTCCCCGACCTTCAGCGTGATGAAGAGCTCCTCGACCTTCCGGCTCAGGGTCTGTTCCTGGGAGAGCCGCGAGTTCTTCACGTACTGCTGCGTGATGGTCGAGCCACCCTGCGTCTGGCCGCCCTTGGCCATGTTCCACACGGCGCGGCCGATGCCCATCGGGTCGATGCCCTTGTCGTGCTCGAAGGACTTGTTCTCCGCCGAGATGACGGCGTTGCGCATCGCCTCGGGGATCTGCTCGTAGGCGATGACCTGGCGGTTGGCCGCGCCACCGGTCGCGACCATCTGCGTGTTGTCGGACCAGTAGTAGACGTTGTTCTCCGCCTTCGCGGCGTCGTTCACCTTGGGCATCGTCACCATCGCGTACGCGATGCTGGCAACGCCCATCAGAAGGCCCACGAAGCCGATGCACAGGCCGGAGACGAGCTTCCACGACGGCACCCATCGCCGCACGCCGTGCTTACCGGCGCGCGGGTAGTCGATGAAGCGCTTCTTGGCCGGGCGCTGGTTCCCGCGCCCTCGGCCCCGGCCGGGGCCCTCGGCCCCGTCGTCGCCACCGCCGCCCCGGCGCCGTCCTCCGCCGTCGGAACCGCCACGGCCGCCGGAGCCGCGCTGGGCGGCCCGACGCGCGGCGGCTCGCCCGCCGTACGGGGCTTCCCCGCCCTGCGGACCGGAAGGTGATTCAGAAGTCACGCTATGTGACGGCGCCGCTCGGCGTCCTGAGGACTGCTGGGTGGCTCGTCTGGTCGCTGCGCGCCCGCCACCTTGCGGCTGCGGCGTTTTGCGACGGTGCTCGCTCATCGAACGACTACTCCTCGGGCAGGCGAGAACGCCTGGAAGCGGCAGTTGAGATCCGGTCCCCCCGCATTACGGACCAGCCCTGCGACGGGCACGTCCGCAGCACATCCGGCCAGTCCGCGGAGACTGACGCGGTCGGGCGTCGCGCGGTTCCCGGTGGTCTGCATGCCGGACAGACTACGCACGGTCAAAACCCTCCTAGGACCGAACTTCACCTCAAATTACGCAAGTCGGTTCCCAAGAATTAGTTATGTGACGCCGTTCACTAAGGCCCCCCTTGCCCCAGCGGACACTCCGATCTATCGTGCTGATGTATCGAGTCGATACATCAGCTCGGTACATCGCCTCGGCATAACAGCCCGGCGCAGGGACGGACGAGAGCACTCGGAGAAGGGGGAGGCGAGGTTGAGCAGACGCTCCGGCATCCTTGAGTTCGCTGTCCTCGGGCTGCTCCGCGAGTCCCCGATGCACGGCTACGAGCTGCGTAAACGTCTCAACACATCGCTGGGGATCTTCCGCGCCTTCAGCTACGGAACCCTTTACCCGTGCCTCAAGACGCTGGTCGCCACCGGCTGGTTGATCGAGGAGCCGGGAAACGCTCCGCCAGAACTTCCGCCCGGCTCCGGCCGCGCGGTGGCCCCTTCCTCTTCTCTGGCAGGGCGCCGCGCCAAGATCGTCTACAGATTGACGGCGGAAGGTAAGGAGCACTTCGAAGAGCTGCTCTCGCACACCGGCCCGGACTCCTGGGAGGACGAGCACTTCGCTGCTCGTTTCGCCTTCTTCGGACAGACGGAGCACGAGGTGCGGATGCGGGTGCTGGAAGGCCGTCGCAGCCGGCTGGAGGAGCGTCTTGAGAAGATGAGCGCCTCTCTGGCCCGCACCCGCGAGCGTCTCGACGACTACACACTTGAGCTTCAGCGACACGGCATGGAGTCCGTGGAGCGCGAAGTGCGCTGGCTGAACGAGCTCATCGAGAGCGAGCGGTCGGGACGGGATCAGCGACGATCCTCGCCCGAGGGCTCAGCTCAGCAGAACACCGCAGGAGAGCCGGACGGCCTGCCCCGGCGGGGTAACAACCCGCCGGATCCGTCCGGCGACACCGCCAAGTGAGATCTCCGCAGATCCGCGGGGCCCTCATCAGGAACATCCATTACACACAGGGAGCAACCGGAATGGGTTCGGTTCGCGTAGCCATCGTCGGCGTGGGCAACTGCGCCGCCTCGCTGGTCCAGGGCGTCGAGTACTACAAGGACGCCGATCCGGCCGGCAAGGTGCCCGGTCTGATGCACGTCCAGTTCGGCGAGTACCACGTTCGGGACGTCGAGTTCGTCGCCGCCTTCGACGTCGACGCGAAGAAGGTCGGCCTCGACCTCTCGGACGCCATCGGCGCCAGCGAGAACAACACCATCAAGCTCTGCGACGTGCCGAACGCCGGTGTGACCGTCCAGCGCGGCCACACCCACGACGGTCTCGGCAAGTACTACCGCGAGACCATCGAGGAGTCGGCCGAGGCCCCGGTCGACATCGTCCAGGTCCTCAAGGACCGCAAGGTCGACGTTCTGGTCTGCTACCTGCCCGTCGGCTCCGAGGTCGCTGCGAAGTTCTACGCGCAGTGCGCCATCGACGCCAAGGTCGCGTTCGTCAACGCCCTCCCGGTCTTCATCGCCGGCACCAAGGAGTGGGCGGACAAGTTCACCGAGGCCGGTGTCCCGATCGTCGGCGACGACATCAAGTCGCAGGTCGGCGCCACCATCACGCACCGCGTGATGGCGAAGCTCTTCGAGGACCGGGGCGTCGTCCTGGACCGCACGATGCAGCTGAACGTCGGCGGCAACATGGACTTCAAGAACATGCTTGAGCGCGAGCGCCTCGAGTCCAAGAAGATCTCCAAGACGCAGGCCGTCACCTCGCAGATCCGCGACCGCGACCTCGGTGCGGACAACGTCCACATCGGTCCGTCGGACTACGTGGCCTGGCTGGACGACCGCAAGTGGGCGTACGTGCGCCTTGAGGGCCGCGCCTTCGGTGACGTTCCGCTGAACCTTGAGTACAAGCTCGAAGTCTGGGACTCCCCGAACTCGGCCGGTGTCATCATCGACGCCGTCCGTGCCGCGAAGATCGCCAAGGACCGCGGCATCGGTGGCCCGATCCTCTCCGCGTCCTCGTACTTCATGAAGTCCCCGCCGGTTCAGTACTTCGACGACGAGGCCCGCGAGAACGTCGAGAAGTTCATCAGGGGCGACGTCTCCAACTGACGCCACCTGAACAGGGTCTGCTGTCCGGTTCAGACCGAATCCGGACGATCGGCCCCAGGTATGTCGGCGCGGCACAGCCGGGAGCGGTCACGCTCCTGAGCTCCCGCACCGTTGAGGGTCCCCGGGCAATCCGCCCGGGGACCCTCAACGTATGTGACCCTTGCTCCCATGCCCGTCGTGCGCGACCTGCGCGTTCTCCTGCGCCTTCGGAACTTCCGCCGCCTGCTGGCCGTACGGGTGCTGTCCCAGTCGGCCGACGGCGTCTATCAGGTGGCGCTCGCGGCGCATGTGGTCTTCTCTCCGGAGAAACAGACATCCGCGGCCGCCATCGCCTCCGCCATGGCCGTGCTCCTGCTGCCCTACTCGCTCATCGGCCCGTTCGCCGGAGTGCTGCTGGACCGCTGGCCCCGCCGCCAGGTCTTCCTCTACGGCAATCTGCTGCGCGCCGGGCTCGCCTGCTGCACCGCACTCCTGATCCTGGGCTCCGCTCCGGACTGGCTCTTCTACGCCTCGGCCCTGTGCGTCACCGCCGTCAACCGCTTCGTGCTGGCCGGCCTCTCCGCCGCGCTGCCGCGCGTCGTCGACCAGGAGCGGCTGGTGTTGGCCAACTCCCTCTCCCCGACCGCGGGCACGCTCGCCGCGACGGCAGGCGGTGGCCTCGCCTTCGTCGTACGGCTGCTGCTGTCCGACTCCGACGCGGCGGTGGTGCTGCTGGGCGCGGGGCTCTACCTCGCCTCCGCGGTGGCGTCCCTGACCCTTGCCGCCGGGCTCCTCGGCCCGGAGCGGGGCAGCGGCCGGCTCCCCCTGCGCCGGGCTCTGGCCACGACCGCCCGCGGTCTCGGTGACGGGCTGCGCCATCTGTCGGAACGCAGGCACGCCGCACGGGCGCTGGCCGCCATGACGGTGATCCGCTTCTGCTACGGGGCGCTGACGGTGACGGTTCTGATGCTGTGCCGGTACGCCTGGGCGGACACCGAGGCCCATGGGCTGGCGCTGCTCGGTCTGGCGGTGGGGGTGTCCGGGGCGGGGTTCTTCGCCGCGGCGGTGCTGTCCCCGTGGGCCGTGGCGCGGCTCGGGCGGTTCCGCTGGATGACGGTGTGCACGGCCGCCGCAGCCGCCCTCGTACCGGCGCTGGGGCTGTGGTTCACTCCCACTCCGATGCTCGTCGCCGCGTTCGTGCTCGGCCTCGTCACCCAGGGGGCGAAGATCGCGACGGACACGGTGGTGCAGACCTCGGTGGATGACGCCTTCCGCGGCCGGGTGTTCTCGCTTTACGACGTGCTGTTCAACGTGGCCTTCGTGGGCGCGGCCGGTGTCGCGGCTCTCATGCTGCCGCCTGACGGCAGGTCGGCCGCGGTGGTAATCGGAGTGGCCGCGCTCTACGCCCTGGTGGCCATGGCCCTGTACCGCTGGAGCCGAATCCGCGAGTCCGTATAGCGTGCGCGCGGGGATGCCTCGCAGCGAATGCTCCGCAGGGCCCGCAGCAGAACGTGCCGGACGGCAAGAAGGGCTTCCTCGCGGTGCGCAACCTCGTCACGTCTGGGACGCGAAGAAGTGCATCGCGTATACCGGGACCTTCGGCAGCCGGAGCAGCGTGGCGCTCTGCCTCATGCCGGTCAGGCCCGGCGGCTGACCCTCAGGAACGGAAGCAGGACCGGGCGAGGGCGCTGTTTCACGTGAAACAGCGCCCTCGCCGTGCGGGCTGCCGGTCGTGTTTCACGTGAAACATGACCGGCAGCCGTCCCGCCCGTGCCGCCTGGCGGGACTCAGCCCTGCGATTCCCACCACTTCTTGAGCTCTGCCACTGCCTCGTCGTGCTCCATCGGGCCGTTCTCCAGGCGTAGTTCCAGCAGGAACGCATACGCCTTGCCGATGACCGGTCCGGGGCCGACGCTCAGGATCCGCATGATCTCGTTGCCGTCCAGGTCCGGCCGGATCGCGTCGAGCTCTTCCTTGTCCTGTAGCTGCGCGATGCGTTCTTCCAGCGCGTCGTAGGTCCGCGAGAGGGCGGATGCCTTGCGCTTGTTGCGCGTGGTGCAGTCCGAGCGGGTGAGCTTGTGCAGTCGCTCCAGCAGCGGCCCGGCGTCCCGCACATAGCGGCGGACCGCCGAATCGGTCCACTCCCCGTCGCCGTATCCGTGGAAGCGCAGATGCAGCTCCACCAGCTTCGAGACGTCCTTGACCATGTCGTTGGAGTACTTGAGCTCGGTCATCCGCTTCTTGACCATCTTGGCGCCCACCACCTCGTGGTGATGGAACGAGACCCGGCCGTCCTTCTCGAAGCGCCGGGTCCTCGGCTTGCCGATGTCATGGAGAAGCGCGGCAAGACGCAGAACGAGGTCCGGGCCGTCCTCTTCCAGATCGATCGCCTGCTCCAGAACGGTCAGGGAGTGCTCGTACACGTCCTTGTGACGGTGATGCTCGTCACTTTCGAGCCGGAGCGCGGGGAGCTCGGGAAGGACCTCCTGCGCCAGCCCCGTGTCGACAAGGAGCGCCAGTCCCTTCCGAGGGTGTGCGGAGAGAAGGAGCTTGTTGAGCTCCTCACGGACCCGCTCGGCGGAGACGATCTCAATCCGCCCCGCCATTTCCGTCATCGCCTCGACCACGTCGGGAGCCACTTCGAAGTCCAGCTGGGCGGCGAAGCGTGCGGCTCGCAGCATGCGCAGCGGGTCGTCGGAGAACGATTCCTCGGGGGTTCCGGGGGTGCGCAGGACGCGCTCCGACAGATCCTCGATGCCGCCGTGGGGGTCGATGAAGTCCTTCTGCGGCAGCGCGACAGCCATCGCGTTGACCGTGAAATCACGTCGGACGAGGTCGTCCTCGATGGAGTCGCCGTAGGAAACCTCCGGCTTGCGCGAGGTTCGGTCGTACGCCTCGGACCGGTATGTGGTGACTTCGATCTGGTAGCCGTCCTTCTGGGCGCCCACCGTGCCAAAGGCGATCCCGACCTCCCACACCGAGTCCGCCCAGGGCCGGACGATCTTCAGAACGTCCTCGGGACGGGCGTCGGTCGTGAAGTCCAGGTCGTTCCCCAGCCTGCCCAGAAGTGCGTCCCGGACCGAGCCGCCGACCAGGGCGAGACTGAATCCGGCATCCTGGAATCGGCGGGCGAGATCGTCGGCGACCGGGGACACCCGGAGCAGTTCACTGACTGCGCGGTGCTGCACCTGGGTCAGGACACTGGCGTTGTCTTCATTGGCATTCGGCACAACAGAAAAGGGTACGTGCCCGGACCGGCCCGGACGTCATGGTTTCCTTCAGCCCTGCGAGACTCTCCCGATCATGTGCTGTACACCCCAGCACTTAGCCGCCGCGCACATCGTTACCATGCGTGGACGCAGCAACGGACGACGATCGACAGCAGCTCATGACGACGAGGGACGGGTAGGCGCGTGGCCGAGGCGGCAGACTTCCAGGGGATGAGTCCCTCTCCTGCCCGCCGGTGGCTGCGGCGCACAGCCGCCGTGCTTGCCGGGGCTCCCCTCTTCGCCGCCCTGCTGGCCGGGGCGGCCGCTCCGGCAGCGCAGGCGGGCGTGCCGGACAAGGCCCCGACGGGCTCCGGCACGGTCGCGGTGTCCCTGGACACGGTGACTCCGAGTGCCCCGGTGAAGGGGGACACCCTCACCGTCTCCGGCACCCTGACCAACAAGAGCAAGGAGACCGTCACCGCGGCTCAGGTCGATCTGCGCGTAGGCCCCCGGCTCTACAGCAGGACGTCGATCGACGCGGCCAACCAGCGCACGGGATATCTGCCCGGTGCCGACCCGTCACCGATCGGCGGCAAGTACACGGTCAAGGTCGCCAAGCTGCCGTCCGGGATCAGCCAGGACTTCACCCTCTCCGTGCCCGTCAGCAAGCTGGGGCTCGGCGACGACGGCGTGTACCAGCTCGGCGTGACCCTGTCGGGCCAAACGTCCCATGCCCTGTACGACCAGGTGCTCGGGATCGAGCGGACGTTCCTCCCGTGGCAGAGCGAGGACCGCGACGCCAAGCCCCGGATCAGTTACGTCTGGCCCCTGATCGCACCGGCGCACCTCACCGCGGAGACCGGCTCCGACTCCCAGCAGACCCCGGTGTTCGCCGATGACGAGCTGGCCGCCGAGATCGCGCCGGGCGGCCGTCTGGAACAGATGGTGTCGCTGGGCAGGCAGCTGCCCGTGACCTGGGTCATCGACCCGGACCTGCTGGCCAGCGTCGACGCGATGACCCGGGACTACCGGGTCAAGTCCGGCGACACCACGATCGCCGGTACGAATCAGAACGTGGCCAAGCAGTGGCTGAGCTCGCTGGAAGCGGCGGTGACCGAGGGCAAGGTCATCGCGCTGCCGTTCGGAGATCCCGATCTGGCATCGATCGCGCACCGCGGCAAGAACGTGTCGGGCACCCTGAGCCACCTCCAGAACGCCAGCGAGGTGGCCGTGACGACGGTGCAGACGATCCTGCACCTGAAGCCCTCGACGGACTTCGCGTGGCCGGTCGACGGTGCCATCGACCCGTCGATCGTGGACGTCGCCACATCGGCCGGCGCCCACAACGTGATCTCCCGCAGCGACAGCCTCCAGGAGAACGGCGGCCTGGTCTACACGCCCACCGCCGCCCGGCCGATCGGCGGCGGCACCACTGCCGTGGTCTCCGACTCCCGGCTCTCCACCGCCTTCCAGGGCAACATGACGAAGGCCGGGGAATCCACGCTCGCCGTGCAGAAGTTCCTCGCCCTCACGCTCTCCCTGGCCGAGCAGGACACGGACAAGGACCGGAGCGTCGTTGTCGCGCCCCAGCGCATGCCGACCGTCGCCCAGGCCCAGACGATGGCCCGCGCCCTGCACGCCCTCGACGACGATCGCTGGACGCAGTCCCAGGGACTGATCCAGGCGGCCGAAGGGAAGCCCGACGCGAAGGCGACCACGCAGGTCCCCCGGACGTCCCGCTACCCGAAGAAGCTGCGCAGCCAGGAGCTGCCCACCCAAGCCTTCCAGGACATCAAGTCCACCCAGGCCTCGCTCAACAACTTCCAGGTCATCCTCACCCAGCCCGAGCGCGTGGTGACCCCCTTCGGCAACGCGGTCAACCGCTCCATGTCGACGTCGTGGCGGGGCAGGCCGCTGGAGGCCCAGCAGTACCGGGATTCGGTGCGCACCTACCTGCAGGGCCTCGTCAACGAGGTCCAGCTCATCTCGAAGTCGGATGTCACCCTGTCCGGGCGGAGCGCCACGATCCCGGTGACGGTGCAGAACAGGCTGTTGCAGGACGTCGACCACCTGGTGCTGCGGCTGAGGTCGGAGAACGCGACGCGGCTCAAGCTGAACGACGGCGGTGCCGTGGCCGAGCAGCCGATCCAGATCGCCGGCGGTCACAGCCAGTCCGTGAAGTTCGACGCCGCGGCCAACATCAACGGCCAGGTCCAGATGACCGCCCAGCTGTACACGGAGGACGGCACACCGTACGGCGCGGAGATGAACTTCACCGTGAAGGTGTCCGAGCTGACGCCGACCGTCCTTCTCGTGATCGCCGGCGGACTGCTGCTGCTGGTCCTCGCAGGCATCAGGATGTATGCACATCGCAAGCGGGCGAACGCGGGCGGCGCGGCGGGCGACGACGGCAGTGAACCCGAGCAGCCGAGTGACCCGACGCCGGACACCGGTCCTGAAAGCACGGAGCCGTCGGGCACGGGTGAGAAAGTGGACCGTTGAGCGATGTCTGTCGTGGCCGGTCGGCCGGGGACGATGAGGTGGGGTTTCGATGAACGCGCCGTACGACGGTGATCGCGGTCAGGGTACGGGCGGAGCTGGGTCTTCCGGTGGTCCTCCGGTGCCCCCTGGTCCGGAGGAGGTGCCACCGGCGCCCGATCCGTACCTGCAGTCCGCGTACGACTACGACCCCTACCGGGCGCAGGACCTCTCGGCGCAGGATCCGGTGAACGAGGCCCTGTACGACCGTGCGGCGCATCCGCCGCCGCCCCCCGGCACCTACCAGCAGCCGCAGCCGCTCTACCAGCAGCCGCCTGCCGCCCCGTACGCCCCCGACCCGCGGATCTGGGCACAGACTCCGCCGCCCGAGCCCGACGGCCCGTCCCGGCACCTGCCGTACGGCGACGACGCGGCAACCACCCAGTTCGTCGGCGTGGACGATCTCGTCACCCAGGCCTCGGCGGGGCGCGACGAACCCGACGCGTTCGCCCACCTCTTCCGGGACCAGGAGGGGCCGGCGGGCTCCCCCGTCCCGCACCGGCCCGAGCCGGCCCCCGCGCCCGTACCGCCCAAGTCCGGCGGACGGGCCTCCGGGCTGCTGAAGTCCAGTGCGGTCATGGCGGCCGGCACCCTCGTCTCACGGCTCACCGGGTTCGTACGCAGCCTGGTGATCACCGCGGCCCTCGGCGCGGCCCTGCTCGGCGACAGCTTCACCATCGCCTACACGCTGCCGACGATGATCTACATCCTCACCGTGGGCGGCGGCCTCAACTCGGTGTTCGTCCCGCAGCTCGTCCGCTCCATGAAGGACGACGAGGACGGCGGCGAGGCCTACGCGAACCGGCTGCTGACCCTGGTGATGGTCGCGCTCGGCGTGATCGTCGCCCTGGCGGTCTTCGCGGCGCCCTGGCTCATCCGGCTGATGTCGGACACGATCGCCAGTGACCCGGCCGCCAACAACGTGGCCATCACCTTCGCCAGGTACTGCCTGCCCACCATCTTCTTCATGGGTGTGCACGTCGTGATGGGCCAGATCCTGAACGCCCGCGGGAAGTTCGGCGCGATGATGTGGACCCCGGTCCTCAACAACATCGTCATGATCTTCACCTTCGGCATGTTCATCTGGGTCTACGGCACCTCCCACGAATCCCACATGGGCGTCCAGACGATCCCGCCGGAGGGCGTCCGGCTGCTGGGCATCGGCACACTGCTCGGCCTCATCGTCCAGGCCCTCGCCATGATCCCGTACCTGCGCGAGGCCGGATTCCGGTTCCGCCCGCGCTTCGACTGGAGGGGTCACGGGCTCGGCAAGACGGTCAAGCTGGCCAAGTGGACGGTCCTGTTCGTCCTGGCCAACCAGGCCGGTGTCCTCGTCGTCACACAGCTCGCGACCTCCGCGGGCAAGGAGTCCGGCAGGAACGGCGCCGGTTTCCTGGCCTACTCCAACGCCCAGCTGATCTGGGGCATGCCACAGGCGATCATCACCGTCTCGGTCATGGCCGCCCTGCTGCCCCGCATCTCCCGTGCCGCCCACGACAACGACCCGGGCGCGGTCCGCGACGACATCTCGCAGGGCCTGCGCAACTCCGCCGTGGCCATCGTGCCGGTCGCCTTCACCTTCCTCGCCCTGGGCGTTCCGATCTCCACCCTGCTGTACGCCTCCACCGGCCCGGAGGCCGCCCGTTCCATGGGCTACATCCTGATGGCCTTCGGCCTCGGACTGATCCCCTACTCGGTGCAGTACGTGGTGCTGCGAGGGTTCTACGCCTACGAGGACACCCGCACCCCCTTCTACAACACCGTCATCGTCGCCCTGGTCAACGCGGCCGCCTCGGCCATCTGCTACATCGCCCTGCCCGCCCAGTGGGCGGTGGTCGGCATGGCCGCCTCGTACGGCCTCGCCTACGCCGTCGGCGTCGGTATCGCGTGGCGCCGGCTCCGCGACCGTCTGGGCGGCGACCTGGACGGCGCCCACGTGCTGCGTACCTACGCCCGGCTCTGCCTCGCCGCCATCCCCGCGGCAGTGCTCGGCGGCGGTGTGGGATTCGCCCTTCTCCACGCGCTCGGCGACGGCGCATCGGGCTCGCTTCTCGCGCTGGTCTGCGGTGGGATCGTGCTGCTGGGTGTCTTCGTCGTCGCGGCGAAGCGGATGCGGATCGAAGAGATCAACGGCATGGTCGGCATGATCCGGGGACGGCTCGGCCGCTGAAGATCACCGGCCCGCACAACCATCTCCGGCACCTGCGTGTCGTGCATGGTGCCGGAGTGTGGGCACAATTGGCGTGACTGTGCAGAGCTGGCTGGCATCGCGCAACGGATGGGGAGGCAGGAACGACGGTGGCGGAACGTAGCACGGCTGCCGTTGACGTGGCCGACAACAGCGGCGACAAGCCGCTGTCCGCCAAGGCGGACGAGGCCACGAGCGACGGCACGGCAGAAGCCCAGGACTCAACGGGCGCAGGCCCCCAGGAAGGGGTGGACGAACCGGCGGACTCCGAGGTCACCGTTTCCTCCCCCGATCTGCACAGCGGTCACAAACTCGCCGGGCGCTACCGGCTGGAGGAGTGCGTCACCCGTCTGGACGGCTTCAGCAGCTGGCGCGCCGTCGACGAGAAACTGCGCCGCGCGGTGGGCGTCCACCTCCTCCCCGCCGACCACCCGAGAGCCCGCTCCGTGCTGGCCGCGGCCCGTTCCTCCGCGCTGCTCGGCGACCCCCGCTTCGTGCAGGTCCTCGATGCGGTGGAGGAGAACGACCTCGTCTACGTCGTCCACGAATGGCTTCCGGACGCGACGGAGCTCACCGCACTGCTGGGCGCGGGGCCGATGGAGGCCCACGACGCCTACCAGCTCGTCAGCCAGATCTCCCAGGCCATGGCCGCCGCGCACCGCGAGGGACTGGCCCATCTGCGGCTCACTCCCGGCGCGGTGCTCCGCAGCTCCTCCGGTCAGTACCGGATCCGCGGCCTCGCGGTGAACGCGGCACTGCGCGGCATCACCTCCGAAGGCCCGCAGCGTGCCGACACCGAGGCGATCGGCGCCCTCCTCTACGCCGCGCTGACCCAGCGCTGGCCGTACGAGAGCGACGCCTACGGTCTCACCGGGCTCCCCAAGGGCGTGGGCCTGATCCCGCCCGACCAGGTACGGGCCGGCGTCCACCGCGGCCTCTCCGAGATCGCCATGCGGGCACTCGCCAACGACGGCGCCACGGCCTCCCGCCAGGAGCAGCCGTGCACCACCCCCGACGAACTGGCCAAGGCCGTCGCGGCGATGCCGCGCATCCGCCCGCCCGAGCCCACGTTCACCGCACCGCCCGAGTACCAGCGGACCACGTACCAGCAGGGCACCTACGGTCGTCCCGCCGGACCCGGCGTCGCACCGACCCAGTCCGTGCACGTCGTACCGCCTGCCCCGCTCCAGAGCCGCACGGGCAGGGCACTCAAGTGGGCCGTCTCCGCGCTGCTCATCGCGGCACTGGGCCTCGGCAGCTGGCAGCTCGCGGAAACCCTCCTGGACCACGACAGCAAATCGGGTGACCCGGGTACCACGCAGAGCAACCCGCAGAACGGCGACACCCCGCCGGTCGAGAAGAGCAAGCCCGTCCGGATCGTCAGCGCCAAGGACTTCGACCCGCTCGGCGACGGGACCGAGAAGCCCCAGGACATAGATCACGTCTACGACGGAGACCCGAACACGTACTGGCACACCGACGGCTACTACTCCGCCGACTTCGGGAAGCTGAAGGAGGGCGTCGGGGTCGTACTCGATCTCGGCGAGGTCCAGCGGGTCCGCACGGTGGACGTGACCTTCCTGGGCGGCACCACATCAGTCGAGTTGCGCACCTCCAGCGACGCCACGGCACCGACGATGCCCAACAACTTCACAAAGGTTGCCGAAGGTTCAGGCACAAACGTGTCGCTCAAGCCCAGTGAGTCCGTCCAGGCGCGGTACCTTCTGGTCTGGCTCACCAAGCTGCCGCCGAGCGAGGGGACGTTCCGGGGCAAGGTCTCGGACATCAAGGTCACCGGCTGACAGTAACGAGGGAGGGGGCTCACTGTTGGAAGACACCAGATTCGCCGACTCGACTGATCAGGACCTTCTGGCCGGCCACGTAGCCGGTGAGCCGGACGCCTTCGGTGAGCTCGCACGACGTCATCGCGACCGGCTGTGGGCCGTTGCTCTGCGCACCCTGGGTGACCGGGAGGAAGCCGCCGACGCCGTGCAGGACGCCCTCGTCTCCGCCTTCCGCGCCGCGCACACCTTCCGCGGCCAGTCCGCCGTGACCACCTGGCTGCACCGCATCACCGTCAACGCCTGTCTCGACCGGGTCCGCAAGGCCTCCTCCCGGAAGACCTCGCCCGTCAACGACCCGGAGCGGCTCGACCAGCTTCTGGAGCCGCACGAGTCCGCCGAGGCACCGGCCGAGCGGCAGGATCTGCACCGCGAACTGTTCGCAGCCCTCGCCACCCTCCCCGCCGAACAGCGTGCGGCCCTCGTCCTCGTCGATATGCAGGGGTATCCGGTGGCCGAGGCGGGTCGCATCCTCGACGTGCCGGTCGGCACCGTGAAGAGCCGCTGCGCCCGGGGCCGCGCCAGACTGGCCCCGCTGCTCACCCATCTCCGCGGCGAAGCCGGGGACAGCGGTGAGCGGGAGGCGGGAAGGAACCGGACGGCGAGAGCATCCGTCCCACCGGCAGCAGGGCCAAGAGACGCGGGAACAAGCGATCCAGCTGGAGTGAAGGGCGGAGGTGGGCGAACATGACATCGACAACCGACACGAGCCGGCACCCGGACGTCTCAGAGATCTCCGACCTCACCGAAGGCGTGCTCTCCGCGCCTCGCACCACCGATGTCCGCCGCCACGTGGACAGCTGCGAGCTCTGCTCCGATGTCCGGGCCTCGCTGGAGGAGATCCGCAGCCTGCTGGGCTCCATGCCCGCCCCGCAGACCATGCCCATCGACATAGCGGACCGCATCGATGCCGCGCTCGCCGACGAGGCCCGTGCTGTTGCCTCCGCCTCCGCCGCGGAGGCGGAAGGTTCACGCGCCAAGGCAGATGTTTCACGTGCCGCGAAGGCAGATGTTTCACGTGAAACAGAGCCGGCCGCCACCGGGCAGGAGCTCGCGGACCGCCCCGCCGGGCACGCACGTGCCGCCACCGGTCCCGGCCGCCGCCCGGTACGCCGACGCCGCCGCAGGGCGGTGTTCGGCGCCACACTGGGCGCCGCTGTAGTAGGTGTGAGCGTCTTCCTGCTGCAGAACGTCCCCACGTCGCATAACTCCGCCGACGTCAGCGCCTCGGACCACGGAACCAGCGCCGAGAAATCCGACTCTCAGGCGTTCTCGCAGTCCACGGTCCAAGAGCGTGTCCACAGCCTTCTGAGCACCGGCTCGGCTCCGTCGGCCCCAGACAAGTCACCCGGCCGGAACCAGGCGCCATCGATCGACACGAAGTCCTCGCCGGAGACCGAGCCTGCCGGCTCGGCGTCCCCTCAGGCGCCGCTCCGCGCTCCCGTGGTGTCGGTCCCTTCCTGTGTGGAACAGGGGATAGGGCGTGACGCTGCCGTCCTCGCTGTAGAGAAGGGCACCTACCAAGGTGCTGAGGCGTTCCTCGTCGTCCTTCCGCACCCCACCGACACGACCCGGGTCGAGGCCTACGTCGTCGATGCCGGATGCGTCGGCGCGGACCCCGCGGTCAAGGGGAAGCTCCTGCTGACCCACGCCTACGCCCGCCCCTGAGCATCACGCAGGATGCCGCCCTGGAACGTCGGGAATGCATCCCCCGTAGGATCCGTTGGGTGGGGTGAGAGTCGTTGAACCGGCCCCAGTAGGCGTGGACAGTAGGCAGTCTGCAGAGACGAGGAAGAAACCCGTGAGCGACGTGCGTAATGTGATCATCATCGGCTCCGGCCCAGCGGGTTACACGGCCGCGCTGTACACCGCGCGCGCCTCTCTGAAGCCGCTGGTCTTCGAGGGTGCCGTCACCGCCGGTGGCGCGCTGATGAACACGACCGACGTGGAGAACTTCCCCGGATTCCAGGACGGAGTCATGGGCCCGGAGCTCATGGACAACATGCGCGCCCAGGCCGAGCGGTTCGGTGCCGAGCTGATCCCCGACGACGTGGTGTCCGTGGACCTCACGGGTGACATCAAGACCGTGACCGACACCGCGGGCACGGTGCACCGCGCCAAGGCCGTCATCGTCACCACTGGGTCGCAGCACCGCAAGCTCGGTCTGCCCAACGAGGACGCCCTCTCCGGACGCGGCGTCTCCTGGTGCGCGACCTGCGACGGGTTCTTCTTCAAGGACCAGGACATCGCCGTGGTCGGCGGCGGCGACACCGCGATGGAGGAGGCAACGTTCCTCTCCCGCTTCGCCAAGTCGGTCACCATCGTCCACCGCCGCGACTCGCTGCGAGCCTCCAAGGCCATGCAGGACCGCGCCTTCGCAGACCCGAAGATCAAGTTCGCCTGGGACAGCGAGGTCGCCGGAGTGCACGGCGAGCAGAAGCTGTCCGGTCTGACCCTGCGCAACACCAAGACCGGTGAGACCTCCGAGCTCCCCGTCACCGGCCTGTTCATCGCAGTCGGCCATGACCCGCGCACCGAGCTTTTCAAGGGTCAGCTCGACCTCGACGACGAGGGCTACCTCAAGGTCCAGGCCCCCTCGACGCGCACGAACCTCACCGGTGTCTTCGGCGCAGGCGATGTCGTCGACCACACCTACCGGCAGGCCATCACCGCTGCCGGCACCGGCTGCTCCGCCGCACTCGACGCCGAGCGCTTCCTTGCCGCGCTCGCCGACGAAGAGAACGCCGCCGCAGCCACCGTCTGATCCAAGCCTCACCCACACCCCCGCGAAGTTAAGGAGGCCGCCGTGGCCGGCGCGCTGAAGAACGTGACTGACGACTCGTTCGACGAGGTCGTCCTGAAGAGCGACAAGCCCGTACTGGTGGACTTCTGGGCTGCCTGGTGCGGACCGTGCCGTCAGATCGCCCCCTCCCTGGAGGCCATCGCGGCTGAGCACGGCGAGATCGAGATCGTCAAGCTCAACATCGACGAGAACCCGGCCACCGCTGCCAAGTACGGCGTCATGTCCATCCCGACGCTGAACGTCTACCAGGGCGGCGAGGTCGCCAAGACCATCGTCGGTGCCAAGCCGAAGGCCGCGATCCTTCGCGACCTCGAAGGCTTCATCGCCTGATAAGGCAGAACCGCTGCCCGATGTTTCACGTGAAACGGGCCCACCCTCTGAGGGTGGGCCCGTTTCACGTTCTACGGCGCCTGCGGAACCCGCGCCGCGCGAAATCACAGCGGTCGCAGCACCGGCTCCTTCTGGACCGCACCCAGTAGCCGGTCCAGAGCCAGCTCTACATCCTCTTTCCACGAAAGGGTCGTGCGCAGTTCCAGCCTCAGCCGCGGATGAGACGGATGTGTTCGTACGGTCTTGAACCCCACTGCCAGCAGATGATCCGCAGGCAGCACACAGGCCGGTTCTTTCCAACGGGCGTCCGCGAACGCCTCGATCGCCTTGAATCCACGACTGAGCAGATCCTTGGCAACGGTCTGCACCATGACCCGGCCCAGGCCTTGCCCCTGGTATCCCGGCAGGATCAGGGCGGTCATCAGCTGAACGGCATCGGGGGAGACCGGACTGGTCGGAAAGGACGCAGCCCGCGGGACGTAGGCCGGCGGTGCGTAGAGGACGAAGCCGACCGGAACGTCATCGACGTAGACAACGCGGCCGCAGGATCCCCACTCCAGCAGGACACCGGAGATCCAGGCCTCCTTCTCCACCTCCGGCCTGCCGGCCTTGACCGCAGCCGCTCCGCGCACCGGATCGAGTTCCCAGAACACACAGGAACGACAGCGCTCGGGCAGATCAGAGAGGTTGTCCAGCGTGAGCGGTGCGAGCCGACGCCCCATGAAGGCTGTTCCTCACTTCCCTCGTCCACCGCATCGCATGCGACGGACGGTGCGCTCCGTTCGCGGAAACGGATCAACCGGATGTGGCCTACCTCAACGCATCGTATCCACGACGGGATCAAGCTGACACCGAGAGAAAGCAAAGGGCGGGCTGAGTTCCGTTCTACCGGAACACAGCCCGCCCAGCGTCGTTCAGACGTCAGCTCTCGTCGTCCTCGGCCGGCTCCTCCGCCGGGCTGCGGTCCAGCACACGGCCTTCACCGGGAGCGAGGCTGCCGAGGATGCGGTCCAGGTCCTCCATCGAGGCGAACTCGACGACGATCTTCCCCTTCTTCTGGCCGAGGTCCACCTTCACCCGGGTCTCGAAGCGGTCCGAGAGCCTGGATGCCAGATCGGACAGCGCCGGTGACAGCCGGCCGCCGGCTCGCGGCCCCTTGGCCTTGGAGGCGCTCGTGGGCCTGGAGCCCATGAGCGTCACGATCTCCTCGACCGCACGCACCGACAGACCCTCGGCCACGATGCGATGTGCCAGCTTGTCCTGCTCCTCGGAGTCGTCCACCGAGAGCAGCGCACGTGCGTGTCCCGCCGAGAGCACCCCGGCAGCGACCCTTCGCTGCACCGGAGGCGACAGCCTCAGCAGACGCAGGGTGTTGGACACCTGCGGGCGGGAACGCCCGATGCGGTCGGCCAGCTGGTCATGCGTGCACTTGAACTCCTTGAGCAGCTGGTCGTACGCAGCCGCCTCCTCCAAGGGGTTGAGCTGAGCCCGGTGAAGGTTCTCCAGGAGCGCGTCCAGGAGGAGCTTCTCGTCATCCGTGGCCCGGACGATGGAGGGGATTCGCTCCAGACCCGCCTCGCGGCAGGCCCTCCAGCGCCGCTCGCCCATGATGAGCTCGAAGCGGTCAGCACCGGTCTGCCGTACGACGACCGGCTGGAGGAGACCGACCTCCTTGATGGAGGTCACCAGCTCGGCAAGCGCGTCCTCGTCGAAGACCTCACGGGGCTGACGCGGGTTCGGCGTGATGGAGTCGAGCAGGATCTCGGCGAAGTACGCCCCTGCCACCTCGCCCGGTCCGCCGGCTCCGGACGAATCCGAAACAGGAGCACTCGGCTCCGGCACCGCGGCGAGCGACGTCACCTTGGCGGCAGCGACTCCCCGCTCGGCCGTCATGACCGGACCCGCTCCGGCAGAGGACACATCGGACCGGGTAGACGAGACCGGCTTCTCCTGCGGAGCGGCGGGAATCAGGGCACCGAGCCCTCGCCCCAACCCTCTACGACGCTCACTCACTGGATCCCCTCCGAAGTGTTCTGCTGACTGTTCCGACTGCCCGTGTGGGCCTGCTGCGCCTCGTAATGCAGCCCCACCCCGCGCAGAGCGATCTCACGTGCCGCCTCAAGATACGACAAGGACCCGCTGGACCCGGGATCGTAGGTGAGCACGGTCTGCCCGTAGCTCGGCGCCTCGGAGATCCGGACTGAGCGCGGAATGCTGGTGCGCAGCACCTCCTTGCCGAAGTGGGTGCGCACCTCCTCCGCGACCTGCGACGCGAGCCTGGTCCGGCCGTCGTACATGGTGAGCAGGATCGTCGACACATGGAGCTCGGGGTTGAGGTGCCCCCGTACGAGGTCGACATTGCGCAGCAGCTGGCCAAGCCCTTCCAGCGCGTAGTACTCGCACTGGATCGGGATCAGCACCTCGGCACCGGCCACCAGGGCGTTGACGGTCAGGAGACCGAGTGAGGGCGGGCAGTCGATGAGGATGTAGTCCAGCGGCTGTTCGTAGGCCTGGATCGCCCGCTGGAGTCGACTCTCCCGCGCCACCAGCGACACCAGCTCGATCTCCGCACCGGCGAGATCGATGGTCGCTGGGGCGCAGAAGAGACCTTCGACGTCCGGGACGGGCTGAACCACGTCGGAGAGCGGCTTGCTCTCCACCAGGACGTCATAGATCGAGGGGACCTCGGCGTGGTGGTCGATACCCAGTGCCGTGGAGGCGTTCCCCTGCGGGTCAAGGTCGACCACCAGGACACGAGCACCGTGGAGGGCTAGTGACGCGGCAAGGTTGACCGTCGAGGTGGTCTTGCCCACCCCGCCCTTCTGGTTGGCCACCACCATGACGCGTGTCTGGTCAGGTCGCGGCAGCCCCTCGCCGGCGCGGCCAAGGGCCTCGACCGCCAGCTGTGCCGCGCGGCCGATGGGTGTGTCGTCCATCGGTGGCGGTGTTTCACGTGAAACACCGTCCACCGCCGATTCGGATCGGGGACCGGGGACCGGGTCGGTCATCGGTCCCGCGATGTTGGCGTCGGACCGCAAGGATTCACTCTCCTCGACTTCAGGCTCGCAATGAGCAGAGCCTGCCATGCTTTCGGGGTCGCGAACCAGCGAGGCCCGCTCTTCTGTGGACGAATCCACTTCTGTGGACAACTCCGTAGCCCTAACGGGCCTGCGATGGCGAGGCGTGGCAGCCGCACGACCGCGGCTGATAATTCCATGCAGCAGAGAGCGACGTTTCACGTGAAACACGATGCCCCTGCAGCGTAGCTACAGGGGCACGACACTCCGCGCGGGGTACGTCCACCTCCCCGTGCGAGGTATCTCCGATACGCCCACCAAACGGTGCGTAACGGTCATGCGCACAGCGTGATCGGACAGATCAGCGACGACGGCGTGTCCGGCTGACTCTCGCGGCCTTGGCCCTCTTTGCGGCGAACCTCACACCACCGGGACTCTCGCCCACCACCACACGCACCACGGTGGACATCGGATCAACGATGCCCTCACCCACCTGAAGCACCTCGGTCTCCAGCACGCCGAGCTTGCTCAGGGCCGCCCGCGCGCCGTTGATCTCTTCCTCGGCGGTATCGCCCTTGAGCGCCAGCATCTCGCCGTACGGGCGAAGCAGTGGCACTCCCCAGCCCGCCAAGCGGTCCAGCGGAGCCACTGCCCGAGCTGTCACCACGTGGACCGGCTGAAGGGTTCCCAGTACCTCCTCGGCCCGGCCGCGGACGACCGTCACATGATCGAGCCCCAGGAGCTCGACGACCTCCTGGAGGAAGTTCGTCCGCCGCAGCAAGGGCTCCAGCAGGGTGATCTTCAGATCCGGCCGCACGAGCGCCAGCGGAATACCCGGAAGCCCCGCACCCGAGCCCACATCGCAGACCGTGACGCCATCGGGGACGACCTCGGAGAGCACCGCACAGTTCAGCAGGTGCCGCTCCCAGAGCCGCGGCACCTCGCGCGGACCGATCAGCCCGCGCTTGACCCCCGCGTCGGCCAGCAGTTCCGCGTACCGGACAGCCTCGGGAAAGCACTCACCGAACACCTCCCGGGCCTCGTCGGGCGCCTGGGGAAGCTCTACTTCCTCCGTCACGGGAACCGTCCTTCCATACCGCATTACCGCACCATGGTGGCTGACTATCAGGCTGACAAAGATCGGCCCCGCCTGCGAACAGACGGGGCCGACAGGAGAAGAGCCGGTCAGGCCGGCAGGACGACGACGAAGCGCTGCGGCTCCTCGCCCTCCGATTCGCTGCGCAGACCGGCGGCCGCGACCGCGTCGTGCACGACCTTGCGCTCGAACGGCGTCATCGGATCCAGCTTCACCGGTTCACCGGAGCTCTTGACCTCGTCCGCGGCCTTGGCACCCAGCTCGGCCAGCTCCGTACGCTTCTGCGCCCGGAAACCCCCGATGTCGAGCATCAGACGGCTCCGGTCACCGGTCTCCCGGTGCACGGCCAGCCGCGTCAGCTCCTGGAGCGCCTCCAGCACCTCACCGTCGCGGCCCACGAGCTTCTGCAGTTCACGTGCCGACTCACTGATGATCGAGACCGCGGCCCGATCCGCCTCGACGTCCATGTCGATGTCGCCGTCGAGATCGGCGATGTCGAGCAGGCCCTCAAGGTAGTCCGCTGCGATCTCCCCTTCCTGCTCAAGGCGGGTCAAGGTGTCGCTGCCCTCAGCGGCCGTGGAGGTGGTGCCTTCCGTCACGGATGGACTCCTTCTTACTTCTTGGACGGGTGCTTGGGCCGCTGCGGGCCCTTGCGCTGTCCGGACTTGGCTTGGCGTGAGGAGCCGGACGCGGACTTGCCGCCCGCCGGCTTGGGCTTGTCGTCCTGCGGTGCCTTCTTCTGCAGGGAGGTCGCGGTCCCCGACTCGCTGGAGTCGGCGTCCTTCGCCCCGCCCTGCTGACCCGCGGCGGTCTGACGCTTTGCCTTGGTCTGGCGCTTGGGCTGCTGACGGCGCTGTGCGGCTCCGGCCTCGGCCTCGGCCTCGGCGGTCTCGCTCTTCACCACCGTGCCGTCCTCCTGCGCGGCGAGACCGAGCTTGGCCAGTCCGGTGATGAACTTCCGCTCGATGTCATTGCGGTCCGGGCCCTTGGACACGATCCGCTTGACCGTATTGCGCTTGGTCCTGCCGCGCACCTCACCGTGGGCGGTGACGCTCTTCAGCAGACGTCCCAGGTACTGGTCCTGCGCCTTGCTGCCCGGCGTCGGGTTCTGGTTGATCACGTACATCTGCTGACCCATGGTCCAGACGTTGGTGGTCAGCCAGTAGACGAGGACACCGACGGGGAAGTTGATGCCCATGACGGCGAAGATCAGCGGGAAGATGTACATCAGCATCTTCTGCTGCTGCATGTACGGCGTCTTGACCGTCAGGTCCACGTTCTTCGTCATCAGCTGGCGCTGGGTGAAGAACTGCGAGGCCGACATCATCACGATCATGACCGCGGTGACGACCCGGACATCCACCAGCGAGGCGCCGAGTGCCTGGACCTTGTCCGCGCTGTCCATGAACTTGGCGGCCAGCGGAGCACCGAAGATGTGTGCCTGACGCGCGCTGTCCAGCAGCGACTGGTCGATCACACCGATCTTCTTGTTCGACGCGATGGCCGAGAGCACGTGGTACAGAGCGAAGAAGAACGGCGACTGCGCCAGGATGGGAAGGCACGAGGACAACGGGTTGGTACCCGTCTCCTTGTACAGCTTCATCATCTCTTCGGACTGACGCTGCTTGTCGCTCTTGTAGCGCTCCTGGATCGCCTTCATCTTCGGCTGGAGCACCTGCATGTTCCGCGTCGACTTGATCTGCTTGACGAACAGCGGAACGAGACAGATACGGATCAGCACCACGAGGGACACGATGGACAGACCCCAGGCCCATCCCGTGTCGGGGCCGAAGATCGCCCCGTACAACTTGTGGAACTGGACGATGACCCAGGAAACAGGCCATGTGATGAAGCTGAACAGACTGGCAATCGTGTCCACTAATCAGGCTCCTTGAGCATTGGGCGAAGTCTCTGCGGCCGAGCTCGGAAGATCGGTGGCCGATCCCCCGGGAGGCACACCAGCGGCGGAGTCCCCGCCCTTACCGCCGCGGAAGAGATCTCGCAGCAGTTCGTGCCAACGCGGACGTTTGCGTGGTGGTACGTAATCCACGCCGCCGGGTGACCACGGATTGCATCGCAGGATGCGCCAGGCTGTCAGCGCCGTTCCCTTGATCGCTCCGTGCCGGTCGATCGCCGTATATCCATAGTGGGAACACGACGGGTAGTAACGGCAGACAGGCCCGAGAAGTGGGCTGATCGTCCACTGGTACAGCTTGATGAGAGCCAGCAGCGGGTACTTCATCGCGCGCCCCCTCCCAGCAGCCGCTCCAGGGCGGCATCCAGGTCTCGGGCCAGCTGTTCATGGTCGGCGTCGCCCGCACCGGGCAACGCTCGTACGACAACCAGGCTACCGGGGGGCAGCAGGGCCAGTCGCTCTCGGACCAGATGGCGAAGCCTTCGCTTCACCGCTGTGCGGACGACCGCCCCACCCACGGCTTTGCTGACAACGAAACCCGCACGCGGCGGGGGAACAGTCTCCCCAGTCACGTGCGGGTCCGTTGCACCGCTACGCAGATGGACGACGAG
The DNA here is from genome assembly GCF_044751215.1 of Streptomyces sp. NPDC088730. Classification (NCBI taxonomy): domain Bacteria; kingdom Bacillati; phylum Actinomycetota; class Actinomycetes; order Kitasatosporales; family Streptomycetaceae; genus Streptomyces; species Streptomyces sp. NPDC088730. Next base: position 351,873 of record NZ_JBIVLK010000002.1, read on the forward strand.
TAGCGGGCGGCCGGCCCTGCGTCCTCGTCGTACCGCGGTCGCGAAGTCCTCGCGCCGCCTCAGCCGATTCTCGGTAGGCAGCACGTCATGACGACCTGTACGCGATCAGGCGGACAGGCTGGCGCGGCCCTTGCCACGGCGGGACGCGAGAATCGCGCGGCCGGCACGGGTCCGCATACGCAGGCGGAAACCGTGGGTCTTCGCGCGACGACGGTTGTTCGGCTGGAAGGTGCGCTTGCTCACTCGGGGGCTCCAGAAATGATCGTGTGTTGGCGGGACATCGCCTGGCTGTCACCGTGCGCCCACGAGAGACTCGCGTAAACGCCCTAGTGCACCGCTTCACAATCACAGATCGTGATCTTTGCCCATCGGAGGCAGGCGGCAGCAGCCATCGACAACTCGACCTGGTCACGGTACGCGCGGCTACGCCATCCGGTCAAACCGACCCTGTCGGACCTCCCATTGTGCACAGCCTGTGGACAACGACTTGAACCGCATGGGTCGGCCGACCTACCGTGGCTGAACCCCGGTTCTTTTTCTTCCCGCCTGCCGGTCCTCACCCATCCCGACCCATACGTCCCGAGAAATACACATTCGTGGGACCAGCGAGAGAGCGTGCCTTGTGGCTGACGTACCTGCCGATCTTGCCGCAGTGTGGCCACGAGTGCTGGAGCAACTCCTCGGGGAGGGCCAGCAGGGCATCGAGCCGAAGGACAAACAGTGGATCGAGCGCTGCCAGCCGCTCGCCCTGGTCGCCGACACCGCGCTGCTCGCCGTCCCCAATGAATGGGGCAAGCGCGTACTGGAGGGCCGGCTCGCTCCGCTCATCAGCGAGACGCTGACCCGTGAGTGCGGCCGCCCGATCCGGATCGCGATCACGGTCGACGACTCCGCGGGCGAGCCGCCGAACCCACCGGCGCCCCCGATGCACCAGTCGCAGCAGCACCAGTCCCAGCAGCAGCACCGCTACCAGGGACCGCAGCACGACGAGCGGCAGCACAACGACGCCTACGACGGTTACGGGCACCGCCCCTCGGACGACGGCATGCCGACCGCCCGTCCCGCCTACCCCGACTACCAGCAGCAGCGCCCGGAGCCCGGCGCCTGGCCGCGCACCCAGGAGGACCTCTCCTGGCAGCAGCCCCGGCTCGGCGGATACCAGGACCGCGACACCTCCGGCGAGCACTGGCGCGAGCCGTACGGCGGCGGCCGCTCCCAGCAGCAGCCCCAGCACGACTACCGCCAGCAGCCCCCCGAGCACCAGGGCTACGAGTCCCAGCGGTCCGAGCGGCGCGACATACAGGAGCCCCAGCACCGGCAGGGCGGCGGAACGGGCCGGCCCGGCGGCGTCCCGGGACCGATGGGCGCACAGCCCGCACCCGCACCGGGCCCCGGTGAGCCGCACGCCCGGCTGAACCCGAAGTACCTCTTCGACACCTTCGTCATCGGGGCCTCGAACCGCTTCGCGCACGCCGCGGCCGTCGCCGTCGCCGAGGCGCCCGCCAAGGCGTACAACCCGCTCTTCATCTACGGGGAGTCGGGGCTCGGCAAGACCCACCTGCTGCACGCCATCGGGCACTACGCCCGCAGCCTCTACCCCGGGACCCGGGTGCGGTACGTGAGCTCGGAGGAGTTCACCAACGAGTTCATCAACTCGATCCGCGACGGCAAGGGCGACACCTTCCGCAAGCGGTACCGCGATGTCGACATCCTGCTGGTCGACGACATCCAGTTCCTGGCGAGCAAGGAGTCGACGCAGGAGGAGTTCTTCCACACCTTCAATACGCTCCACAACGCCAACAAGCAGATCGTGCTGTCCTCCGACCGGCCGCCCAAGCAGCTGGTGACCCTGGAGGACCGGCTGCGGAACCGGTTCGAGTGGGGTCTCACCACCGATGTGCAGCCGCCGGAGCTGGAGACGCGCATCGCGATCCTCCGTAAGAAGGCGGTACAGGAGCAGCTCAACGCTCCGCCGGAGGTGCTGGAGTTCATCGCCTCCCGTATCTCCCGCAACATCCGGGAGCTGGAGGGCGCCCTCATCCGGGTGACGGCCTTCGCCAGTCTCAACCGCCAGCCGGTGGACCTCGGGCTGACCGAGATCGTGCTGAAGGACCTGATCCCGGGCGGCGAGGACGCCGCCCCGGAGATCACGGCGCCGGCCATCATGGCGGCGACCGCCGACTACTTCGGGCTGACGGTGGAGGATCTCTGCGGATCCTCGCGCAGCCGCGTGCTCGTGACGGCGCGCCAGATCGCGATGTACCTGTGCCGTGAGCTGACGGACCTCTCGCTGCCCAAGATCGGCGCCCAGTTCGGCGGCCGCGACCATACGACCGTGATGCACGCCGACCGCAAGATCCGCGCGCTGATGGCGGAGCGGCGCTCCATCTACAACCAGGTCACCGAGCTCACCAACCGCATCAAGAACGGCTGACGGACCACCACCTCGTCACACGACCACGCTTCCACGAGCACCAAGAGGGCGCTCCGGGACCCGAATCGGGTCCCGGAGCGCCCTCTTCAGTTGGGTCCGGGACCGCTGTGCACGGGGTTCTCGGGACGCGGGCCCGTCCCCGCTGTTCGAATACCTGCCGTGGAGGGGCTGTTCTCCACAGATCTGGGCACAATCCCCCCTCCACAGCCTGGGGATTGAAAAGTTGTCCATACTGCTTCCACAGGCACGGCAGCCGATACACCATCAGGCCAGCTCAGAGGCCTGGGGATTTGTGGTCAACAATGATCCACAGCCTGTGGACAAGTTTTTCGTCCACAGGGTCGCGTCAGTGTTGTCCACCGGCGGCCCACAGGACGGGCCTTCTTGTCCCCAGCTTCTGCGGGCTTCTCCACACCTCTGTCCACTGTTCGGCAACACGACACCGGCTCTCACCGTCCCGAGTGAAAGGCGTCACACCAAGAGGGGCGGTTGGGCTGTGGGGAAGCTGGGTAAAGCTGGGGACAGACCTGGGGAGAAACCCCCCTGCCCTGTGTACCGGTTGTGCAGAACTTTCGGGTGTCCACAGAAACCCCGGGTTGTCCACCGGTGCCGCCCACAGGACCGGTGGACAAAAAACAGGGCCTGACCTGCGGAAACGACGTTATCCACGGTTTCCACAGGCCCTACTACTACTACTACCTCTAGTTAGCCCGGAATCCGCTTCGAAGTGGGGCCTGTGCACAACTCGGCGCCGGAGCTCCGCGGACCGCTTGTCGCGACTTGACCCCGAGCAGCACCGAGTGTCGGTGCCGTACGTCAGACTGGACCCCGGCGTCCTCCCCGTCCCATCGGTGGAGCGACCCGACCAGACGACGAAGGCCAGCAGGGCGAGCGAGCAACAGCAGGAGGCGGTTCCGGTGAAGATCCGGGTGGAGCGCGATGTACTCGCGGAGGCTGTGGCCTGGGTGGCCCGTAGCCTCCCGGCCCGGCCGCCGGCGCCCGTTCTTGCGGGGCTGCTGCTGAAGGCCGAGGACGGCGCCCTCAGCTTCTCCAGCTTCGACTACGAGGTCTCGGCCCGGGTCTCGGTGGATGCCGAGATCGAGGAGGACGGCACGGTGCTGGTCTCCGGCCGGCTGCTCGCCGACATCTGCCGTGCGCTGCCCAACCGGCCGGTGGAGATTTCCACAGACGGTGTACGGGCGACGGTGGCCTGCGGCTCCTCGCGGTTCACACTCCACACCCTTCCTGTGGAGGAGTACCCCGCACTGCCCGAGATGCCGACGGCGACCGGGACGGTCCCCGGCGAGGTCTTCGCCTCCGCCGCCGCTCAGGTGGCCATCGCGGCGGGCCGCGACGACACGCTGCCCGTCCTCACCGGTGTGCGCATCGAGATCGAGGGCGACACCGTCACCCTGGCCTCCACCGACCGCTACCGCTTCGCGGTCCGCGAGTTCCTCTGGAAGCCGGAGAACGCCGACGCCTCCGCCGTCGCCCTGGTCCCCGCCAAGACGCTGCTGGACACCGCCAAGGCGCTCACCAGCGGTGACACGGTCACGCTGGCGCTGTCGGGTTCCGGCGCGGGTGAGGGGCTCATCGGCTTCGAGGGCGCGGGCCGGCGGACGACCACCCGGCTGCTCGAAGGCGACCTGCCCAAGTACCGCACGCTCTTCCCGACCGAGTTCAACACGGTCGCGGTCATCGAGACCGCCCCGTTCGTCGAGGCCGTCAAGCGCGTCGCGCTGGTGGCCGAGCGGAACACCCCGGTCCGGCTCAGCTTCGAGCAGGGTGTGCTGATCCTGGAGGCCGGTTCCAGCGACGACGCACAGGCTGTGGAGCGCGTGGACGCGGTCCTGGAGGGCGACGACATCTCGATCGCCTTCAACCCGACCTTCCTGCTGGACGGCCTGAGCGCGATCGACTCCCCCGTCGCCCAGCTCTCCTTCACGACGTCCACCAAGCCCGCGCTGCTCAGCGGCCGCGCCGCCGTGGATGCCGAGGCGGACGACGCGTACAAGTACCTGATCATGCCGGTCCGCCTCTCCGGCTGATCCGGTCACCGGTCCTGTCACGGCAGGCCCCGACGGGCACGCTCAGCGCCGAGCATGCCCGTCGCCCTGTCCCCGGCCGGGCGTAGGCTCGGTCCTGGGTACGAATCGGCACAACGCTTAAGGAATCTCTGATGGAGATCGGTCTCGTCGGCCTCGGCAAGATGGGCGGCAACATGCGCGAGCGCATCCGCCGCGCAGGCCACACCGTCATCGGTTACGACCGCAACCCGGACGTCGCCGATGTCCACAGCCTCGAAGAGCTCGTGGGCAAGCTGAAGGGCCCCCGGGTCGTGTGGGTGATGGTCCCGGCCGGCGCCGCGACCCAGTCCACGATCGACGAGCTGGCCGAGCTGCTGTCGGCCGGAGATGTCGTCGTGGACGGCGGGAACTCCCGTTGGACCGACGACGAGAAGCACGCGGTCGAGCTCGGCATCAAGGGCATCGGCTTCGTCGACTGCGGCGTCTCCGGCGGTGTCTGGGGCCTGGAGAACGGCTACGCGCTGATGTACGGCGGCGACGCCGAGAACGTCGCGAAGGTCCAGCCGGTCTTCGACGCCCTGAAGCCCGAGGGCGACTTCGGTTCCGTCCACGCGGGCAAGGTCGGTGCCGGCCACTTCGCGAAGATGGTTCACAACGGCATCGAGTACGCCATGATGCAGGCCTACGCCGAGGGCTGGGAGCTCCTGGAGAAGGTCGACTCCGTCACCGATGTGCGCGAGGTCTTCCGCTCCTGGCAGGAGGGCACGGTCATCCGTTCCTGGCTGCTCGACCTGGCGGTCAACGCGCTGGACGACGACGAGCACCTGGACCAGCTCCGCGGTTTCGCCGCCGACTCCGGCGAGGGCCGGTGGACGGTGGAGGCCGCGATCGACAACGCCGTCCCGCTGCCCGCGATCACCGCGTCGCTCTTCGCCCGGTTCGCCTCGCGGCAGGACGACTCCCCGCAGATGAAGATGATCGCCGCGCTGCGCAACCAGTTCGGCGGCCACGCGGTCGAGAACAAGAAGTAGCAGCGAAGGGGAGCGGGCCGGAACTGGTGTCCGCCCGCACCACACAGCACGGAGCAGGAAGCCGGGAAGGTCGGCGTACACCATGCATGTCACGCATCTGTCGCTGGCCGACTTCCGCTCGTACGCCCGGGTCGAGGTGCCTCTCGACCCGGGCGTCACCGCGTTCGTGGGGGCCAACGGCCAGGGCAAGACCAATCTGGTCGAGGCCGTCGGCTATCTCGCCTCGCTCGGCAGCCACCGGGTCTCCTCGGACGCGCCGCTGGTGCGCGTGGGCGCGGAGCGGGCCGTCATCAGGGCCGCCGTCACCCAGGGCGAGCGTTCGCAGCTGGTCGAGCTCGAACTGAATCCGGGCAAGGCCAATCGCGCCCGGATCAATAGATCCTCGCAGGTCAGGCCCCGTGACGTGCTCGGCATCGTACGGACGGTGCTGTTCGCTCCGGAGGACCTGGCGCTGGTGAAGGGCGATCCGGGCGAGCGCCGCCGGTTCCTGGACGAGCTGGTCACGGCGCGGTCGCCGCGGATGGCCGGGGTCCGGTCCGACTACGAGCGGGTGCTGAAGCAGCGCAACACGCTCCTGAAGTCGGCGGCGATGGCGCGCAGGCACGGTGGCCGTTCGATGGACCTGTCGACGCTCGACGTCTGGGACCAGCACCTGGGCCGAGTGGGCGCCGAGCTGCTGGCACAGCGGCTGGACCTGATCGCGACGATGCAGCCGCTCACGGACAAGGCGTACGCGGACGTGGCGCCCGGCGGCGGCCCGGTGACGCTGGAGTACCGCAGCTCGGTCGGCGCGGACGTCGGTCCCGCCCGGACCCGCGAGGAGCTGTACGGGCAGCTCATCGCGGCCCTGGCCGAGGTGCGCAAGCAGGAGATCGAGCGGGGCGTGACGCTGGTCGGCCCGCACCGCGACGACCTGGTGCTCGGGCTGCGCGGGATGCCGGCCAAGGGATACGCGAGCCACGGGGAGTCGTGGTCGTACGCGCTGGCCCTGCGGCTGGCCTCGTACGAGCTGCTGCGCAGCGAGGGCAACGAGCCCGTGCTGGTCCTGGACGACGTCTTCGCCGAGCTGGACGCGCGGCGGCGTGAGCGCCTTGCCGAGCTGGTGGCGCCGGGCGAGCAGGTGCTGGTGACGGCCGCGGTGGACGACGACGTCCCGGGGGTGCTCGCGGGGACGCGGTACGCGGTCTCCGCGGGCGAGGTGGAGCGGTTGTGAGCGGCCCGGAGCAGCTTCCGGAGGGCGGTCCGGCCGGGACACCGCGGGAACCGTCCTCCGGGGCCTCGAAGCAGCCGGAGCCCTCGGGGGTGGACCTGGCCCGGGTGGCTCTGCGCGCGGCGAAGGAGCAGGCGCGGGCCCGCGGTGCGGCGGCGCAGCAGAAGAAGCAGGCCCGGCGGGGCGGCGGGCTGCGGTCCGGGGCGCGGGCGGACGGCCGGGATCCGCTGCCGCTGGGTGCGGCGATCAACCGGCTGATCACCGAACGCGGCTGGGAGGCGCCCGCGGCGGTGGGCGGTGTGATGGGCCGCTGGCCGCAGATCGTAGGTGATGATCTGGCCAATCATTGTGTGCCGCTGCGTTATGACGAGGATCCCGATGAGCGGGTGCTGACGGTGCAGTGCGACTCGACGGCGTGGGCGACCCAGCTGCGGCTGCTGGCGCCTCAGCTGGTGGCCCGGCTGAACGCGGATCTGGGGCACGGCACCGTACGGATGATCAAGGTCCTGGGGCCGGGAGGGCCGCAGCGGAGGTTCGGTCCGCTGCGTGCGCCGGGCAGCGTGGGACCGGGCGACACCTACGGCTGACCTGCGCTTTTACCCGTTCTGAAGGTCAGTGCGACCGTGCTGCCCGAGAGGGCGGCGGCGAGGTGTGACCCTCCTGCTCCCGATGCCCGCGGACTCCGTGCCGCACGGGTGTGCGGTGGTGGAAACCGCGGGGTGCGGAGCGGGCGTCCCTCACCGTAGCGGGAGGTTGACAGGCCGAAGCGCTCAACGCCCGTGTGAGCCCCTTGAGGCCCCTTCCCGGATATGGGGAGTCGTCAGGCGTGGATTCAGGGCGGCACATGCGGACTCAGGTACCGGCAAACCCCCATTCGGGTCGGCGCTACCGGTAGACTGGTGGACAATCCCGCGTCCTTGCGGGATTCGTCGATACAAGCCGAACGACGCAGCCGCTCCCGCCTGCCCGGAGAACGGCCTGTGCTGTGCCAGAAAGGGCGCTTCGTGGCCGATTCCGGCAACCCCAACGAGAACATTCCGTCCATCCCCGACGGGAGCACCGCCGCTCCCGCCCCGGGCGAGGTCACCGCCTCGTACGACGCCAGCGCGATCACCGTGCTGGAGGGCCTGGACGCGGTCCGCAAGCGACCCGGCATGTACATCGGCTCGACCGGTGACCGCGGTCTCCACCACCTCGTCCAAGAGGTCGTCGACAACTCCGTCGACGAGGCGATGGCCGGTCACGCGGACACGATCGACGTCACGATCCTCGCCGACGGCGGGGTGCGCGTGATCGACAACGGCCGTGGCATCCCGGTCGGCATCGTGCCGTCCGAAGGCAAGCCGGCCGTCGAGGTCGTGCTCACCGTGCTGCACGCGGGCGGAAAGTTCGGCGGCGGCGGCTACGCGGTCTCCGGCGGTCTGCACGGCGTCGGTGTGTCCGTCGTCAACGCCCTGTCCACCCGGGTCGCGGTCGAGGTCAAGACCGACGGCTACCGCTGGACCCAGGACTACAAGTTCGGCGTCCCGACCGCCCCGCTGAAGCAGAACGAGGAGACTGTCGAGACGGGCACGTCCGTCACCTTCTGGGCCGACGGCGACATCTTCGAGACGACCGAGTACTCCTTCGAGACGCTCTCGCGCCGCTTCCAGGAGATGGCCTTCCTCAACAAGGGCCTCACCCTCAAGCTGACGGACGAGCGGGAGTCCGCGAAGGCCACGGCCGGCGCGGACAGCGCCGAGGCGACCGAGGTCCCCGAGGACGAGACGACCCGCACGGTCACGTACCACTACGAGAACGGCATCGTCGACTTCGTCAAGTACCTCAACTCCCGCAAGGGCGACGTCATCCACCAGTCGGTGATCGACATCGAGGCCGAGGACAAGGACCGGCTCCTCTCGGCCGAGATCGCCATGCAGTGGAACACGCAGTACAGCGAGGGTGTCTACTCCTTCGCCAACGCGATCCACACGCACGAGGGCGGTACGCACGAGGAGGGCTTCCGCGCGGCGCTGACCTCGCTGGTCAACCGGTACGCCCGCGACAAGAAGCTGCTGCGCGAGAAGGACGACAACCTCACCGGCGAGGACGTCCGCGAGGGCCTGACGGCGATCATCTCGGTGAAGCTGGGCGAGCCGCAGTTCGAGGGCCAGACGAAGACCAAGCTGGGCAACACGGAGGCCAAGACCTTCGTGCAGAAGGTCGTCCACGAGCAGCTCACGGACTGGTTCGACCGGAACCCCAACGAGGCCGCCGACATCATCCGCAAGGGCATCGCCGCGTCGACCGCCCGGGTGGCCGCCCGCAAGGCGCGTGACCTGACCCGCCGCAAGGGGCTCCTGGAGAGCGCCTCGCTGCCGGGCAAGCTGAGCGACTGCCAGTCCAACGACCCGACGAAGTGCGAGATCTTCATCGTCGAGGGTGACTCCGCCGGTGGTTCGGCGAAGTCCGGCCGTAACCCGATGTACCAGGCCATCCTGCCGATCCGCGGCAAGATCCTGAACGTCGAGAAGGCCCGGATCGACAAGATCCTCCAGAACACCGAGGTCCAGGCGCTGATCTCGGCCTTCGGCACCGGAGTCCACGAGGACTTCGACATCGAGAAGCTCCGCTATCACAAGATCATCCTGATGGCGGACGCCGACGTCGACGGGCAGCACATCAACACCCTGCTGCTCACGTTCCTCTTCCGTTTCATGCGGCCGCTGGTCGAGGCCGGGCACGTCTACCTCTCGCGCCCGCCGCTCTACAAGATCAAGTGGGGCCGGGACGACTTCGAGTACGCGTACTCGGACCGCGAGCGCGACGCCCTCGTGGCGCTCGGCAAGCAGAACGGCAAGCGGATCAAGGAAGACTCGATCCAGCGCTTCAAGGGCCTCGGCGAGATGAACGCCGAGGAGCTGCGTGTCACCACGATGGACGTCGACCACCGCGTGCTCGGCCAGGTCACGCTCGACGACGCGGCGCAGGCCGACGACCTGTTCTCGGTGCTGATGGGTGAGGACGTCGAGGCGCGGCGCTCGTTCATCCAGCGCAACGCCAAGGACGTCCGCTTCCTCGACATCTGAGTCGGCCGTACAAGCGAGCCGCAGCCGCAGCGCGAAAGGACTTTGACCAGCAATGGCCGACGAGAACACCCCTGCCCCCGTGACACCGGAAGAGGTTCCGCCCGTCGAGGGCGTGGGCATGCGTGTCGAGCCCGTCGGGCTCGAGACGGAGATGCAGCGCTCCTACCTCGACTACGCGATGTCCGTCATCGTGTCGCGTGCCCTGCCCGACGTGCGGGACGGCCTCAAGCCCGTCCACCGCCGGGTGCTGTACGCGATGTACGACGGCGGCTACCGGCCCGAGAAGGGCTTCTACAAGTGCGCCCGCGTCGTCGGTGACGTCATGGGTACGTACCACCCGCACGGCGACTCCTCGATCTACGACGCCCTGGTGCGCCTGGCGCAGCACTGGTCGATGCGCATGCCGCTGGTCGACTCCAACGGCAACTTCGGTTCCCCGGGCAACGACCCGGCCGCCGCCATGCGGTACACCGAGTGCAAGATGATGCCGCTGTCCATGGAGATGGTCCGCGACATCGACGAGGAGACCGTCGACTTCCAGGACAACTACGACGGCCGCAACCAGGAGCCGACGGTCCTGCCGGCGCGCTTCCCGAACCTGCTGGTGAACGGTTCCGCGGGCATCGCGGTCGGCATGGCGACCAACATCCCGCCGCACAACCTGCGCGAGGTCGCCTCCGGTGCGCAGTGGTACCTGGAGCACCCGGAGGCCTCGCAGGAGGAGCTCCTGGAAGCCCTGATCGAGCGGATCAAGGGCCCGGACTTCCCGACCGGCGCCCTCGTCGTGGGCCGCAAGGGCATCGAGGAGGCGTACCGCACGGGCCGTGGCTCGATCACGATGCGCGCGGTCGTGGCGGTCGAGGAGATCCAGAACCGCCAGTGCCTGGTGGTCACGGAGCTTCCGTACCAGACCAACCCCGACAACCTCGCGCAGAAGATCGCCGACCTGGTCAAGGACGGCAAGGTCGGCGGGATCGCCGACGTCCGTGACGAGACCTCGTCGCGCACCGGGCAGCGCCTGGTCGTCGTGCTCAAGCGGGACGCGGTCGCCAAGGTCGTCCTGAACAACCTGTACAAGCACACCGACCTGCAGTCCAACTTCGGCGCCAACATGCTGGCGCTGGTGGACGGGGTGCCGCGCACCCTGTCGATCGACGCGTTCATCCGCCACTGGGTGACGCACCAGATCGAGGTCATCGTCCGGCGCACGCGGTTCCGGCTGCGCAAGGCGGAGGAGCGGGCGCACATCCTGCGCGGCCTGCTCAAGGCCCTGGACGCCATCGACGAGGTCATCGCCCTCATCCGGCGCAGCAACACCGTGGAGATCGCGCGGGAGGGCCTGATGGGCCTCCTGGAGATCGACGAGATCCAGGCGAACGCGATCCTGGAGATGCAGCTGCGCCGGCTGGCCGCGCTGGAGCACCAGAAGATCACCGCCGAGCACGACGAGCTCCAGGCGAAGATCAACGAGTACAACGCGATCCTGTCCTCGCCCGAGCGGCAGCGGCAGATCGTCAGCGAGGAGCTGGCGGCGATCGTCGACAAGTTCGGCGACGACCGGCGCTCCAAGCTGGTGCCCTTCGACGGTGACATGTCCGTGGAGGACCTGATCGCCGAGGAGGACATCGTCGTCACGATCTCCCGCGGCGGCTATGTGAAGCGCACGAAGACCGAGGACTACCGCTCGCAGAAGCGCGGCGGCAAGGGCGTACGCGGCACGAAGCTGAAGCAGGACGACATCGTCGACCACTTCTTCGTGTCGACGACGCACCACTGGCTGCTGTTCTTCACGAACAAGGGCCGGGTCTACCGGGCGAAGGCGTACGAGCTCCCGGACGCGGGCCGTGACGCACGCGGTCAGCACGTCGCCAACCTGCTGGCTTTCCAGCCGGACGAACAGATCGCGCAGATCCTGGCGATCCGCGACTACGACGCCGCGCCCTACCTGATCCTCGCCACGAAGGGCGGTCTCGTGAAGAAGACCGCGCTCAAGGACTACGACTCCCCGCGCTCCGGTGGCGTCATCGCCATCAACCTGCGCGAGACGCCGGACGGCTCGGACGACGAGCTGATCGGCGCGGAGCTGGTGTCGTCCGAGGACGATCTGCTGCTCATCAGCAAGAAGGCCCAGTCGATCAGGTTCACCGCGACGGACGACGCGCTGCGCCCGATGGGCCGTGCCACCTCGGGCGTCAAGGGCATGAGTTTCCGCGAGGGAGACGAACTCCTCTCGATGAATGTCGTCAGGCCCGGTACTTTCGTGTTCACTGCCACTGACGGCGGGTACGCGAAGCGGACCCCCGTCGACGAGTACCGCGTCCAGGGTCGCGGCGGCCTGGGCATCAAGGCCGCCAAGATCGTGGAGGACCGGGGCTCGCTGGTCGGTGCGCTGGTGGTCGAGGCTACGGATGAGATCCTTGCCATCACGCTCGGCGGTGGTGTGATTCGTACGCGAGTCAATGAAGTCAGGGAGACGGGCCGTGACACCATGGGCGTCCAACTGATCAACCTGGGCAAGCGTGATGCCGTCGTCGGCATCGCTCGTAACGCCGAGGCGGGTCGTGAGGCCGAAGAGGTCGACGGTCCCGTCGACGCCGACGGCGATACGGCCGAGGCAGTGACAGCTGAGGCCGAGACGGCCGACGCGACTGGTGAGAGCACTGTCGAGGGCACGACGTCCTCGACCGGGGAGCACGAGGAGTAGAGCGTGAGTGGAGCCACGGGCGCCGGTTCGGCCGCTTCCGGAGCCGGCGCGAACGGTGCCCGTGGCCCTGCCACGGACTCCCAAGGGGGCACTGTGACGGATACCCGGGGTCCTCAACCCCAGTACGAGGGCTACGCGGCCGGGCCCCTGCCCGGCGAGCGTGAGCCCGCAACGGGCCAGGCGGGGCCTTACCACCCGCCGCAGGCCTACCCCTCGCCTCCGGGCGGGACGCACGGGGGCCGCCCCCAGGGGGCCCAGCAGGGCGCGGGCCCGGCTCAGGCGGCCCGCAAGCCGCGGACGGGGGCGCGGACCACTCCGCGTACCCGTAAGGCGCGTCTGCGGGTGGCCAAGGCCGATCCGTGGTCGGTGATGAAGGTCAGCTTCCTGCTGTCCATCGCACTCGGCATCTGCACGGTGGTGGCATCGGCGGTCCTGTGGATGGTGATGGACGCGATGGGCGTCTTCTCCACCGTGGGCGGCACGATCAGCGAGGCGACCGGCTCCAACGAGGGCAGCGGCTTCGACCTGCAGTCGTTCCTCTCGCTGCCCAGGGTCCTCATCTTCACGTCGGTCATCGCCGTGATCGATGTGGTGCTGGCGACCGCGCTGGCGACGCTGGGCGCCTTCATCTACAACTTGTCGGCCGGCTTCGTGGGCGGTGTCGAGCTCACGCTGGCCGAGGACGAGTAGCGGCGCATCTATCGATTTTGGGACTGGCCCCGACGTGCGCTAATCTTCTTCACGTCAGCGCGACACAAAAGCGCGGCGGGGCTATAGCTCAGTTGGTTAGAGCGCATCCCTGATAAGGATGAGGCCACAGGTTCAAATCCTGTTAGCCCCACAGCAGTAGACAGCAGTTCAGAAGGCCGGTAGATCCCAGGATCTACCGGCCTTCTGCTTTTGTTGATCCTGTTACCCCGCTACTGCTCCGTAGCTTCCCTCCACCCTCCCGCCAAGGGTGAGTGGATCTAGCTCATATATCGAACGAGTTATCGAATCTAGGGCAACGGTAGTCATGGACGCGACATGTCGCTTCCTGACCTCTCGCGGGCTTGACGCGCCCCGCGACACGAGGAGGTCAGCCGTGGGCGCGGACGACCAGCGTGCCGATCTTGCGGCGGCCGGACGGCGCCGGCACGAGGCGCGCGCCCGCCGCGGTGAAGCCGTGCTCGGTGAGGGTCTCCACCCAGCGATCCGGCTCGTAGTCCCAGCGCTTCACGACCAGCGGGTCCTCGTCCTCGGACCGGTTGATGTACGAGGCCTGGCACCCATAGCAGCCCTCGATCGGAGGGCGATGGGAGAAGGCGAAGACCCCGCCCGGCCGAAGGCGCCGACGGATCGCGGGCAGCAGCACGGCCGGGTCGGTGAACCATGCGGCCCCGAACACGGAGAACACGGCGTCGAATTGCTCGCCACCCTCCTTGAGGTACCGGGTCGCGTCCGTGCGGTGGAGAACCATGCCGGTGTCGGACCAGCGTGCTTCGGCGGCCTTGATCTGGGCGAGTGAGATGTCGACACCAACGGCGCGAGCGCCGAGGGCAGTGATGTGGGCGAGATTCCCGCCCTTGCCGCAGCCCAGGTCGAGGACGGACGCTTCCGTCTTCGGGGCCAACGTCCTGGCCGGGATGGCTCGCCAGATGCTCTACCGAGACCGGGCTCACGACGCGCTCCAGCTGATCCACCTCGCCCAGGAGGGCGCCCGCGACGTCATCGGCCCCCGGGCCCGCGCCATGCTCCACACCCGCGAGGCATGGGCCTACGCCGCGCAGGGCCGCATCGCCGGATTCCGCAGGGCCACCGCGAAAGCAGCCGAGGACATCGCCATCGCGAGCACGGACGACGAGCCTTACTGGATCGCCTACTTCGACGAGGCCGAACTCGCGGGCGTCACCGGGGGCCGTCTCCTCGACCTCGCCCGCACCGACCCACGCCGACATGCCACCAGGCAGCCAACGAAATCCGGACTGCCTTGGCATCGCGCGGCCCCGAGGCCGGGCGCTCCCATGCCCTCGACCGCATCGGCCTGGCCGAATGCCAGTTCCTCGCCGGCGACATCCGGTCGGCCGCCGCCGAAACAACCCTCGCGGTGCAGGCCGCGCGGGGAACACAGTCGGGGCGTCTCCGGACGCAGCTCGGGCAGCTGTACCCCTACACCGTGTGACACAGCGCCTCGCGCCCGGTGCGTGAGGCGCGGGATGGTATCCGCGACTTGCTGTCGAGCTGAGGGACGGGCGGATGACGACACTTGCCGTGACCGGGCACATGGACCTGACCGACGAGAGCGTGCCCCTGGTGCGCGCCGCGCTGCGCGAGCTGCTCTCCGCGTACAGCGAGGACCTGACTGGGATCTCGTGCATCGCGGCCGGGGCTGACAGTCTCTTCGCGGAGGAGGTCACCGCGCTCGGAGGCCGCCTCATTGCTGTGATCCCCTCCAGCGACTACCGCGCCGCGAAAGTGAAGCCGGAGCACGCAGCCGTCTTCGATCACCTGGTAGAGGCAGCCGAAGACGTCGTGACGCTGCCGCACGAGACCGCGAATCGGGCGGCCTACGAGGCGGCGAACAGTGAGCTCCTGCGCCGTGTCGACCGCCTCGTCGCCGTGTGGGACGGTACGCCTCCATCCGGCAAGGGCGGAGGCACGGCGGACACCGTGGTGCAGGCCCAGGAGGCGGGGCTGGCGGTGGACGTGGTCTGGCCGCAGGGGGCCACACGGCGTGGCTGACCCCGGACACAACAGTGCCCCCTGCCGCCGGCCGAAGCCGGGGCAGGGGGCACTGCGTCTCACGAACGACGACGGTCAGGTGGTAGGGCGAAGAGGACTCGTGCTCGGACTGGGAGACGCCGGCTCGGCATCCAGACCTGGGTCAACCAGCTGCACGACAAGAACGGCGGACCGCTCGCCGCCTCCTCCGTAATGAAGGTGTTCCAGATCCTCGACCGGATGCTCGAAGCGGCGAAGCGGGACCGGCGCGTCCCCTTCAACCCGGCCGAGGGGGTCAAGCTGCCGAAGGGGAAGAAGAAGCCCCGAGGATAGGCGGCCTCCGTCGCACGCGCAGCTGTGACTGATCCGAGCCCACCTGCCCGGCTACATGCACACCTTGCAGATCGTGGCCCAGGAGACCGGTCTCCGCTGGGGCGAGCTCGCAGGCCTGCGCTGGTGCAACGTCGACTTCGGCCGCCGGGTCATCCCTGTTCGCGAGGCTGACAGAGGTGAGGGGGGAAGATCAGGCGGAAGGCCTGCCCGAAGTCGGGTTCTGGCACAACTTCTGTGGTGGGGTCACCGCGCGTGAGTGGCAGTCATGGCGTCGGCGAGCTGTGTGACAGGGTCATCGGCGATCTGGTGACGGGACCGCTGGGTGGGCCAGGTGGAGAACGCGTCGTCCGGCCAGCGCGGGACTACGTGGAAGTGCAGGTGGGGTACTGACTGCTCAGATCCCGGTCCGCTGGCGTTCAGGACGTTGACGCCTCCGGCCTTCAACGCGGTCCGCATTGCCGCGGCAACCTGCTGGACCAGTGCCATCGTGTGTGCCAAGTCCTCCGGAGGAACGTCGAAGATGTCCGCCCAGTGGGCGGTGGGAATCACCAGGGTGTGACCTGGCGCGAGGGAATTCAGCGGAGCGAACGCACTGGCCACGGGCCCGCGCGCCACCCACCGTGCGGCATCGCCCCGGATCAGGTGGCAGAAGGTACAGTCCATACGTTCCGACCCTGCCAGAACCAGCACGGTCCCTGCCAGCCGTTTCCCGAGCCTTTCGTTCACTGTCTGCGACCAGTCCACAGAAGTTGTGCCGGAACCCGAAGTCGGACGCCGGACTGCGCACGGTGCCGATCACCGGCCTCGCCCTACGCGTGCTCCGCGAGCTCTTGGCCGACGAGCCCGAGGCCAGTACCGAACGATCCGAACCCGAGGCCGGTCTCTGCGAGAACGAGCTCGTGTTCCACGGGAGGAACAAGGTCCGGCGCGGATCGAAGAAGGC
Source organism: Streptomyces sp. NPDC088730 (assembly GCF_044751215.1). NCBI lineage: Bacteria > Bacillati > Actinomycetota > Actinomycetes > Kitasatosporales > Streptomycetaceae > Streptomyces > Streptomyces sp. NPDC088730. Next base: position 368,323 of record NZ_JBIVLK010000002.1, read on the forward strand.
CGGGACCGCGGGCGAGCCGTACCGGGCGCCGCTCCGCCGCTCCGCATTCCGGCGGCTGTGTACGGACGCCCTCACCCAGTCCGGTGTCGGCCGGATGAAGACGAAGAAGGTCACGGCCGAAGAGAGGGACGCGGAGACCGGCCGCACGCGGAAGGTAGAGAAGGAGCGGACGGATTGGTGGCCGGCCTTCCACGACCAGCGCCACTCGTTCGCGTCCCGGCTGCACGATCGCGGTGTTCCGGAGGTGATCGCGCAGGAGATCCTCGGGCACGAGCGGGCTGGCAAGGTCACCTGGCTCTACACCCACGCCGCGGCCGACTACGCGGGCCAGGTCCTCGCAGCCTTGGAGGACAAGAAGCCGGGCCGGACAGGCACGAGGAAGCCGCTGCGCCTGGTCGCGCGATTTCCGAAACTGCCGTTCGGTGAAAGGTGTTGGCCTCTACGGTCCAACTCATGCACCTTGACGCTGAACACCTAGTGCTCTCCTCACGTAAGTGGATGGACGCAGCGTTCACAGCCTTCGCTGATGGCCCGTCGTCGGAAGGGATGGCGGTCCATCACGCTGGGGTGGCCACGGAGCATTTGCTGAAGGCGTTCCTGGCGAGGATCCATCCGTCGTTGATCGTCGAAGGGAAGGATTTCAACTCACTCCTCTACGCGGCGGGACAGGGCGGGCTTGTCCAGGTACGAGGCTCACGCGTCAAGACCATTCAGCTCGGTGAGGCGTACGAGCGGGTGACCAGGATCCTGCCGGGCAAGATTCCTCCACGCCCTCAGAGCAGGGAGCCGTGGCCTCTCGCCGATGCGCGCAACGGCGTCGCCCACGCCGGGTACCACGACCGAGGGGAGGTCATTGCGGTCTTCGTCAGCTGCATCAAGGTGATTGACCCCCTGCTCGTCGAGCTCGGCATCAGCGCTGGCTACTGGCACCCTCACGAGGCGATGCACGACAAGCTGCTTCAGGAGGAGGGAGAGGCGGCTCGGGTTCGGCTGGAGCAGAAGCTCGCCAGGGCCCGGCGAGTCTTCCTTGAACGGTATGGGCACTTCAATGAGAGGGATCGGAAGCTCGTGCTGACCACTGTCATTCGCACGGTCGGTCCAGGACACCTCGACACTTTCTCGGCGCACGAAGTCTGTCAGGCGTGCTCGTCGCAGGGCTACTTGATGGGTAGAAGCTTCGTGGACCGCGAGAAGTGGACCGTCATGCTGACGCCGCAGATCTTTCGGTGCTTCGTCTGCGAACTGCGTGTCGAGTCCGGAGAGCTCGCTTTACTGCCAGAGCCTCTTGGAGGCGACGTCGATTTGGAGATTGAGGTCGAGGACTACTACGGCGAGTTCGAACCCGACCCGGACTTTGAGGAAGAAGATGATGAGCCGGATGAGGGTGTGGACGCGCGACTCTGAGCGCCCTTGCGGTCGGCTGCTACGGCGGAGCACGCCGTGACTACCCCAGAAGTACCCCAGCAGCCGAGTAAGCCGGGGGAGGGCCTGTGAACGCTTGTGGATGTAGATCCATGTAGGGCCTGGTGGGGCGGGTACCGGCGGTGACCTGGGGGTCTCCTCTGTATAGGGCCGGGTCCTGATAAGGATGAGGCCACAGGTTCAAATCCTGTTAGCCCCACAGCGACAAACAGAAGGCCCGGTCTCTCTTCGGAGAGACCGGGCCTTCTGCGTGGGCAGGGTGCGGTGTTGGGGGTCGAAGGGGCCGGAGGGCCGGGGGCGCTACGGAGGTGCGGGCTCGCTCCGGTTGTGCGGGGCTTGTTCCGGTAGTAGGGGGCTCGCTCCGGTGGTGCGGGCGTGCTCCGGCGGTAGCGGCCCGCTCCGGTGGTGTCGGTCCGCGTGCCGCTCCGCTCCGGTCGCGTCGTCGGGGCGGGCGTGCCGGGTGCGCCAGGTGCGCCGGTCCGGTACGGAGGTGACTGCTGTGGGGTGACCGGCTGTGGGGCGGGCGCACGGGAAAGCCCCCGTCCGGTGTGAACCGGCCCGGGGGCTCTGGGAGTCAGGTGCGCCGCTCTCAGGGGGGCAGCAGGGACGCGTCCCCCGCCGGGGCTCCGTGTGAGGCGCGAGCGGTGCTGGTGGTGTTCGTCGTGTTCGTGGTGTCCGTGGTGTCGGCGGACAGATGGCGGGTGGCGGGTGAGGAGCCGTGTGCCTCGGCGCGGATGCGCTGCTTCATCGTGGGTGGCAGCGACCGGTCACGCGGAAGGGTCCATCGCACCGACGGGGTGGTCGCGGTTGCCGCGGTCGCACCCGTGTGCTTGTGGGTCGTGGTCGCCGGCTCCGTGACCGTGGCTTCCGTGGCCGAAGCGGTGGAACCCGCGAGGCCCAGTGCCGCGAGAAGTGCGAAGAACGCGGTGATGAAGGCAGTCCAGATGTTCTTGGCCCGGTAGGTGCTCATGGCCCCTCACTCACTTTCAGGTGGTCCGTTTTGCTTACCTTCCTGATGATGTGGATCCGGAGCGCGATTTCACGGACCGACGCCGCCGATGTGCCGATGTTCAGATGAACACCACTCGTATGGTGCAACCGGCCCCGATCGGCCGGGGCCGGGCCCTTTTCCGGCCGTCGGTGACGGTGCGACGGCGGGGTGGTGACAGGGTGTCGGCGGGGGTGACCCGATCCTCAGACGATCGCTTTTCCGCAGGCCCCAGTTGGGTTGCGGGGAGGTCACCGGTCGATATCGGCCGGTGTGTATAGTCGGGCGGCAGAAGTCCCCTACGCCAACGAAAGACGAGGTCGCGCGGTGAAGAAGCTTCTCCTGGTCGCACTGGCCGCCATCGGCGGGCTCCTCGTGTACCGCCAGATCCAGGCGGATCGCGCCGAGCAGGATCTGTGGACGGAGGCGACTGACTCCGTACCCGCAGGTTCGGGTGTGTGAGACAGAACAGCCTGTTTGCGAGCCCCGGTCGCCTGAGCGGCCGGGGCTTCGTGCTGTTGCGGGACCGTGACACCTGTGCTCTTGAGTTCACCTACGCAAATCAATAGGTTGCTTGAGCAAAGAAGCCGGGAATTCGGTCTGGGGGAACGGATGAGGGCTGGCAGCCACCGCCGCACGGTACGGGCGGGGACATTGATCGGCGGGGCGCTGTTCGCCCTGGTGGCGGGTGCGCTGCCGGCCGTGGCGGCGCCCGGGGAGACCAGGGCCGCGGATGTGGCCGCATCCGGCGGGAGCGGCAGCCTGGTCATGGTGCTCGACTCGTCCGGTTCCATGGGGGACGACGACGGTACGGGCCGGACCCGGATGGAGAGCGCCCGCGCGGCCGTCGGCACGGTCGTGGACGCCCTTCCCGAGGGTCATCCGACGGGCCTGCGGGTGTACGGCGCCGACCGGTCGCAGGGCTGCACGGACACCCGCCTCGTGCGCCCCGTGCGGAAGCTCGACCGGACCGCGCTGAAGCGGGCGGTCGCAGCCGTACGCCCCAGGGGCGACACCCCCATCGGCCTGTCGCTGCGGAAGGCGGCGCGGGATCTGCCGCGGCCCGCGGCCGGCGCCGTCGGCACACGCACCGTCCTGCTGATCTCCGACGGAGAGGACAACTGCGGTACGCCGCAGCCCTGCGAGGCCGCCGGGCAGCTCGGCAAGGAGGGCGTCGGGCTGCGGATCGACACCGTCGGCTTCCAGGTGAGGGGCGCGGCCCGCGAGCAGCTCGAATGCGTCGCGCAGGCGGGCAACGGGCGTTACTACGACGCCCCGGACGCCGAGGCGCTGGCCCGTCAGCTCCAGCGCGCCGCGCAGCTCTCCGCCGACGGGTACCGCTTCCGGGGCGAGCGGGTGACGGGCGCGGCCACGGCGGGCCGGGCCCCCGCGCTGGTACCGGGCCAGTACCTGGACACCATCGGGCCGGGCGAGAAGCGGTACTACTCGGTGGATCTGGACGCGGTGTCCACGGCGGACTTCGCGGCGACGGCGGTGCCGCAGCCGGGCGCGGCCGTCGACACGTTCGACGCGCTGAGCACCAGGATCGAGTACGACGAGCACGGCTCCTGCGGGACTGACACCGCGCGCTTCCTGCAGAAGGAGGGGGCGGCCCCGCTGACGTCGGCGGTCGCCCGGATCCGCTCGGAGGAGGGAACCCGCACCTGTGACCGTGCGGGCCGCTACCGGCTGGTGGTGGAGCGGCAGAGCAAGAAGGGCTCCGACGCCGCGCGCTGGCCGCTGGAGCTCGTGTACGGGGTCGAGGCGCCGCTCGACCAGGGCGTGACGCCCGCCCAGTCGCAGGCGGAGTACGGCCGGGGCGGCAGGGAGGCCGTGCTGCCGACGGACGATCCCCGCGATGTGCGGGGCGGCACCGGCTTCAACGACGCCCGGAGGATCGGGCAGGGCGTCTGGCGCGACCGGATCCTGCCGTCCCAGACGCTCTGGTACAAGGTCCCGGCCGGCTGGGGCCAGCAGGTGCGCTACGACGTGGAGTTCGCCAACGAGCCCACCGTGAAGGGGGCCGCCGCCACGTACTCCTACGGGGCGACGCAGCTCTACACCCCGGCACGTCATCCCCTTGCCGGAGGAGGCGAGTTCACCTCGGCCACGATGTACGACGGGCGGCCCTCGGCGCTTGCGATGGGCGGTGTCCCGGTCTCCTGGACCAACCGCTACGAGGACCGGGGCAATGTCCAGCCGGTGCACGCCGGAGGCGGCTTCTACATCTCGGTGACGCTGGGCGCGCGGGCCGCCGAGATCGCGGAGAACCCGCGGATCGGCCTGGTGCTGCGGGTGTCGGTGCTCGGTGCGGAACGGACCGGTCCGCAGCACGGGGCGCCCGTGGCCGCCGGACCCGGCGGCGGTACCGGCAACGACCCGCACAGGAAGGGCGAGTCGGCCGCCTCCGCAGACAGCGGTGGTGCTGGAGGGGCAGGATGGACCGGCATCGCGGCTGCTGCCGGGGCGGCCGTCATGGCTGTGCTCATCGCCGTGTTCGTATATGTACGCAACCGCCGCGGGGCAGCCGCACGGACGACGAGGGGAAGCGCGTGATGAGGCAGCGCAGCAGGGGCCGGGCGCTACTGGCCGCGGTCGCGGCGGTGTGCGCGGTGGCAGCGCTGCCGGGGCAGGCGTACGGAGCCGGCGCGGCAGCCTCGTACGCCTTCGAACCGGAGGCTAAGGCGGTCAGCGGCACCGAGGTCAATACCGATGCGAACGAGCTCACGGCCGGTTCGGTCTACCGGAGTTCGATCGGGTTCGGCCAGAAGCTGTACTACCGGCTGAACCTGAAGGCGACGACGAACGCGTACGTCTCGGCCGTCGTCGTGCCCAAGGACGGCGGCAAGGTCGCCTACGGGGACGGCATCTCGATCAGCGTCAGGGACAAGTCGGACCTGGCGTGCAGCTCGGAGAGCGCCCGCTTCGGTTCCGCGGAGTACCCGCGCCCCATCGCCGCCTACGCCTACCGCAACGTGGACAAGGACAGCAGCAGCTGCCAGGGCGCCGGTGTGTACAACGTCCTGATCGAGCGCGAGAGCAAGGACACCTCGGGGCGCGGGGAGTGGGAGCTGGAGATCCGGTACGCCTCGGAGCCGGAGCCCGCGAAGAACAGCGCGACGCCGACCGAGGCGCCGGAGGACTGGCCGTCCGCGTCACCGGAGCCGCCCGAGGTGGCGAAGGACAACCGCAGGCACGGCGGCAGCAGTTACTACGAAGCGACGAGCCTGCAGACCGGTGAGTGGAAGGACCAGGTCAAGCCCGGCCAGACGCTCTTCTACCGGGTTCCGGTGGACTGGGGGCAGCAGATCTTCGCCACCGCCGCGCTCGGCAACAGCACCGTCCCGGACGCGGACGAGTACGTCAGCGGCGCGCTCGCCCTGTCCCTGGACAATCCGGCGCACGGCCATGTCGACGACGCGTCCCCGATGTCCTACTCGGGCAAACCGGCCTCGGTCTCCCTGGACCCGGTGCCTCCGGTGGCGTACGAGAACAGGCTCGCCTCCGACACCGGCGTCAGCGCGATGCGCTTCGCGGGCTGGTACTACCTGTCCGTCACGCTGAGCCCGGAGGTCGCCAAGGCCTACGGTTCCAAGCCGTTCCCGCTGACTCTCACGGTCAACGTCAAGGGCGACGCCGGGAAGACGCCGTACGCGGGCGACGCCGGGATCTTCGGTGTCTCGCAGGGCGACAAGGACATGGCGAGGAGTGGCCAGAGCGGCGCCCAGGCCGCCGAGAGCAAGAGCGGCAACATGAAGCTGCTCGGCGCGGCCGGCATCGGCGCGGGCGCTGTGCTGGTGCTCGGGCTCGGCGCGTGGATGCTGCTCGCCCGGCGCGGGCAGGCAGCGGCCGCGGCGCCGGCCGGGCCGGCCGACGGCGGGCAGCAGCATCCGTACGGAGGCCCGCCGCAGGCCTGGTAGCGGGGACGGGGCGCGGCGCCCGCCGCGCCCCGTCCGGCAGTCGGAGCCGAGCCGACCGTCAGGCCTGGGTCAGGGCCCAGATCCCCACGGCGAAGCAGATCAGCGCCACCAGCAACACCGGGACCGCCACCTTCGTGGGCGGTCCCGGCCGCTTTCGCGGGGCGGGTGGCGCGATGTGCGCAGGGGGCATGAGCCGCGACGACGGCGACTGCGCGTAGTGCGGCGGCGCCCCCGCACCGGCAACTCCCGGTCCGGGAGCGGGAACCTGCGACGGCTGAGCGGTGTACGGACGAGTGAGAGCTTGTTCGTGCCGCACCGCTGCCGTGGGCGCCTGTGAGGGGTTCGGCGCGGCGGGGAAGGGGGATGCCGCATGCGCCGGATGCTGCGGGGCGGGGATGCCGGGAGGGACGGCCGGAGCGCCGGGCCGCACCGCTTGGTGAGCGGCGGGAGCGGCGTGCTGCGGCGCCTGGGGCGCGGAGTTGGGGTGCTGCGGGGGTGGCGGGAGGTGGAAGCTGCCCGTCTCCGACATCGAGGTCGGAGACGGCGCGTACGACTGCTCCGGGTGCTGCCGGCCCGTGTGCTGTTGGCCTGCCTCCTGCCGACCTGTCCCCTGCCCCGGTACCTGCGCTGCCTGTCCCTGTCCCTGTCCCTGTCCCTGTCCCTGAGCCTGTCCGGTCGGGGAGTCGGGGCTGCCGGGCTGCTGCGGGGCGGGTGCCGGGCCAGTGGGGCCGAAGCCATCGGGCAGTGGGCCGATCTGGTCGAAGACCTCCACCGGCTCGTCCTCCGCGCCGGGCTCGGGCAGCATCTCGACGGCGGCGGTCAGCGCCTTGCGCGCGCCCGTGGCCGTACGGAAGCGGGCCTGCGGGTCCGGCTGCAGCAGCCCCGCGAGCACCTGCCAGAGAGGCTCGGGGATGCCCTGCGGGGCGCTGGGTGTGCCGTGCGCGGCGAAGTGCTCGATGAGCGCCTGCGCGTCGGGCTTCTTCCCCTGGAGCAGGTACAGGGCGACGAGGCCGACCGCGAAGAGGTCCGCGGGGAAGTCCGGCTCCGCGCCCATCATCTGCTCGGGGGCGAAGTAACCCGGCGTCCCCACCACGTAGTTGGTCTCGGTGAGGCGCGGTTCACCCTTGCGCATGGAGATGCCGAAGTCGGACAGCCGCAGGTGCGGCCGGCCGGTGCCGGTGGCCTCCATGAGGATGTTGGCGGGCTTGATGTCCCGGTGCACGACCCCCTCGGCATGCACCGTCGACAGCCCGGACAGCAACTGGTCGAGCAGGGTGCAGACGAACCGAGGGGGGAGCGGGCCGTAGTCACCGATGACATGGGCCAGCGAACCGCCGGTGACGAGGTCCATGGTGAACAGGACCTTGTCGTCGTCCGCGGCCCAGCTGGCCGGAGCGAGTACATGCGGATGCTCGATCCGCAGGGCCTGTTCGCGGACGAAGCGCAGCAGCGTGTGCGCGTCGCTCTGCTGGAGGACCTTGGCCGCCACATAGCGGCGGCGCCGGTGGTCCCAGGCACGCCAGACGGCCCCGACCCCACCACGTCCGATCGGATCGATCAGCTCGTACCGACCAGCGAAGACCTCACCCATTGCGCTGCGCTCGCTCCCCGTTCCTGCTCTCGGCCGGCGCGTGTGCCCCGTGCCCGGATCCTGCCGTCGCCCGGCCGGTTGCCCGGACTAGCTCTGGTGTCCCTCGTAGTGCGCCACCGCGTCCGCGGTGCGTCCCGCTCCGTACACCTTGAGGAACTCTGCCAGTTCCGGGTGGGTCGGGGCGAGGGAGTCCGCAGCATCGATGATGTCACCGGCCGCCGCGACGGACCGCAGCAGCGACTGGATCTCGCGGACCACGCGACGTACGGTGGGCGCCCCGCTGGTCGAAGACGTCTGGCCCGTCCCGGTGAGCACGGAGCCGCCCTGGGACTTCTTGATCTCTTCCATCCGGTCGGTGGCCTCTCCCGCGCTGACACTGCCGTCCGCGACCTGACTGGCCAGCTCCTGGAGCGCCTGGACGCGCTGCACCACTGCCGGGTTGCCGATCTTCGCCCGCTGACCGCTCATGAGCTGGGAGAGCATGGGAGCGGACAGTCCGAGTACCGCCGCCAGCCGTGCCTGGTTCAGGCCCAGATCATCGATCAGCCGACGGAAGAGCGCCCCCAGCGGTTCCCCGTACCAACTGCGCTGAAGTTCCCTGGCTCTGGCTGTCGCCTCTTGCTGTGCCGCGTCCATAGCGTCTCCCCTTCGCTGAGGCTTCGCTGCTGCGAACCCCGACGAGCATCTTACGGAGCGTGGTCGTCGACCGGGAGCCCCAATTTTTGGAGGATTCGGGGGATCAGCGGGTACTCTGGTCTGCGGCGGTGACCACAATGCCGGTGCGTCCGGTGGTGCCCGCTATCCGGGGCCTTAGCTCAGTTGGTAGAGCGCTGCCTTTGCAAGGCAGATGTCAGGAGTTCGAATCTCCTAGGCTCCACCCGCAAACACCCCTCTGACCTGCGAATACGCGGTCAGAGGGGTGTTTTTTTCGTACCCGTACCCGGACTTCTGCCCGTGCCCGTATCCGGCATCGGCGAGGGCGTCGACGCGGTCCTTGACCGAGTCGCAGCCGGCGTATGCGGGTGGCGGGGACCGGGCGGGGTGGCCGGTGGCGTCGAGGGCCTGCTCCGCGACGGTCCAGGTGCCGGGTCTGCCGATGTCGACGTGGGAGACGGAGCCGAGGAGGTGGTTCGCCGTCCGGTCATGGGTGAACGGGACCGTGACAGTGGTGGCGGGGGCCAGGTGCGCCCGGATCCACAGCGGTGTTGGGAGGAGGACCGCGGTGTACGTGGCGAGGGTGGCGGCCAACTGCGCGACCGGGTCCAGGCGGTGGTCCTCGCCTACGAGACCGGGCTGGTCAGGGCTGGGGGCGGGGACGGGATGTCGTGACGGGTGCGCGGACCGGTGCGTGGTGCGCGCTGCGCTCCTTCGCCGTGCGCCGGCCGGTCAGCTGCTGCGGGTGCGCGGGCCGTTGTACTGCTCGGCGGTGACGTGCTCAAGCCACGTGGTCTCCGGCCGGTCGTCGCCGGCCGAAGTGCCCTCCCACAGGGCGAGGTGCTCCATGAAGCGGTCCTCGGTGGCGCCGTGCCAGTGCTCCTCACCGGGCGGACAGGTCACGGTCTCGCCGGGGCGGGTTTCGAGGACGGTGCCGTCGCGGGTGCCGATCAGGGCGATACCGGCGACGACGTGGAGGGTCTGGCCGACGGCGTGATGGTGCCATGCGGTGCGGGCTCCGGGGGCGAAGCGGACCATGTTGGCGCGCAGCCGGGAGGGTTCCTGGCCGGCGTGGATGACGTCGAACCAGACGTCGCCGTTGAACGAGGCCTCCGGGCCCTTGCCGGTGGGCTGCGGTGTCACGAATTCCATGCGGTGCTCCCTGGTGGGACGGGCGGGGCGGGTCAGACGCTCTCGTCGTGGGAGAGGCCGGATCCCAGGGCACGGGAGGCGGTGGCCTGGGCGGTGATCTCCCTGCCCTTGGCCTCTGCGGTGGGGATGGCGTCGTCCCCGGCGACGAATCGCAGCGGCGGCTGCTCCAGGCCGATGACCTCGATCAGGGCGTCGGCGAGCTTGCCGGGGTCACCGTCCTGCCTGCCGTTCATCGACTGCCACATCTTCTTGGTCTCGGCGGTGCGCTCGGCGTAGTCGTCGAGGGACAGCTCGGCCCAGCTGGTGGAGGCGTCCACCAGCAGCTCGGTCCGGAAGAAGCCGGGCTCGACGATCGTGGTGCCGATGCCGAACGGTTCGAGGTCGTGGCGCAGCGACTCCATCCAGCCTTCGAGGCCGAACTTGGAGGCGGCGTAGGCGACGCAGAACTCCTGGCCGACCAGACCGGCGATCGAGGAGACGGTCATGACGTGCCCCGAGCGCTGGGCGCGCATGACGGGCAGGACGGCGCGGGTGACGTTCATCGGACCGAACAGGTTCGTCTCGATCTGTGCCCGCATCTGGGCGTCCGAGATCTCCTCGAAGTAGCCGGCCTGGAACATCGCGGCGTTGTTGACGAGTACGTCGATCCGGCCGAACCCCGCGGTGGCGGCCTCGACCGCGGCACGGGCGGCGTCCGGGTCCGTGATGTCCAGGGCGACGGTGAGGAGGCTGTCGCGCTCGCCGCCGAGGGCGTCGAGGACCTTCTGCGGGTCGCGGCCGGTGGCCACGACCCGGTGGCCGGCTTTCAGGGCCCGGCGGGCGATTTCGGTGCCCAGGCCGCGTCCGGCACCGGTAAGGAAAATGACCTTGCTCATGGGAAGTGCTTCCTTGAAGGGCTCGGGAAGAAGGAGTCCCGTACGGCACAGCGTGCGACAAAGGGCGGGCCGTGCGGCGAAGGACTCGGACGTGTGTCATCCGGTGACGTCATTCACCTTGGCATCCGCGTGTGTGCCGGAAAAGAGGAGACTTTCCTCCTGGGCGGAAAACATCCTGGGACAGATTCCTCCCCCTCAGGCGCGGCGCCCTTCCTGCCAGAATGGGTGCATGAGTCCACAGCCGCATCTCAACGAGCTGGGCGAGTTCCTCAAGTCCCGTCGCGCCGAGCTGACCCCCCGCGCGGCGGGGCTGCCCGAGAGCGGACGGCCGCGCAGGGTGAGCGGGCTGCGAAGGGAAGAGGTCGCGCAGCTCGCGGCGATCTCCACCGACTACTACACCCGGTTGGAACAGGGCCGGATGCCGGCTTCGGCGCCCGTCCTGAAGGCGGTTGCCGAGGCGCTGCAGCTGGACGAGGACCAGCGGCGCTACCTGTTCGGTCTGGCCGGGAAGGAAGTCGTCCGGCCGCGCCGCCGGGCCATGCAGAGGGTCCAGCCGCAATTGCGCAGGGTCCTGGACGACCTCACGTCCACCCCGGCGATCGTCATGGGACGGCGAATGGACGTCATTGCCTGGAATTCTCTGGCAGGGGCACTGGTCACCGACTTCGGCGCCGTTCCGGAGAAGCGCAGAAACTACGTGCACATTCTTTTCACCGATCCGGTGATGCGCACCCTCTACGCCGACTGGAAAAGCGTTGCCCGCACGGCCGTCGCGCAATTGCGCATGGAGGCGGCGAAGTATCCGGACGATCCCCGGCTGACGGCCCTGGTCGGGGAACTCTCCGTGCGGGACGCGGACTTCCGCCAGTGGTGGGCGGCTCACCATGTCGCCACGCTGAGCGTGGGCACCAAGGTGCTGGACCACCCCGTCGTCGGCGAGCTCAGCCTGGACTGGGACACCCTGACCGCCAGCACCGATCCCGACCAGCGGCTGGTCGTGTGGACGGCGGAGGCCGGCTCCCCCACGCACGAGCGGCTGCGCATCCTGGCCTCCTGGGCCGCCGCGCAGCACGTGCCCGTCGCGGACCAGGACGACTGACGGGCGCCGGAAGACCTCAAGGTCTCCCGGCGCCCGCTCGTCGTTCCGCACCGTTCCGCTGTCGCTCCAGCTGCTGCTGTTCAGCCGCAGGTCAGGGGCGGTCGTCCAGGTCCGTGCCGTCCACGGCGTCCGGTCCGTCCGCCTCCGCGTCGGCCTGCTTGGCCTGGACATCGGGGTCGAGGACCGTCGAGCCGCTTCCGTCGACCGAGGTCAGCGGGGCACGGTCGTCGACCTCGGTGGGGGCGGGCGGCTCGACCAGCCAGTCGGGGTTGGCCTGCTTGTCCCACCAGCGCCAGGCGACGTAGGCGCCGCCCGCGAGGACGGAGACCACGGCCAGCCCCTTGAACGTCCGGCCCGCCCTGGCCCGCCGCTCGTGCTTACGGGCCAGCTTCCTGATCTCCTTCGCCGTGACCTGCCCCCGCAGAGCGGCCAGTGCGGCGGCGCTGCGGGCACTGGCCTCCTGGGCGACCGGCTGGGCCGCGGCCATCGCGTGCTCGACGCGGGGCACGGTGTAGTCCGCCGCGGTCCGGGCGGCCTGACGGGTACGGACCGCGGCGCGCTGCGCGGCCTCGTCGACCTTGGGGGGCACATGCGTACGGGCGAGTTCGATACGTGGTGCGAGGTGCGCGCCGTACTGGACGCGGGCCTGATGAGCTGCCTTCGAAACCTTCGGCGCGAGCAGCGTGCGGGCCTCGTGCGCGTAGTGAACGGCCTGTTCCCTGGCCGTATCGGCGTAGGGGGCCGCCGCTACCGCGGCGTGCTGCACGCTGTCCCTCGCCGAGTCGGTTGCGGCGCGCACGCTGTCGATGCGGGTCACGGGATCCTCCTCCTTGATGGCGGGTTGGTACTCCGCCTGTCCACCCAATTCGAGATCATGCCTACTCGGGGCCTGCGCGGCACGCGGGGCGGGCATCCGGGTTATTCAGGTCATGAGGGACACCCTCGGGCAATGAGGTGCAAGGGGAGCCTGTCGACGACAATGCCATGGTTCGGCCCGGCCCGCGCCGGTTCGTCACGCACTTGGCCGCATTCGTTTCGCCGGAGGCCGGCGCGGGGCGCCCGCGCGGTGTGTGCGGGTCCGGCGACGCGGGGTGCGTGGGACGGGCGCCGCGGGGTGCGGACCGTGCGAGGATCGGTGGACGTCAGAGCAGACTTACGGAAGGCAGATCGTGGCCGAGCAGCTTTACGCCACCTTGAAGACCAATCAGGGCGACATCGAGATCCGGCTTCTGCCGAACCACGCGCCCAAGACGGTCAGGAACTTCGTCGAGCTCGCCAACGGTGAGCGCGAGTGGACCCACCCCGCGACCGGGAAGAAGTCCACGGACCGGCTGTACGACGGCACCGTCTTCCACCGCGTCATCAGCGGGTTCATGATCCAGGGCGGCGACCCGCTGGGCAACGGCACGGGCGGCCCGGGGTACGAGTTCGGTGACGAGTTCCACCCCGATCTGGCCTTCACCAAGCCGTACCTGCTGGCCATGGCGAACGCCGGCCCGGGGACCAACGGCTCGCAGTTCTTCGTGACGGTGTCGCCGACCGCCTGGCTGACCGGCAAGCACACCATCTTCGGTGAGGTCGTGGACCCGGCGAGCCAGAAGGTCGTCGACGCCATCGCGGCCGCCCCGACCAACCCGCGCACCGACCGCCCGGTGCAGGACGTGGTCATCGAACAGGTCGTCGTCGAGAAGCGCTGAGCGTCGTGTTCGAGAAGCGCTGAGCGTCGTCGCTAAGCGCCGAACGTAGTCGGCCGCTCACTCTCCGGTCCGTCCGGGAACCAACTGCCCCGCTCGTCCGTACTTGATGACAGAACGGACGTGCGGGGCGGCTCGGTGTGCCGCGCCGCGATGACGAGGACCGAGGGGACCGGGAAGCGATGGGACCGATGGACCAGCAGCCGCCGGGCGAGCAGAACGCGTCCGCTCCCGTGGACGGTCCGGTCACCTGCTACCGCCACCCGGGCCGGGAGACGGGGGTCCGCTGCACCCGCTGCGACCGCCCGATCTGCCCGGACTGCATGGTCAGCGCCTCGGTCGGCTTCCAGTGCCCGGACTGCGTCCGGCAGGGATCCGGTACGGGACACAGCCCGGCCGCGAATCGGCCGCGCACGATCGCCGGCGGCTCGGTCGCGGCGGACCCCCGCCTGATCACCAAGATCCTCCTCGGGATCAACATCGCGGTGTTCGTCGCGGTGCTGGCCAACGGCGCGCTGGTCGACGATCTGGTGCTGCTGGGCCGCGCCAACTTCTACTACGGCGGTCCGCTGGAGGGAATCGCGGAGGGCCAGTGGTACCGGCTGGTCACGTCGATGTTCCTGCACCAGGAGGTGTGGCACATCGCCTTCAACATGCTGGGGCTGTGGTGGCTCGGCGGTCCGCTGGAGGCGGCGCTGGGCCGCGCCCGTTTCCTCGCGCTCTACATGCTCTCCGGGCTGGCGGGCAGCGCCCTGACCTACTGGCTCGCCGCGCCGAACCAGCCCTCGCTGGGTGCCTCCGGCGCCATCTTCGGTCTGCTGGGCGCCACCGCGGTGCTCATGCGCCGGCTGAACTACAACATGCGCCCGGTCTTCGCGCTCCTCGCGATCAACCTGGTCATCACCTTCAACCCCTGGGGCGGAATCGCCTGGCAGGCACATGTCGGCGGGCTGGTCGCGGGCACGCTGATCGCGATCGGCATGGTGCACGCTCCACGCGAGCGGCGGAATCTGGTGCAGTACGGCACCTGTGCCGTGGCCCTGGTCGTGGTGATCCTGGTCGTGGTCCTCAGAACGGCCTCGCTGACGTAGAAAGTGCGCCGTCAGCTCGATGCAGACCGTTTGTGATCGAAGTTGTCCACAGTGTCCACCTGATCTTGTGCATTCAGTGGGTACAACTGTGCCCCTTGTCGCTGAGCTGGGTTTTTCCAGCAGGGACAAGGGGCGTACCGCCCGATCGAGCGGCGGCTGCAGTCACACCGGCGTCAACGGCCGGGGAGTTATCCACAGATCGTCTGACCTTTTCCCCCGCCTGTGGATAACGCTGTGGGTAACTCAGGGCAAGGCTTGCGGAACCGGGGTCCGCTGTGGTGCTGCGCGCTCGCCGCTGTGGTGCTACGCGCTCGGTGGAGCTACTTCCACTGGGTGGAGACGCCGAAGCCGCCGGCGATGAAGCCGAAGCCGACGACGATGTTCCAGTTCCCCAGTGCCTTGATCGGCAGGTCGCCGTCGGTCACGTAGAAAACGACGATCCAGGCCAGACCGATCAGGAACAGCGCCAGCATGACCGGCGCCACCCAACTGCGGTTGGTCAGCTTTATGGCCGTCGCCTGCTTCGCCGGAGGGGGCGTGAAATCGGCCTTCTTGCGGATACGTGACTTCGGCACGAGGAACTCTCCTGTCGATGCGCTGCGTTACCGCGCAGGGAACTGTTGGCTGACGCCGGGCGTGGCGCGAGGGGGAAATCCTGCCTCCCCCGGGCGTCCGTTAGCGTAGTGCTTCCGTGGCGCCGAAGGAGATAAGGGTACGTTGAGCAATTCTGCCGACTCTCCCCCAGGGCCGGTCCGGCGCTCCCTCCGGAATCCGGTCAGAGTGCTCACCGCTGCCGTTTTCGCCCTGGCCGGTCTGATCTTCGTCACCAGCGCGAACACGGCCAAGGGCACCGACATCCGCACGGACTCCTCGCTGCTGAAGCTCTCCGACCTCATCCAGCAGCGCAGCGGGAAGAACGCCGGCCTGGAGGAATCCGCCGCGTCCGTGCGCGGGGACATCGATGCCCTCGCCCAGCGCGACGACGGCAGCACCAAGGCGGAGGACGCCCGGCTCAAGGCGCTGGAGCGGTCGGCCGGCACCGCGAAGCTCTCCGGCCGGGCCGTGTCCGTCACCCTCGACGACGCCCCGCCGAACGCCACTGCCAGCCCCGGCTACCCCGATCCGCAACCCAACGACCTGGTCATCCACCAGCAGGACCTGCAAGCGGTCGTCAACGCCCTGTGGCAGGGCGGGGCCGGTGGCATCGAGGTCATGGACCAGCGGCTGATCTCCACCAGCGCGGTGCGCTGCGTCGGCAACACCCTGATCCTCCAGGGCCGGGTCTACTCACCGCCGTACAAGATCACGGCCGTGGGTGACCCCGGAAAGCTCAAGCAGGCACTGAACGCCTCCCCGGCGATCCAGAACTATCTGCTCTACGTGAAGGCGTACGGGCTCGGCTGGAAAGTCGATGAGCGCCAGGCGGTGACTCTTCCCGGCTACTCGGGCACAGTGGATCTCCACTATGCGGAGCCGGTGAAGTAGCGACAGCTGCGGGGAGGCCGACCGGTGTCGGTGCGACTGATCGTCAGGACGTTCAGCGAACTGTGCATCACCATCGGTGCCCTGATCGTGCTCTTTGTGGTGTACGTGCTGTTCTGGACCGGGGTGAAGGCCGCCGGTGCGACCGAGGGACAGATCGACGACCTGCAACGCCAGTGGGCCTCGGGGACGATCTCCGCACCCGCCCCGGCCCCCTCGGTATCCCCCTCGCCGAAGTCGCCGTCATCGCCGGACCCGAAGAACCCGAAGACCCAGAACCCGAAGACTCCGACGAACCCGGCCCCGAAGGCGTACCGCGACGGGAAGCCGTTCGCGATGCTCTACATACCGCGCTTCGGGAAGGGGTGGGACTGGCCCATCCTGGAGAACACCGAGGTGAAGACCTTGCAGAAGGGGCTGGGGCACTACCGCGGCACCGCCCGCCCAGGAGCCACCGGCAACTTCGCGGTGGCCGGCCACCGCCGCACCTACGGCGACCCCTTCAAGGACTTCCCGAAGCTGCGTCCGGGGGACCCGGTGCTGGTGACGGACGGGACGACGTGGTTCACGTACCGCATCGACAAGAAGCCCTACCGCACCGTGCCGAGCGATATCGGCGTCATCGACCCCGTCCCGCGCAAGTCCGGCTTCGACGGGCCCGGCCGCTATCTGACGCTGACGACGTGCGACCCGGAATGGGGCAGCAGCCACCGGCTGATCGCCTGGGCGCACCTGGACGCGACCCAGCCCGTCACCGACGGAAGGCCCGCGGCTTTCCACAGCTGACCCACGGCTCTGCCCCCGACCTTTACTCTGGTCCCGTATCGAATACGGAGGGGTCAGCATGTACGGCTGGATCTGGCGTCATCTGCCGGGCAACGCGTGGGTGCGCGGGTTCATCTCACTCGTGCTCGCCCTGGCGGTTGTCTACGTGCTGTTCCAGTACGTCTTCCCGTGGGCGGAGCCGCTGCTTCCGTTCGGCGATGTGACGGTCGACGGCGCGGCCGCGACGGGGGCCGGCCGATGAGCGCCCGCATCCTGGTCGTCGACAACTACGACAGCTTCGTCTTCAACCTCGTCCAGTACCTCTACCAACTCGGCGCCGAGTGCGAGGTGCTGCGCAACGACGAGGTGACCACGGCGCACGCCCAGGACGGCTTCGACGGCGTCCTGCTCTCGCCGGGCCCCGGCACCCCGGAGCACGCGGGCGTCTGCGTCGACATGGTCCGGCACTGCGCGCGGACCGGCGTCCCGGTCTTCGGGGTCTGCCTCGGGATGCAGTCGATGGCGGTGGCGTACGGCGGTGTCGTGGACCGCGCCCCCGAACTGCTGCACGGCAAGACGTCCGCGGTGATCCATCAGGGCAAGGGCGTGTTCGCCGGTCTGCCCTCGCCCTTCACCGCGACCCGCTACCACTCGCTCGCCGCGGAGCCGGACACGGTTCCCGGAGAGCTGGAGGTCACCGCGCGCACGGCCGACGGCATCATCATGGGGCTGCGGCACCGGGAGCTGGCGGTCGAGGGAGTGCAGTTCCATCCGGAGTCGGTGCTCACCGAGCACGGCCATCTGATGCTGGCGAACTGGCTGGCGCAGTGCGGTGACGCCGGAGCCGTCGAGAGGTCGGCAGGGCTCGCGCCGGTGGTGGGCAAGGCCGTCGCGTGACCCCACCGCGCCACGGTCGCGACGCCGGCCCGCACGAAGAGGGGACGGACGGGGCCGCGGGCGCTTTCGAGGCGGCGGTCGGCCAGCTGGCGGACCCGCTGAACGACCCGTTGCCCGGGGAGCACGCCTCCCCCTGGTTCCGCGCGGAGAACGCCCCCGCGAGCGCGGCCGGTCCGGGAGCCCCCGGTACGCCGTCGCCGCAGGCGCCACACGGGCCGCAGGCGGCTCAGGAACCCCCGCGTGAGTGGTACGACCCCGAGGGATACGAACGGGACTGGTACGGCCACCGGGAGCCCGTCCCGGCTGCCCCGACCGCTCCGGCTGCTCCGGCCCCGGTGCCACCCGCCCACGACGAGACGGTCGCACTGCGGACGCCGGGCCCCCGGCGAATAGCGCCTCACGTGCAGCCGCGGCCGCAAGCGCAGGCGCCGCACCGCCCGGAGCCGCAGCGCGGGCCGGCGGCCGAGGACGCCACGGAAGTCATGACGGTGGTACCGGCCGCCGGGCGCGTGGATGCCCCGGACGTCACGGATGCCCCGGACCAGGAGTCGAACAGCACGGGCGGCCGGGCCGAGCGGCGGCGTGCGGCCAAGGGCCGCGGCCGCAGGCGCGGCGACCAGCGTCCGGCGCCCGCGTCCGGGCCCGCCGCCCCCGCGAAGCCGATGTCGCGCGTCGAGGCACGACGGGCCGCGCGGGCGGCCAAGGACAGCCCGGCCGTCGTGGTCAGCCGGGTGGTCGGTGAGCTGTTCATCTCGCTCGGCGTGCTGATGCTGCTGTTCGTCACGTACCAGCTGTGGTGGACCAACGTGCGCGCCGACCAGATCGCCGGCAACGAGACGCACAAGATCCAGGACAACTGGGCCAGCGGAAAGCGTGCCCCCGGCGTGTTCGAGGCCGGTCAGGGCTTCGCCATCATCCACATCCCGAAGCTGGACGTGGTCACGCCGGTCGCCGAGGGCACCAGCAAGGAGAAGGTCCTGGACCGCGGCATGGTCGGCCACTACAGCGAGAAGCCGCTGCGCACGGCGATGCCGTCGGACAAGCAGGGCAACTTCGCGCTGGCCGGCCACCGCAACACCCACGGTGAGCCGTTCCGCTACATCAACCGGCTGAAGCCCGGTGACCCGATCGTGGTCGAGACGCAGGACGCGTACTACACCTACGAGATGACGAGTGTGCTGCCCCAGACCTCGCCGTCCAATGTGTCGGTGATCGGCCCGGTGCCGCCGCAGTCGGGGTTCACCAAGCCCGGTCGGTACATCACACTGACGACCTGTACGCCCGAATTCACGAGTACGTACCGAATGATCGTCTGGGGCAAGATGGTCGACGAACGCCCGCGCAGCAAGGGGAAGCCCGACGTGCTCGTGGACTGAACGGGCCGGACATCATCAGAACAGGGGCGGTGCGGTGGCAGCGAGGACCGAGGACCAAGAGCGGATCGGCGACTCCGCACCCGTGGTGCGGCGCACGCGCCGCCATCCCGTCGCGACCGCGGTCAGCGTCTTCGGTGAAGTCCTGATCACGGCGGGACTGGTGCTCGGTCTCTTCGTCGTCTACTCCCTCTGGTGGACCAACGTGCTCGCCGACCGCGAGGCCGCCAAGCAGGGGCACACCGTCCGCGACCGCTGGGCCGACGGCCCGGGGGCGCTGGACACCAAGGACGGCATCGGCTTCCTGCACGTCCCGTCGATGAAGAACGGCGAGGTGCTCGTCAAGAAGGGCACCGACACCGAGAACCTCAACGACGGCATCGCCGGCTACTACACCGAACCGGTGAAGTCAGCGCTCCCCTCGGCCGAGAAGGGCAACTTCGCCCTGGCCGCCCACCGGGACGGCCACGGGGCGAAGTTCCACAACATCGACAAGGTGCGGACCGGGGACGCGGTCGTCTTCGAGACCAAGGACACCTGGTACGTCTACAAGGTCTTCAAGGAGCTTCCGGAGACGTCGAAGTACAACGTCGACGTGCTCCAGGGGGTCCCGAAGGGCTCTGGCAAGAAGAAGCCCGGCCGCTACATCACGCTGACGACGTGCACGCCCGTCTTCACGTCGAAGTACCGCTACATCGTGTGGGGCGAGCTGGTCCGCACGGAGAAGGTCGACCGCGACCGTACGAAGCCGGCGGAGCTGCGCTGAGCCGAGCACCGACAAGCACGGGGCCCCGATCACCGTTGAGGTGATCGGGGCCCCGTGCTGTGTCGCGACGGCTATCGGCTAGTGGCCGTTGTTCCCGCCCAGGAAACCGTTCCCGTCCCCGTCCCCGTCTCCGCCTCCGCCTCCGCCCATCGTGGTGAGGGTGACAGGGGTGTTGGCCGGGTCGGCCTGGCTGTTCGGCTGCGGGTCGATGCCGCTGACGATGGCGTTGTCGTCGTCGGAGCTGCCCTCCGCGAACTGGATGTTCGTGAAGCCGGCATCGTTCAGGATCTGCTTGGCCTCGGAGACCTTCTTCATCCTGACCTCGGGAACGGGCTTCGTCGTCGGCTGCGGCGGGCCCTTGGAGACCTTGAGGAGGATCGCGGTGTCCTTGCCGACCTTCTCGTTGGCCGCCGGGGTCTGGCCGACGACCTCGCCCGCGGGCTTCTCGTCGTTGTCGACCTCGGACTTGCCGATGTTTGTGAAGCCGTTGCCGGTGAGCTGCGCGACCGCGTCCTCGTACATACGGCCACTCACATCGGGCACCAGAACCAGCTTCTCCGTCGCGACCGAGATCTCGACTTCGGAGTTCTTCTCGGCCTTGGCGTTGCCCTTGGGCGACTGGTCCAGGACGGTGCCCGGCTGGGCGTCGGCGGACTCCACCGACTTGACGTTGACCGTGAAGCCCTGGTCCTCAAGGAGCTTGCGCGCGCTCTCCTCGGACTTCTCCGTGACGTCCGGGACGCTGACCTTCGGCGCGCCGGTGGAGACGAAGACCGTCAGGGTCTCGTTCTCCGACATCTGCTCGTCGGGCGTCGGGGTCTGCCGGCAGATCTTGTTCTTCGGCTGGTCCTTGCACGCTTCCTTCGGGCCCTGCTTGAGCACGATGGTGGCGTTGTCGGCGAGCCTCTGCGCTTCCTTGACGGTGCTGCCGACCATGTTGGGCGCGTCGAACTTGCTGTCGCCGCCGCCGGTTTCACCGAAGACCGACTTGCCGATCAGGACCGCCCCGATCAGCACCAGGACGCCGGCGACGATCAGCAGGATCGTCGAGGTGTTGCTCTTCTTCTGACGGCGGCGGTCGGGCCGGTCGTCGTAGCCGTAGCCGCCGTCGTCCGGGTTGACCGGGGGCAGCATCGAGGTCTGGGCGCCGTTCTGGTCCGCGGGGCGCAGGGCGGTGGTGGGCTGGTCGCTGCCGTACCCGTCGTAGCCGCCGTAGCCGGCCGCGCCCATCGCCGCGGTGGCGGCGACCGGCTGGCCGTCGAGGCAGGCCTCGATGTCGGCGCGCATCTCGTCGGCCGACTGGTAGCGGTAGTCCGGGTCCTTGACCAGGGCCTTCAACACGATCGCGTCCATCTCGGGCGTGATCTCGGGGTCGAAGTTGCTCGGGGTCTGCGGCTCTTCCCGTACGTGCTGGTAGGCGACCGCGACGGGGGAGTCACCGATGAACGGCGGCCGGACCGTCAGCAGCTCGTAGAGCAGGCAACCCGTCGAATAAAGGTCCGACCTGGCGTCGACCTGCTCGCCCTTGGCCTGCTCCGGGGAGAGGTACTGGGCGGTGCCGATGACGGCCGAGGTCTGGGTCATCGTCATACCGGAGTCGCCCATGGCGCGGGCGATGCCGAAGTCCATGACCTTGACCTGGCCGGTGCGCGTCAGCATGACGTTGGCCGGCTTGATGTCACGGTGGACGATGCCCGCGCGGTGCGAGTACTCCAGCGCCTGGAGGATGCCGACCGTCATCTCGAGGGTGCGCTCCGGCAGCAGCCTGCGGCCCGAGTGCAGCAGCTCTCTGAGCGTCGAGCCGTCCACGTACTCCATGACGATGTACGGGATCGAGACCCCGTCGACGTAGTCCTCACCCGTGTCGTACACCGCGACGATCGCCGGATGGTTCAGGGAGGCGGCGGACTGGGCCTCACGGCGGAACCGGGCCTGGAAGGACGGGTCGCGGGCGAGGTCCGCCCGCAGCGTCTTCACAGCTACGGTGCGGCCGAGCCGGGTGTCGTGGGCGAGGTATACCTCGGCCATGCCACCACGGCCGAGCACCGAGCCCAGCTCGTACCGGCCGCCGAGGCGACGCGGCTCTTCCATAACTGTTCCAGCCCTCTCCGTCAGTCCTGACCGCACCGGTGTGCGGTCCGGCGGTGTGCTGTTCGCGCATACGCTACCGGCCGCGCCCTACGTGATCGGCCCGCAGCCCCTACCTGATATCCGACCGGTATCCCAACGTGCGGATATGGCATCAGGCGTGACGGGCGTCACTTCTTGCTGTCGATGACCGCCTGCATGACCTTCTTCGCGATGGGGGCCGCCAGGCCGCCACCGGAGATGTCGTCGCGGGTGGCCTTGCTGTCCTCGACGACCACGGCGACGGCGACGGGGGAGCCGCTGTCGGTCTTCGCGTACGAGACGAACCAGGCGTAGGGATTCTCGCTGTTGCCGAGACCGTGCTGGGCCGTACCCGTCTTGCCGCCGACGGTGACACCGGGGATCTTGGCGTTACTGCCCGTTCCCGACTCGACGACGGTCTTCATCATTTCCTGGATCTTCTGGGCGTTCTCACCCGACAGGGGCTGGCTGAGCTGCTCCGGCTCGTGGGTGTAGATGTCGTCCAGGCTGGGCGACTGCCGCTTGGCGACCATGTACGGCTGCATCAGCTTGCCGTCGTTGGCGACCGCGGAGGCGACCATGGCCATCTGGAGCGGGGTGGCGCGGTTGGAGGCCTGACCGATGCCGGCCATCGCGTTCTGCGGCGGGTTGTCCTTGGGGTAGACGCTCTCGGTGGCGCGGACCGGGGTGAAGACGTCCTTGTTGAAGCCGAACTTGTCGGCCTGGTCGATCATCTTCTGGTTGCCGAGGTCATCGCTGATCTTGCCGAAGACGGTGTTGCAGGAAATCCGCAGCGCTTCCCGGAGCGAGACGTTCTCGCACTGGATGCTGCCCTCGTTCGGCAGGTCCTGGGTGGTCTGGGGCAGGCGGAAGGGCACCGGCGACTTCGTCTTGGCGTCGATGTCGGTGTAGAGCCCGTTCTCCAGCGCGGCGGCCGCGGTGACGATCTTGAAGGTCGAACCGGGCGGGTAGGTCTCGCGCAATGCCCGGTTGAGCATCGGCTTGTCCTTGTCCTTCTGGAGCGCCTGCCAGGCCTTGGAGTCCTTGTTGGAGTTGCCCGCGAAGGTCGAGGGGTCGTACGAGGGCGTGCTGGCGAGTGCCAGGATGGCGCCGGTCTGCGGGTCGAGGGCGGCGACGGCGCCCTTCTTGTCACCGAGCCCCGTGAAGGCGGCCTTCTGCGCGGCGGAGTTGAGCGTGGTGACGACGTTGCCGCCCTGCTTCTTGTCGCCGGTGAACATCGACATGGTGCGGTCGAAGAACAGCTGGTCGTCGTTGCCGGTGAGGATGCCGTCCTCCAGCTTCTCCAGCTGAGAGGCGTCGAACGCCTGCGAGGAGTAGCCGGTGACCGGGGCCCACATGGGGCCGTCCTGCCAGACCCGCTTGTACTTGAAGTCGCTGTCCTCGGTCTCCTTGGACCCGGTGACGGCCTTGCCGCCGTCGACGATGATGTCGCCGCGCTCGTGGGCGTACCGCTCGATACGGACGCGGCGGTTCTCGTCGCGGGTGTTGAGCTCGTCGGCCTTCACGTACTGGAGGTAGTTGGTCCGCGCGAGCAGGGCGAAGATGAGGACGCCGCAGAAGATCGCGATCCGGCGCAGGGGCTTGTTCACGGTCGGACCACCTGGGTCATCTCGGCGTCGGAGGTAGGCGCGGGGGTCGGGGCGGGGCGGCGGGCGGTGTCGCTGATCCGGATGAGGATCCCGATCAGGGCCCAGTTGGCGATCACGGAGGATCCACCGGCGGCGAGGAAGGGCATCGTCATGCCGGTCAGCGGGATGAGGCCCATCACACCGCCGGCGACGACGAAGACCTGGATGGCGAAGGCGCCGGAGAGGCCGATGGCGAGGAGCTTGCCGAAGGGGTCACGTGCGGCGAGTGCCGTCCGGACGCCGCGCTCGACGATGAGGCCGTAGATCAGCAGGAAGGCCATCATTCCGGCGAGTCCGAGTTCTTCACCGACCGTGGAGAGGATGAAGTCGGCGTTGGCGGCGAAACCGATCAGGTCGGAGTGGCCCTGGCCCCAGCCGGTGCCCAGGGTTCCTCCGGAACCGAAGGACATGATGGCGTTGGAGATCTGCTCGCAGGCGCCACTCACGTCGGTCGTGTAGCAGGCGAACGGATCCTGCCAGGCGGTCACTCGTGACTGCACGTGCGGCTCGAAGGTGGCGACACCCGCGGCGCCGGCCGCCGACATCAGCAGGCCGAAGACGATCCAGCTGGTCCGCTCCGTTGCGACGTACAGCATGATCACGAAGAGACCGAAGAACAGCAGCGAGGTCCCGAGGTCGGTCTCGAAGACCAGGATCAGGATCGATACCGCCCAGATGACCAGAATCGGACCGAGGTCACGGCCGCGGGGCAGGTAGAGCCCCATGAACCGGCGGCTGGCCAGGGCCAGGGCATCACGTTTCACCATGAGATAGCCGGAGAAGAAGATCGCGATGATGATCTTCGCGAACTCGCCGGGCTGGATGTGGAAGGGGCCGAGACTGACCCAGATCTTGGCACCGTTAACCGCTGGGAAGAACATCGGCAGGACCAGCAGGACCAGTGCCGCCACCATGGAGATGTAGGTGTAGCGCTGCAGGATGCGATGGTCCTTGAGAATGACCAGTACCGCCACCAGCAGGGCGACGCCGACAGCGGAGTACATCAGCTGTTTGGGGGCGTCAGGGGTGAACTTGCCCCACGCGCCCTCGGCACGGTCGATCAGCCGCTGCGACTGGTCCAGCCGCCAGATCAGTACCAGTCCAAGGCCGTTCAGCAGCGTGGCCAATGGCAGCAGCAGCGGATCCGCGTACGGGGCGAACTTGCGCACCACGAGGTGGGCCACGCCGCCGAGCAGGATCAGGCCGAGGCTGTATCCGAACATGCCGGACGGGAGGTTCCCGTCGATGGCGAGGCCCACGTTGGCGTAGGCGAACACCGAGATGGCGATGGCGAAGACCATCATCATCAGTTCGGTGTTGCGCCGGCTCGGTGCGTCGATCGCGCCGATCGTGGTCGTGTTGGTGACAACGCTCATAGTGCTGAAGGCCCCCTACGGCTTTACTGCTTACCGCACTGCGGGACCAGCTTCTTCTCTTCCTCCGAGAGGCTGGGACCAGGAGTGGGAGTCGCTGAAGTCTGGTTGGTCTTGGTGGCGCCGGACTTTCCGGACGACTTGTTGGTGTCCGTGTCCGTACCGCCGGCCTGGCCCTCGTCACTGGGGGCGTTCTTCTCGGCTGCGCGGCGCTGTGCGTTCTTCTTGCAGGCAGTCGCCTGGACGGAGAGTTCGCTGATCTTCTCGCGGGCGTCCGCGAGGTTGCCCTCGGTGATGGTCGCCTCGACCTGCTTGCGCTGGTAGGGCGGCAGGTACTTGAGTTCGATCTCGGGGTGGTCGTTCTCCACCTTCGAGAGCGAGACCCAGGCGAGGTCCTGGCTGATGCCCCGGTACAGCGCGACGTTGTCGTTCTTCGCGCCCACGTAGAACTGGGTCTGCGTCCAGCGGTAGCCGCCGTACAGACCGCCGCCGATGACCGCCAGCGCGAGCACGACGTACAGCGACCTCTTGAGCCACTTGCGGCCGCCGGGCTTGACGAAGTCCTCGTCGGAGTAGGACCCGAAGGACCCCTCCGGCATCCCGTCGTACCCGGAGTCGTCACCGCTGCCGGGCGGACCGAAGCCGCCCGAGGGCGGCGGGACGGGACGGCCGAGGCCTGCGGCCCGTCCGGCGGGGGTCTGCATCGCGCCGCCGTCGTTGAGCTGGGCGGCCTGGTTCTCCGCCACCGCGCCGACGATGACGGGGGTGTCGTTGAGCTGCCCGGCCAGGGTGTCGTTGCCGTCGACGTCGAAGACGTCCGCGACGATGCAGGTGATGTTGTCCGGGCCACCGCCGCGCAGAGCGAGCTGGATCAGGTCCTGGATGGTCTCCTGCGGCCCCTGGTAGCTGGCGAGCGTCTCCTCCATCGTCTGGTGGGAGACGACGCCGGAGAGGCCGTCGGAGCAGATCAGATAACGGTCGCCGGCCCGGACCTCGCGGATGGAGAGGTCGGGTTCGACGTGGTCGCCACTGCCCAGCGCGCGCATCAGCAGGGAGCGCTGCGGGTGGGTGGTGGCCTCCTCCTCGGTGATCCGGCCCTCGTCGACCAGCCGCTGGACCCAGGTGTGGTCCTGCGTGATCTGGGTCAGTACGCCGTCACGCAGCAGGTAGGCGCGTGAGTCACCGACGTGTACGAGGCCGAGCCGCTGCCCGGTCCACAGGAGGGCGGTGAGCGTGGTGCCCATGCCCTCCAGCTGCGGGTCCTCCTCGACCATCATGCGCAGCTGGTCGTTGGCCCGCTGGACCGCCGTACCGAGCGAGGTGAGGATGTCGGAACCGGGTACGTCGTCGTCCAGCTGGACGAGTGTGGAGATCACCTCGGAACTGGCGACCTCACCCGCCGCCTGTCCGCCCATTCCGTCGGCGATGGCGAGAAGGCGGGGTCCGGCGTAGCCGGAGTCCTCGTTGCCTTCCCGGATCATGCCCTTGTGCGATCCGGCGGCGAAGCGCAGGGAAAGACTCATGCGCACCTCGCCCGTCGGTTCGGGGTACAGCCGGTCTCGCGCCACACTGCCCACCCTCCGGTCGGGAGCCCGGCCGGGTCCGATGTCCGGGCCGCCGCGGCTCGCTCGCTCCGCTCGCTCATTGTCGTACTACTTCCGCAGCTCGATGACGGTCTTGCCGATCCGGATCGGCGCGCCCAGCGGAACGGGCGTCGGGGTGGTGAGACGGGTCCGGTCCAGATACGTGCCGTTGGTGGACCCGAGATCCTCGACGATCCACTGGCCGTCACGGTCGGGGTAGATCCTGGCATGCCGGCTGGACGCGTAGTCGTCGTCCAGCACGATCGTTGAATCATGGGCCCGGCCCAGCGAGATGGTCTGCCCCTGGAGCGCCACCGTGGTGCCGGTGAGGGTGCCCTCGGACACGACCAGCTTGGTCGGCGCTCCCCGGCGCTGGCGGCCGGGCTGCTGGCGTTGCTGCGGTGGTGCCGCGGCGGTTTGGCGTGCCTGTGCCGGACGTGCGTCGTTCGCAGTGCGGCGTGAGCCGCGCTGCGTTACGCGCGTTCCGAACAGGTCGCTGCGGATGACCTGGACGGCCACGATCACGAACAGCCACAGAACAGCCAGGAAACCTAGCCGCATGACCGTAAGGGTCAGCTCTGACATTGCCCCCGCTTCACCCTTCGGCTTGCCGGTAAACGATGGTGGTGTTGCCCACGACGATCCGCGAGCCGTCGCGGAGCGTAGCGCGGGTTGTGTGCTGCCCGTCTACCACGATGCCGTTGGTAGACCCGAGATCCTGGATCGTCGAGGGCGTTCCGGTCCGGATCTCACAGTGCCGGCGGGAAACGCCGGGGTCGTCGATCCGCACGTCGGCGTCGGTGCTGCGGCCCATCACCAACGTCGGGCGGGAGATCTGATGGCGGGTGCCGTTGATCTCGATCCAGCGTCGCACCTGCGTGTTCGACAGGGGGCTGGGATTGGCCGGCGGGCGCCGGTCGGATGCGGATGCTGCGGGACGCCCCGCGCCCGGCGGCGGCGCCGCGGGCATGGGCGGGGCGGAGGAGGGCGGGTAGCCGTACCCGCCGGGTGCCTGCGGGGCGGCGGAGCGCCCGTGGCCGGGACGGGGCGGGGCGGAGGGCTGTCCGGACTGGCTCTGGAGGCCGTGCTGCTCGGGCTGGCCCTGCTGTGACGAACTCGATGCCAGCGTGCGACTGCGTACCCGGTAGAGCCCGGTGTCGAGGTCGTCGGCCTTCTCCAGGTGGACCTTGATGGGGCCCATGAAGGTGTACCGCTGCTGCTTGGCGTAGTCCCGGACCAGGCCCGAGAGCTCGTCGCCCAGCTGGCCCGAGTACGGGCTGAGCCGCTCGTAGTCGGGTGCGCTGAGTTCGACGATGAAGTCGTTGGGGACGACGGTCCGCTCGCGGTTCCAGATGGTGGCGTTGTTGTCGCACTCCCGCTGGAGGGCTCCAGCGATCTCGACCGGCTGCACCTCGGACTTGAAGACCTTGGCGAAAGTGCCATTGACGAGACCTTCGAGACGTTGCTCGAAACGCTTCATGACTCCCATGGGGCACCTCCTCCGGTGTCGTCGTCCCTGTACTGCTTACTGATCGTATCCACGCGTCGGGAAATCGGCTGGTTCCCCTTGTCTGCACTGCGGATGAGTGTCCCCCCTCACACGGATCGTAGAGGCGGTCTCCTCACAGTGTCCCGCACCTTGGGTGCACTCAGGAGGAGTGGGGGGCGCCGGGTCCGGGTTCCCGGTTCCCGTCAGGCGTTCGACGAAACAAAGGGATGTGAATCCGCCCTGTCCAGCGTGCTAATCTTCCAGATGTCGCCAGGAGCTCGCACCGAAAAGTGAGAGATTCTGGAAACACCACTCATGCGCGAGTGGCGGAACGGCAGACGCGCTGGCTTCAGGTGCCAGTGTCCTTTGGGACGTGGGGGTTCAAATCCCCCCTCGCGCACAAGAGAGAAGCCCCGCAGACCACGGTCTGCGGGGCTTCTTCGGTTTGGCCCCCGCCGCCCGGCTCCGGCCCGACTCCCGCCCCGCTGTGGGGCGTTCCGGTGTGGGTGTTGGCCGGTCTTGGTTTCACGTGAAACGCCCGATTGATGCCTGCCGACTGATGCCTGACGGTTGTCGTCCGCCGATGGGGAGGGCGGCGGGAGTCGGCCGGGGCAGGAGTGCTGGGATCGTTATACGGAGGGCCGGGGCCCCATGGGGCCCCGGCCCTCCGTACGCATGCGGGCGCCTGGGATCTCTCAGGCGGCCTCAGGTGTTTCGGGTGTTTCGGGTGTTTCGGCGTTTCAGGCGGCGAGCCGGGATGCGAGGCTCTTGGCCTTCTCCGTGGCGTCGGTGAGCGCCTTCGCGCGGGAGACCTCGGCGAGCGGGATCAGCTCGGCCATCGCCGGATTGCTGTGGGCCAGGGTGAGCTCCGGGACGATGAAGTCGACCTCGGCGGCAAACATGGAGGTCAGCAGCGTCGCCAGATAGTTCTGGACGAACTCGGCGCCCTCGCGCGGGGTGCCGGCGGCGTAGGAACCGCCGCGGCTGGCGACGACCGTGATCGGGGTACCGGCAAGCGGGCTGTCGGGGCCGGTGTTGTGGCCCGCGATGATCACGTGGTCGAGCCACGCCTTCAGGGTCGACGGAATCGAGAAGTTGTACATCGGTGCCCCGATCAGCACCGCGTCGGCGGCGATCAGCTCGGCGGCCAGTTCGCTGCGCAGCGGGTGCTCGGCGCCCGCGGCGGCGGCCGCGGCGTCCAGGTGCGGCAGTGGGTCGGCGGCGAGATCGCGGTAGACGACCTGCCCGTCGGGGTGCTGCTCGCGCCAGGCCTCCACGAACGCGGCGGTGACCTCGCGCGACGCGGATCCCTGCGGGAAGACGGCGGAGTCGAGGTGCAGAAGGGTGGCCATGGGTGTCTCCAGGGGGTCAGTAGCCAGGCGGGCTGGTGAGGCGGGCCTAGTTTTCGTATGTACCTAGTAATAGCATAGTGGCTTACTAATCGTAAGTCCCTGGTGATGGCGCAGTACCCTGGGCGTATGGCGGATCACAGCGAGCAGGCGTGCCGACGGGTCGACGTGAGCATCAGCCGCGTCTTCGAGCTGTTCGGCAAGCGTTGGACGGGGCCGATCGTCTCCGTGCTGATGCAGCAGCCCGTGCACTTCGCCGATCTGCGGCGAGCGATTCCCGGCATCAGTGAGCGCATGCTCTCGGACCGGCTGTCCGAACTGGGGACGGCGGGTCTGGTGGTCCGGGAGGTCGACGAGGGGCCGCCGCTGCGGGTTTCGTACCGCCTGACCCAGGCCGGGGCCGCGATGGAGCCCGCGCTCAAGGAGCTGGGGCGCTGGGCGGAGACGCATCTGACGGACGGCGGGGGCGGCTGCTAGTCGCTGGTGTTCCTCCCGGCAGAGCTTGCCGGGAGGAACACCGGGACCGGCTGTGCCGGAGGTTGTCCACAGGTGCTCGGAGCGGTCATCCACAGGGGGAGACGGCTGCCGGTGAACGGCGGTACCTTCGTCGGCAGTTGATGTTGGACCGGGTCGCCGGACGGCGGCTTCGGGCGAGGCCGGGGGAGCTGTGCGCCATGGGTGAGATCGAAGCGGCGGTGCCGGTACAGCGGGCCGTGGAGGGGGAGCCGCGCATTCCGGTCGTGCCCGGGTTCGCCCGCCGCGCGTATCCGGAGGGGCCCGGCGGGCCGCAGTCGCCGCGGGACGCGGGCAAGGCGCTGCGTGAGCGTGTGCCCCGGTCCTCGCACGCGTCGCTGGCCCTGCCCGGGGGCAGGCCCGACGCGGTGCGGGCGGTCGAGGAGTCGAACCGGGGCCGGGTGCCCGAGCTCACGCCGATCCGGGTGGGGCGAATGGCCGCCACCCCGTTCGCCTTCCTCCGGGGTTCGGCCGGGCTGATGGCCCACGATCTGGTGGGCACCCCTGTCACGGGTGTGGCGGCCCAGCTCTGCGGCGACGCCCACGCGGCCAACTTCGGTCTGTACGGCGATGCGCGCGGCAACCTGGTCATCGACCTGAACGACTTCGACGAGACCGTGACCGGGCCGTGGGAGTGGGATCTCAAGCGTCTGGCCACCTCGCTGGTGCTCGCGGGCCGTGAGGCGGGCGCGGACGAGGAGACGTGCCGCAGGGGTGCCTACGACACGGTGGGTGCCTACCGGCGGACGATGCGGCTGCTGGCCAAGCTGCCCGCGCTCGACGCCTGGAACGCCATCGCGGACGAGGAGCTCGTCTCGCACACGGACGCGCGTGATCTGCTCGGCACGCTGGAGCGGGTCTCCGAGAAGGCCCGCAACAACACCAGCGCCCGCTTCGCCGCGAAGTCCACCGAGGAGTCGGGGGACGGCGGACGCCGCTTCGTCGACGCGCCGCCGGTGCTGCGCCGGGTGCCGGACGCGGAGGCCGCGGCCGTGGCGGCGGGGCTCGGTGACTACCTGGGCACCGTCTCGCCGGACCGGGTGCCGCTGCTCGCCCGGTACGCGATCCACGATGTGGCGTTCCGGGTGGTCGGCACGGGGAGCGTGGGGACCCGGTCCTATGTGGTGCTGCTGCTGGATCACCGGGGTGAGCCGCTGGTGCTTCAGGTGAAGGAGGCCAGGCCCTCGGTGCTGGCCCCGTACCTGCCCGCTGCCGGGTTCGAGGTGCCGGAGGTGGAGCACGAGGGACGCCGGGTGGTGCTCGGGCAGAAGCGGATGCAGGTCGTCAGCGACATCCTGCTCGGCTGGACGACCGTGGACGGGCGGCCCTTCCAGGTGAGGCAGTTCAGGAACCGCAAGGGCAGCGTCGACCCGGCGGCCCTGGCCGCCGACCAGGTCGACGACTACGGCCGGATGACCGGCGCGCTGCTGGCCAGGGCGCACGCACACTCCGCCGACCCGAGGCTCATCTCGGGCTACTGCGGCAAGAACGACGAGCTGGACGAGGCGGTGGCCGCGTTCGCGGTGACCTACGCGGACCGTACGGAGGCGGATCACGCCGAGCTCGTGCGGGCGATAGGCGCGGGCCGGACAGCAGCCGAGCCGGGGATGTGACACCCGTTGCGCGGACCGCGCGTCTCCGGGGCGTTGGCCGTGGCCATACGCTGGACGGGTGACCCACGAAGCCGCCGGGGTGCCGACCACCCGGAACGACGATGACCGGCAGGACGACGACCGGCAGGACCAGGACGTGCAGGACCAGGACGTGCAGGGCCACGGTTCGCAGGACCAGGACCAGGACCAGAACCGGCAGGACGAGCGGGCCGGGCGCCCGGACGACGCGGGCGCCGAGACCGCTCCCCCCGCCGGGGTCCCGGCCGAGGGCGTCGGCGGCGGGCCCGCCGGGCAGCCGCGGCCCGAGGCGCGTCTCGCGCATGCCGTGCGGGTCGCCGAGCAGGCCCTGATCGAGTTCGAGATCGCGGTGGAGACCTTCCGGGTGGAGGTGGAGAACTTCTCCCGGCTGCATCACCAGCGGCTGGGTCCGATGTACGCGCGTCTCGACGAGCTCGATGCGCAGATCGCAGAGGCACGGGCCGCGATGACCGGCGACCCCGAGGATCTGCGCAAGGCGCAGGAGGCGCGGGCGGTCGTGATGCCCATGCCGGGTGTGGACGAGCTGTTCCACGACTGGATGGACTCCGACGGGCTGTCCCCCGAGGCGAGCGCGATGCTGACCGAGCAGCCCGTCCGGCCGCCGAAGCGGGTCCGGCCGACCGAGGAGGCCCGCAAGCTGTACCGCGAGCTGGCGCGCAAGGCCCATCCGGATCTGGCCCAGGACGAGGAGGAGCGGGCCCGCCGGGACGAGTTCATCACCCGCGTCAACGCCGCCTACGGGCGCGGGGACGAGGAACTGCTCAAGGAGCTGGCCCAGGAGTGGGCGGCCGGGCCGGCCGCTCCGGAGCCGGAGCTGGGTGAGGCCGATGAGCTCTACGCCCGGCTGAACTGGCTGACCCAGCGCAAGGAACTCCTGACGGTGCTCGCCCAGGAGCTGGAGCAGAGCGCGATCGGCGCCATGCTGCGGATGGCCCCGGATGATCCGGACCACTTGCTCGAAGAGATCGCGGATCAACTGCTGGGCGAGGTGTCGCGGCGTGAGGCGGAGCTGGCAGCCCTGGTGCAGTAGCGTTTCCGGGGATTTCGGAGCGTAACCAACGAGAGAAGGCATGACCCATGAATTTCGGCCCGCTTCCCACGGTCGATGTGACGGCGGTGCCGGCGGACGGCCTCGTGCTGGACGTACGGGAGGACGAGGAATGGGCGGCCGGGCACGTCGACGGCGCCCTGCACATCCCGATGAGCGGCTTCGTGGGCCGCTTCGGTGAGCTGACGGAGGCGGCGGAGGACGGTCGGCGCGTGTATGTGATGTGCCGGGTCGGCGGCCGGTCCGCCCAGGTCACCCAGTACCTGGTGCAGCAGGGCATCGACGCCGTGAACATCGACGGCGGAATGCTCGCCTGGGATGCCGCCGGTCGCCCGATGGTCACCGACAGCGGAAACCCCGCCTTCGTGGCCTGAATCGCCCGCTGCCCGGGGGTCTGGGGCTTTGCGCCCGGGGCTTGGGACCCGTCGGCCGGGGTCTGGGGCTTTGTGCCTGGGGCCTGGGACCCGCCGCTCGGGGGCTGGGCTTGGGGTCTGGGGGCTTGGGACCCGCTGCCGGGGTCTGGGCCTGGGGCTTGGGGCTTGGCGTCCGCGGCCTGGGAACTGCCGCCCGGAGGCTGGGCCGGGGGACTGGGATCCGTAGCCCGGGGTCTGGGCCCGGGAGACTGGGGCTTGGGTGTCTCCTGGCTGTCTCCGGCCAGGACGGCTCTTCCGGCTCCCCGGCGGCGGTGCGGGTCAGTCCAGGGAGTGTGCGGCCAGCAGGTCGCCCAGAGTCTCCTCGTGGGCGGCGGCCGGGCCGAGGGAGAGCTCGATCTGCTTCGCCCAGGCGTGGAAGCGGTGCAAGGGGTAGTCGGTGTCCGCGCCGAAGCCGCCGTGCAGGTGCTGTGCTGTCTGCACGACCCGGCGGACCCCGTCCGACGCCCAGATCTTCGCCACGGCGACATCGCCCGTCGGGGGCAGCGCGCCACTCCCGCCGGTGGCGATCCGCCAGGCGGCCTGCCAGAGGGTCACCTCCATGGCCCGCAGGTCTATGTAGCGGTCAGCGGCCTGTACGGCGACGGCTTGGAAGGTCGCCACCGGGAAGCCGAACTGCTCGCGCTTCCCGGTGTATTCGCTCGTCATGGCCAGCACCGCCTCGCCCAGCCCCAGCGCGAGCGCGCAGGTGCCGGTGGTGAGCAGTGCGCGCAGCCACTCCCAGGCGCCTGCGGCGTCGATCAGCTCGCGGGGCGCGATCCGTACCGCGTCCAGCCGTACCTCGCCGAATGGTTCGCCGCTGGTGGAGACCTGCTCCGCGATGGTGAGGCCGTCGTGGCCGCGACGGACCATGGCCACAACGGCGCGGCCGTCCCCGGTGTGGGCGGGCACCGCGATCCAGTCCGCTGTCCGCGCCCACGGCACGGCCGACTGCACACCGTCCAGCACCCAGCCGGCTTCCGAGCTGTCGCCCTTGTCCCCGGTGTCGTCCGGGCGGGCGGTGACGGCGAGTTCGGCCGGATCGTGGCCGGTGCGCCCATTGGCACCGACGGTGAGGACGAGCTCGCCGCGGCCGACGCCGGGCAGCAACTCGGCGGCCAGCCCTTGGTCTCCGTACCGCTGGAGCGCCATCGCGACCGCGCACGTCTCCAGCAGCGGCACCCGGGCGAGGACCTTCGCGGACTCGCGCAGCACCAGGCACAGCGCGATCAGGTCGAGGCCGGCCCCGCCGTGCTCGGGCGAAAGCGTCAGGCTCAGCAGATCCCCGGCGGCGAGCCCGGCCCACAGCGGCCTGTCGATGTCCTCGGCCACCGCACCCGGTACGAGTGCGGGGCTGGGAACCCCGTCGGGCGCGACGCCGGAGAAGACCGCCCGTGCCGCCTCTGCGGCTGCCTGCTGTTCCTCGGTGTAGGTGAAGTCCACTGTCCTGGCCTCCCGCGAACCGCTGTGCCCGTACCGGACCTGACGGAGCGTCAAGATAGAACAGGTTCTACAAGAAGGGAACAGGTGCGGTGCGGTGCGGCTTCGCCGAGCGGCGCGCTCACCGGTCGAAGTCGAGCTCCACCTCCCCGGTCACCGGATGGGACTGGCAGGCCAGTACATAGCCGGCCCCCGTCTCTTCCGGTTCGAGCGCGAAGTTGCGGTCCATCCGTACCTCGCCCGAGACCAGGAAGGCCCTGCACGTACCGCACACGCCCCCCTTGCAGGCGTACGGCGCGTCCGAGCGGCTGCGGAGCACCGTCTCCAGCAGCGATTCGCCCTCCCGCACGGGCCACTTGCCCGAGCGGCCGTCCAGGGTCGCCGTGAGCATGCTGTCCGCCGGGGCCTCGATCCGGGGGCGGACGGCGGCGCCGGGCCCGTCGTCGACGTGGAAGATCTCCTGGTGGATCCGGGCCCGCTCGACCCCCAGGCCGTGCAGCGCGCCCTCGGCGGCCCGGACCAGGCCGAGCGGGCCACACAGATACCAGCCGTCCACATCGGCCACCGGCAGCAGCGCGGGCAGCAGGTCGGTGAGCCGGTCGACGTCCAGCCTGCCCGAGGGGAGACCGGCCTGCTGCTCCTCCCTGGAGAGCGCGGTGACCAGCTGGAACCGGTCCGGGTAGCGGTCCTTGAGGTCGGCGACCTCGTCCAGGAACATCGTCGACGCCGCGGTCCGGTCACTGCGGATCAGGCAGAACGAGGCGTCGGGTTCCCGCGACAGCAGCGTCGCCGCGATGGACAGCACCGGGGTGATCCCGCTGCCGCCCACGATCGCCGCGAACTGCCCGGGGCGCGGGGTGAGTACGAAGCGGCCCATCGGGGGCATCGCCTCGACCTGGTCGCCGACCGCGAGTTCCTTCAGCGCGTAGGTGGAGAACACGCCGCCGTCGACGAGCCGGATGCCCACCCGCAGGCTCGGGCCGGCCGGCTGCTCGGTGGCCGGTGCGCAGATCGAGTACGAGCGGCGGACCTCCTCACCGTCGACGGTGTAGCGGACATTGAGGTGCTGGCCGGGCCTGTGGCGGAAGGTCTCGCGCAGATCCGGCGGCACGGCGAAGTCGACAGCGACCGAATCGTCCGTGAGCCGTTCGATCGCGCTGACCCGGAGCGGATGGAACATCTACAACTCCTTGAAGTGGTCGAACGGTTCGCGGCAAGAAACACACCTGCGCAGTGCCTTGCAGGCGGTGGACGAGAACCGGCTCAGCAGCTCCGTATCGGTGGAGCCGCAGTGCGGACAGCGCACCGACAGGGCGAGCGGCACGGGGCCGGCTGCGGACGAGGCCGCGTCGTGCGACCGAGGCGGCGCTATGCCGAACTCGGTGAGCTTGCGGCGCCCTTCCGCGCTGATGTCGTCCGTGGACCAGGCCGGGGTGAGGACGGTGACCACGGAGACCTCGGTCATGCCGTGGTCGAGCAGCACGCGCTCGATGTCCGTGGACATCGTCTCTATCGCGGGACAGCCGGTGTAGGTGGGGGTGAGCCGGACCGTGACGCGGCCCGGCGCCAGCACCTCCACGCCCCGGAGCACGCCCAGCTCCTCCAGGGTCAGCACCGGCAGCTCCGGGTCCGGGACGGAGCCGGCGAGGCCGCGCAGCTCATCCTCCAGCGCCGTGCGGGTCACCATGACGCCCCCGGGTGGCTGCGGTGCAGGTGCTGCATCTCGGCGATCATCCGGCCGAAGGGCTCCGTGTGGATGCCCTGACGGCCCGCTCCAGCCGTCCAGGCGCCGGTCTGCGGGCCGGTCGGCACGGTCAGCGTGGCACGCTCCAGAACGGTGGTGACGGACGCCAGCCAGTCGCTCCGCAGGGCGTTCCAGTCCACCTCGACGCCTTCGACCGGCTGGGACAGCTCACCGGTGAAACGCCACAGCGCGTCCACCGCGCGCTGCATCCGGTCGTGGCTCTCCGGCGTGCCGTCCCCCAGGCGCAGGGTCCACTGCTCGGCGTGGTCCCGGTGGTAGGCGACCTCCTTGACGGCCTTCGCCGCGATGCCCGCGAACTCGCCGTCACCGGCCGCCAGCCGCTCGTACAGTCCGTGCTGGTGGACGGAGAAGTAGAGCTGGCGGGCGATGGTGTGGGCGAAGTCGCCGTTCGGCTGCTCGACCAGCTGGACGTTGCGGAAGGCGCGCTCCTCGCGCAGATACGCCAGCTCGTCCTCGTCCCTGACGAGGGAGAGCAGCAGGCGGGCCTGGCCCAGCAGGTCCAGGGCGATGTTGGCGAGGGCCACCTCCTCCTCCAGCACGGGGGCGTGGCCCGCCCACTCCCCCAGCCGGTGCGACAGCACCAGCGCGTCGTCGCCCAGGGCGAGGGCCGCGGTCACAGGTGCTTCACCCCTTCCGGGATCTTGTAGAACGTGGGGTGCCGGTAGGGCTTGTCACCGGCCGGTTCGAAGAACGTGTCCTTCTCGTCCGGCGAGGACGCCGTGATCTGGGTGGACGGCACCACCCAGACGGAGACCCCTTCCGACCGGCGCGTGTACAGATCGCGTGCGTTGCGCAGCGCCATCTCGGCGTCCGGGGCGTGCAGGCTGCCGGCGTGGGTGTGGGAGAGGCCACGCCGCGAGCGCACGAACACCTCCCACAGCGGCCATTCCGTCGAGCTGCTCATGCTGTCGCCTCCCCGTTCGGTACGACCGTCGTCTGCGTGTGCTGCTTGTGCTGCGTTTGTTGCGTGCGCTGCTTGCGCTCGCTCTGTTGGTCGTGTTGGTTCTGTTGCTTCTGTGCGTAGGCGGCGGCTGCCTCGCGGACCCAGGCGCCTTCCTCGTGTGCCCGGCGGCGCTGGGTGAGGCGCTCCTCGTTGCACGGGCCGTTGCCCTTCAGGACCTCCTGGAACTCCGTCCAGTCGATCGCCCCGAAATCGTGCTGACCGCGCTCCTCGTTCCACCGGAGGTCCGGGTCGGGGAGGGTGAGGCCCAGCACCTCCGCCTGCGGGACGCAGATGTCGACGAAGCGCTGCCGCAGCTCGTCGTTGGAATGGCGCTTGATCTTCCAGGCCATCGACTGGGCGGAGTGCGACGAGGCATCGTCCGGCGGGCCGAACATCATCAGGGACGGCCACCACCAGCGGTTCACCGCGTCCTGGGCCATCTCGTGCTGGGCAGCGGTGCCGCCGCTGAGGGCCAGCAGCAGCTCGTAGCCCTGGCGCTGGTGGAAGGACTCCTCCTTGCAGATGCGGACCATCGCGCGGGCGTAGGGGCCGTAGGAGCAGCGGCACAGGGGCACCTGGTTGGTGATCGCCGCGCCGTCCACGAGCCAGCCGATCGCGCCGACGTCCGCCCAGGTCAGGGTGGGGTAGTTGAAGATCGACGAGTAGCGCTGGCGGCCCGCGTGGAGCTTGTCGAGCAGCTCCTCACGACCGGTGCCGAGGGTCTCGGCCGCGCTGTAGAGGTAGAGGCCGTGCCCCGCCTCGTCCTGCACCTTGGCGATCAGGATCGCCTTACGGCGCAGCGAGGGCGCGCGGGTGATCCAGTTGGCCTCGGGCTGCATGCCGATGATCTCGGAGTGGGCGTGCTGGGCCATTTGCCTGACCAGCGAGGCGCGGTAGGCATCGGGCATCCAGTCCCGCGGCTCGATGCGCTCGTCGGCGGCCACCGCGGCGGCGAAGGCCGCCGCCGGGGCTCCGTCCGCCCCATCGGTGCTGCCCGCTGTCGCCTGCGCTGCCTGGCCCGCAGTCAATGCCGCCATCCCGGACTCCCTACCGACCGATCGTTCGGTTCAATGTCTTCAATGGTGAGTCTGCGGCCCGTAGGGTGTCAACCCTGTGGATAACTGACCGGGATCGACGGGGATCGGGGCGGGATGGATTCGTACGACGACAGGGGCGTCGGCGGCAGTGACGGACGCCTGGCCGGTCCCGATTCGGGGGCACATCCAACGGTTCCCGACCCCCGTGCGGAGCCGGACCCCCGGGCCGATCCGGAGCCGAGTCCGAGTCCGAATCCGATACCCGGTCCGGTCCCGGGTACGGACCCTGGTCCGGAGTCCCGTTCCGGAATGGCCGGGCTGTCGTTTCCGTACCAGGTCGCCGCAGCTGTGGCGCTCGCGGTGATCGGGCTGGTCACCTGCACGCAGCTGGTGATGGTGTTTCTGCACGTCGCCCCCTCCAACACCCTGACCAAGCAGCACGGCAAGGGGGTGGACGAATGGATCTATCCGGAGTTCGAGCAGAACTGGAAGCTGTTCGCCCCCAATCCGCTGCAGCAGAACGTCGCCGTACACGTGCGTGCTGAGATCGCAGGGTCCGACGGCCGTCGTACAACCCCCTGGATGAGCCTCTCGGGCGAGGACGGCAAGGCGATACGCGGCAATCCGCTGCCCAGCCACGTCCAGCAGAACGAACTCCGCCGGGGCTGGGACTTCTACCTCGGGTCCCACGACAGCAAGAACCGGGCCAACGGGCTGCGCGGCACCCTCTCCGAGCAGTACATCCGCCGGATAGTCATGCTGCGTCTCGGTGAGCACGACTACGGCGGCACCGTCGAACGGATCCAGGTCCGCTCCGAGGTGCGGTCCGTCGCGGCGCCTCCGTGGAGCGACGAGAAGATCAGTACGAAACCGTCCTACCGGGTGCTGCCGTGGTGGAACGTCACCGCAGCCGACCTCCCCGAGGGCTCGGCGGACCCGAAGGAGACGGACCAGTGAGCACGCTCGGACCAGTGAGCACACCTGGACCCAGGAGCATGCCCGGACCAGTGAGCCCGTCCCGCCGCACGCGTGGGCTCGCCCGTGGCATCCAGCGCATCACCGCCTCGTCCCTCGGCCCGTACCAGAGTGCCGTCATCCGGATCGGCTTCTCGGCCACGTACCTGCTGTTCCTGCTGCGGGAGCTGCCGCACCGGCATGAGATGTACGGCCCCGACGCCCCATGGCGCTGGGACATGGCGGAACAGCTGATCTCGAACAACCAGGCCTTCACCACCCTCATGTGGACGGACAGCACCGTCTGGTTCGAGATCGTGTACGCGCTGGCGCTGATCGCCGCCGCGCTGCTGCTGGTGGGCTGGCACACCCGCGCCATGTCCGTCCTGTTCATGGCCGGAGTGCTGTCGCTGCAGAACCGCAGCATCTTCATGGGCGACGGCGGCGACAACGTCCTGCACCTGATGGCGATCTACCTGGTGCTGACCCGGTGCGGCCAGGTCTGGTCGCTGGACGCCCGCCGTGCGGCGCGCCGAGCGCGGGCGGCGCTGACCGCGGAAGGGGGAGTGGACGGGGGCGTGGAGGCTGACAAGAGCGGGCGCTCGCCGCGTGGGGATATGGCCGGTCCGCTGCTGTGGGTGGCGTTCGGGGCCGTGCTGGTCTGGGCCACGGGGACGGACAACCTGGGCGGAACCGTATGGCTGCCGGTGCTGTTCTGGATTCTGTGGACCGGGCACGGCGTCTGGTGGGCCGTGAACCGGTACGCGCCGCACAGTGAGCCGCGCACCCTGCTCGACGTCGTCGCCAACCTCGCGCACAACGCCACCCTCGTCGTGATCATGGCCGAGGTCTGCCTGATCTACTCCACCGCCGGCTGGTACAAGATCCAGGGGTCGAGGTGGCAGGACGGCACGGCGCTGTACTTCCCGCTTCAGCTCGACTACTTCACGCCGTGGCCCGCGCTCTCGGACCTCCTCGCCTCAAGCGGGGTGATGGTGATGGTGCTGACGTACGCCACGGTGATCGTGCAGGTCGCGTTCCCGTTCACCCTGTTCAACCGGCGGGTCAAGAACGTCCTGCTCGTCGTGATGATCGGGGAGCACGCCGGTATCGCCCTGCTGCTGGGGCTGCCCTTCTTCTCGATGGCCATGATCGCCGCGGACGCCGTCTTCCTGCCGACCGTCTTCCTGGTGTGGCTGGGGGGCCGGGCGGCCCTCGGACGGGAGCTGCTGTCCAAGGGGCGCGGCGAGGTCCCGCGACCCCGGGACGGGGCCGAGGACCGGGAGGCACCGGAGCACAGCGGCAGTGGGGGCCATACGCTCGTCGGGTGAGCAGCGAGACCGGTAGCACCGGCAGTACCAGTGGTACCAGCGGTACCAGTAGGAATCCGTCGACCGTTGAGTCCGCGGCGGCGGGGTCGCCTGTGGTGGGCGAGCCGTCTGTGGTGGACGAGTCGGCCGTGGTGGACGAGCCGTCCGCGGTGGGCGAACCGGCTCAGTACGACGACGGGTTCGGGACGGAGATCGGTGTCGGGCCGCACCCCCTGCCCTGGCCCGTGGGCGAGCGTTACGACCCCGAGCTGCTCGCTCACGGCGACCGGCGCAATGTGGGCGACGCGTACCGGTACTGGACCCGGGAAGCGATCGTCGCCGATCTGGATCTGCGGCGGCACGACTTCCATGTGGCGGTGGAGAACTGGGGCCACGACTTCAATATCGGCTCGGTCGTGCGCACCGCGAACGCCTTCCTCGCCAAGGAGATCCACATCGTGGGGCGGCGGCGCTGGAACCGGCGCGGGGCGATGGTCACCGACCGCTACCAGCATGTCCGCCACCACCCCGACACCGCGGACCTGACCGCCTGGGCCGCGGCCGAGGGGCTGCCGATCATCGGT
This sequence comes from Streptomyces sp. NPDC088730, assembly GCF_044751215.1. Lineage (NCBI taxonomy): Bacteria > Bacillati > Actinomycetota > Actinomycetes > Kitasatosporales > Streptomycetaceae > Streptomyces > Streptomyces sp. NPDC088730. The sequence goes on from NZ_JBIVLK010000002.1 coordinate 409,300, forward strand.
ATCGACAATCTGCCGGGTGCCGTGCCGCTGGAGCGGACCGCGCTGCCGCGGCGGTGCGTGCTGCTGTTCGGGCAGGAGGGGCCGGGGCTGACCGAGGAGGCGCGGGAGCACGCCTCGATGGTGTGCTCGATCGCGCAGTTCGGGTCGACGCGGTCGATCAACGCGGGGGCGGCTGCGGCGATTGCGATGCATGCGTGGGTGCAGAGGCATGCGGATATTCCTGTGGCGGGGGCGTAGGGACGGGGCGGGGTCTGAGGGCGGGTTCGGGCGCCGGGGCGGGTGCGGGTGGGCCTGCGGCCGGCCTTCCCCTACCCGCCCCTTCCCGTAACCGGGGGCTCTGCCCCCGGACCCCCGGTCCTCAAACGCCGGACGGGCTGAGGGGGCGGGCGAGCCGGGAGGGGAGCGGGCTGGGGGGAGCGGGGCGAGCGGGGGCTGGACGGGTTGGAGGCGCGGGCCGGTCGGGAGCGGGTGGAGGTCGGACGGGTCGGGGACGCGGGCCGGTCAGGAGCGGACGGGCCGAGGGTGCGGGCCGGTCCGGAGGGAGCAGGGTCGGGTGGAGGTGCCGGCCGGCGGGGAGGGGTGAGCAGGGTCGGCTGGGAGCGGGCCGGCCGACCGGGAGGGGGCCGGGGTCGGGCTGAGGGTGCGGGTCGGTCCGGAGGGAGCAGGGTCGGGTGAGGGTGCCGGCCGGCGGGGACGGGGCCGGGGTCGGCTGAGGGTGCGGCCGCCTGAGAGCGGGTCGGGGTCGGCTGAGGGTGCGGGGCGGTTGGGAGGGGGTGGCGCGGGTGTCAGCGTTGGCGGCGGACTTCCAGGGTGCGGAAGCGGTTAGAGACGAAAGCGCCGTCGCACAGGGCCGCGTTGGCCGCAGGGTTGCCGCCCGAGCCGTGGAAGTCGGAGAACGCCGCGGTCTGGTTCACGTACACCCCGCTCGTCAGGTTCAGCGAAAGCTGGGCCGACTCGTCCAGGCAGACGTCCACCAGCGCGCTCTCGACCTCCGGTGACGTGGTGTACGCACCCACCGTCATCGCGCCCTTGTCGCGGACCGTCCGGCGCAGGAGCTCCACGGCGTCGGCCGTCGAGTTGACCGCGACGGCGAACGAGACCGGACCGAAGCACTCCGACAGGTAGGGGGAGTCCTCGTCCGGCTTGGCGCCGTCCAGCTTGACGATCAGCGGGGTACGGACCACCGCCTCCGGGAAGTCGGGGTTGGCCACCTCCCTTGAGGGCAGGGCGACTTCGCCCAGCTGCGCGGCCGACTCCAGACGCGCCCGCACCTCCGGGTTGACCAGGGCGCCGAGGAGGGCGTTGGCCCGCGCGTCGTCACCGAGGAGACCGGTGACCGCGGCGGCGATGTCGACGACCACGTCGTCGTACGTCTTGTCGCCGATGTCCGTCGTGATGCCGTTGCGGGGAATCAGCAGGTTCTGCGGGGTGGTACACATCTGGCCGCTGTAGAGGGAGAGCGAGAACGCCAGGTTGGAGAGCATGCCCCGGTAGTCGTCCGTGGAGTCGAGGACGATCGTGTTGACCCCGGCCTTCTCCGTGTAGACCTGCGCCTGAAGGGCGTTGGCCTCCAGCCAGTCACCGAACGCGGTGGACCCGGTGTAGTCGATGATCCGGATCTCCGGGCGGAGCGCCAGGGACTTGGCGATGCCCTCGCCGGGCCGCTCGGCGGCCAGCGCGACCAGGTTGGGATCGAAGCCCGCCTCGGTGAGCACCTCGCGCGCCAGCTGGACCGTGAGGGCCAGCGGAAGCACAGCCCGGGGGTGCGGCTTGACCAGGACGGGATTGCCGGTGGCGAGGGAGGCGAAGAGACCCGGGTAGCCGTTCCACGTGGGGAAGGTGTTGCAGCCGATCAGCAGCGAGACACCACGTCCCGCCGCGGTGAACGTCTTGTGCAGCTCGATCGGATCGCGCTTGCCCTGCGGTTTGGACCAGTCCGCCGTCTGCGGCGCGCGGGTCTGCTCCTCGTAGGCGTACGCCACCGCCTCCAGGCCGCGGTCCTGGGCGTGCGGGCCACCGGCCTGGAACGCCATCATGAAGGCCTGACCGCTGGTGTGCATCACCGCGTGGCCGAACTCATGGGTGCGGGCGCTGATCCGGGCCAGGATCTCCAGACAGACCAGGGCCCTGGTCTCTGGCCCCGCCTCGCGCCAGGCCGGCATTGCGGCGCGCATCGCCGGGATCAGGACATCCGGATCGGCGTGCGGATACTCGACGCCGAGCTCCGGTCCGTACGGGGAGGTCTCCCCGCCCGTCCACCCGTCGGTGCCCGGCTGACCGAGGTCGATACGGGTGTTCAGCACGGCGTCGAAGGCGGACTTTCCCTCGGCGGCGCCCAGGCTGCCGGGGGCGCCGCCCTCGCCGTACGCCTTGGGGTGCTCGGGGTGCGGGGACCAGTACGCACGCGAGCGGATCGCGTCGAGGGCCCGGTCGAGCGTGGGGCGGTGCTTCTCGGTCAGCAGGTGCGGGGAGAGCTCGGCGGCCATGACGGACCAACTCCTCATCGAGCTGGGCAGGGACGGGCGGACAGAGTTAGAGTAACCGAACGATCGGTCGGGACAAGGGGCCCCACGAAACCTGTGGATAACTCGTAGGGGAGGATCGCTGGCATGACCACGGCCAAGCGGGACACGTACACCCCGGAGACTCTGCTCACCGTCGCCGTCCGTGTCTTCAACGAGCGCGGCTACGACGGCACGTCCATGGAGCACCTCTCGAAGGCGGCGGGGATCTCCAAGTCGTCCATCTACCACCATGTGTCCGGCAAGGAGGAGCTGCTGCGGCGAGCGGTCAGCCGGGCGCTGGACGGGCTCTTCGGAATCCTGGACGAACCGGGTGCGACGAGGGGGCGCGCGATCGCACGCGTCGAGTACGTCACCCGCCGTACGGTCGAGGTGCTGATAGCCGAACTGCCCTACGTCACACTGCTGCTCCGGGTGCGGGGCAATACGAAGACGGAGCGCTGGGCGCTGGAGCGGCGGCGCGAGTTCGACCAGCGCGTGGGCGATCTGCTGAAGGCCGCGGTCGCGGACGGCGATCTCCGCTCCGACGTGGACATACGCCTTGCGACCCGGCTGCTCTTCGGCATGGTCAACTCGCTGGTGGAGTGGTACCGGCCGTTGCCGGACGGTGGTGCGGAGCAGGACCAGCTGGCGGACACCGTCGTGCGTCTCGCCTTCGACGGGATGAAGTCGTAACAAGGCCGGAGCCTCGGACGCCGGAGCCTCGGACGCCGGAGCATCCGAGGCCGGAGCATCCGAGGCCGGGGGTGCCGCGCCTCAGGTGAGCTCTGTGGGGCGGTCCGGTCCGGGGGCCAGGTCCGTCTCCTCGAACACCAGCAGGGTACGGGTGGAAAGCACCTCCGGGATGGACTGGATCCTGGTCAGCACCAGATCGCGCAGTGACTGGTTGTCCTGCGTGTGCACCAGCAGCAGGACATCGAAATCTCCGCTGACCAGCGCGATGTGGGTGGCTCCCGGCAGCGCCTGGAGCTGCTCGCGGACGGTGCGCCAGGAGTTCTGGACGATCTTGAGCGTGATGTAGGCGGAGGCCCCCTGCCCCGCCCTCTCGTGGTTGACCCGCGCGCTGAAGCCGCGGATCACCCCGTCGTCCATGAGCCGGTTGATCCGGGCGTAGGCGTTGGCGCGCGACACGTGAACGCGATCGGCCACCGACCGTATCGAGGCCCGGCCGTCCGTCTGGAGCAACCGGACGATGGCGCGGTCGGTGGAGTCGAGCGGCCGTGCCGGAGGGGTCCGGCCGGGGTCCTCGCCCCCGTCGGCCATTTGTTCAGCTGCCATGTTCCCGCGCCTCCCTGTCCTGGACGAGCTGTCTCCATCCCAGGCTGTGGAGAACCGTTTGTCCACAGGCTGATGGTGCCTGTAGCCAAAATGCGCTCGCGACCGAACAATCGGTAGGTGAGACGCGCCACAGTCGCGCCTCGCGCAGTCATTGATATTTCGACATATTTCGACACCCCTCGATGCCAGGAGGTGCTTGTCATGACGGTCCAAGAGCTGCCCGGCGCGGCCGCCTACCGGCCCACACCGCCCCCGGCGTGGAAGCCGCTCACCGACCCGGCACCGCTGCTCCCGGACCCCGAGCCGTACCGCGTGCTCGGTACGGACGCCGCGGCCGACGCAGACCCCGAGCTGCTGCTGCGGCTCTACGCCGAGCTGGTGCGCGGCCGGCGGTACAACGCCCAGGCGACCGCCCTCACCAAGCAGGGGCGGCTCGCGGTCTACCCGTCGAGCACCGGCCAGGAGGCCTGCGAGATCGCGGCCGCACTGGTGCTCCAGGAGCGGGACTGGCTCTTCCCCAGCTACCGCGACACGCTCGCGGCCGTGGCACGCGGGCTGGACCCGGTCGAGGCGCTGACGCTGCTCCGCGGTGACCGGCACACCGGCTACGACCCGCGCGAGCACCGCATCGCCCCGCTCTGCACCCCGCTCGCCACCCAGCTGCCGCACGCGGTGGGTCTGGCGCACGCGGCGCGGCTCAAGGGCGACGACGTGGTCGCGCTCGCCATGGTGGGCGACGGCGGCACCAGCGAGGGCGATTTCCACGAGGCGCTGAATTTCGCCGCCGTGTGGAAGGCCCCGGTCGTCTTCCTTGTGCAGAACAACGGCTTCGCCATCTCCGTGCCGCTGGCCAAGCAGACCGCGGCACCCTCCCTGGCGCACAAGGCCGTGGGCTACGGGATGCCTGGCCGGCTGGTCGACGGGAACGACGCGGCGGCCGTGCACCAGGTGCTCTCCGAGGCGGTCGAGCGGGCCAGGAGCGGCGGCGGCCCGACGCTCGTCGAGGCCATCACCTACCGCATGGACGCGCATACGAACGCCGATGACGCGACCCGCTACCGCGGCGACAGCGAGGTCGAGGCCTGGCGGGCGCACGATCCGGTCCGGCTCATGGAGCGTGAGCTGACCGCTCGCGGTCTGCTCGGGGACGACGGCATCGAGGAGGCGCGGTCGGCCGCGGAGCGGATGGCGGCGGCACTGCGCGAGCGGATGAACGCGGATCCGGTGCTCGACCCGATGGATCTCTTCGCCCAGGTGTACGCGGAGCAGACCACGCAGCTGCGCGAGCAGGCCGCCCGCCTGCGGGTCGAGCTGGACGCGGAGAACGAGCAGCACGGCACGGACGACGGGGGAGCAGGGCGATGACCACCGCAGCGGCCACGGCCACCGAGCGGACAGCGAAGGCCAAACCCGCCACCATGGCGCAGGCCCTCGGGCGCGCGCTGCGTGACTCGATGGCGGAGGACCCCTCCGTGCACGTCCTCGGGGAGGACGTCGGGACGCTCGGTGGCGTCTTCCGGATCACCGACGGCCTGGCGAAGGAGTTCGGCGAGGACCGCTGCACGGATACCCCGCTGGCCGAGGCCGGCATCCTCGGGGCGGCCGTCGGCATGGCGATGTACGGGCTGCGTCCTGTCGTCGAGATGCAGTTCGACGCCTTCGCCTATCCGGCGTTCGAGCAGCTCATCAGCCATGTCGCCAAGATGCGGAACCGGACCGGAGGCGCCATGCCGCTGCCGATCACCGTCCGGGTGCCCTACGGCGGCGGCATCGGTGGCGTCGAGCACCACAGCGACTCCTCCGAGGCGTACTACATGGCGACCCCCGGACTCCATGTCGTCACACCCGCCACGGTCGATGACGCCTACGGGCTGCTGAGGGCGTCGATCGCCTCCGACGACCCGGTGGTCTTCCTGGAGCCCAAGCGGCTCTACTGGTCGAAGGCGGACTGGTCGCCGCAGGCGCCCGCCGCCGTGGAGCCCATCGGACGGGCCGTCGTGCGCCGGAGCGGACGCAGCGCGACCCTGATCACGTACGGGCCGTCGCTGCCCGTCTGCATGGAAGCCGCGGAGGCAGCGGTCGCGGAGGGCTGGGACCTCGAAGTCGTCGATCTGCGCTCGCTGGTGCCGTTCGACGACGAGACGGTGGCCGCGTCCGTGCGGCGTACCGGCCGTGCGGTCGTCGTCCACGAATCCACCGGTTTCGGCGGTCCGGGCGGCGAGATCGCGGCCCGGATCACCGAGCGCTGCTTCCACCACCTGGAGGCGCCGGTGCTGCGCGTCGCCGGTTTCGACATCCCGTATCCGCCGCCCATGCAGGAACGGCACCACCTGCCGGGCGTGGACCGGGTGCTCGACGCCGTCGCGCGACTGCAGTGGGAGGCGGAGCACTGATGCCGCAGGTACTCGAATTCAAGCTTCCGGATCTCGGTGAGGGGCTGACCGAGGCCGAGATCGTGCGCTGGCTGGTGGAGATCGGCGATGTCGTCGCCATCGATCAGCCGGTCGTCGAGGTCGAGACGGCCAAGGCGATGGTGGAGGTGCCGTGTCCGTACGGAGGCGTGGTCACCGCTCGCTTCGGTGAGGAGGGTGCGGAACTGCCGGTCGGAGCACCGTTGCTGACGGTCGCGGTCGGGTCCGTGGAGCTGGAGCCGACCGGGAGTACGGGGGAGGCGGAGGCGGAGCCGTCCGGGTCCGGCAATGTGCTGGTGGGGTACGGGACCGGAGCACCGCCGGTGCGTCGGAGGCGGGTCCGGCCGGAGGGGCTCTCGGCACCTGCCGTTGCTCCTGTCGCTCCTGTTGCTCCTGCCGCGTCTGGTGCTCCCACAGCTCCTGTTGCTCCCGCTGCCGGCGTTGTTCCCGCTGCTTCTGGCGCTGCTGCTTCTGCTGCTTCTGGCGTTTCGGACGGGGTACGGGGGCCGGTCGCCGTCGTCTCCCCGCTGGTGCGCAAGCTCGCGCGGCAGCACGACCTCGATCTGCGCCGGCTCGCCGGCTCCGGGCCCGACGGGCTGATCCTGCGGGCCGATGTGGAGTCCGCCATCCGGTCCGGGGCCGAGACCCCGCAGGAGGCCGCAACGACGGACCAGGCAGCCGTACACCCCGCCGGTGAGCGGGTTCCGCTGCGGGGCGTGCGGGGCGCGGTCGCGGACAAGCTGGCGCGCAGCCGGCGCGAGATCCCCGACGCCACCTGCTGGGTGGACGCCGATGCCACCGAGCTGATGGCGGCAAGAGCGGCGATGAACGGCGCCGGTGGGCCCGGCGCCGGGCCGAAGGTGTCGGTGCTCGCGCTGCTCGCCCGGATCTGTACCGCCGCGCTGGCCCGGTACCCGGAACTCAACTCCACGGTGGACCAGGAAGCGCGGGAGATCGTGCGGCTCCCCGGTGTGAACCTCGGGTTCGCGGCCCAGACCGAGCGGGGGCTCGTCGTTCCGGTCGTCCGGGACGCGCACGCGCGCAGCACGGAGTCGATCGGGGCCGAGATCACCAGGCTGACCGAGGCCGCCAGGACCGGAACGCTGAAGCCGGCCGAGCTGACCGGAGGCACGTTCACGCTCAACAACTACGGGGTGTTCGGGGTGGACGGGTCCACGCCGATCATCAACCACCCGGAGGCGGCGATGCTCGGTGTCGGCCGCATCGTCCCCAAGCCGTGGGTGCACGAGGGCGAACTGGCCGTGCGACGGGTCGTCCAGCTCTCGCTGACCTTCGACCACCGGGTCTGCGACGGCGGTACGGCGGGAGGCTTCCTGCGCTACGTGGCCGACTGCGTGGAGCAGCCGGCGGTGCTCCTGCGGACGTTGTAGGTCCCCGGGTCCGGGACGGCGCCCCGGGTCTGGGACGGCGCCCCGGTCTGGGACGGCGCCCCGGGGTGTGGGACGACGCCCCGGTCCGGGGGAGCGCACCGACCTGGGACGGCGCCCCGGGGTCTGCGGTGGCATCCCGGTCCGGGGCGGGCACTCGGGCCCGGTCGGCACGCATACTCGGGGCATGACCGCGTATGACGCCATCGTCCTCGCCGGAGGCGCCGCGAAGCGGCTCGGCGGTGCTGACAAGCCGGGGCTCCGGGTCGGCGGCCGTGCGCTGCTCGACCGGGTGCTCGCGGCCTGCTCCGACGCCGGGACCACGGTGGTGGTCGGGGGCAGACGGCCCACCGTGCGTGCGGTGACCTGGGCACGCGAAGAGCCTCGGGGCGGAGGCCCGCTGGCCGCGCTCGGCGCCGGGGTGCGGCACACCGGGGCGGAGCACCTTCTGGTGCTCTCGGCAGATCTGCCCTTCTTGGGGACGGAGACGGTCGGGTCCCTGCTGGCGGCCGCCGACCGCGGCGACACGGAGGGCGCCGTCTGTACCGACGGGGACGGCCGTGACCAGCCGCTGGTGGCCGTCTACCGGGCTGAGCCGTTGCGCCGGGAGCTGGCGCTGCTCGCCGCGGAGCACGGTGGACTCGCCGGACTGCCGCTGCGGTTGCTGACGCACGAGCTCCGGCTTTCCCGGGTGGCGGCGGATCCGCTCGCCTCGTTCGACTGCGACACCTGGGAGGACATCGCTTCGGCCCGGGCCCGCATCAGAGAACATGGGAGCGTGCTGGACGAATGGATCACCGCAGTCAAGAACGAACTGGCCATCGAACTCGACGTCGACACCGCCGTCCTGCTCGATCTCGCCCGTGACGCCGCCCACGGCGTCGCCAGGCCCGCCGCGCCCCTGACGACCTTCCTGGTCGGGTACGCGGCGGCGAAGGCGAGCAGTGACGGCGGCGGGGCCGAGGCAGTGGCAGAGGCCGCCCGCAAGGCCGCCGCGCTCGCTCTCCGCTGGGCGGACGAGACCGGGACGCCATGACGGGCCGCGGCGGCAGTACCGGGCGCCCCCCGGCTGCCGCGAAGAGCCCGGCCGGAGGTGCCGAGTCCGCCGAATCCACTGAACCCCTCCACTCCCCCGAGCCACCCGACTCCGCCGATGCCGAAGCCCGGCGGGTGGCCAGGGAGGAGGCTGAGGCCGACGAGGAGCGGGCGGTCGCGCAGGCCCTCGCGCTGGTCGGCCGACAGCCGTCCCGCGACCCGGGCACCGACCCGTACCGCGACCCGTACCGCGACCCGGGCACCGACTCGTCCCGCGACCCAGACCCAGGTACCGCGCCTGCCGGCGGCCCCGCCCCCGACCGGCGTCCTGGCCCGAGCGCCCCCGCCCCGGCCTCCGGCTCGCGTCCCGGTTCGAGCGCCCCCGCCCCCGACCGGCGTCCTGGCCTGCGCACCCCCGACACCGCCTCCGACCCGCGTCCTGGCCCGAGCGCCCCCGCACCCCGGCGTGTCCGCGCGACGCAGTGGGGTGAGGCGCGTGCCGTCGCGGCCCGTGCCGGGCAGGGGGCTCCTCCCCGCACCGCACGCGTCCCCCTCGGTCACGCGCTCGGGCACGTGCTGGCCGAACCGCTTGCCGCGCTCACCGATCTCCCGTCCTTCGACACCTCCGCCATGGACGGCTGGGCCGTCGCGGGACCGGGCCCGTGGCACATCCGGCAGCACGAAGGCGTCCTCGCGGGCCACGCCTCCCCCGCCCCGCTCCCGGACGGCGACGCCGTACGGATCGCCACCGGCGCCCGTATCCCGGCGGACGCGACCGCCGTCATCCGCAGCGAACACGCCGAGGCCGACGAGTCGAAGGGGCTGCTGTACGCGCATCGGCAGGTGAGCCCCGGTCAGGACATCCGGCCGCGCGGCCAGGAGTGCCGGTCCGGGGAGCAGCTCCTCCCCGCCGGAACGCTGGTGACGCCCGCCGTCCTCGGGCTGGCCGCCGCCGCCGGGTACGACGGACTGCTCACCCGCCCCAGGCCGCGCGTCGACGTCCTCGTCCTGGGCGACGAACTGCTGACGGCCGGGCTGCCCCACGACGGACTGATCCGTGACGCACTCGGCCCGATGATCGGCCCCTGGCTGCACACGCTGGGCGCCGAGGTCTCCGCACCCCGCCGCCTCGAAGACGACGCCGAGGCACTCCGTCAGGCGCTCGTCCTCTCCGAGGCCGATCTGGTCATCACCACCGGCGGCACCGCCGCGGGGCCGGTCGACCATGTGCACCCCGTACTCGACGATCTGGGGGCCGAACTGCTCGTCGACGGTGTCGCCGTCCGCCCCGGTCACCCCATGCTGCTGGCCCGGCTGCGGGCCGGCGGGCCGTATCTCGTGGGGCTGCCCGGCAACCCGCTGGCCGCCGTGTCCGGGCTCCTCACGCTTGCCGAGCCGCTGCTCAACGGGCTGGCCGGCCGGACGTCGCAGGGCCTCTACCGCGCCGCGGTCCGTGACGACGTGCACGGCCACCCGCACGACACCCGGCTGGTCCCGGTCGTCTATCGCGACGAAGCACCCTGCTATCGCGTCGAAGCATCCCGGGCGTCCGCACAAGCCGGAACCGGCGGTGGGACAGATCACGTCGTACCCCTGCATTACAACGGTCCTGCCATGCTGCGCGGGATCGCCGCCGCGGACGGGCTGGCCGTCGTGGAGCCGGGCGGGGTACGGTCCGGCACCGAGGTGGAGATCCTCGATCTACCGTGGGCCCCGGCGACGCCGTGGACTGAAGGGTGTTTCACGTGAAACTTCCCGGCCATGACGCGATGGCCAGGCGCGCCGAGGAGCATGTCGTCCCCACCAGGGTGATGCTCCCCCGCAGGGTCGTCGACGGCCCGGCACGCCAGGTCGCCAAACGGCTGATGATGGCTCTGATGGTGCTCGCCACCACGGTGCTGATCGTCTGGGTCGACCGCGGCGGTTACCACGACGCGGCGGACGACAGCGTCGACCTGCTGGACGCGGTCTACTACGCGACGGTCACGCTCTCGACCACCGGGTACGGCGACATCACCCCGTACAGCGACGGAGCCCGGCTCATCAATGTGGTGTTCGTGACACCACTGCGCGTGCTCTTCCTCATCATCCTGGTCGGCACCACCCTTGAGGTCCTCACGGAGCGGACCCGGGAGGACTTCCGGCTGAAGCGTTGGAGAACCAACTTGCGTGACCACACCGTCGTTGTCGGCTTCGGCACGAAGGGCCGCTCGGCCATCCAGACCCTGTGCGCCACCGGGCTGCGGAACGACCAGATCGTCATCGTCGACCCGGCGTCCAAGGTGATAGAGGTCGCCAACGCCGAGGGGTTCACCGGGGTACTCGGGGACGCGACGCGCAGCGATGTGCTGCTGCGGGCCGAGGTGCAGAAGGCGCGTCAGATCATCATCGCCACCCAGCGCGATGACACGGCGGTACTGGTCGCGCTGACCGCCCGCCAGCTCAACCGCGGGGCGAAGATCGTCGCCGCGGTGCGCGAGGAGGAGAACGCCCCGCTGCTGCGGCAGTCCGGTGCCGACGCCGTGATCACCAGTGCCAGCGCGGCCGGACGGCTGCTCGGCCTCTCCGTGCTCAGCCCCAGCGCGGGCACGGTGATGGAGGATCTGATCCAGCAGGGCAGCGGGCTCGATCTGGTCGAACGGCCGGTGATAAAGGCCGAGGTGGGCAAGAACGTCCGGGAGACCGACGATCTCGTCGTGAGCGTTCTGCGCGGCCACCGGCTGCTCGGTTACGACGATCCGGCAGCCAGCCCCCTCCAGTTGACGGACCGGCTGATCACCATCGTGCGGGTTACGAACGAAGCGCCCACGAACCACACCCCGCCGACGGCCCCCCGCCCCTGACCGACCCGACAGGCCCGGCCACCGCCTCACCCCATGGGCCCCGCCCGGCCCCGCCTTGCTCGTCGCCCGGCCCGGCCCAGCCCCGCTCGGCCCCGCCCGGCCTGCTCAGCCCCGCTCCACCCCGTCCAGCCCCGCTCGGCCCCCCTCGCCCCGCTTCACCCCGTCCAGCCCCGCTCAAGCCCCCCCTCGTCCCGTCCGGCCCCACTCCACCCCGTCCAGCCCCGCTCCGCCGCGCCTCGCAGCGCTCGTCCGCACGGCACGGAGTAGCCTCGCGGCCATGCATGCGATCACGATCCCCGAACCCGGTGGCCCCGAGGCGCTCGTGTGGGCCGAGGTGCCCGATCCCGTACCCGGTGAGGGCGAGGTCCTCGTCGATGTCGTCTCCAGCGCGGTCAACCGTGCGGATGTGCTCCAGCGGCAGGGCTTCTACAACCCGCCGCCCGGCGCCTCGCCCTACCCGGGGCTGGAGTGCGCGGGCCGGATCTCCGCCATCGGTGCCGGTGTCACCGGCTGGTCGGTCGGCGACGAGGTGTGCGGGCTGCTGGCGGGCGGCGGGTACGCGGAGAAGGTCGCCGTGCCGGTCGGGCAGCTGCTCCCCGTACCGGCCGGGCTGGACCTCGTCCTCGCCGCGGCGCTGCCCGAGGTGACCGCGACCGTCTGGTCGAACGTGTTCATGGTGGCCCACCTGCGCCCGGCCGAGACGCTGCTGGTGCACGGCGGGTCCAGCGGCATCGGCACGATGGCGATCCAGCTGGCCAAGGCGGTCGGCGCGCGGGTCGCGGTGACCGCGGGCGGGCCGGAGAAGCTGGAGCGCTGCGCGGAACTGGGCGCCGACATCCTGATCGACTACCGGGAGCAGGACTTCGTCGAGGAGATCGGCAGGGCGACCGACGGGGCGGGCGCCGACGTCATCCTCGACATCATCGGCGCGAAGTACCTGGACCGGAACGTGCAGGCGCTCGCCGTCAACGGCCGGCTCGCGATCATCGGCCTCCAGGGCGGCGCCAAGGGCGAACTGAACCTCGGCGCCCTGTTGAGCAAGCGGGCCGCCGTCACCGCGACCTCGCTGCGCGGCCGCCCGCTCGCCGAGAAGGCGGCGATCGTCGCGGCCGTACGGGAGCACGTCTGGCCGCTCATCGCCGACGGCGTCGTGAAGCCGGTGGTGGACCGCGTCCTGCCGATGGCGGACGCGGCGGAGGCGCACCGGGTGATGGAGTCCAGCACCCACATCGGCAAGGTGCTCCTCCGCTCACCCGCGGCGGCCTGAGCCCGCCACCGCACCCCGCCACGACACCCCCGCCACCGCACCCCGCACCCGCATCGAAGGGCCCGGCACACGGAGAACGTGTGCCGGGCCCTTCGGACGTCCTGGCTGATCAGTACGGGTACCGGTACGGATACGGGTACGGGGTCACGGGGTCAAGCGGGTGTCCGGGTTTACAGGTACGGGCCCGAGCGGATCGCTCCGTGCGGGTCCCCGCCGCCTTCCTCCTCCTCGTGGACCGTGCCCGGGGGCAGGGCGCGGCGCATCTGCTCCAGCTGTGCGCGGGCCGCCATCTGCTGGGCGAACAGCGCCGTCTGGATGCCGTGGAAGAGGCCCTCCAGCCAGCCCACCAACTGGGCCTGCGCGATCCGCAGCTCCGCCTCCGAGGGAACCGACTCCTCGGTGAACGGCAGCGAGAGCCGCTCCAGCTCCTCCACCAGCTCCGGCGCGAGGCCGTCCTCCAGCTCCTTGACCGAGCTGGCGTGGATCTCCTTGAGGCGGACGCGGCTGGCCTCGTCGAGAGGAGCCGCCCTGACCTCCTCCAGGAGCTGCTTGATCATGCTGCCGATGCGCATCACCTTCGCGGGCTGCTCGACCATCTCCGTCACCGGGATCTCGCGCGACTCGTCGTCAGTGCCACCGCCGCCGATCGCCATTCCGTCCTGTCCCACCACGAGGACTTGGGGGTGCTCCTGCGACCGTTCATTCCTCGGCATCTCCATGTCGTCCATTGTCTCGCACACCTGCGGTACAGCACTGTGGTGCCCCCGGAAACGTGAGATCCACCGTTTTCGGGGGCACCGGAACAACGCCGGAGCGGCCGGTCAGCCCGCTGCCGGAGCCTGCCGCCCGGTCATCCGGCCCGCCGTGACAGCGTCAGCCGGGAGCGGGTGAACAGCGCCGCCAGCAGGCCGGCCAGCAGCGGTACCGCCACGGCCAGCAAGCCGATGGTCACCCAGGGCAGCACGATCGGGGTGTACGCGGACTCCATCGGGTCCTCCCGCATCGTCTCCAGCGCGTCGCGGAGGTCGATCAGGCGCAGCGCCACCGCGGGCACCAGCCCCGCGACCGTCCCGAGCAGCACCCCGGTGAGCGCCACCACCAGGCACTGGAACCCGGAAAGCGTCCGCCGTACCCGCGGAGGCGCGCCCACCGCGCTGAGCGTGGTGAGGTCGGCCTCCGCGTCGGCCTTGGACAGGCCGGTCGTGATCGCGGCCGCACCCAACGTCACCACTCCGGCGAACAGCGTCAGCACCAGCAGCATGATGTCCTCTTTGTCACCGGGTTCCGTTCCGGACTGCACGTAGACGTTCGCACCGGCCTGCTGGATCGCCGCCTCGGTCCGCTGCGACTCCGCGTCCGTCGGCGGGCGGGCGACGTTGTACACGCTGCCGTACGCCGCGGTGTGCAGTCCGAGCCGCTGGGCGGTCTTCTCCGGCATGATCATGCGGATTCCGGGCGTCTCGGCGTACTTCGCGTCCGCGACGTACACCTTCAGCCGGTCCGTCGTCTTCCTGGCCGGGCCCGGATGCAGGGCGTGGTTCTTCTTGTCCTTGTCGCTGTACTGGTGGACGGCCTTGACCGTGACCTGCCCGTCCTTCGCGAACGCCCGGTTGAGCAGTACGGGGGTGCCCGCCTCCAGCGCCTTGACGGCGGCCGGGTCGTCGAGCTTCACGTACGTCTTGAGCAGCGAGGCGTCACCGACGACGATGTTGCTCCCGCCGGTGTTGAACGCGTCGATGGTGTAGCGCTCGTCGACGCACTCGGGGGAGTGCATCATGCTGCGGTGCTCCTCGTCGCTCAGCCGGAGGGCGAGCTCCTTGGCACCCTTGGTGTTGAGCGGGCAGGTGTGCCCCCGGCCGGTGGGCTTGACCAGTTCGAGCGAGCCGCAGGCGTTCTCGTCCTCGTAGTAGGTGTTGCAGTCGCTGCCGGCCCAGCCCCGGGAGATCCGCGCGGGTTTGCCGATGGGGTTCATGTTCCGCTCCACCGCCGCCCGTGCCAGTTGATCGGCCGCCGTGGAGTTCTCCCCGTCCGGGCTGTACAGCACGACCGACTGCGCGCTGAGCATCGGCACGTAGTCGTACTCACCCTGGGCGTCCTTGCTGGACATGAACGTGGCGATGGCCACGGAGCCCGCGACCGCGGCCATCACCGCCGCGACCGCCGGAGCGGTCCTGCCGCGGTTGCGGGCCGCGTCGCGCAGCGCCATCCGGGGCGAGAGCGGCAGTCCCCGGCCGAGCCGTCCGAGGAACCCGACGATCACCGGGATGCAGCACAGGAGTCCCAGCTCGGCGATCACCGAACCGGCGGCGACCTCGGTGGAGTTGCCGGTGGTGCCGCCCAGGACGGCGATCGCGACGCCGAGGGCCAGGGCGCAGGCGCCCACGATGGGGAGGACCCGGGAGCCGCGCCGGACACCGCGGTGTCCGGTGAGCGATTCCAGTACCGACTGGCGGCCCGCCACGATCGCCGGAGCCAGCGCCGCCAGCACCCCGGTGATCATTCCGATCACGGCGATGGCCAGCAGTTCCTTCGGCTCCAGGACGAGTGAGCCGAAGCGGTGTTCGGCCTGCTCCTCGATCAGCGGCCGGAACACCGCCGTGAGCACCAGTCCGGCCGCCACCCCCACCACGGCTCCGGCGCCGCCGAGCACCAGCCCGCCGGAGAGGACCACCGCCCGTACGTGGCGCCGGTCCCCGCCGCAGGTGCCGAGGAGGCCGAGCTGACGGCGTGAGCGGCGCGCGCCGACGGCGAAGGCCGGTCCGGCGAGCAGCACGATCTCCAGCACCGCCATGGCGACGACGGTGATGAGGGCCGCGCTCAGCTCGTCGGAGGACTCGGGCGCCGGGTTGCTGCCGTGCTTCTTGACCAGCGGAACCTCGGAGTCCGGCGGCGGGTCGAGGACGACCCGGCGCGAGACGACGAGCGCGCCCTTCTTGTTGGCCGCCATCACGTCGGACCAGGTGACCCCTGTTCCGTTGCCCGCCTTCACCAGCCAGCTCAGGTCTTGGGGGTTCGGCGGCAGCACCTTCTTGTCGCGGCCGGCGTTGGCCTTCCACGGGGCGATGACCGCGCCCGGGTCCGCGTACAGCGCCTTGGCCGACAGGTTGCCCGGCTGTTCGACCGTGCCGGTGACGGTGTATTTCCGGTTCGGTCCGCGCACCGTGATGTCCGAGCCGACGTGCAGTCCGGCCGACTTCAGGAACGCCTCGGTGGCGACCATCTCGCCGGTGCCCTTCGGGAAGGCGCCGTCGACCAGGTCGAGCATGCCGCGCGCCATCGCGTCCGAGGTCCGGAACTCGACGATGTCGACGTCCGCGACGCCGTACCCGGTGGTGACGTTCGCGGGCACCGACTGGATGCTGATGGCGCGCGAACCCTTCGGGAACGTGGTCCTCAGGTCGATCGCCGGGATGTCCTCGGACGGCGGCGGGTCGTCGCTGAGGGGGCTGTAGTCGTCCCCGCTGACCGACTGGTCCAGCGGACCGGCCTGGGGGTCCCTGAACAGCGCGTCGGCCGACCCCACCTGAGCCGCCAGCTTCTCGGCGGTGGAGGTCTCCACACTGCGGTACGTCACGTCGAGGGCGGTGACGCCGAGCACCGGTATCGCGATCATCGCGACCACCAGCGCGCTGCGGCCCTTGGCGCGCATGGCGTCGCGCCGGGCTATCCGCAGGGCGGCGCGCCACCCCGTGAAGACGCTCACTCGGTGCCCCCGGCGGCGAGCAGCGAGTCCGCGCCGACGCTCAGCGTCTGGTCGACGATCGAGCCGTCCCGCAGGAAGACGACCCGGTCCGCCCAGGCGGCGTAGCGCGGTTCGTGCGTCACCATCACCCCGGCCGCGCCCTGGTCGCAGCGGTTGCGCAGCAGCGCGAGGACGGTCTCACCGGTCTCGGAGTCGAGCGCCCCGGTCGGCTCGTCGGCGAGCACCAGGCGCCGGTCCCCCACCAGCGCGCGGGCAATCGCGACGCGCTGCTGCTGGCCGCCGGACATCTCGTCCGGGAAGCGGTCACCGATCTCCAGGAGGTTCATCTCCTCCAGCGCGGCACGGGCCTCCTTGCGCGCCTTGCGGACGGGGACGCCGTCCAGCTCGCGCGGCAGGGCGATGTTCTCGGCGGCGGTCAGGGCGGGGATCAGGTTGTAGTCCTGGAAGACGTAGCCGACGCTGCGGCGGCGCAGCGCGGCCACGCCCTTGCGGCCGAGCGCGGCGATGTCCTGGCCCTCGATGACGACCTGGCCGGCGGTCGCGGTGTCCAGGCCGCCGGCGATGGTCAGCAGGGTGGACTTGCCCGAGCCGGACGGGCCCATCACGGCGACGAGCTCACCGGCGTGCACCGACAGGTTGATGCCGCGCAGGGCGTGCACCTCGGCGACGCCGGTGCCGTGGGTGCGGGTGAGTGAGCGGAGTTCGAGCACCGGCGCGTCCACCGACAGGGGCGGAGCGGTCGGGGACGGGGCGTGCAGTGACATGACGGGTGGTTCCCCCTCGGGACAAAGGCGGTTCTGTGGTCGGTGAGGCTTCGCGCCCTGGTCCGGGGCTTCGCGCCCTGGGCCGGTGGGGCTTCGCGTACGGGCCGGTGAGACTTCGCGCCCTGGGCCGGTGAGCCTCAGCTCACTGGGCCGGTGAGTCTCAGCGCGGTCCGGTGAGACTCAGCGCCCTGGGCCGGTGAGGCGGTCTCCGGCTGTGGGCGGCCTGGGCCGGGGCTCAGCGGCGGGTGCGGGCCTTGGCGGTGCGGGCGGGGCCGGGAGCGGGCGTGCCGGTCTCCGGCTCCGTGGCGGCGGCCTCTGCCAGCCGGACCAGCCGGGCCTCGCAGTGGTCCAGCCAGCGGGCCTCGGCCTCGGCCTGGAAGATCAGCTGTTCCAGTACGAGCAGCCAGGCGACCTCGTCGCGGTTGGCGGGCACATCGGTGAGGGCCTGTGCCTTGAGGCGCGTGTAGTCCTGCATCGCCTTCACGGTGTGATGGCGCTGGGACTGGATGACGGCCCTGATGTCCACGCCGGGTGCGCCGACGGCCATGGCGAGCTTGATGGCCAGCTCGTCGCGGGGCGGACTGCTCCGGTCCACGGGGGTCTCGAACCAGCTGCGCAGCTCGGAGCGCCCCTCGTCGCTGATCGAGTACAGGGAGTGTCCCTGGTCGTCCTCACCGTCCTGGAGGACCAGGCCGTCACGCTCCAGCCGGCTCAGCGTCGTGTACACCTGCCCGACGTTCAGCGGCCAGGTGGAGCCGGTGCGGGACTCGAATTCGGTGCGGAGCTGGGAGCCGTAACGCGGCCCCCGTTCCAGCAGGGCAAGCAGCCCGTGGCGGATCGACATACTGAGTATGTATACCGAGTATGTTGGCGAACGCAAGTCTGTGACCTGGTGCGAAGCGGGTGGGGTGGTCCGGGTGTGGCGGTCAGTCGGCGCGCCGCATGCGCAGCGCGAGGAACCCGAGACCCAGCCCGACCAGGCAGATTCCCACGCCGAGCGACATCTCCTTGACCTGCTGTACGGCCTGTCCGTCGAGGGCCTGACGCGCGAGCCGGCCGGCCCCCGGCGACTCGCCGGCGTCCGGGGTGACGGCCGGTACGGCGGCGGGGTCCGTCGCGCTGGACCGGTCCTCCTCGGCCTCGATGGCGTCGTCGGCCCGCGCGATCTCCTGGGGCGTCAGCTGTCGCCCGGGGCGCTGCCGCCCCTCCCCGGCGGGCAGCCCGGCCAGCGGTGGCTGCCCGCCGTCGGGCCGCGGCGATCCGGCGCCCGGCGAGGGCGATCCGGAGGCGTCGGACAGGGTGCCGGGGGGCCCGGACGGCAGGGACGCGGAGGAGGGCGGTGGTGCGGGCGGTGCGGGTGCGGCCGAGGGGCCGGAGGGCGCGCCCGGTCCCTGCGGGGCGGGCGTGGACTCCTGGGGCGGCACGGTGGGCGTCGCGGACGGCGTCCCGCCCGGCGAGGAACCCTGAGACGACCCGGAGGCGGACCCGGGCGACTGCGAAGACGACGGCCCGCCCGGTCCCGACGACGGCCCGGCCTGCCTTGACGACGGTCCGGCTCGTCCTGACGGCGGTCCGGCCCGCTCTGACGACGTTCCGACCGATTTCGACGACGGTCCGGCCCGTTCTGGCGACGGTCCGGCCGGTCCCGGCGCGGCGGAAGGGGAGTGCGCGGTCATCGAAGGCCCCGCCGCCCGCGCCTCGCCGCCCGTCATGGCCCCCAGGGCCGCGGCCGCCGTCAGTGCGAGGCAGGCCGCGCGCCGTGCGGGCCGCGAGGGGGAGCGTCCGGAAGCCATGTGGTCAGCGTCACATGTGGCGATATGTCCGGCATCTCAGGTGGTGCGGACGGATGGCCCGAGCGGAACCGACCCGCTGAAGCTCCCTCGCTGAAGCTCCCCCGCTGAAGCCCCCCGCTGAAGCCCCCCTTACTGAAGCCCATCACCGAAGCCCCCCCGAGCCCCTCACCGGCCCGAGGACGTACTACGCCGGGTCCCCTACGCCGGGTCCCCTACGCCGGGTCCCCTACGCCGGGTCCCCCTACGCCGGGTCCCCCTACGCCGGGTCCCCAGTGGCGATGCGCAGCTCGAAGTGGGCGCCGGTCTTCGGCACCGCGGTCCCGGCGGTCGGGAACTGGTCGACGACCTGGTCCTCCGCGTAGGCGTTACCCGGCACCTTGATCGGCTTGATCGTCCAGCCGGCCGCGTCCGCGCACTGCCGCGCCGAGATGATGTCCTTGTACAGGAAGCTCGGGGCGTCGACCTTGTTCGGGTCGTCGTTGTCCTCCATCGCGTCCGTGCACTTGTCGGTGTCCATCGTCCGGTTCCGCTCCGGACCCTTGTGGTCGGCGGCCGGGTCCGACTGGCTCGTCGTGGGCTTGTCCTCGTCGCCGCCCTTCATCGAGAGCACCGTGATCAGACCGCCGATCGCGATCAGCGCCACCACGATCGAGCCCACGATCACCGGAACGTTTCGCTTGGAACCGCCGCCACCCGCGGGGGCGGCCGCCGTCTGCGGCGACACCGAGTACGGCGGCGGGGTCTGCTGCATCGGCTGCATCGGCGCCTGGCTCTGGTAGGCCGGGGCCGACTGGGGGTAGCCGTAGGACGGCGCGGGCGTCGGTGTGCCGTAGGGGCCGGGCTGCTGCTGCGACTGGTACGGGCCGGGCTGGTACGGCGTCTGGACGTTCTGCGGAGCCGGGGTGGACTGGTCGACCGGCGGGAAGACGGCGGAACCGACGCCGGAGCCGCTGTTCGCCGGAGCGCCGGCGTCCCCGACGATCACCGGGGCGCCCGTCCGGCCGCCGGCGCTCAGCACCCGGTGGATCTCGTCCTGCATCGCGGCGGCGCTCGGGAAGCGCTCGTTCGGGTTCTTCTTCAGCGCGCGGGCGACGAGCGCGTCCATCGCCGGGGTGATCGACCGGTTGACGGTGGACGGCGCGACCGGCTCCTCCTGCACATGCGCGTACGCGATGGCCAGCGGAGAGTCGGCGTCGAACGGGATGCGGCCGGTCAGCAGCTGGAACAGCATGATGCCGACCGAGTACAGGTCGGAGCGCGCGTCCACCCCGCGGCCCAGGGCCTGTTCCGGGGAGAGGTACTGCGGGGTGCCGACGACCATGCCGGTCTGCGTCATCGAGGTGACGCCGGACTGCATGGCGCGGGCGATGCCGAAGTCCATGACCTTCACGATGCCGCGCTTGGTCACCATGACGTTGCCCGGCTTGATGTCGCGGTGGACCAGGCCCATTTCGTGGCTGGTGTCCAGGGCGGCCAGCACGTCGGCCGTCACCTTGAGCGCCTTGTCGGCGGGCATCGCGCCGTAGCTGCGGATGTCCGCCTGGAGGACGGAGCCGAGCGGCTGCCCCTCGACGTACTCCATGACGATGTACGGCATCAGCGCGCCACCGAGCTCGTCCTCGCCGGTGTCGAAGACGGAGACGATGTTGGTGTGCTGGAGCTTCGCGACCGCCTGGGCCTCGCGCCGGAACCGCTCGCGGAAGGACTGCTCACGGCCGAGTTCGGTGTGAAGCGTCTTGATCGCGACCTGTCGGTCCAGCGCGGAGTCGTACGCCAGGTATACGGACGCCATCCCGCCTTCGCCGAGCAGGTCACGCAGCTGGTAGCGGCCGCCGGCGACCGAACCGCCCGCGTAGCGACCCTGGGCCCCTTGTGCGCCGTCCTGGCTCATGACTTGACTTCCCCCTCGGGCGCGTGACTCACGCGAAGATCCGTATTACGGGCCAAGTCTGCCCGAGGGGTACGACACGTCAAGCCAGCTGCCCGTTCCGTGACCCTACGCACAAGAAGCGTCTCGGAAGCGTTACAGGAACCGGATGTAACCGGATGCAATTTGCGCGGGCGGCCAGCCAGCCGGTTGGATGGCCCGTCCCTCTCGAAATCGGTGTGTCCGACGAAGGCTGTAGCGTGACGTGGCAATGCACACGCGGCAATGCGGCAGGGCAGCAGGGGCCTTTCGGACGAAAGGCCTCGGACACCGTGAGAACCGCGGACGCGCGGACAGATACGACGGCGAGGACTGATGGCACCCGAACCCGAAGCAAACGGCGGCGGAGTTCCGGATGGCACCGACTCCTGGGGCATCGGCGGTGTTGTCGGCGACGGGCGTTACCGGCTGACCCACCGGCTCGGCCGGGGCGGTATGGCCGAGGTCTTCGCGGCCGAGGACGTCCGGCTCGGGCGCACGGTCGCGGTGAAGCTGCTGCGCTCCGACCTCGCGGAGGACCCGGTCTCCAAGGCGCGGTTCACGCGCGAGGCCCAGTCGGTGGCAGGGCTCAACCACCATGCGGTCGTGGCGGTGTACGACTCCGGCGAGGACACCGTGGGCGGGCAGACCGTCCCGTACATCGTGATGGAGATCGTCGAGGGTCACACCATCCGTGACCTGCTGCTCAACGCCGAGCCGCCGCCGCCGGAGCAGGCGTTGATCATTGTCTCCGGGGTACTTGAGGCGCTCGCCTACTCGCACCAGCACGGCATCGTGCACCGGGACATCAAGCCCGCCAACGTGATCATCACGCACTCCGGTGCGGTCAAGGTGATGGACTTCGGCATCGCCCGCGCGCTGCACGGCGCGCAGTCGACGATGACCCAGACCGGCATGGTCATGGGGACGCCGCAGTACCTCTCCCCCGAGCAGGCGCTGGGCAAGGCCGTCGACCACCGCTCCGACCTCTACGCCACCGGCTGCCTGCTGTACGAACTCCTGGCGCTGCGGCCCCCGTTCACGGGTGAGACGCCGCTCTCCGTCGTGTACCAGCACGTTCAGGACATCCCGGTCCCGCCGTCCGAGGTCTCCGACGGGGTGCCCCCGGAGCTGGACGGGCTTGTCATGCGCTCGCTCGCGAAGGACCCGGACGACCGGTTCCAGAGCGCGGAGGAGATGCGCGGGCTCGTCCAGTACAGCCTGCAGATGCTCCAGGTCCAGGGCGGCCACACCGGCACGTGGAACACCGGGCCGGTCGTGCTGAACGAGGGCGGCGCCACCCCGCCCCGGGGCATGACCGGCGCCACCCGCGCGATGGGGCACCCGCAGCACGGGGACACCTCGCAGGGCCCGATCCTGCCGCCGATGAACCCGGACGACGGCGGATACGGCGGCTACGACGCCAACGGCAGCCACCAGGCCGGGGGCGGCCGGGGCCGGGGCAAGCTGTGGCTGTTCGTCGTGCTGGCACTGATCGCGATCGGCGCGGGCGTCGCCATCGCGCTGAACGCGACGAAGAGCGACGGCGAGAAGCCCAAGAAGGATCCGACGCCGACGTCCAGCTCCCCGTCCCCGACGAAGAGTTCGGCCTCGCCGACGGAGGAGCACACCCAGGATACCGAGCAGCCCGGGAGCTCCTCCGGCGACCAGCAGGAGACGCCCCGCAGGCCCTCCTACACCCCGTCCAACCCGCCGAGCAAATCGGACGCGCCTCCCTCGCCCACCCCGTCCGACACGGACTCGGGCACCACGACGGACGGCGGCGCGAGCACCGACACGGGCGGCACGACGACGGACGGCGGCGGCAACAGCACGGGTGGCGACACGGACGGCACGACGACCGACGGCAACGCCAACGGCGAGCAGGACGGCGGTACGACGCCGGCCGGCGGCGCGGGCGGCGAGCCGGGCGGCACCGCGGACGGTGCCAGTGTCGGCACCGCGGAGGGCACGGTCGGCACCACCGGGTGACCGGCCACCGCAACGGCCACCCAACCAGGCAGCCACCAACCGGTAGCCGTCATCCGCCATCCGTCTCACCCCGTGAAGGCCTCGCACACCGCGTCGTACTCACGGGTCCACCACACCGCCAGGGCCGACACCGCGGGAAACTGCGGGTCGGCCCTTCGGTCGTTCAGGCAGTACCGCCAGCGCAGTATCCAGAAGTCGTTGAGCCGCTCCCACCACACCCGGTGCACCGCGGCGGCCAGCTCGGCCGCCCCGGCCCCGGCCGCCCGCCGGTAGGCGCGTGCGTAGGCCCGTACCTTCGCCAGCTCCAGCTCACCGGCCGGCTGGACGAAGAAGATCGCGGCGGCCCGTACCGCCTCCTCCGCCCGGGGCTGCACGCCGAGCCGGTCCCAGTCGAGGATCGCCACCGGGTCGGCGCCCCGGTAGAGCACGTTCAGCGGGTGGAAGTCGCCGTGCACCCAGCCGGTCGCCGGCACCCCGGGCGCGGGCGGCCGGCGGTCCGCGTGCTGGTCCAGCAGGGTGCGCCGCTCCAGGAGCCGGTGCTCGGCCAGTTCGTCGAAGGAGTCCCGGGGCCGCCGGCCGCGGGCGGCGGCCAGCAGCTCGTCGATCACCGCGAAGGTGTCTGCGGGATCGGGGCTGGCATGACCGGGCGGCGTGTCCGCACCGCCCGCACCCCCCGCGCCGGCCTCCATCACCTGTTCAAGACCTGTGTGTACGGCTCCGAGGAGCGCCCCGAGCCGTACCGACTGGGCCACGGTGAGCTGGGCGCCGGCCCGGTGCAGCCCGTCGACCCAGGGGTGCAGGGCGTAGCAGCGGCCGCCGATCTCGGTGACCGTGCCGCCCTCGGTGTCCTCGACCGGCGGGGCGACGGGCACTCCGAGTGACTGGAGCCGCTGGGTGGCCCGGTGCTGGCGGAGGATCGTGGCGCGGTCGCCGGTGGAATCGTCCAGATGGTGCTTGAGGAAGTAGGAGCCCCGGGTCGTGGAGACCCGGTATCCGTGGTTGAGCAGTCCCTGGTCCAGCGGTTCGCAGGTGAGCGGCTCACCTGCGTGCGGGTAGCGGCGGAGCACTTCACGGACCGGGGGAACAGGCGTAAGGGTTACAGATGAGCGCGGCACTCGCCAG
Organism: Streptomyces sp. NPDC088730; assembly: GCF_044751215.1. Taxonomy (NCBI): domain Bacteria; kingdom Bacillati; phylum Actinomycetota; class Actinomycetes; order Kitasatosporales; family Streptomycetaceae; genus Streptomyces; species Streptomyces sp. NPDC088730. Next base: position 433,324 of record NZ_JBIVLK010000002.1, read on the forward strand.
ATGTTAGATCACGCTGTGTTGCAGGCTGTGGCGAGTTGCGTGGAAGTCCAGAGTGTGCACTTGGACGAAGTGCGGGTCGAGACGGAGGAACGCCGGGGTGAAGGGCTCCCCGTTCACCTCGACGGGGGCGGGACCGAAGAGCTCGCGCTGGGCGCAGGTCGGCTCGACGGTCTGCGCGGGCCCGGTGAACTCCACGGACCACAGATCCCGGCTGCCGGCCGCGGCGGCCACGTTGAAGTTGTCCGCCCCGTACGCGACGACGGTGCCGTTGCAGGCGTCGTGGTAGCCGAGTCCGCCGTGCATCCGCAGGACCACCCGGCCGTCGATCACCACATGGCGGGCCACCGTCAGAAAGGGAAGAGCGCGCATGCTCGTCGCCAGTCGGCCGTAGGGGACCCGGCCGAGCAGGTCGATTGCGTGGAGTTCTTCCTCGGTGGACATGACCTCCACTGTGCGTGACCGCGATGCACGTAAAAAGAGGCCGCGGCCCCGGGTGCCGGGGGACCAAAGTCCCTAATCGGCCCCCCGGGCCCCGTACGGGCTCAGCGCTTCTCCGCCTGGAGCCGCGCGACATAGGCGGCGGCCTGCGAGCGGCGCTCCATACCGAGTTTGGAGAGCAGGCTGGAGACGTAATTCTTGATCGTCTTCTCCGCGAGGTGCAGCCGCTCCCCGATCACCCGGTTCGTCAGCCCCTCACCGATCAGATCCAGGATCTTGCGTTCCTGCTCGGTCAGGCCCGCGAGTTTGTCGTCGCCGCGCCCCTTCTTGCCGTCGCGCAGCCGCTCCAGCACCCGCGCGGTGGCCACCGGGTCGAGCAGCGACTTCCCGGCCGCCACGTCCCGTACGGCGTTCAGCAGCTCGTTGCCCCGGATCGCCTTGAGCACGTATCCGGAGGCGCCCGCCATGATCGCGTCGAAAAGCGCCTCGTCATCGGCGTACGAGGTCAGCATCAGGCAGTTGATGGACTCGTCCCGGGACCGGATCTCCCGGCAGACCTCCACCCCGCTGCCGTCCGGCAGCCGTACGTCGAGGACGGCGACATCGGGCCGGGTCGCGGGGATACGGACCAGCGCGTCCTCGGCGGTGCCGGCCTCACCGACCACCTCGATATCGTCCTCCACAGAGAGCAGCTCATGAACTCCGCGGCGGACGACTTCATGGTCATCCAGCAGAAAAACCGTGATTTTTCCTTCTTTGCGCACAAACGCAGTCTCACACACTCCCCCCTTCCCTGCCGCTGTCCGGCGGGATAACGTGCCGTTGTTCCGGCAGCCTGCAAGGCTGTTACCAGTGCTGTGACCAGCGAGAGTTCCCGAATTCCTCGATTTACTTGGATATCCAAGCAAAATCGCAGGTCAGATAGGGTTTCGCAGTTACGCGAGGCACTGGGTAACGTGCCTAATAACAGGGCGCTCGCCGGGGCACCTGTCACGCCTGTTCCCGGACCGAGCGGCACCCCACCCCGTGCACGGGTACGGACACAGGCGAGCCGCACTGGTCTCCCGGCAGACCCCGGGGGCCGGACCGACGGAGGAGCACGCACGTGACCGTGGAGAGCACTGCTGCCGCGCGTAAACCGCGACGCAGCAGCAAGCGGACCAGCGCCGCGAAGACGCCCGCGAAGGCGCCCATGAGTTCCGGACCCGAACTCGTACAGCTGCTGACGCCCGAGGGCGAGCGCGTCGAGCACCCGGACTACTCGATCGACCTGACCGCGGACGAGCTGCGCGGCCTGTACCGGGACATGGTCCTGACCCGCCGCTTCGACGCGGAGGCCACCGCCCTCCAGCGCCAGGGCGAGCTGGGCCTGTGGGCCTCGCTGCTGGGCCAGGAGGCCGCCCAGATCGGCTCCGGCCGGGCCCTGCGCGACGACGACTACGTCTTCCCGACCTACCGCGAGCACGGTGTGGCCTGGTGCCGGGGCGTCGACCCGACCAACCTGCTCGGGATGTTCCGCGGTGTGAACCACGGCGGCTGGGACCCGAACACCAACAACTTCCACCTCTACACGATCGTCATCGGCTCGCAGACCCTGCACGCCACCGGCTACGCCATGGGCGTCGCCAAGGACGGCGCGGACTCGGCCGTGATCGCGTACTTCGGTGACGGCGCCTCCAGCCAGGGCGATGTGGCGGAGGCTTTCACCTTCTCGGCGGTCTACAACGCGCCGGTCGTGTTCTTCTGCCAGAACAACCAGTGGGCGATCTCGGAGCCGACCGAGAAGCAGACCCGGGTGCCGCTCTACCAGCGCGCCCAGGGCTTCGGCTTCCCCGGCGTCCGGGTCGACGGCAACGACGTACTGGCCTGCCTGGCCGTCACCCGGTCCGCCCTGGAGCGGGCCCGCCGGGGCGAGGGCCCCACCCTGGTGGAGGCGTTCACCTACCGGATGGGCGCGCACACCACCTCCGACGACCCGACGAAGTACCGGGCCGACGAGGAGCGCGCCTCCTGGGAGGCCAAGGACCCGATCCTGCGCCTGCGCAGCTACCTGGAGAACGAGGGCGCCGCCGACGAGGCGTTCTTCACCGCCCTCGAAGAGGAGAGCGAGACCCTCGGCAAGCGGGTCCGCGAGGCGGTACGGTCCATGCCGCAACCGGACCGGATGGCGATCTTCGACCACGCCTACGCCGACGGGAGCGCCCTCGTCGACGAGGAGCGTGCCCAGTTCGCCGCGTACCAGGCATCGTTCGCCGAGGAGGGCAAGTAGCCATGGCCATGGAAAAGATGTCCATCGCGAAGGCGCTCAACGAGTCGCTGCGCAAGGCCCTCGACACCGACCCCAAGGTCCTCATCATGGGTGAGGACGTCGGAAAGCTCGGCGGCGTCTTCCGGATCACCGACGGCCTCCAGAAGGACTTCGGCGAGGACCGCGTCATCGACACCCCGCTCGCGGAGTCCGGCATCGTCGGCACGGCGATCGGCCTGGCGCTGCGCGGCTACCGGCCGGTCGTGGAGATCCAGTTCGACGGCTTCGTCTTCCCCGCGTACGACCAGATCGTCACGCAGCTCGCGAAGATGCACGCCCGCTCGCTCGGCAAGATCAAGCTGCCGGTCGTCGTACGGATTCCGTACGGCGGCGGCATCGGCGCGGTGGAGCACCACAGCGAGTCGCCCGAGGCGCTGTTCGCGCACGTCGCGGGGTTGAAGGTGGTCTCCCCGTCCAACGCGTCCGACGCGTACTGGATGATGCAGCAGGCCGTGCAGAGCGACGACCCGATCATCTTCTTCGAGCCGAAGCGGCGCTACTGGGACAAGGGGGAGCTGGACACCGAGTCCATCCCCGGCCAGCTGCACCGCGCCGCGGTCGCCCGCACCGGCACGGATCTCACGCTGGTCGCCTACGGCCCGATGGTGAAGGTCTGTCTGGAGGCCGCCGCGGCCGCTCAGGAGGAGGGCAAGTCGGTCGAGGTCGTGGACCTGCGCTCGATGTCCCCGATCGACTTCGACGCCATCCAGGCCTCGGTCGAGAAGACCCGCCGCCTGGTCGTGGTGCACGAGGCGCCGGTGTTCTACGGTTCCGGCGCGGAGATCGCCGCCCGCATCACGGAGCGGTGCTTCTACCACCTGGAGGCACCCGTGCTGAGGGTCGGCGGCTACCACGTGCCGTACCCGCCGGCCCGGCTGGAGGACGAGTACCTGCCGGGTCTGGACCGTGTGCTCGACGCCGTCGACCGCTCGCTGGCGTACTGAGGACTGGGGCGTGACAACGATGACCGAAACTACGAACGCCGCTCGCTTCCGTGAGTTCAAGATGCCCGACGTGGGCGAGGGACTGACCGAGGCCGAGATCCTCAAGTGGTTCGTCCAGCCCGGCGACACCGTCACCGACGGCCAGGTCGTCTGCGAGGTCGAGACGGCGAAGGCGGCCGTCGAGCTGCCGATCCCGTTCGACGGGGTGGTGCACGAGCTGCGCTTCGACGAGGGCACCACCGTGGACGTCGGCCAGGTGATCATCGTCGTGGACGTGGCACCGGGCAGCGGCGACGCCGCCCCGGACCCGGCTCCGGCGGCCGAGGCCCCCGCGCCCGCCGCCGAGCCGGAGGCCGAGGCCGAGGCGCCGAAGGGCCGTACCCCGGTCCTGGTCGGCTACGGCGTGGCCGAGTCCTCCACGAAGCGGCGCGCCCGCAAGGGCACGGAGACCGCTCCGCCCGCAGCCGCTTCCGCCGCGATCCAGGGCGAGATGAACGGCCACGGCACGGGCGCCGTCGTGCCCGAGGCCCGCCCGCTCGCGAAGCCTCCGGTGCGCAAGCTGGCGAAGGACCTGGGCATCGACCTCGCGACGGTCAGCCCGACCGGCGAGGGCGGCGTCATCACCCGCGAGGACGTGCACGCGGCGGCGAACCCGGCCCCGGCCCCCGAGCCGGTGCAGGCGCAGATCCCGGCGCCGGCCTCCGCCCCGGCCCCGGACTCGGCCCCGGCCGTGGTCGCCTCGACGGGTGCGCGCGAGACGCGTATCCCCGTCAAGGGCGTGCGGAAGGCGATCGCGCAGGCGATGGTGGGCAGCGCGTTCACCGCGCCGCACGTCACCGAGTTCGTGACGGTCGACGTGACGCGCACGATGAAGCTCGTCGCGGAGCTGAAGGAGGACAAGGAGATGGCCGGGGTGCGGGTCAATCCGCTCCTGATCATCGCCAAGGCCCTGCTGGTCGCGATCAAGCGCCACCCCGAGGTCAACGCCGCGTGGGACGAGGCGAACCAGGAGATCGTGCAGAAGCACTACGTGAACCTGGGCATCGCGGCGGCCACCCCGCGCGGGCTGATCGTGCCGAACATCAAGGACGCGCAGGAGCAGACGCTCCCGCAGCTGGCCGCGTCCCTGGGCGAGCTGGTCTCCACGGCCCGCGAGGGCAAGACGTCCCCGGCGGCGATGGCGGGCGGCACGGTGACCATCACCAACGTCGGCGTCTTCGGCGTCGACACGGGCACGCCGATCCTCAACCCCGGTGAGTCCGCGATCCTCGCGGTCGGCGCGATCAAGCTCCAGCCGTGGGTGCACAAGGGCAAGGTGAAGCCCCGTCAGGTCACCACGCTGGCCCTCTCCTTCGACCACCGCCTGGTCGACGGCGAGCTCGGCTCGAAGGTCCTGGCGGACGTCGCCGCGATCCTGGAACAGCCGAAGCGGCTGATCACCTGGGCGTAGCCGCCCCGGAGACAGGTGTGTCAGGTGGGCCCGCGCGAGGTGCGCGCGGGCCCACTGCCATGTCCGCCCGCCGGGCATGACGGCAGGTCAGACGGCTTTTCCTGGCGCACCCATCGGCCCGTCCCGGCTCGGCGCGCTTGTAACAGGCATGTAGTAGCCGGTTGCCGGGGGAACGGCCGAACCCTCCCAGCCGGTCCTGTTGATCAGAAGCGCTCGCTGGTACCGACCCGTACCGAGTGGGCCGGTACTGACCAACCGATGCTGAGGACGAAACCATGCGCGCTCGTAAGCTCACCTTCGCGGCCCTGGCCCTCGCTGCGGGTCTCTCGCTCACGGCCTGCCAGAACGACGACGACGCCGCGGGGCAGACCGACCCGTCATCGGGGTCGTCCGCGTCCGCCGCGTCCTCCTCCGGCGGTGGCTCGGACTCGGGCGGTACGGACGAGGCCGGTGGCAAGGAGTCGTCCGCCCCGGCCTCCAACGGTTCCGCCTCCGGCGGTTCCACGTCCGGCGGTTCCACGTCCGGCGGGAGCGGCTCCGACGCCAAGGGCGGCAAGTGCACCACCGACGGGCTGAAGATCACGGCGCTGGACACCTTCATCGACGGCGACCGCGATGGCAGCATCGCGGTGGCGCTGACGAACACCAGCGGCGCGGACTGCGTGATCTCCGGGTTCGTGGGCGTCGACCTGAAGACGAACGCGGGGACGATCTCCGCCACGCGCAAGGGTGACCCCGGCGACCCGTACACCCTCAAGAGCGGCAAGGAGATCGACTCCAACGTCAGCTACCCGCTCAACAAGACGGGTGGCTCCGGCATCCGCATCACGGGTCTCGTGGTGACCCCGCCGAACGAGACGAAGTCGGTCACCCTCGCCTGGCCGGGCGAGAGCTCGCTGCCCGCGGGCGACAGCGGCAACGGTGACCAGGTGCTGGTCGGCCCGATCGGCAGCGCCGGCCAGGGCGGCTGATCGGTTACGTGTATGAGGTGGGCCCGTGCGAGGTGTGCGCGGGCCCGCTTCTTCGGTTATGGGACGTTCCGGGCGGAGGCTTCCCCGTCCGCCCGCCTGCGCAGGGCGAGTTCGGCGAAGACGGTCTTGCCGACGATGCGCGGCTCGACGCCCCAGCGGTCGGCCAGCCGGTCGACGATGAACAGCCCGCGCCCGTAGCAGTCGTCCTCCTGCGCCTCGCGCACCGCGGGCAACCGCTCACCGCGCGGGTCGCTGACCTCGATGCGGAGGGTGGCGGCCGTGAGGATGAGGTGCACGCGGAAGAGCCGCCCGCGCACGGAGCCGTGCAGCAGGGCGTTGGTCGCCAACTCGCTGACCAGTAGCGCCACTTCCGCCACGTGATTGGGATACCCCCACTCGGACACCAGCCGCACGGCCCGGAGCCGGCAGAGGTGGACGCTGCGCGCGGTGGGCGTGTAGTCGAGCCGGTCCTCCTGGAGGACGGGCTCGGGGACAGGGACCTTCTCCTGGGCTGCGGTCATGGACGCGTGCCTCTCGGTGAGGGGGAGGCGGTGGCGATGCCGGACCTGTTCCTGAGCAGGGCAGGGCGGTGCACTTCCGCCGGGCGGTGCCGCTGGGTGAGCGGCGTGGTGCCGAACGTAGTGGCCTGCTATCTCGGACTCAAGGGTTCGGGACATATATTCCCCATATGAGTGATGGGCGATTCTCTGCGCTCAACTAGCTGCCACACTGGTCACGTTCACAGGGAGGTTGATGTGCAGACGTCTGGCAAGAGAGCGATGGACAATCGGGTCTCGACCGTTCTGGGGCGACGGCTGGGTGGAGAGCTTCAGCGTCTGCGAGTGGCGGCGAGCATGACCCAGCGCGAAGCGGCTGCAGCACTCAGTGCGACCCAGACCAAGGTGGTCAAGATGGAGAGCGGCTGGGTCCCCATGCGTGACCCCGACATTGTCGCTCTGTGCGCCCTGTACGGAGTCGGTGAACCGAGGGCGGTCACGCATCTGCTGGAGCTCGCCAAGACCGACCGGGAGCGCCGCAAGGTGAAGGGGTGGTGGAACGACACCCCCACGTTGGCCACGCAGGTGGAGTACATCGCGATGGAGGATGCCGCTGTCAAGGTGCGGCAGTGGCAGATGGCCATCATTCCAGGCCTGTTTCAAACTGCCGAGTACACCCGGGCCATGGGTGTTGCGGACATGTCTTGGGACAACATCGACCGGATCGAGGATGTCGTCGCTGGACGGGCCAGGCGTCAGACCAGGTTGCACGGCGATACGCCGCTTCGTATCCATGCGGTCATCTGGGAAGCGGCGTTCCGGCAACTTATGGGCGGGCCACAGGTGATGTCACGTCAGCTTGAGCATCTGTGCCAGCTGGCTGACCTGCCGAATGTACACATTCAGGTTCTGCCCTTCTGGGCTGGTGGCCATCCCTGCATCGGTGGCCCGTTCAACGTGCTGTCGTTCGGCGAAGATGAAGCGGTGGACGTCGTGCACATGGACCTTCCTCGGTCCACCATGTGGGTAGAGGATGCTGCTGAGAGCCAGGTGTTCGTCGACCTCTTCAACCAGGCGTCACGAATGAGCTTGGCTCCCTACGACTCAGTCCAGTTCATCGACAGCATTGCGAAGGAAATGAGCAGGTGAAGGTGTTCCGCTTCCGTAAGTCCAGCTACAGCGCGACGGCCAGTGAGTGCGTCGAGGTCGCCCGCAACATCCCGCACACCGTCGCCGTCCGCGACTCCAAGCGGCTGGACGGCCCCGTCCTCCTGCTCGCCCCCGCCGCGTGGGACGCCTTCCGGGAGACCCTGGGGCAGGCGCGGTACACCACGTAGCCGGCCCCGGCTTCCGTTGCGCGGCCTGATGTCAGGGCGCGAGCACGGCGGGGTTTCCGTCGCTCCAGATGTTGGTGATCCTGCGGTGGGTGAATCGCCAGCCGTCCGGGGTGCGGCGGAGTCGGTCTTCGTAGCGGCCTCCGCCGAGGAACTTCTCGCCGTCGGGCAGGCCGTGGCGGACATGCTGGGCCTGGTAGTAGCACGTGTGCTCGGCCTGGTCGCCGTGCACCGCGGCGACGTGGTTGCCGTTCAGGTGCTGGGTGGCGTCGATCCGCTCCAGGCTGGTGCTGATCCTGGCAACGATCGCGTCGGGCCCGCGGAGCCGCTCTCCCGAACCGCTGTACTCCCAGCAGGCGTCGTCCGTGAACAGTGCGCCCAGCGCCTCCCAGTCCCTGGTGTCCAGGGCCGTCGCGTACGCGATGACGGCGTCCACGATCGCAGCGCGGTCTGTGAGTTCCTGGAGCATTGGGCCGCCTTCCGGTTCGGTGCACGATTTGATACCGAGTACATGATTGGTAACGGTCGGACCGGGCGGAAGAAGGCACTTTCATGTCCCAGAGGCACATCGATGTGACGGCCCTGGCCAGCGAGGCGTGCCCGGTCTCGGAGGTTCTCGATCACGTCTCCGGGAAGTGGAGCATCGGCATCCTGGTGGCCGCCGCGCAGGGCCCGGTCCGGTTCACGGAGCTGGAGCGGTCGATCACGGGGATCAGCAGACGCATGCTCACGCTCAATCTGCGCAGGCTGGAGCGGGACGGACTGCTCGTACGCACCGTCCATCCGGTCGTTCCGCCCAGGGTCGAGTACACGCTGACGGAAATGGCCCGTGAGCTCCACACGTCGCTGCTGGAGCTCACCGACTGGGCCAAGCGGCACGGCGGCTCGGTCGCCGCCGCCCAGGCGGCCTACGACCGCGAGCACAGCGGCTGACGGTCGCCGCGCAAGGCTGCCGGACAGGTCAACTCGTCTGCGGGACACGGGCGGTACCGTTTCAACCCTCACGTCACTCCGTTGCGTGACCCCATCACGCTTATGGGTGACTGCGAGCACCGGGCGCACCGGGACAAGATCGCTTACATGAAATCTTCCTTGTTCCGCCGCGCCTCTCTCGCGGCCCTGGTGCTGGTGGCGACGGTGGCGCCCGCCGTGGCGGCCCAGTCGGACGGCGCCGCCGCGCGGACGGGCACCGCTGTGAAGTCCCGCATCGGGGCGCAGGCCCGGCTGCTGGGCGAGAAGATCGTTCCGCACAAGCTTGCCTTTGAGGGCACGACGGTCGGCGGTCTGTCCGGCCTCGACCGGAACCCGTGCACGGGTGAGTACGTCGCGATCAGCGACGACCGCTCGGTGCTCCAGCCCGCCCGCTTCTACACCGCGAGGATCGCGGTGGACGGTGCCGGGGTGCACTCCGTCGACTTCACCGGCACGCACCCGTTCCGTCAGCCGGACGGTTCGGTCTACCCGCCGGCGAGCGCCGGGGACGGCAAGGCGGTGGACCCGGAGGAGGTGCGGGTGGACCCGCGCAGCTGCCGGTACTGGTGGGCCCAGGAGGGCGACCGGCCCAAGTCGGCCGGTGAACCGCTGATCCAGCCGTCCATCCAGTTCGCCGGGCGCCACGGTGCCTACCGGGGACAGCTGCCGCTGCCGGCCGACTACGAGAACACGATGACCGATCGGGGGCTGCGGCGGAACAAGGCCGTCGAGGCGATCACGTTCGGGGACCGGGGCCGCGTGCTGACCAGCGCGGTCGAGGGTCCGCTGCTCCAGGACGGCCCGGAGCCGACCCTGGAGCACGGCGCCCTGGTCCGCGTCACGCAGCAGAGCCGCCGGGGCGACGTCCTCGGGCAGTTCGCCTACCCGCTGGAGAAGATCTTCGCCGCGTCGGACCCGACCAGCCCGTGGGGTCCGGACACCGGGGTGTCCTCGATCCTCGCGTTCCCCGACGACCCCAGCCGCTACCTCGTGCTCGAACGCAGCTGGGTCGCGGGCTCCGGCTACAAGATCCGGCTCTACGACGCCACCACCCGGGGCGCGACCGACGTGCGGAACGTCGACTCGCTGGCCGGACAGCGAATCCAGCCGATGCGGAAGAAGCTGGTCGCGGACTTCGACGATCTGGGCCTGTCCACGGTCGACAACACCGAGGGCATGACGTGGGGTCCGGCGCTGCGCGGCGGCGAACGTTCGCTGGTACTGGTCAGTGACGACAACTTCGCGGACGACGCGGTCACTCAGTTCGTCGCGCTGGGAATCCGCTCCCGCTGACGACGCGTGCCCCCGGGCCCGGTCCGGCGTACAGGACCGGGCCCGGCGGGCTCGGAGCACCCGCGTGGCCCTCAGTGGTCCACGGTCTCGGTCCACGGCCCCGGCAGCGCCGCCCGGACGCCGTCCAGCGCCTCCCGCGTCAGCGCGCGGACGTACAGCCATCCCAGCTCCGACCGGTCGTCCGAGCGGTCTTCGTGCACCAGGACATCCGCGCCCGCGTACCAGCGGTCCGCGTTGTCCCGACCGTCGGGGGAGAGCAGCGGCGGCATGCGGGTGAGTGACCGCTCCAGGTACGCGGCGTCGGACGCCAGGCACTCGCGGCGCCACCCGCCCCAGTCTCCGCAGAGTGCGTTCTCCGACATCACCGTCTCCACGCACACGGCGGAGAAGCGGTCGGCGAACGGCTCCCAGTCTTCGTACGCCTGCGAACTCCCGTCGATCAGCACGGGCGGGTCGGTCTCCGCGAACCGGTCGAGCGGTACGGCGAGCTGGTACAGCCAGAACTTCTCCACCTGCCAGATCAGGGCGTCGCCGGACACCTCCAACTCCTCGGGGGGCAGCAGCGACCTCGTCCCGTGCAGCAGGTCGTGGCGGCGGCCGAACCTGGCGTACAGCTCCCGCACCGCCGGCGGAAGCCGCAGTCCGAGCCGCAGTTCCGCAGCGGCGAGCTCAGCTTCCGGGTATCCGTCGTCCGGCCCGGTCGGCGCGCCGAGACGCGCGGCAAACCGTTCGACGAACTGCCAGGCCCCTGCGGGGCCCGTGAGGGCGGCGGGAAGTTCGACGCGGAGATCGAAGGTCTCAGGCATCCGCACACCCTAGGCCTGTCCGGTCTCCCGTTCGGATCATGGTCGGCCGTCTCCGGGGAGGAGCCGTTCCCGGATGCCTGCCGGCCGTGGCCACCGTTCGCCGGTGCGGCGGTCGGTGCCGACGATCCGGCAGGCTTCCGTCTCCTCTGGGTGTGGGATCTCCGCGTTCAGCGCTTCAGCAGGAACGTGAAGCCGCCGGAGAGCTTTCCGCTCAGCCTGGCCGCCGACACGAGGTTGCCCTCGGTGAGCAGCCGTTCCGCCTCCGCCCGGGAGAGACCGCACCCTTCAGCGATCAGCCGCAGCGGCCGGACCGGAATCCGCGCCGCGAAGCGGACCGATACCTCGATCACCTCGACGTCCGTGACGGCGGCCGGTTCGGCCGGTTCGCCCGTGTCCAGGCGCCAGGCACCGGTCCAGTCGAGGGCGATGCGGTTGCGGCGCCGCAGGGCCGGGTCCTGGAGCAACTCGGCCGCCAGACCGGGATCGTTGTCGTGCATCCGGTCCAGCAGTCCGGGCCGGATGGAGCGTACGTGCGCCCGCTCCAGGACCGTGAGCTTGGTGGTCTCCCCGCACGTGGTGCAGAGCGCGAGGAGCCACGCATCGAGGAGCTTGTGGTTGGCGTTGACGCGGAACTTGCCGTTGGCCCGGAAGGTCCCGGACGCGCACGCGTGGCAGCGGCGCAGGACGAGCGGAAGGCAAGTGGGCATGACGACCCAGTTGTTGAGCACAGGGGTACACCGTTTTCAGGGTGAGAAATCCGCAGCAGGAATCAGCACGGCGCACAGGTGCGTGCGACGCGCGACAGATCAGCTCGTGGGAGGTCTCAAACGGTGTACAACGGAACGCCCTTGCCTGGACGACGGGGACCGGCAGCACGGTAGCGGCGTGCGAGGGCGGCGATCCAGTGGTTTTCCGCGCCGCGGCGCGGAACCGCCCTTACCCGGGAGGTAATCGCGGTGGCGGCCGGTGCGGGCCAGGATGGCGATCGCCGCTCCGATCGGGGCTGCCCACGAACTGGATGACCGTCCATGGCAGTTGAAGCGTCCCCGCCCACGACCACCCGCGCCGCCGTGGAGGAGCTGCTGCGCCGGATCGGGGCGGGGGACCCCGAGCGCGTCGCCGAGCTGTACGCCGAGCGGGGTGACTGGAAGCTGGACTGGCCACAGGCCGAGCACGGCCGGGCCGCCACCCCGTGGATCCGCCACCGTTCCACCCGGGCCGACGCCGCCGCGCACTACCGCGAGCTGGGCGAGCACCACGTGCCCGGGGCCGCGGCCACCGAGATCGAGCGGATCCTGGTGGACGGCGACGACGCGGTCGTGTTCGGGGAGATCCGGCAGACCGCCCGGTCCACCGGACGTGCCTACCGCGCACGGTTCGCCCTGCACCTCACCTTCGCGGACGGTCTCGTCACCCGGCACCACGTCTACGAGGACAGCCTCGCGGTGGCACAGGCCTTCGAGGCGGAGGGTGCGTGATCGCTCACCCCGCCCTCGGGGGTGCGTGATCGCTCACCCCGGCCCTCGGGGGATGAGGTGTGACCGCTCACCCCCGGCCCCCGGGGGTGAGGGGGTATCCCCCCTGTCGATCCGCCTGCCTGCCCGATGTCGCCCCGGCGGGCCATGCGCGATCGTCGGACCTGTGACGCAGATCGCGTACGGGGAGAGGTGGAGACTGTGCGACTTCGGAGATCCAGGGCCGCGACGGCACTCGTGGCGCTGGCCCTCGCCGGCGGGGCGGTCGCGCCGGCCGCGGCGGCGCAGCCGGGGCCGGCCGACGGCACCTGGCGGGTGAACGGGTACGGCACCGTCCTGCGCATCGCGGACGGGCGGTTGCAGGAGTACCAGACGACCTCGGTGAGCTGCCTGGAGGGCGAGTCCGCCGAGCAGACGGGGCAGGGCGTGTTCAGGGCCGGTGACGGGACGGTCCTCACCGTGCGGCCGGACGCCGGGTCGCTGGAGCTGTCCGGTTCGGCGGGGCGCAGGGAGCTGCGGCGGATCGGGCGGCTGCCGGAGGCGTGCGAGCGCCTCACCGCCACGGACCCGGTGACGACGTTCGACGTCTTCTGGCAGTCCTTCGAGGAGAACTACCCGTTCTTCGGGGCCAAGGGCATCGACTGGCACGCCGTACGCGAGACGTACCGGCCGAAGGTGCACGCGGACACGACGCGCGACGAACTGTTCGCACTGTTCAGCGACATGGTGAAGCCGCTGTACGACGCGCATGTGGCCGTTTTCGACGGAGACCGCTACTTCGCCGGGAACCGGCCGGGAACGGCGGTGCCGGGGCCGGAGCTGGACGCGAGGGTCAAGAACCACATCGTGGCGCGCGACCTCAACGGAAAGAAGCCCAGGGAGTTCGCGAGCGGGCGGATCAGCTACGCGGACCTGCCGGAAGGGCTCGGCTATCTGCGGATCTCCGGGTTCGCCGGGTACGACACGGAGGACCCGGCGTACGCCGCCCAGCTGGCCCAGCTCGACAAGGCGCTGGACGCCGTCCTCACCACCGGGCGCACGGCGTCGCTCCAGGGGCTGGTCATCGACGTACGGATCAACGGCGGCGGCTCCGACGCGCTCGGCGTGCACATCGCGGAGCGCCTGACGGACACCCCGTACGTCGCCTACCGCAAGCGCACCCAGTACACCCGGCCCCGGCCCGTCCCCGTGCAGCCCGCGAAGGGCAGGCCGCGTTACACCGGCCCCGTCGCCGTACTGACCTCCGGGACGACGTACAGCGCGGGTGAGACCTTCACGCAGGCGCTCATCGACCGGCCCGGCCGGACGATCCGGATCGGGGAGCCCACCCAGGGCGTCTTCTCGGACACGCTGGACCGGGTGCTGCCGAACGGCATGGCGCTGTGGCTGCCGAACGAGGAGTTCCTGACCCGTTCCGGCCGGACCTTCGACGGGGCGGGCATCCCGCCGCACATCCGTACGCCGGTCTTCACCGAGGAGGAGTTCGCGAAGAACCGCGACTCGGCGTTCGACGCGGCGGTGGCGGCACTACGGCGTTGAGGCTCTTCCGCGACCCGGCCGGCCCCGCCCGGACCGGCCAGGGCGGCGGGCCTCAGGCGGACGAGGCCGCCACGCAGAATTCGTTGCCCTCCGGGTCCGCCATCATGATGTGGTGCCCGTCGAACGTCTCCAGGGCGGTGCCGCCCGCCCGCACCAGGCGTTCGGACTCCGCTCTGATCCGGGCCCAGCGTTCGTCGGGCGTGCCGTGTCCCGGCACCCGGACGTCCATGTGGAGCCGGTTCTTCGCGGTCTTGGGCTCGGGGACCTTGAGGATGGCCAGGCGGGGGCCGTTGCCGTCGGGATCGCAGAGCCATGCGCCGTCGTCCACGGAGTCGTCCTCCGGCGGGTCGAAGGACGCGTGCCACTCCTCGCGGGTCCGGAAGGGGGCGGGCGGTGGCTCGTCGATGTAGCCGAGGGCGGTCCTCCAGAAGGCTGCGAGGGCCTGCGCGTCCGCGGCGTCCAGTGTCAGGTCGATGGTGGCTGCCATGGGGCGACCGTACTGCGCGCCTCTGACAAGCCGGCCCGGTCGGAGGGCCCGGCGCCGATGCCCCCGAAACGGGTTACCGCGCCCTGGAGTTCCGGGCAGGCGCCGACCGGTGTCATGCCGCGGGCAACCCGAGGGCCCGCCTTGTGCGTCCTTCCATGTTCCCGGCCCGTGACGGCGCCGGGGGCCGCTACCGCTTCATCAGCAGGAGAACGTCTTGGCGAACGACGAACACGACCGGTCCGAAGCACACCCCGAGGCGCCGTGGTGGTGGGGCATCGGCCCGGTAGGGGCCGTCCTCCTCATCGTCGCCGGGATCGCCGGAACGCTGTGGGTGTTCGTGTGGTCCGACGCGGCGGACGACACGACGGCCGGCTACCAGACGAGCAGAGTCATCGCCATCGGGCTGGTGATTCTCGGCGCGGCCGTACTGGAACGCTTCCGCAGCCGTCGCCCGCGTGCGACGGAGTCCGAGGAACGGCAGGACAGCTAGGGCCTGTCCGGCGGATCAGGGCCCCCGGCCATGATCCGCCGACAGGCCTCAGGGCCTCTCGGCTGGATCATGCCGGGCTCACAAGAGGGGCCCCGCGGACTGTCCGCGGGGCCCCTCTCTTATGACGTCGGGCAGAGCCCGGCATGACTACTTCTTGAAGCCGTAGTCCATGAGCTTCTTCGCGTCCGAGGTCCGGGTGGACTCGGACGTGGCCGTCAGGACCGTGCCGATGACCGTCTTGCCCTTGCGGGTCGCGGCGAAGACCAGGCAGTACTTGGCCGACGGGCCGGAGCCCGTCTTCACACCGATCGCGCCGCTGTACGTACCCAGCAGCTTGTTGGTGTTGGTCCACGACATGTAGCGGTAGCCACCGGTCTTCGTCGTGACCTTCTGCTTGGTCGACTTCGTCTTGACGACGCTGCGGAAGGTGGAGTACTTCATCGCGCTGCTGGCGATCTTCGTGAGGTCCTTCGGGGTCGAGTAGTTGGACCCGTTCCCTATGCCGTCGAAGGAGTCGAAGTGCGTGTTCTTCAGGCCGAGGGTCTTGGCCGTGCTGTTCATCTTGCCGATGAACGACTTCACCCGGGCCGCCCGCGTGGAGCCGGAGCCGAACTTGTCGGCCAGGGCGTACGCGGCGTCGCAGCCGGACGGCAGCATCAGGCCGTACAGCAGCTGACGGACCGTGACCTTGTCGCCCACGATGAGGCGGGCCGAGGACGCGCCCTTGGAGACGATGTAGTCGCTGTACGCCTTCTGGATCGTGACCTTGGAGTCCAGGTTGAGGCCCTTCGTGGCCAGCACCACCCGGGCGGTCATGATCTTCGTCGTGGAGCCGGTGGACCGGCGGGTGTCCGCGGCCTTGCTGAACAGGGACTTCCCGGTGCCGTTGTTCATCACGTAGCCGCCCTTGGCGACGATCGTCGGCGGCTTCGGCGCGGCGGCCTGGGCCTGGGTGGCGAACGCGCCTCCCGCGATGACGGCACCTGCGGTGAGGGCGACCGTGGTGGTGGCCGATACGCGCCTTATGTCCTTAATGCCGATATTCAACTTGAACGCTCCAAATGCCCCTGGAATGCGGCCACATGAGGGTGCCGCGCGTTGTGAGACGTATGAGTCGGATGAAGGGTTGTAGGGAAAGGGGGGTGAATTCTCCGGTGTGCGCTGTCGCCTCACCGTGAGGGGGCGAGCGCCTTCCGGAAGGCCTGGTGGTGGTCGGCCGCGAGGCCGGCGGGCCCGGTGCGGTCGGACGCGGGCCGCCGTACGCAGGGGGTGCGCGTCGTGAACGGTTTCCGTGCGGTGCCGTCATGTCTGTTCGTCTGTCCCGTGACGGCGAACCGACTCCAGCGGGAGGTCACCAGGTCCGGCAGACCGGCCTGAGTGGCGTCGAGCGGCTCGAAGCGGCCGGGCTCCAACAGGTGGCGCCAGATGGATCATGTGCCAGGTGCCAGGTGCCAGGTGCCAGGTGCCAGGTGCGGGGTGCGGGGTGACGGGTGTCGTGCGCCGGGTGCCGTGCGCCGTCCGCGCGGCCCTTGGCGGCGCGCACGGCGCAGTCCATCATCCGGACGCGCCGTTGTCTGCATCCATGTTGTATCTATGCTGTGCGCATGCCTGCCCCAGCCTCGTCGCCCGTCCGTCCGCCGGTGAAGCAGCCCCCTGCCGCCGAGCGCGTCTACACCCACATCAAGGAAGCGGTCCTGGACCGCCGTTACGAGGGCGGGACGCTCCTCACCGAGGGCGATCTCGCGGACGCCGTCGGGGTCTCCCGCACGCCCGTGCGCGAGGCGCTGCTGCGGCTGGAGGTGGAGGGGCTGATCAAGCTCTACCCGAAGAAGGGCGCCCTGGTGCTCGCCGTCTCCGCCCAGGAGATCGCGGACGTCGTGGAGACCCGGCTGCTGGTCGAGGAGTTCGCCGTGCGCCGGGCCGTGCCCGCCTCGGCGAAGCTGATCGCCCGGCTGGAGGAGCTCCTCGACGAGCAGCGGCAGATGTCGGAGGCGGGTGACCTGGCGGCCGTCTCCGTGAAGGACCGCTGTTTCCACGCCGAGATCGTCCGGCACGCCGGGAACGAGATCCTGTCCCGCCTCTACGACCAGCTGCGCGACCGGCAGCTGCGGATGGGCGTCGCCGTCATGGAGGCCCACCCCGGCAGGGTCGCCGCGAACATCACCGAGCACGGTGAGCTGCTGGAGGCGATCAGGTCCGGTGACGCGGACGGTGCCGCGCACGTCGTGCGCCGTCATGTGAGCCGGGTCAAGGTGCTGGTCAGGGGTGAGGACCGGTGAGCTCCGCCGCCTCCCCCACCCTCTCCCTGCCCGGCGATCCGCCCGGCGGCCGGCGTGCCGCCCGGGTCTGGGGCATCGGGGTCGCCGTCTACTTCGTCGCCATCATCTTCCGCACCAGCCTGGGCGTCGCCGGACTCGACGCAGCCGACCGGTTCCACGTCAACGCCTCCGCCCTCTCCACCTTCTCCATCCTCCAGCTGCTCGTCTACGCGGGCATGCAGATACCCGTGGGCCTGATGGTGGACCGGCTGGGCACCAAGAAGGTGCTCGCCATCGGCGCCGTCCTGTTCACCCTCGGACAGCTCGGCTTCGCGCTCTCCCCGTCGTACGGTGCCGCGCTGGCCTCCCGAGCCCTGCTGGGCTGCGGCGACGCGATGACGTTCATCAGCGTGCTGCGGCTGGGGACGCGCTGGTTCCCGGCCCGGCGCGGCCCGATGATCGGCCAGGTCGCCGCCCTCTTCGGGATGGCGGGCAACCTCGTCTCCACGCTGGTGATCGCCCGCTCGCTGCACGGCCTCGGCTGGACCACCACCTTCGTCGGCAGCTCGCTGGCCGGGGTCGTGGTGCTGGTCCTGCTGCTGCTCTTCCTGAAGGACCACCCCGAGGGCCACGAACCGCCGCCCGCGGAGCACGCCGGAGCGGCCTACGTGCGCAAGCAGATCGCCGCCGCCTGGCGGGAACCCGGCACCCGGCTCGGGATGTGGGTGCACTTCACCACGCAGTTCCCGGCCATGGTGTTCCTGCTGCTGTGGGGCATGCCGTTCCTGGTCGAGGCGCAGGGGCTGAGCCGGGGGACGGCGGGAGAACTGCTCACCCTGGTGGTGCTCTCCAACATGGCCGTCGGCCTGGTCTACGGGCAGATCATCGCCCGGCACCACGCGGCCCGGCTGCCGCTCGCGCTGGGCACGGTCGCGGCGACGGCTCTGCTGTGGGCGTCGGCCATCCTGCACCCCGGCGACCATGCGCCGATGTGGCTGCTGGTCACGCTGTGCGTGGTGCTCGGCGCCTGTGGGCCCGCGTCGATGATCGGCTTCGACTTCGCCCGCCCGGCCAACCCGCCGGAGCGCCAGGGCACCGCGTCGGGGATCGTCAACATGGGCGGCTTCATCGCGTCGATGACCACGCTGTTCGCCGTCGGGGTGCTGCTGGACGCGACCGGCGACAACTACCGAGTCGCGTTCGCCTCGGTCTTCGTCCTGGAGGCCCTCGGCATCACGCAGATCCTGCGGCTGCGGGGCAGGGCCGCGCACCGGGAGCGC
Organism: Streptomyces sp. NPDC088730; assembly: GCF_044751215.1. Classification (NCBI taxonomy): domain Bacteria; kingdom Bacillati; phylum Actinomycetota; class Actinomycetes; order Kitasatosporales; family Streptomycetaceae; genus Streptomyces; species Streptomyces sp. NPDC088730. The sequence goes on from NZ_JBIVLK010000002.1 coordinate 451,866, forward strand.
GAGCACCATGTGATCAGCCGCGTGGAGGCCGTGCACGTACCCGTGTGACCGCCCGGTGCGACCGCGAAAACGGCGGCGCGCCCGTCCCCCCTGCGGGGCGGGCGCGCCGATTGCCATGACTGCGCAGTGCGGGGACGGGATTCGGGGCTACGGACCAACGCGCTACGGGGTCACGGCGAAGTTCCGCAGGATGGCGGCGGCCAGCTCCTGGTCGCCCTCGGTCTTGATGCCGTCCGCGACCGCGCTCGCCCGCACCCGGCCGCAGGCCAGCCGTACGTACGTCTCCCAGTCCATCGCCAGCGTCACCGCCGGACCAAGCGACGGCGCACCGTCCACGGAGCCGCGGCCCTCCGCGTCGACCCGGACGGTCCGCAGGAACTCCACCGGACCGTGCACATCCAGCACGACGGCCGAGTTGGCCGGTGCGCCCGCGTCCTTGGCGACCACCTTCGGCAGGGCGGCCAGCAGCGTGTCCCGGACGATCACGGCACCGGGGGAGTCCAGGTTGCCGGGCTTCCCCAGCGTCGTCCGCAGATCCTGCTCGTGCACCCAGACGTCGAAGGCGCGCATCTGCAGCGCCAGTTCGAGGGTCTGCTCGGCGCCGAGCGGCGCACGCGTCATGGTCTCCGGGTCACGCGTCTCGTTGCGCAGCTGACGGGACCGCCGGATGATCGTGTACTCCAGCTCGGAGGTCATCTCCGGTGCGGTGTGGTGGCGCCGCACATCGACCTGCATCTCCATGTAGCGGGCGAAGTCGCTCTGCACATGGTAGAGATCGCGCGGCAGGGTGTGGATGGGGCGCGGGTCACCGAGCTGCTCACACTCCATGCCGATGATGTGCGACACGATGTCACGCACCGACCAGTTGGGGCATGGAGTACGGCCGTTCCACTCCCCCTCGGTGAGCGGGCTCACCAGCTCGGCTATCGACTCGATGGAGTGGGTCCAGGCATCGGCGTAGGTCTGGAGGCTGGGATGGACGGTCACGGGACCCCTCGGGCGGTTCTGCGGTGCATGGGCTGGAGAACTGGGCGCGGACGGCGGACGGCGGGCTGCGGGCTGCGGGCTGCGATGAGGTTCGGTCGGTCCAAGTTACGCTGCGAGCAGGCACCCCGGCAGTGCTTTCGTGTGACGATCGTAGGCCCGTGTTGACGGCTCAGATGCCAGGACGGTGGTAGTGTGCGCGCCTCTCTCATCCAGATCGCAGTAGACCCGGACGAATCCATCGACGCGCGCAGAGAGCGTGCGGCGTCGCTGGTCGCGGCCCAGCGGGGCGCGGATCTGGTGGTCCTGCCCGAGCTCTGGCCGGTCGGAGCCTTCGCCTACCAGGTGTTCGAGACCGAGGCCGAACCGCTGCTCGGCTCCACGCACGAGGCGATGTCCAAGGCCGCGGCCGACGCCGGGGTCTGGCTGCACGCGGGCTCCTTCGTCGAGCGGGCCGACGACGGCACTCTCTACAACACCACGCTCGTCTTCACCCCCGAGGGTGAGCGGGCCGCCGCCTACCGCAAGATCCACCGCTTCGGCTTCGACCAGGGCGAGGCGGTCATGATGGGTGCCGGAGAGGAGCTGGTCACGCTCGCTCTGCCGCAGACCGTGATCGGCCTCGCCACCTGCTACGACCTGCGCTTCCCGGAGATGTTCCGCGGGCTGGTCGACGCGGGCGCCGAGACCCTGGTCGTCGCGGCGGGCTGGCCGGAGCGCCGCCGCGCGCACTGGACGCTGCTCGCCCGGGCGCGGGCCGTCGAGAACCAGGCGTACGTGCTGGCCGTCGGCTGCGCCGGTACCCACGCCGGAGTCCCGCAGGCCGGGCACAGCATCGTCGTGGACCCTTGGGGCGAGGTGCTCGCGGAGGCGGGCGCGGACGAGGAGGTGCTGAGCGTGGAGTTCGACCCGTCCCGGGTGGCCGCCACCCGGGAGCAGTTCCCGGCCCTCAAGGACCGCCGGCTGGGACTCGCGCCGCCGACCGTTCTCGGAGAGCCGGGGCCTTGAACCGGGACCCCCTTTCCGGCCGGTGCCTGTTTCACGTGAAACAGGCACCGCTTTCACCTGAAACAGGCACCGGCGGTCGGCCCCGGCTCAGTCCTCGTGCTCCTTCTCCGCGAGCACGATCACGCACACCGCCACCGCGATCATCAGGGGCGTGTCGGCGTCCTCCCGCACGATGTCGATTCCGTAGGTGTCCCGGACGGTCAGCCAGCGGCGCGAGATCTGGGCCAGCAGCTCCCCGTCGTAGTCGATCGCGAACTCGCGGTCCAGGATCTTGCCGCTGACGTCCAGCTCGGTGCCGTCCACCAGCGTCACCCGGTAGTGGTTGCGGAGCAGCGACAGATGCTTCCGCTTGACCTTGGCCAGCTGCTCGCCGTCCCGCTCGATGAGCATCGTGTCGCGCAGGCTGATCAGTTTCTGCTTGATCTCGACGACGATCCGGCCCTGCGCGTCCTTCAGCTCGAAGGTGTCGCGCACCCGCATGGCCTTGCCGTCGACGAGGAAGACCTTGTGGCCGTCCGCGTCCTCGATCCAGTAGTCGTCGCCGATGCCGAACAGGCGCTCTCGCACGAGAAGTCTCATGGCTCACAGGTTCCCCGAGGTACCTGCGGAATGCGTGCGCGCCACGGTGATGTTGACTGTTGACATGGCAACACGTGCGCGCGTCAGGGCCCCCGAACTGATCGGCAAGGGCGGCTGGCTCAATACAGGCGACCAGCAGTACACCCTCGCTGACCTGCGAGGGCGCATTGTGATCTTGGATTTCTGGACGTTCTGCTGTGTGAACTGCCTGCATGTCCTCGACGAGCTGCGCGAGCTGGAGGAGAAGCACCGCGACACCGTGGTGATCATCGGCGTCCACTCGCCGAAGTTCGTCCACGAGGCGGAGCACCAGGCCGTGGTCGACGCCGTCGAGCGGTACGAGGTGCACCACCCGGTGCTCGACGATCCCGAGCTGGCGACCTGGAAGCAGTACGCCGTACGCGCCTGGCCGACGCTCGTCGTCGTCGACCCCGAGGGCTATGTCGTCGCCCAGCACGCGGGCGAGGGCCACGCCCACGCCATCGAGAAGCTGGTCGAGGAGCTGGAGGCCGAGCACGCCGCGAAGGGCACCCTGCGGCGCGGTGACGGTCCGTACGTGGCGCCGGAGCCGGTGGCGACGCATCTGCGGTTCCCCGGCAAGGCGCTGCTGCTGGACGACGGCGGCTTCCTGGTCTCCGACACCACCCGCCACCGGCTGGTCGAGCTGGAGGCGGACGGCGAAACCGTCCGGCGCCACTTCGGCACCGGCGACCGGGGCTTCACCGACGGCGGGCCCGAGGAGGTCCGGTTCAGCGAGCCGCAGGGGCTGACCGTGCTGCCCGACGGCCGGATCGCCGTCGCGGACACGGTCAACCACGCCATCCGGGCGCTCGACCTCACGACCGGTGCGACGACCACCCTCGCGGGCACCGGCCGCCAGTGGTGGCAGGGGGCGCCCACCAGTGGTGCAGGGCGTGAGGTGGACCTCTCCTCGCCGTGGGACGTCGCCTGGTTCGACGGCCGGCTCTGGATCGCCATGGCGGGCGTCCACCAGCTGTGGACGTACGACGCGCAGGACGGCACCGTCCGGGTCGCGGCCGGGACGACGAACGAGGGGCTGGTCGACGGTCCGGGCGCGGAGGCCTGGTTCGCCCAGCCGTCCGGGCTCGCCGCCACCGCGGAGCGGCTCTGGGTCGCGGACTCGGAGACGTCCTCGCTGCGCTACGTCGACCTGGAGGGCGTCGTGCACACCGCAGTCGGCACCGGGCTCTTCGACTTCGGCCACCGCGACGGGGCCGCGGAGCAGGCGTTGTTCCAGCACCCGCTGGGCGTCACCGCGCTGCCCGACGGATCGGTCGCCGTCTGCGACACGTACAACCACGCCCTGCGCCGCTACGACCCGGCGAGCGGTGAGGTCAGCACGCTCGCCACGGATCTGCGCGAGCCCAGCGACGCCGTGCTGGTGGACGGCGATCTCGTGGTCGTCGAGTCCGCCCGGCACCGGCTGACCCGGCTGCGGCTGCCCGAGGAGGCGGTACGCGTCGCCGACTCCGCGCACCGCACCCAGCGCGCCGCCACCGAGATCGCCCCGGGCACACTCCGGCTCGACGTCGTCTTCCAGGCGCCCGCCGGTCAGAAGCTGGACACCCGGTACGGGCCCTCGACCCGGCTGCTGGTCTCCTCGACCCCGCCGGAGCTGCTGGCCGGGGGAGAGGGCGCGGGCACCGACCTGTTCCGCGACCTGGTCCTCGCGGACGGCGTGACCGAGGGCGTCCTGCACGTCTCCGCGATGGCCGCGTCCTGCGACGACGACCCCGCGAACGAGTACCCGGCCTGCCATGTCCACCAGCAGGACTGGGGCGTCCCCGTCCGCGTGGTCGCGGAGGGGACGCCCCGGCTGCCGCTCGTCCTCGCGGGGATGGACGAGCAGGGCTGACAGCCGTACCGGGGGACGGGGGAGCGGTTCGGGTGCGGACGGCTCAGAAGTCGTCGGCGCCGTTGCGCAGCTCGTACGTCCAGTAGCCCGTCTTGTACGTCGCCGGGTCGACCGCGATGCCATCGGGACCGGGTGCTCCCACGACGGCCTGGCCGCTGCCGCCCTGGAGCCACACGGCGAACGCCTTCACGGGCTCGACGTTCTCGTCGACCCCCCCGTCCGACAGCTTGACCAGCGCGTAGGCCGGTGCGCCCGCACCGAGTACGACGGGGGCCGCCGGCTTGCTCCTGGCGACCGACGGGATGTTCTGCTTGTGGCTCTCCAGGAACTGGATCTGCGGGAAGCCCTTCATCTCGCACGTGCGGCCCGAGGTGTTCTTGGCCGTCAGGACGATGTGGGTGTAGGGCGGCCCGTCCTGGGTGGCGGCACTGATCCTGACGTCCTTGGTGGTGCAGGCCGGGGTGCCCGCGGACCCGGAGGCGGCCTTCGCCGCGCCGCCGGTGCTGCCTCCGGCGGTGGTGCCTCCGGTCCCGCTGCCCCCGGTGGTGGTGCCCTTCGCGGCCACGGAGGTCTTGGCGGTGGTGCCGTCCCCCGAGCCGGATGTGGAGCCGGAGCCGGTGGCGGACTTCGCGGCGGCGGCCGGTGCGCTGTTCGCCGGGCCCTCCGACCTGGTGCCGGTGCCGCTGTCACTGCCGCCGCAGGCGGTCAGGGCCAGGGCGAGTACAGCGGTGGTCGTGGCGGCCAGGGCCGTGGCGCGGCTGCGGGTCCGGAAGGCAGACATGGAATTTTCCCCCGAGTGAGACGGTGAGACGAGAGCCCGGTGCGGTGGTGAGTCGCCCCGGCGTGCTGACATCCATGAGTCTTCCGGGCGCCGCTCACGTCCCGCTGACGTGCGGCTAACGTCCCGCTGACGTGGCCCGCACCCCGCCGGGCGCCGGGTTCAGCCGTCCTCGGCGAGCCGCCGTACCGCCTGCTCGTACCGGCGTACGTACTCCGTGCCCGAGGCCACCCGCAGCAACGCCTCCAGCGCCCGCACCGCGCCCTCGTCGTACCCGGCGCGCTCCGCCTCCGCCGCCGCCAGGTCCAGCAGCCGGACGCCCTCGCCCTCCGTACCCAGGGCCAGGTGCGCCTCGCCGCTGACGGTCAGCAGGAGGACGCGACGGGCGGCCTCCTCGTGCTCGGGGCCCAGGTCGAACGCGGTCCGGGCGCAGTCCAGCGCTTCCTGCGGCCGCCCGGCCACCAGCCGCAGCCGGGCCAGGTGCTGGAGGGCGAGCATCTCGGTGTGCGCGTCGCGCTCCTGCCGGGCCAGCGCGACCGCCCGCTCACAGCCCTCCAGCGCCTCGTCGAGACCGCCCTGCTCTGCCTGGACGACCGCCAGGTTGATCAGCGCCGTCGCCTCGCCCAGCCGGTCCCCGGCCCGCCGCGCCAGACCGGGCGAGGGCTCCAGCAGCGCGGCGGCCTCCGTGGTTCTGCCCTCCTCCGACAGCACCCAGCCCAGCAGGTTGCGCACCCGCGACTGGGCGTACGGGTCGTCCCGCGCGACCGCCGCGTCCAGCGCCAGTCCCAGGGCCGGGGCCCAGCCGTCCCGGACCCGCCACACCACGTGCGGCCACTGGAGCAGGATGATCCGCCAGGCGCGGTCGTCGAGACCCGCACCCCGCGCGGCGGCTGCCGCCAGGGACAGGTCCTCGCGCTCGGTGGCCAGCCAGCTCATCGCCTCTGCCCGGTCGGTGAAGTCCCGCACGGCGGCCGGCCTGCGGTAGTCCGCCGGCAGGACGAAGCAGGGCTCGCCGCCCGGTTCCGCCGTGTCGGCGGCGGCGAGCGCGGTCGCGATGCAGTGGTCGAGCACGCCGAGCAGGGCGTCGGGGCCGGACTCGGGGTCGATGCCCCGGGCGTAGAGGCGCACCAGATCGTGCAGCTCCCACCGCCCGGGGCACGTCTCGCTGACCAGGTGGGCTGCCGCGAGCCGCTCCAGCGCCGCCGCCGCGACGACCGGATCGCTGCCGGCCAGCGCGGCGGCGGTGTACCGGTCGAAGTGGCTGCCGGGGTGGTGGCCGAGCCGGGCGAAGTGGTGGACGGCGTCCGGCGGCAGCTGCTGCACCGTCAGCCGCAGGGCCGCGGAGACCCCGGTGTCCTCCACGTCGAGATAGGCCAGCCGGCTGCGCTCGTCGGCCAGTTCGCCGGCCGTCCCGGCGAGTGTCCGGTGCGGGCGGCCCGCCAGCCGGGCCGCCGTGACCCGCAGGGCGAGCGGCAGCCCGCCGCACAGCTCGGCCAGCCGACGGGCCGCCACCGGTTCCGCGAGCACCCGCTCCTCGCCCAGCACCCCGGCCAGCAGCGCGGTGCCGTCCGGCGGTTCGAGCACGTCCAGCGGTACCGGGCGGGCGGCGTCGGAGGCGACGAGACCGTCCAGCCGGTGCCTGCTGGTGACCAGCGTGACGCAGTCGGTGCCGCCCGGCAGCAACGGCCTGACCTGGGCCGAGTCGCGGGCGTTGTCCAGGACGACGAGCAGGCTGCGCCGGTCGGTCAGCGAGCGGAAGAGCGCGGCGGCGCCCTGGACGGACTCCGGGACCCGGCGGGGCGCGACACCGAGCGCGAGCAGGAACTCCCGCAGCACCTCCAGCGGCGTCGGCTGTCCGGTGTCACCGAACCCGCGCAGATCGGCGAAGAGCCGCCCGTCCGGGAACGCGGCGGGGGCGCGACGCGCCCAGTGCAGGGCCAGCGCGGTCTTGCCCACCCCGGCCGGTCCGGTGACCAGGCAGATGGGCGCCTCGCCGGCCGCCGCCCGGGAGAGCGCGGCCAGCTCGGCGGCCCGGCCCTGGAAGCCCCGTGGGGCGCGGGGCAGCAGATCGACGGGGTGGGGTTCGGCGCCCCGGAGGCCGCCCGGCACGCCCGCGGCCGTTGGACCTGAGGCGGACAGCCCGGCAGCGGATACCCCTGCGGCAGGAGCCCCTGTCGCAGGGCCGCCCCCCGTACCCGTACCCGTCGCACCACCGGACCCGTCCCGCTGCGGTTCCGGCTGCGGGTCGCCGCGCAGGATCCGGGTGTAGGTGTCCGCCAGCTCGCGGCCGGGGTCGATGCCCAGCTCGTCCGCGAGCAGCCGCCGGGTGCGGTGGAACCAGTCCAGCGCCTCCGACTGGCGGCCGGAGCCGTACAGCGCCGACATCAGGGCCGCGGCGAGGGACTCCCGCATCGGATGGGCCACGGCCTCGTCCCGCAGCACCGCCGCCGCCCGGTGGTGCTCGCCCAGCTCGGCGTAGGCGTGGGCCAGTTGCTCGACCGTCGTGAGCCGGGACTCCTCCAGCGCCTGCGCGGCGGCCTGGAGCGGTGCGCTGGGGTACGTACCGGTCAGCGCGGGCCCCTCCCACAGGGACAGGGCCTCCTTCAGCATCAGCACGCTGTCGGCTGGGCTGCGCTGCTCCCGTGCCAGCATCAGCAGTTCCTCGAACCGCTGGGAGTCCAGCAGGGTTTCCGGTATCCGCAGCAGGTACGCGTCCCCGAGCGTGGTCAGCTCGACCCCGTAGGCCTCCGCGTCCGCGCCCGTCAGCAGGGCGCGCAGCCGCGACACATGGCCCTGGATGACCGTACGGGCGTGCAGCGGCGGGGCGTCGTCCCACAGGGAGCCCGTCAACCGGGCCACGGACACGGGGGTGTTGGCGCGCAGCAGCAGCGCGGCGAGCAGGCTGCGGCGTTTGGCGGGGCCGAGTGGCAGCGGACCCGTCAGCGTGTCGACGCAGACGGTGCCGAGCAGCCGGAACTCCACGAGCGGCTCCCCTTCCGGGTGTGACGCGCCCGGTGCCGGGTCACGGACAGGGGCCCAGAATATCCGGCGCCGCCCGGTGACGGGGAGGGGGTGCGCCCGGTTCAGGGGGCGCACCCGCCCGGGTCACAGGTGGCGTTCGTCCTCGGAAACCACTGTGGTGGTGGGGGGTACGACCATGCGGCGGCGCCGCATGACACTCGCGTAGACGAACACGCCGATGATGCCGACGATCATCATGATCCAGCCGACCATGTCGACGTTGACGCTGTCCATCTCCCAGTCGGTCGCGAAGGCGAGTATCGCCCCTGCACCGATGAGAAGGATGCATCCTCCGAGTCCCATGAGTTCCGCCTCCTCGACGCCCCGGAAGATCCGGGCCGTGTATGGAGCGGATACCCCGCCCGGCAACGCCCATGTCCGAGAAGACGGTTGATGTTCCGTCAGCCCGCCAGGAACGACGCGAGGGCGGTCGCCAGCAGGTGCGGGTCGTCGGCGCCGCACAGCTCACGGGCGCTGTGCATCGACAGGATGGCGACGCCGATGTCGACGGTCTGGATGCCGTGCCGGGCGGCGGTGATCGGCCCGATCGTGGTGCCGCACGGCATCGCGTTGTTGGAGACGAACGTCTGCCACGGCACGCCCGCCTTCTCGCAGGCGGCCGCGAACACGGCCCGTCCGCTGCCGTCGGTCGCGTACCGCATGTTGACGTTGGTCTTGAGGATCGGTCCGCCGTTGATGACGGGGTGGTGCGTCGGGTCGTGCCGCTCGGCGTAGTTGGGGTGGATCGCGTGGCCGGTGTCGGAGGAGAGGCAGACGGTTCCGGCGAAGGCGCGGGCCCGGTCCTCGTACGTACCGCCGCGGGCGAACACCGAGCGCTCCAGGACCGTGCCGAGCAGCGGTCCGTCCGCTCCGGTGTCGGACTGCGAGCCGTTCTCCTCGTGGTCGAAGGCGGCCAGCACCGGGATGTACGGGATCTCCGCGTCGGGCTGTCCGGCGACGGCGGCGAGCGCGGCGACCCCCGCGTGCACCGAGAGCAGGTTGTCCATCCGGGGCCCGGCCACCAGCTCGCGGTCACGGCCCAGGTAGGAGGGCGCCTCGACGGGGTGCGGCATCAGGTCCCAGCCGGTGATGTCCTCGGCGTCGACCTCCGCCTCCTGCGCGACGAACCGGATGAGGTCGCCCTCCGCGACGTCGTCGCCCAGGCCCCAGATCGGCTGCATGTGCTTCTGGCGGTCGAGCTTGAGGCCGTCGGTGTTGGCCGACCGGTCCAGGTGCACGGCCAGCTGCGGGACGCGCAGCAGCGGCCGGTCGATGTCGACCAGCCGGTGCGTGCCGTCGCGGAGCGAGATGCGCCCGGCGAGGCCGAGGTCCCGGTCCAGCCAGGTGTTGAGGAGCGTGCCGCCGTAGACCTCCACGGCGACCTGCCGCCAGCCGTGGGCGCCCGTGTCGGGCAGCGGCTTCACGCGCAGGTTCGGTGAGTCGGTGTGCGCGCCCGCGATCCGGAACGGGGTGTGGGCCTCGGCGCCCTCCGGCACGTACCAGGCCACGATCGCGCCGCCGCGCAGGACGTACTTCCCGCCGCTGGACCCGTCCCAGGACGCCGTCTCCGCGACCTGCCGGAAACCGGCCTTCTCCAGCCTCGACGCGGCGGTCGCCACGGCGTGGTACGGGGAGGGGCAGTCCATCAGGAAGGCCATCAGATCGTCGGTGTGGCCGCGGTCGAAGCGGAGGGAAGAACTCATGTTCTTCACTTTAACCAGGCATGAGCGGGAGCTTTCACCGTTGCCCCCCGGTGACGCACCGCTATCGTCCGGTGACCGCGGCGGAGGGCTTCTCGCCGTCCTGCGCCTGCTGGGCCCGGTCCGCGACCATGGCGGCGAGGGCCTTGACCTCCGCGTCGGGTACGGCCGACTTGCCCTGGGTCCCGGTGCTGATGCCCAGCACGAGGGTGCCGACCCGGAGCTGGGTGATGGTCGCGGGGCCGCCCATGGTGCCCGTTCCGGCCCGGTTGGCCTCGCGCTCCGCCCCCGGCTCACCTATCTCCACCGGTTTCGCGCCCACCCCGACCCTGTCCCCGCCGTAGTACGCGTTCAGCGCGTCGTAGGCGGCGTCGGCCGTCTTCTCGTCCTTGTAGCCGAGGGTCCAGAAGTTCAGCGAGGTCACGTCGGGCTTGCGCACGAACGAGGAGACGCCCCAGAAGGTGATCTCCCCGCAGGTGGCCTGCCGCTTCTTCTTGTCGGGCACCTGGCAGACCGGCGGCGGGTACTCGGCCACCGGCTTCTGCGCGTCCGGCTCCGCCACGGTCCGCCAGCCCGGCAGCGCCTTCGCGTCCGGCAGCACCGAGAGCAGCTCCGCCTTGCCCAGCGCCTTGGAGGCGCCGCCACCGCCGCCGCCGTCTCCGCCGCCGCAGCCCGCGAGGAGCAGCGCCACCGCCCCCACCGCCGCGCCCCGTACGTACCACCGCTTGCCCGGACGACTCATGTGCCGGCCTCCCCCTCGGAATCGAGCTCCGATCATAGGGAGGGCGGGGGCGGCCCCAGGGTGTATCGCTCGCCGTCGGATCGATATCGGTATCGGACCTTCACCCGGCGTCCCCGGCCCGTACGACAGCACCGCCACCCGAAAGCGTGTCCGGGTGGCGGTGCGGGTGGCGGTCTTGAGCGGTGAAGCCTAGAACGCGGCCTCGTCCAGCTCCATCAGGGAGTTGTCGACGGACTCGGCGAGTGCGCGCTCCGCGCCGACGCCGGGCAGGACGTTCGCGGCGAAGAACTTCGCGGCGGCGATCTTGCCCTGGTAGAAGGCGACGTCCTTGGCCGAGGCGGTCGGCAGCTTCTCGGCGGCCACGGCCGCGCCCTTGAGTAGCAGGTAGCCGACGACGACATCGCCGGAGGCCAGCAGCAGGCGGGTGGTGTTGAGGCCCACCTTGTAGATGTTCTTCACGTCCTCGCCGGTCGCGGTGAGGTCGGTGATCATCGTGCCGACGATCGCCTCCAGGTCCACGGCGGCCTTGGCGAGCGAGTCCAGCGCGCCGGACAGCTCCTCGTTGCCCTGGGCGCCCGCGAGGAACTTCTTGATCTCCTCGGAGAGGGCGTTGAGCGAGGCGCCCTGGTCGCGGACGATCTTCCGGAAGAAGAAGTCCTGGCCCTGGATGGCCGTCGTGCCCTCGTACAGCGTGTCGATCTTGGCGTCACGGATGTACTGCTCGACCGGGTACTCCTGGAGGTACCCGGAGCCGCCGAAGGTCTGGAGCGACTGCGCCAGCTGCTCGTACGACTTCTCCGAGCCGTAGCCCTTCACGATCGGGAGCAGCAGGTCGTTGAGGCCGTGCAGCGCCTTCGCGTCCTCGCCCGCGGCTTCCTTCTCCTGGATCGCGTCCTGGACGGAGGCGGTGTACAGCACCAGGGAGCGCATGCCCTCGGCGTACGCCTTCTGCGTCATGAGGGAGCGGCGCACGTCGGGGTGGTGCGTGATGGTGACCTTGGGGGCCGTCTTGTCCATGAACTGCGACAGGTCGGTGCCCTGGACGCGCTCCTTGGCGTACTCCAGCGCGTTGAGGTAACCCGTCGAGAGCGCCGCGATGGCCTTCGTGCCGACCATCATGCGGGCGAACTCGATGATGCGGAACATCTGGCGGATGCCGTCGTGCTTGTCACCGATCAGCCAGCCCTTGGCGGGGTGCTGGTCGCCGAACGTCATCTCGCAGGTGTTGGACGCCTTGAGGCCCATCTTGTGCTCGACGTTCGTCGCGTACACGCCGTTGCGCTCGGCCAGCTCGCCGGTGGTCCAGTCGAAGTGGAACTTCGGGACCATGAAGAGCGAGAGGCCCTTGGTGCCCGGTCCCGCGCCCTCGGGGCGGGCCAGCACGTAGTGGATGATGTTCTCGGACATGTCGTGCTCGCCCGAGGTGATGAAGCGCTTCACACCCTCGATGTGCCAGGAGCCGTCCGCCTGCTCGACGGCCTTCGTGCGGCCCGCGCCGACGTCGGAGCCGGCGTCCGGCTCGGTCAGCACCATCGTCGAGCCCCACTGCTTCTCGACGGCGATCTCGGCGATCTTCTTCTGCGCGTCGTTGCCCTCGTCGAAGAGGATGCCGGCGAAGGCCGGACCGGAGGAGTACATCCACACGGCCGGGTTGGCGCCGAGCAGCAGCTCCGCGTAGCCCCAGATCAGGGAGCGCGGCGAGGTGGTGCCGCCGATCTCCTCGGGGAGGCCCAGGCGCCAGTACTCGGAGTCCATGAAGGCCTGGTACGACTTCTTGAAGGTGTCCGGGACCGGTGCGGTGTTGGTCTCCGGGTCGAAGACCGGGGGGTTGCGGTCGGCGTCGGCGTAGGAGTCGGCGAGCTCGTTCTCCGCGAGGCGGGTGACCTCGTCGAGGATGCTCTTCGCGGTCTCGACGTCCATCTCCGCGAACGGTCCGGCGCCGTACACCTTGTCGCGCCCGAGGACCTCGAAGAGGTTGAACTCGATGTCGCGGAGATTCGACTTGTAGTGCCCCATGGGAAGGCTCCGTAATCAATAGCAGTGGCGCGCAGCGCCCCGTGGAGGGGTGGCCCGGACTCGCGGACGGGGTCGTTGTCAGGTGACCCCTTACGATGATGCTACCCGTCAGTAATAAGACGCAACCCCTCAAGCTGCAGATGTGTCCGATTACTCTTTGCCTCATGTACGGCTACGACCAGAATCAGGGCGCACAGCAGCCGATGGGTGGCGGCTACGGCGAGCAGCCGCTGTATCCCGAACCCTCGCCGCCCTCGCTGGGCGACGCGGTACGGGCCTTCACGACCGGCTCGCTGGCCGCCGAGGACTTCCAGCAGATCTTCGCGACGTCGAAGGTCTACTGCCCCCGGGGTGACAACCCGGGCTTCCTCGCGCTGCACAACACCCAGCAGCCCGTCATCCCGATGTTCACCACGCTCAAGGAGCTGCGGCTCTACGCGGGCAAGGAGTCCAAGTACTTCGTGATCACGGGTGCCGAGGTGATCGACCTGCTGCCCACCGGCTACGGCTTCGTCCTGGACATGGAGGGTGAGCACCGCATGGTCTTCGACGCCAAGGCCGTGGAGCAGATGGTCGACTTCGCGATGCGCCGGATGTACGGCTGAGCGCCCGGCCCGATCCAGACGAAAGGCCCTGACCGCCTCCCGCGGGCTCACCGCTCCCGCGCGGCGGGCAGCCCGCGGGCGCGCAGGACCCGGCGCTGCACCGGCCCGAAGACACCCGTCTCGACCACCACCCCGACGGCCAGGATCACCAGGGCGGCGGCCAGCACCGGTCCGAGGCGGCCGCTGCGCCGCCCGGCGTCGAGCACCTGGCCGAGGCCGGGCAGGGGGGCGGACGCCATGAGTTCCGACGTCATCAGGGCCCGCCAGCCGAACGCCCAGCCCTGCCGGAGCGCGGCCACCACACCGGGCAGGGCGGCCGGAAGCAGGACGTGGCGCACCCCGGCCGCCCCCGTCGCCCCCATGCTCCGGCCCGCCCGCACCAGGAGCGGCGGCACCTGGTCCAGCGCGGTGAGGACCCCGGTCGCCACCGAGGGAACGGCGCCGAGGAGCACCACCAGGTACACCGCGGCCTGCGAGGTGCCGAGGCAGATCACGGCGATGGGCACCAGGACCGCCGCAGGCAGTGACTGGAAGGCACTCAGCGTCGGGGCGAGGGGCACCCGCACGAACCGGAACCGGTGCAGCAGCAGCCCCAGGGGCACACCCACCGCCGCGGACGCCGCGAACCCCGCGAGGCAGCGGCCCAGGCTGTGCAGCAGTCCGGGGCCGAGCGTCCCCGCGGACCAGGCGTCGGACAGGTCGCGCAGGACCACCGCCGGTGCGGGCAGCACCGGTGACAGGCCGAGCAGGTGAACCAGCTGCCAGACACCCACCACTAGCAGGACCGCGGAGCAGCCCGGCCCGACGCGGGCCGCGAACCGCCTCAGCCGGGCTCCGGCCAGGCCTCGCCGGAGGCCTCCGCCGGGCGGTTCCCGGGTGCGGCCCGAGGCGGGCCGCCCGGCCGCGTCCGCCGGGCGGGCCGCGCTGTCAACAGCGTGCACGGCGGTCGGCCTCCTCACCGAGCCGGGCCGTGATCTCGTCGACGAGACGGGCCGCGTCCGGGGCGTCGGCGCCTCGCGCGGAGCGGGGTCCGGCAGACCACTCGGCCACCACCCGGCCGGGGGCCGACGCCATCAGCACCACGCGGTCCCCCAGCGCCACCGCCTCCCTGACGTCGTGGGTCACGAAGAGCACCGTCGCCCCCCGTTCCGCGCAGACGCGGACGAGCTCGCCGTGCAGCGTCGCCCGGGTCGCGGTGTCGAGCGCCGCGAACGGCTCGTCCATCAGCAGGACGTCCGCGCCCTGCGCCAGGGCACGGGCCAGGGCGACCCGCTGGCGCATGCCGCCGGACAGCTCGTGCACCCGCTGCCCGTAGCTCCCGGGGAGCCCCACCAGGTCGAGCAGGCTCCGGGCCCGGTCGCGGCGGGGGGCCGGGGAGACGCCCGCGAGGCGGAGCGCCAGTTCGACGTTCCGGCCCGCCGTGAGCCACGGGAACAGGGCGTGGTCCTGGAACATCACGGCGGGACGTCCGCCCGTGACGGAGATCCTCCCCGCGCTCGGCGTCTCCAGCCCGGCGACCAGGTGGAGCAGGGTCGACTTGCCCGAACCGGAGCCACCGACGACACACACGAACTCGCCCTTCGCGAGCCGCAGACCGACGTCCTCCAGCACGACGCGACGGGCCGCACCCGTGCCGTACTCCTTGGTGACGCCGCGGACCTCGACGGCCGTGGTGCTGTGCCCCGGCACCTCAGGAGTCCCGGTCCGTGCCGTCGGGTCCGGGCGCGTCGGCGGCCGCGGCGCCGAAGGAGCCGCCCGCCATCCCGGCGGCGAGCGTGGTTCCGTCGGCCGGGTCGATCAGCAGGAACGAGCCGGTCGCCCGGGAGCGGGCGTACGGGTCGAGCGCGATCGGCTCCGCGGTGCGCACCACGACCCGGCCGATGTCGTTGGCGACGAGCTGTCCCGGGGCCGGGTGCTGGGAGAGGTCGTCCAGGCTGAGGCGGGACGGGATGTCCCTGACGATCGCCTGGACGGTGCGGGTGGTGTGCCTGAGGAGCACCCGCAGACCGACGGTGAGGGGGGTGTCCGCGAGATGGCAGACGGTGGCCTCAACCTCCTGGGTGGTGGGGGGCGCGTCGCCGCTCGGCACGATGAGGTCGCCGCGCGAGATGTCGATGTCGTCCGCCAGCAGGAGGGTGACCGACTGCGGCGCCCGCGCCGTGTGCACGGCCCGGCCCAGCAGGTCGATCCCGGAGACGGCCGAGGTGTGGCCGGACGGCAGCACGGTGACCGCGTCGCCCACCCGGAAGGCCCCTGCCTCGATCCGGCCGGCATAGCCCCGGTAGTCGGGGTGTTCGGCCGTCCGGGGCCGGATCACGCACTGCACCGGGAACCGGGCCGGCTCCGCGTCCTGGCCGGCCCCGGACAGCGGGGACACCGGCACGGTCTCCAGGTGTTCGAGGACGCTCGGCCCTCGGTACCAGGGCGTGTTCGCGGAGGGTTCCACCACGTTGTCGCCCGTGAGCGCGGAGATCGGGATCGCGGTGATCTCCGGGACGCCGAGCGAGGCCGCGTAGGCGGTGAACTCCTCGGCGATGGCGGCGAACACCGGCTCCGCGTAGTCGACCAGGTCCATCTTGTTGACCGCGAGGACCACGTGCGGGACCCGCAGCAGCGCGGTCAGCGCCGCGTGCCGGCGGGTCTGCTCGACCACGCCGTGGCGGGCGTCGACCAGGATCACCGTCAGCCCGGCGGTGGAGGCGCCGGTGACCATGTTGCGGGTGTACTGCACATGGCCCGGGGTGTCGGCCAGGATGAACCGGCGCCGGGGCGTGGCGAAGTAGCGGTAGGCGACGTCGATGGTGATGCCCTGTTCTCGCTCGGCGCGCAGTCCGTCGGTCAGCAGCGCGAGGTCGGGCGCCTCCTGGCCGCGCTTGCGGGACGCGTCCTCGACCGCCTCCAGCTGGTCGGTGAAAACCGACTTGGAGTCGTGCAGCAGCCGTCCCACGAGGGTGGACTTGCCGTCGTCCACGGACCCCGCGGTGGCGAACCGCAGCAGCGTGGTGGCCGACAGCCGCTCGGCCGGCCGGGTCGGTGTCGTCATGGTCAGAAGTACCCCTCGCGCTTGCGGTCTTCCATCGCGGCCTCTGACACCTTGTCGTCGGCGCGGGTCGCGCCCCGCTCGGTGAGCCGGGAGGCGGCGATCTCGGTGACCACGGCGGCCGGTGTGGCGGCGTCGGAGTCGACCGCGCCGGTGCAGGACATGTCGCCGACCGTGCGGTAGCGGACCCGGCGGATCTCGGTCCGCTCGTGCTCCTCGGGGCCGCCCCAGTCGCCCGCGGTCAGCCACATGCCGGAGCGGCTGAAGACCTCGCGCTCATGGGCGAAGTAGATCTCCGGGAGCTCGATGCCCTCGCGCTCGATGTACTGCCACACGTCCAGCTCGGTCCAGTTCGACAGCGGGAAGACCCGGACGTGCTCACCGGGTGCGTGCCGGCCGTTGTACAGCTGCCACAGCTCGGGGCGCTGGCGGCGCGGGTCCCACTGGGAGAACTCGTCGCGCAGCGAGAAGACCCGCTCCTTGGCGCGGGCCTTCTCCTCGTCGCGGCGGCCGCCGCCGAACACCGCGTCGAAGCGGTGCTGCTGGATCGCCTCGGTCAGCGGCACGGTCTGGAGCGGGTTGCGGGTGCCGTCCGGGCGTTCGCGGAGCTTCCCGGCGTCGATGTACTCCTGGACGGAGGCGACGTGCAGCCGCAGCCCGTGCTCGGCGACCGTGCGGTCGCGGTACTCCAGGACCTCGGGGAAGTTGTGCCCGGTGTCCACGTGCAGCAGCGTGAACGGCACCGGCGCGGGCGCGAACGCCTTGAGCGCCAGGCGCAGCATCAGGATCGAGTCCTTGCCGCCGGAGAACAGGATCACCGCACGCTCGAACTCCCCCGCCACCTCACGGAAGATGTGCACCGCCTCCGACTCCAGAACGTCCAGATGGGAGAGCGTGGCCCCCGCGTCCGCTCGGCGCACTGCCCCCGTAGTCGCCATCGCTCAGGCCGCCGGAAGGGCGGTGGCCAGCGAGTTCGCCGCCTGGAGACCCAGGTTGAGGCCGGCGGCCGCCGGGTCGTCCGACCAGGGCTGGGACCGGGCGCTGACCGCGAACCGGCGCAGCGCGGCGGCGGGCGCGCTGCGCGGGGCCAGCCGGCCCGCCCGCCAGGCCTCGCGCAGCGCGATCCCGGCGCCCTTGCTGTTGCGGTGGGCCACGCGGAGCCCCGGCACGAAGTGCACCCGGCCACCGGACTCGGCGAGCCGTTCCACGAGACCGTTGTCACTCGCGGTCACCTGGTCGGGGAACCCCCCGGCTGCGCGGAACGCCTCCGTCCACACGGCCGAGTTGCCGCCCGCGAAGAACGTGACCTCGCTGCCGGGGACGTGCTGCGCGTAGCGGACCTCGTAGCGGTACTGGCGGGCGCGTGCCACCACACTGCTGTCGAACGGCAGCACCCGGCCGGTGATCGCCGCCCGCCCCGGGGTGAGCGCCGTGTCGAGGACGTCGAACCAGTCGGGCAGGGGCCGGGCGTCGTCGTCGAGGAACGCCAGGACATCGCCGGTCGCCTCCTGGCCCGCGAGGTTGCGGCCGGCCGCCGCGCCTCGGCGCCGTTCGTGGCGCAGCAGGCGGATGGGAAACGGGTGGGCCGACCCGTCGACGCGCAGCGGGGTCTCGGAGGCGTCGTCGACCAGGATCACCTCGTGGACGATGCCCGTGTCGCACGCCGCTATCGAGGTCAGCAGTGCGTCGATGTCGGTGGGGCGGTTCCGGGTGGCGACCACCACGGAGACCTGCTTGCCCTCGTCTGGGGATGTCGTGCTCATCGCGGTTCTACTCCTTGCGGACGTTCGCCGGGGCCGGCTGCGCGGGCCGGGCGGGGGGGGCGTGGGGCGGGACGCGGCCGGTCACCGGGGCGCGGCGAACGGGTCGAGGACCTCGTCCACCTCGTCGAGGAGCGTGCCGAGCGTGGCGGACCGCCCGTCGTCGCCGGCGGCCGGCTCCGTGGTGATGACGATGCGGGCGGCAGCCTCCGCGGCGAGCCGGCCGGCGGCCTCCGCGTCGGCCGCGCGGACCACGACATGGCCGCAGCGGTCCTCCGACCAGCGCAGTTCGTGCACCGTGTCCCCGGGCTCGACCTGGACGTCGACCTGGACGACGCCGTCCATCGCCTCGGCCTCCGCCGCGCCCGTCACCGAGGTGACGGTTCCCGGCTCCGCGACGAGGAAGCGGATGGCGGCCGCACCGGTCGGCTCCGCCCGCGGCGGCAGCGGGTCGCCGTCCAGGGCGAGCCGGTAGGCGGCCTCCTCCAGGTCGACGCCGTGGACCAGTCGGACCAGTTCGTTGATGCGGTCCCCGCCGCGCCGGCTGTGCGACTCGATGACGCGGGGGCCGGCGGCCGTGAGGATCAGTTCGGTGTGCGCCGGCCCGTCGACGAGGCCCACGGCGTCCAGCAGGGCCTCGACCGTCGAGACGACGGCCCGCCGTTCGGCTCCGTCCAGCGGCGCGGGCACCACATGACCGAGCTCGACCACCCCCTGCCCGGTCTCCTTGCCGGTGACCGTGACGACGGTGTGCGCCCCGGCCCGGGAGAACGTCTCGACGCTCAGCTCCTCGCCGACCAGCCACTCCTCTGCCATGAAGTCGTCGAGGCCGAAGGCCTCGCGCCACGCCCACGCCTCGTCGACCTCGTCGACGGAGGCGATCCGGCGGACACCCAGACTGCCGGAGCCCATGGTCGGCTTGAGTACGGCGGAGCCCGCCGCCTTCACGAAGTCGCGCAGCTCCTCTGCGGTCGGCCGGGTCACCGTCCGCACCGGTCCGATGCCCTGTTCGTTCAGCAGGGCGCGCAGGGCCGGCTTGTCGTGCAGCAGCCGGGTGGTCCGCTCGCTGTTGCCGGGCAGTCCGAGCGCGTCGGTGAGATGGCCCGCGACCACCTGGGCCGCCTCGGTCTGGGTGAAGACCCGGGCGAACGGGCGCTGTTCGTGCAGGGCGCGCACCAGGGCGGTGACGGTGGGCACGTCCTGGTAGTCGACGAGCAGCAGCTGGGAGCAGTGCTCGACCACATCCGGGTCGAACGCGGACGGCTTCTGGACGTGCACCACGTCGAGACCGAGCGCGGCGGCCTTGCGGACGATGCCGGCCTTTCCGCCGACGACGAGAACGCGGGTTGCGGGCAAGGGAATCACCTTCGTCAGGAGTTCTGCGGATCAGGCACGGGCGAGCGTGGGAAGCGCGGAGAGACGCAGCGCCTCCCACACGGCGGCGGTGTCCGCCGGGAGTGCGTCGTCGGTGTCCTCCGCCGGGGAACGGGGCTTCAGACCGGCGAGGTACGGTGCGAGGTCGAGTCCGGTGAACCGTGACAGGCGTTCGGTCTCCTCGCCCCGGCACAGCGCGTGGTACTCGACGACCAGGGCGTTCCCGTCCGGTACCGCCGGTGCGAAGTCGAGCCAGTGCCGGTTCCAGGCCGTCCACTTGGCGAGCGCGCCCTCCTGCGTGAGGGGCACGTAGGGCCGGTCGCCCTTCCAGCGCAGCATCGAGCGGGCGGCCTCCGCCGGGTGGCGCACCAGCATCACGTAGCGGGCGTCCGGCAGTACCTCGCCGAACCAGGGCAGGTGCAGCAGGTACTCGTTGTACTTGTCACCGCAGTACGGCAGTTCGCCCCGGGTTTCGGCCAGGATGCGCCGTGCCAGGTCCACCGGGTCGTCTCCGCAGGCGCCCTCCGCGACGTCCCTGGCGGCGGCCCGCAGGCTCTCCTCCACCCGGGCACGCCAGCGTTCGACGCCCGAGCCGTCCGGCGGCCTGCGGTCCAGGGCGTGCAGGATCTCGTCCGTGCGCAGATGGTGGTCGGCCAGGTCCTGCCGGTTCAGCCAGCGGTGCAGCAGGTAGGGGAGTTTGCCGTTGACGGTGAAGTGTCCGCCCGCGTCGTGGAAGGCCAGGTTCATCGCGTAGGCGAGGGCCGTGGTGCCGCAGCGCTGGCCCCCGAGCAGGATCACGGGTGAGTCGCTCATGCGCCGGCCTCCACCGTGTGCGCGTCGGGGTCGGCGGGGACGGCGTCCTCGCCCGCGGCCCGCGTCATCTCGCGGAGCAGCCGCATACAGGTGCTGCTGGCCTCGAATCCGCCGGCGGTGAACTCCTCGCCCCACGGCTCGTCCCGCTGCGCCTGGTTCAGCACCCGGCCGACGCGCCAGTGCGTCTCCAGGGAGATCCAGTCCCGGTATCCGTCCTCGGCCAGCCGGGCGATGATCGCGGGCCAGGGCAGGTCCCCGTCGCCGAGGCGGACATAGGCCCGCCGGCCGTCCGGGTCCTTCACGTGGACGTGCCGGATGCGTTCGCGGCCGAGCGCGTAGTCCTGCGGGAACGGGGCCGGGTCCCAGCCGCTGAAGACGCTGTTGCCCGGATCCCACAGGATGCCGAGCCGGTCGTCGCCCAGCGCGTCCAGGAACTCCAGTGTGTGGCGCATGGTCGGGCTGTTGGTCCGCATGCCCGTCTCGACGAGCAGGGGGACGCGCCCGAAGGGGACGCCGTCCAGGACCTCCCGGGCGGCGGCGGCCGCCCGGCGCGGGTCCGGATCGCCCTGCCGGTAGAAGGTGAAGATGCGGACGAACGGCGCTCCGAGCAGCTCGGCCCGGCGCACGGAGTCCGTCACCAGCGCGCGGGCGGAGTCCGTCTCGGCGGCGCTGCGGGGCAGTTCGCACTTCAGCGCCGGCGGGTCGAAGCCGGCCACCCGCAGTCCGTGCCGGGCCACGGTCGCCCGTATCCCGGCGAGGGCGGCGTCGTCCATGCGATGCGGCGCCACGCCGCCGCTGGAGCGGATCTCCAGTCCGTCGAAGCCGAGGCGGGACGCCGTGGCCGCCGCCTGCTCGATGTCCTGGGACAGTTCGTCGTTGATGACGGCGAGTCTCACGAGGGGATCTCCTCTCCGAGGGCCAGCGGAAGGGGCGGGTCCGGCGGGTACCACTCGCGCAGCAGCGCGATGTCCTCGGCGAGGGACGGCGCCTTCGACTCGACGGTGACCGCGCGCAGTTCCCCCGCCGCGTCGAGGACCTTGCGGGTCAGCTCCGGCCGGGCGGAGGCGAGCGGCCGGTGCCGTGAGGTGGCGGGCTCGTCCCAGTCGAACCCCTTGACCTGGGCGTAGCGAATCCAGCGGGCGAGCCGGGCCGCCGCCGCGACGGGATCGCCGTCGATTCTGGCGAGGCCCATCGTGTCGAGCAGGACCGAGGTGCCCGCGCGACGGCACAGCTCGTCGAGTTCGGCCACGGGCGCGTATCCGTGGTGGGTCTCCACCAGGACGAGGGAGCTGTCACCGACCCTGGCCACCAGCGCCGCGATCTGCGCCAGCGTCAGCGCGAAACGGTCCGGGGCGGTGCACCCGGCGGCCGCGAAGACCTTCACCGGCAGGCCCCGCTCGGGCATGCGCAGGCCGTCGACGGAGCCGGGCGGGTGCTCCGCCGAGCCCAGCACGGTGGAGACGCCGACGAAGCAGACCTCGGCACCGGCGGCGCGCAGAGCGCCGAGCCCGCCGGCCTCCCACGCGTGGCCCTTGCCCTCCCTGACGTCGACGGCCGTGCCGCCGGACGAGAGGACGAGGCCGGCCAGGGCCCCCGCGTCGAGGCGCGGCGCGGAGCCGGAGGAGATACCGATCAGCGGCTTCACGCGGCCACCGCCGCGGCGGTGGCGGCGATCGACGCGAGGATCTCGGTCACCGCACGGGCGCCGTCCAGGTGGCAGCGCGCCGGGGGACGCCCCGTCGCCACCGCCTCGGCCATCTCCCGGTAGACCTCGGTGCGCAGGTGCGAGGTCGGCACCGTGGGCCAGGTCTGTTCCGTGCCGTCGAGCTGGGTCATCACCGTGCCGTCGGTGATGTTGAACCCTCCGTCGGGACCGAGGATCTGGAGCCGTTCGGTCCGGACCATCGACTCGGCGGTCACGGTGAACGCCAGGGTGGCCCCGGACCGGAAGGCGACCATCCCCGTGACGCGGGTGTCGATGCCCGCGGCGACCTCCCTGTTCGGCGTCAGGCGCACCGACTCCGGCCGCCCGAGCAGCTGACACGCCAGGTCGAGGTAGTGGACTCCCAGGTGGGCGGAGATCCCGCCCAGGGCCGCGGTGGGGTCGCTGCGCCAACCGGCACGCCGGTAGTGGGCCGGCGGCCGGAACCGCGACACCTCCAGGACCGCTGTGACGGAGGACGCCGACCAGGTGGCGGCGAGGGCCGCCTCCGGCAGTCGCATCCGGTGCTGGAGCATGACGCCGACCGGCAGGCCGGTGCGCCGGGCGGCGGCCGCGACACTGTCGATCTCGCCCACGGACACGGCGGGCGGCTTCTCCAGCAGGACGGCCTTGCCCGCCTCCAGCGCCTGGACCGCCATCCGCGCGCGCCCGCCGGGCGGTACGCACAGGGCGACCAGGTCGACGCAGGGGTCGTCGAGGAGCTCTTCCCAGGAACCGGCCCGGTGGTGGCTTCCGGTGTCGACCGTGGGGTCCTGCTCCAGGACGGACGCGATCCCGGCCTCGGGGAGCTGCTCCAGCGCGGTGGCGTGCTGCTGGGCGGCGATGCCGAATCCGACGACGCCCACCCCGAGTGGCGTGCTCATGCGGTACCTCCTGCCGTGGCCGGGGCGGTCCGGGTGTCGCCCCAGCCGAGCTGCTCGACGACCGACGCCGGTACCGGGACGCCGTGTTCGGCGGCCACGGTCTCGGCCAGCCGCTCCTGCTGTTCCGGCAGATGGACCTCGGGCGGTCCCTGCGGGTAGCCGGCGGCCACCGCGCCCGACAGGACGTCGAGGAGTTCATCCACCGGAGGGTTGCCGAACGCGTCCGGCGACAGGGCGAGGAACAGCTGGGAGCAGTCCATCGCCCGTTCGGGCTCGGCGCGCTGCTTGTGGACGAGTGGGCTCACGGTGCCGCCGGCCAGGATGCCGGCCAGCACCTCGGTGATCACCGCGACCCCGAGGCCCTTGTATCCGCCGAAGACCGGGACGGCACCGCCGCGGTCGAGTTCCTCCGGATCGGTGGTGGGGCGGCCCTCGCGGTCCACCAGCCAGTTCGCGGGCACCTGTTCGCCGCGGTGTGCGGCGTGCCGGATCTTTCCGCTGGCGACCGTCCCGGTGGCGAAGTCCACGACGAGCGGGGACCCGTCCGCACGGGGGACGACCATGCACACGGCGTCGTTCCCGAGGGTCGGGCGTCCCGCGCCGGGGGCGGCGACGCTCGGGCCCGAGACGTTGAGGACGAGGCCGACCACACCGTGGCGGACGAAGTGGTCGCGGTAGGCGGCGAGCATGCCCACGTGGTTGTTGCCCCGGACGGCGACGGCGGCCAGCCCGGTGCGGGCGGCCCGCTCCGCGCACCGGCCGGCCGCGAGGTCCGCGGCCACCTGTCCGAAACCACCGCGGGCGTCGAGGCGTACGACGGACCCCTCCTCCTGGCTCCACTCCGGCTCCGCGGTGGGGTCGATGCCTCCCTCGCGCAGCCGGTCGAGGTACATCGGGAGCAGACCGACACCGTGCGAGAAGTGACCCCGCACATCGGCGTCCACGAGGACCCGGGCGACCAGGGCGGCGCGCTCGGCGCCGACGCCGGCGGCGGTCAGCGATCCGGCCGCGGCCTCCCGCAGCGCCTCGGTGGTGAAGCGGACCGCCGCCTTCGGGCGGGGTTCGGGACGGGGCGCCCGATTGAGGTGGACGGTCCGGTCCGCGGACGCCGCCACCTCGGCGTCGGTGGTGACCAGGAGCACCGCGCCGCCCCGCCGGGCCGCGGTGTGTGCCGGATCGGCGCCGGACTCCGCCGGCCGCGTCCCGGTGGCGTCGACGACCACGACGGGGGCCGGGCCGTCCGGGCAGCGCCCGTGCGCGGCCACCACGCTCACGCCCGCCGGGAGAGACGGCCTGATCCGGCGCGACCGGCCGGCCCCGCCGGCGTCGAGGGCCCCGTACTGGGCCCGCCGTCGTCCGGCGAGCACCTGGACCAGGGCGGCAGCGGATCCGGTGTCGTCCGCGAGCACCGCGACGATCTCGCCGGCGGCCACGGTGACGGTCAGCCCCGCGATCAGGATGCGTTCCGCCCCCTCGGGGCCCTCGGCCACGATCAGGTCCGCGATGCGGAATGCGGGCGGCCTGCCCGCTGCTTCGGTCATTGCTGACTCCTCGATATGGCGTGGTAAGGGTCGGAACGCCACCGGGTCGCCCGGGGCGGGGCCTGCACGGGGTCGCCCCCAGGCAGCACGGGACGACCCCGTGCAGGCCCTCGGGGGAGGAGTCCCCTAGGAGGCGGCCTGCGGCTCCAGGAACTCCAGCCGGTTGCCGAACTTGTCGAACGCGTAGAAGCGGTCGTGGCCCGGGAAGTTGTCGTCCCACGTCACCTCGTGGCCGCCCTCCTCCAGGCGCTTGGCCAGGCCGCTCAGCGACTCGACGAGGATTCCGGGGTGCGCCTTGCGCGCGGGCGAGAAGTCCTGCTCGACGCCGAGGTGGACCTCCAGGCCGCCGCCGCGGAACCAGCACCCGCCGCGGGCGGCGAGGACGGGGGGCTTCTCCAGCTCGGTCATTCCGAGCACCTCGCCCCAGAACGCCCGGCACTGGTCCTCGCCGCCCGGCGGGATGGCCAGCTGGACGTGGTGCAGTCCCCCGAACGCGTAGTCGGCGGCGGTCGGTTCGTTGTTCTGATCGGTCATGTCTGGTCTCTCTTCTCTCTGTTGTGCGGGCACCGGTCCCGCGCCGGGACGCCGGACCGGTGCCGTCCGGATTCGGCTGACGCGGTGTCAGCCGGTCGAGGCGAGTGCCTCGTGGCGCGCGGCCATGCCGTCACTGCGTACGGTGAACGACAGTTTCCGTACGCCTTCCTGGGCACGCCGCAACGCCTCGTCCTGTGACGTGCCCACCGCGCAGACATGTGCACCCCGGGCGAAGGATCCGGTGACTCCCTTGAGCCGCTTGCCCGGTTCGCGCAGCACCTCGACGTCGACGACGCCCTCCAGCGCGCGGGCCTCCTCCTCGCCCGCCACCTCGACGATCTCGCCCACCGCGTCCGGGCAGGCGTACCAGATGGCCGCCGCGGCCGGACCGTCGTGCGGGGCGGCGAGGGTCGCCCGGAGACCGTCGAGGACCTTGAGGCCCACGGCCTGGCGGGCGACGACGTCGATCAGGTCGACCCCGCTGACCCGCGCCCACAGCTCGGGGATCTC
The DNA here is from genome assembly GCF_044751215.1 of Streptomyces sp. NPDC088730. Classification (NCBI taxonomy): domain Bacteria; kingdom Bacillati; phylum Actinomycetota; class Actinomycetes; order Kitasatosporales; family Streptomycetaceae; genus Streptomyces; species Streptomyces sp. NPDC088730. Next base: position 477,333 of record NZ_JBIVLK010000002.1, read on the forward strand.
GTCGCCCGCCGGACGCAGGTGCGTCTCCACGACGTGGACCGCGTCCTCGGCCACGATGACCTCGGTGTGCGTGACGCCCCGCCGGACCCCGAGGGCCGTCAGCATGCCGGTCACGGTCGTACGGATCCGCTGCTCGTCCGCGTCGGGGAGGGGGGCCGGGACGACATGGCCGACCTCGACGAAGTGATCGTGCTCGGAGATCTTGCGGGTGACGCCCACGGCCAGGTGCTCGCCGTCCTCGCTGACGCACTCCACGCTGTACTCGTCGCCGCTCAGGAACTGTTCGACGAGCAGGTCCGGTGCGTCCAGGTCACCGGCTCCCTCCGCGCCCCACTCAAGGGCGCGGGGGATGTCGGCCGGCCCGTCGATACGGGTGACGCCCTTGCTGGCGACCCCGCGCACCGGCTTGCAGATCAGCGGGTAGCCGGTCCGCTCCGCGACCTTGAGGACGCCCTCGACGTCGTGGACGGTCTCGGCGACGACCTCACCGACCCCGGCCTCGGCCAGCACCCGGCGCATCGCGTACTTGTCGGCCACCGCCCGTACCGTCTCCGCGCTGTGCCAGTCGAGACCGAGGTCGAGACCGATGGCCGCGGTCTTCTCGGTGTCCTTCTCGGTGAAGTTGGTCAGCCGGTCGACCGGATCGACCGCGTGCACGAACCGTGCCGCGGCCACCCACTCCTCGACCGGGGCGTCCTCGCGGAGCACGATCAGGCGCTGGATCTTCTCCCGGCTGCGCAGCCGGGGCACCACCTCCGGCCGGCAGATGACGGTGGTGCGCAGTCCCGGCCAGGCGTCGCGGGCGCGATCGGGCAGATCGCGCCCGCCGCTGACGATCAGGAGATGCTGGGGCGGGGGTGTGTCGGACATGCTTTTCCTCCGTCAGTGCGCATTCCACCGAGGGGTGGGAATGGGTCGGTGCGGTCGGTCAGGAGCCGTCGGCCGCGGGTACGGGCTCCGAGTGCGGCGTGGGCCCGCCGGTGGCCGGGGCCGGCTTCTGCCGGGTGCCGAGCCAGCTCAGGGCCGCGGCCAGCGGGAAGCAGACCGCGATGATCAGCCAGCCGCCGGGCCCCGTCCGGGAGAGGAGCCACAGCACCACGGCCGGCCCGGCGATCTCCGCCGCCGAGAAACCCACGTTGAAGAAGGCGAAGTACCGGCCCTGGGCCGCCTCGGGCGACATCGCGAAGGAGATCTCCCAGGACGACGCCGAGTGCAGCAGTTCCCCGAAGGTCAGCAGGAGCAGGGCGGCCACGAGGGTCACGACCGCCCAGCCGGCCGTGTCCGACCAGCCGCTCGCCGCGAAGGCGACGCAGGCGAACAGCAACAGGACCGACGACACGGTGGTGGCCCGGGTCGCGGTGGCCAGGTCGCCGATGTGGCGCGTCACCCTGACCTGGGCCAGCACCGTGAGGACCGTGTTGGTGGTGACGAGGACGGTGATCATCCAGATCGGCGACGCGGTGTGCTCGGCCACCCAGAGCGGCAGCACGGTGATCAGGATCGCGTCGTGCAGGAACATCACCCCGTTGGCCGCCGTGGCGGCCACGAACCGCCAGTCGCGGATCGGCGGGACGACCGTCTTCGCGCTCTCCCCGTCCCCCTTGTCCTTCGCCACCGCCGGGCCGACCCGGGGCAGCATCCAGACGAGGGAGAACACCACCAGGAAGCTGGCCGCGTTGCCGATGAAGAGCCAGTGGAACGCCGTCTTCGAATTGGTGGTCAGGGCGATCCCGGCGAGCGAGAACCCGACGGTGAAGCCGAGGTTGCGCAGGGACCGGATGAATCCCATCGTGCGGTTGCGTTCGGTCCCGGTGATCAGACGGCCCACCAGGGCCTGGTTCAGGGGCTGTCCCGCCCGGTCCATGATGTAGAGCAGGCTGGCCGTCACCACGAACTGGCTGAACCCGTCGACCCTCAGGTAGGCGAGGTAGCCGATGGCGCGCCACAGGCAGACCACCAGGATGATGTTCCTGGGGCCGAAGCGGTCGGCGAGCATGCCCATCGGCACGGTGGTGGCGAGCCCGACCACACCCGCGATCCCCAGGCCCACGCCGAGCTGTGTCTCGTTGATCCCGGCGAAGCGCGTGAAGTAGAGGGCGGAGCTCGCCAGGAACATCCCGGTCCCCATGGACCCGATCAGCGCGTTGACCGCGATGATCCGGGACTCCCTGGTGGCGGGCAGGGCCCCGGTCAGCCGGGTGCGCCACGTCTTCTGTTCGGTCATCTCTCTTCCCTCTCGGAAGCGGTCGGGACGGGGCCGTCGGCGGACGGGCCCGACGGCCCGTCCCACCCGGTGCGCCAGTGGCGGACCAGCCCGGCCCAGGTGTCGGCCGCCCCCGAGGGCAGATAGGTCCTGCGGATCCGCCGGTGGTCCGCGGTCCACGGCGTGGCGGGCGAGCGGACCGTTCCGAAGGCCAGCACGCCGTCGGGCAGCAGCGGTCCGGCGGGCACCCCGCCGTAGGGGTAGGCGAACAGGCGGGCGGGGCCCGCTCCGTACCGCTCACGGATGTCGTCGAGCGAGCCCAGGGTCTGCGCGCGGGCCTCGGCCGCCGGGATCCGGTCGAGGTGCGGGTGGGTGCGGGTGTGGGCGCCGATCAGGTGCCCCTCCCGCGCCAGCCCGTCGCACTCCTCGTACGTCAGGTGGTCCTCGCGCGGACGGGGGCTGCGCCGGCCGAGCAGTCCGGTGCAGACGAAGAACACCGCGCGGACGCCGAGACGGTCCAGGATGTCCCGTGCGTAGGCCGTGTTGTCGCGGTAGCCGTCGTCGAAGGTGACGAGCACCGTGGGGCGCTCGGGCCTGCGGGGGCCGCCGTCGGCCAGCAGGTCCGCCGGGTCGTACGGGTCGAACCGTTCGAGCACCTGCTCAAGGCCCCGCTCGAACGCGTCCGGGGTCAGGGCGGTGTAGTGCCGCACGTCCGGGTGCACGTGGTGGAAGTACAGGACCAGGGGCCACCCCGGGGCGCTGCCCAGGGCCGGCTGGTGCTCGGCCGGGACGCCGGGGACCACGGGCGGGAGCGGGTTCATCGCGCACCGCCGTCCACCGGGCGGCCGGCGTCGGGGGAGTCCAGGGTCCGCCGCATCACGCCGTCGATGTGGCGGGCCAGCTCCTCGATCCGTTCCGCGCTCCAGTGGACCGTGGAGTACTTCAGGCTCATCTCCAGCTCACCGTCCACGATGTCCCCCTCGGCCATCAGCAGGTAGCGCTCCCGCTGGAGCGGCGAGCGGTGAGCGCCGAAGCTCTCGTCCGCGGGCCGCAGCACCGCGCCGGGCGCGCGCTGTTCCAGCCGCAGCAGATGGCCGCGGAAGTTGAGCCGGACCCGGGGGCGGGGGCAGGCCGCCAGGGCGGCACGCTCGGCGGGATCGGGCGAGAGGAAGCGCAACGCGTCGAAACCGTAACGGCGTTCGGGCAGGGCGGCCGGACCGCCGAGCGCGGCGGCCAGGGCGCGCAGGCCCTCGCCCTCCCACCGCAGGACGGCCGGGTAGGTGCTCTGTACGTAGCCGACCGTGCGGGACAGGTCGAGGTCCCCGGGGGACACGTCGCGGCTGTGCGCGTAGACGTCCACCCCGTGCACGGGCTCTCCGGTCCAGGCCGCCAGTCCGCCGACGAGGCAGCCGAGGGCGAAGTCGTGCGGGGCGACGCCGTCGGCGGGGAGGCGGTGGAGCACCTGGCCGGTGAGGTCCCGGGGCAGCCGGAAGCGGTGGGTGCGCAGCGTGGGCAGCGGCGCGGAGCCTGCCGCGTCGGGCCGGAGTTCGGCGAACTCCCCTGTTCCGCGGGCCCATGCGGTGGCGTCCTGCCGGGCCTGCCCGGAGCGCACCCAGTCCCGCAGCGCGGTGCCGACGGCCCGGGGCCCCGTCGCGGCGGCTCCCGGCCGCCCGTCGCCCAGCAGCAGTTCGAGGTCATCGACGAGCAGCCCCATCGACACTCCGTCGAGGACGAAGTGGTGGACCGTCAGCAGCAGCCGGGCCCCGTCCTCCACGCCCTCGACGTACAGCAGCTGAAGGACCCGGCCCCGGTCGAGCGACATCGTGGTCTGCGCCCCGGCCAGTGCCTCCTCCAGGCGGGCGGTCCGCTCGCGCGGCGGGACGGCGGACAGGTCGATGACGCGGACGGCGTCCGAGGGGTCGGCTTCCACCAGCTCGGCCGTGCCGTCCGCGCGGAGCGCCGTGCGCAGCGCGGGGTGGCGTCGTTGCAGGGCCCCGGCCACCCGGGCGAGGCGGTCCGCGGACATTCCGGAGTCGGTGGTGAACAGCGCGTTCAGGCAGAAGTGGTCGCGGGCCGGCAGTTCGCCGTCGCCCAGCCAGCGGTGCTGGGCGGGCAGCAGGCCGAGCGGGCCGGCGGGCTCCTCCTCGACGGCGTCCGGCGCGCGGCGGCCCTCCGCCCGGGAGACGGCGGCGCGGGCGGTGCGCCCGACGAGCAGGTCGCCGGGGGTCATGGAGATGCCCCGCGCCCGCATCCGTCCGCAGACGCGCAGGGCCATGAGGGAGTCGCCGCCCCGGGCGAGGAAGTCGTCGTCGGGGCCGAGCTCCGGCGCGAGCAGCAGTCCGCGGAGCAGGGCGACCACCGTGTCCAGCGGTGACCGCGCCTCGTCGTCGTGCCCGTGCGCCGCCCCGGCGGCGAGGACGGCGGCCGCGGCCTCCGCCGCCGCGCGGCGGTCGGTCTTGCCGGAGGTGGTGAGGGGCATCCGGTCGAGTACCGCGATGCGGCCCGGCACCAGATAGGCCGGGACCCGCTCCCGCAGGTGCTCCCGGACGGCTCGGGGGTCGGGGCCGTCCCCTTCGCGGGCGACGGCGGCCGCCAGTACGTTCCCGCCGGCGCCGTCGTCCAGGGTGAACGAGGTCGCGGAGGTGATCCCGGGGGCTTCGAGCAGGTGGCGGTCGACCTCGTCGAGTTCGATGCGGTGGCCGCGCACCTTCACCTGGTTGTCGACGCGCCCCAGGAATTCGAGGCCGCCGTTCTCCCGCCGCGCCACCATGTCGCCGGTGCGGTACATCCGCGCGCCGGGCGCCGCCGCGTACGGATCGGGCAGGAAGCGCTCCCGCGTCCGCGCCGTGTCGTTGAGATAGCCCAGGGCCAGCGGCTCGCCGCCGATCCACAGTTCGCCCGGTGTGCCGTCCGCGACGGGCCGCCGGTCCTCGTCCAGCACCCGGGCCACCCGGTCGCCGACCGGTTCCCCGATGGGCAGCCCGGCCGTGCCGGGCACCTCGTCTCCGGGGGCGAGCACCAGGGCGGTCGCGGTGACCACGGTCTCGGTGGGGCCGTACCCGTTCACCAGCACGGTGTGCGCGAGGGGGGTGCGGCGGTGGGCGCGGGCGTCGGCGGTCGTGGCGTTCTCGCCGCCGATGACCACCGTGCGGACCCCGGCGAAGGACGGCTCCCGCTCCCCGTCGAGCTCCGCGCAGAGCATGCGCCAGTAGGCGGTGGGGAGTTGCAGGACCGTCACCGCGAGCTGCTCGGCGTACGAGGCGAGTTGAGCGGTGCCCGGGACGCCGTCCGCGCCGTGGAAGGCGAGGGTGCCGCCCGCGGCGAGGGTCGGCCAGATCTCCTCCTGGGCGACATCGAATCCGAGGCTCGCGAACTGCAGCACGGTGCTGTGCGGTCCGAGCGCGAACAGGCCCACGCACGCGTCGGCGTGGCGCGCCAGCGCCCCGTGCCCGACCAGGACTCCCTTGGGCGCCCCGGTGGACCCGGAGGTGTAGATGACGTAGGCGCCGTGCTCGTCGTCCGCGGTGTGCGGGCCCGCGGGCTCCACCGGGTCCCCGGCGGACGGCAGGAGCGCCGTGCGGTCGTCGATGACCACGGTGGCGCCGCTGTCGCGGAGCACGTACGCGAGGCGTTCCGCGGGGGTCGCCGTGTCCACGGGTACGAACACGGCGCCGGCCAGCCAGGCCCCGAGCATGGCGACGACCGCCTCCGGGCCGGAGGGCAGACGGACCAGGACGGTGTCGCCGCGCCGTACGCCGCGGCCCGCGAGGGCCTGCGCGGCCTGCTCGGCGCGGTGCGACAACTGGGCGTAGGTCATGGTGCCCGCCGGGGTCCGCAGGGCGATGTCCGCGGGGCGGGCCGCCGCTTGGCCGCGGATCAGGTCCACGACGGAGGGGTTCCGGGTCATGCGTTCCCGACCTCCTCCGTCGTGCCGGGGCCGCAGGGGTCGAGGACGAGCCGTGCGCGGGCCAGCAGCCCCTTGTCGTACATCCGGTGCCGCTGCACGACGATCGTCAGGTCGGCGGCGGCGAGGTCGGCCACCAGGTCCCGCCCGGCGGGCACTCTCCGGCCGCGGGCGGAGAACGTGGTGACGTAGGGGTCGTGGAACATCACATCGGCCCCCGCGCCGAGCAGTTCGAGGGCGAGCGGCTCGGCCGGTGAGTGGCGGATGTCGGCGACGTCCGGCTTGTAGGTGACGCCCAGCAGGAGCACCTTGGCCCCGCGGACGTTGATCCTGTTCGCCGCCAGCAGCTCCTGCGCCCGGGAGGCGACCCAGACGGGGATCGAGTCGTTGATCCGCTGCGCCTGCTCGGCCATCCGGAACGGCACCCCGGCCTGGGTCGCGCGGTGCACGAGATAGAGCGGGTCGACCGGAATGCAGTGGCCCCCGACGCCCGCGCCGGGACGGAACGGGGTGAAGCCGAAGGGCTTGGTCGCGGCGGCCTCGATGGTCTCCCAGACATCGACACCCAGCCGGTGGCAGATCTGCGCGAACTCGTTGACCAGGGCCAGGTTCACCTGCCGGTAGGTGTTCTCCAGGATCTTGGCGGCCTCGGCCTCACGGCTGGAGCGGGTGACGTGCACCCGCTCGGTCAGTCCCGCGTAGAACGCGGCGGCGCGGGCACCGCACGCCGTGGTCAGTCCGCCGACCACCTTGGGCGTGTTGTGGAAGCCGTACCGGGTGTTGCCCGGGTCCACCCGCTCCGGCGAGAAGGCCAGGTGGAAGTCCGTGCCCGCGGTCAGGCCCGACTCCTCCAGGATCTCGCGGATGACGCCGTCGGTGGTCCCGGGATAGGTGGTGGACTCGATGATCACCAGCTGTCCGGACACCAGGTGCTGGCGGACCGTACGCACCGCGGAGAGCAGGGGCTCCAGGTCCGGCACGCCATGGGTGTCCACCGGCGTGGGGACGCACAGGGCGACGACGGAGCATTCGCTCAGGAACGCGGGGTCCGTGGTGGCGTCGAGCAATGGCGCCACGGCATTCAGTTCGGCGCGGGTCACCGTGTCGACGGGCGGCCGGCCGATGTTGACCTGGGCCACCAGGAAGTCGCTCAGGTCCAGTCCGCGGGTGCGGTGGCCGCCCGCGGCGGCGGCCACGGCGAGCGGCAGGCCCGCGTAGCCGATGCCCACGACGGCGACGTCGACGGTGCGGTCGGGGTGTTCGGCCAGGGCGGGGCCGTCCGTGAGGACCGGCTCGGGTGGACCGGGTGGTGCGGCGGCGATGACGTCCATCGGGCTCTCCTGTGCGCGGACTGGGCAGGTGGGTGGGTGGCGCGGGGCGCCCCTACCACCAGCCGTTGTCGCCCTCCGTCCGGTCCGTGGCGATCGGTACGGGGACCGGTGCGCCGGCGGCCGGTCCCGCCGTCGCGGCATGGGCCGTACCCGCCGCGGTGAGGAGGGAGGCACAGAAGAGGGAGGTACAGAGGAAGGCGGTACAGAGGAAGGTGCGGAATCGTGCAGGCATAGCTGTCCCCCGGTATGTCTGGCGAGTGCGAAGTCCGGCGGAGGTAAGGGCGGTTGGGGCCGCCCGCCGCCGGCGGAACCCATGCTGCTGCCGCGCCTGTTCACCGAGCAAGACGTTGCGTGCGGCGGCCATCAGCCATGGCGACAGGGCGCCACACCACACATCCGTCTCAGCATGCGAGATCTTTCCGGAAGGGGAGGACCCCCTTCCGGTCCGCCCTCAGTCCAGGAGTCCGAGCTCCGCGACGCGCAGGGCCGCCTGGAAGCGTGTGTGCACGCCCAGCCGGTCCATCAGGCCGGTCATGTACCGGCTCAGCGTCCTGGAGGAGATGCCGAGGTGGCGGGCGATCGCCTCGTCCTTGACGCCGTCGGCGAGCATGCGCATCACGACGACGTCCTGGGATTCGAGTTCCGCCCCGAGGACGGCCTGCGGGGGCGCGGGGCGGACGGGCACCGAGGTGTGCCAGCAGTAGTCGTACAGCGCGTGCAGGGATCTCACCAGCGCCTGCCCGTGGATGGCGAAGGCCCCCTCGGCGGTGTCCTGCGGGTTGATCGGAAGCACCGCGAGGTCGTCGTCGAAGAGGATCATGCGCAGCGGCAGGTAGTCCGCGGTGCGCGCCTCGCGCCCGATCCGCTCCGCGTCGGTCAGGTACGCGGCCATGTAGGGGACCTCGGCGGTGCGTCGTGAGTAGAGCGTCTCCACCCGGATGCCGCGGCTCTCCATCTCCTTGTCCCGCAGCAGCATGTCGTCCATGAGCTCCTCCGGCGGCGGCCCGCCGGGGTGCATCGAGCGCATGCGTACGTTGCAGGTGCTGCCCGCGTCCTCCAGGAAGGAGTTCACCAGCGCCGGTGTCGGCAGGGTCTCGATCTCGACGGACTCCCGGCGCTCGTCGTGCAGGCGCGGGTAGTCGCCGATCAGGGAGGCGACCGCGCCGCGGATTCTGGCCAGATGCTGCAGGTGCGCCGCGGTCTGGCGTTCCTCGGCGGAGAACAGCCGGGTGAGCGCGGCCTCCGGGGTGACGGTGACGTAGCCGCAGGGGGCCGACGAGGCGGGGACCAGCAGGCCGACGGCGCAGAGGGCGTCGCAGGCCTGATCCGCCTCGGCGAGGGAGCAGTGGGCCTCGGCCGCCATCTGTTCGAGCGACCAGCCGGGATTCCGGTGGATCAGCCCGTAGAAGCGCTGGCGTACCTGTTCGGTCAGCTTGTTCACTCGTCCCCCTTTTGTCGGCTCGGCTCCCCCTCCGTCGCGGCGGGACGTCGTGCCCTTCCCCGCAGTGTGCCCGGAGGGCCCAGGGTGACCCATAGGTACCACCCGCCCCACGGGAGAGTCGATGCTCGCGTCCGCGGAGCCGCGGGAATGGAAGTCGCCTTGCTAGATGTTCACCATTCAACTAAATTGGTCGCAGAACAGTCCCCGGAGGTGGCTCCCATGCCCGCAGTAACCGTCGAGAACCCGCTGACCCTGCCCAAGGTCGCCGCCGCCGGCGACGCCGTCGCCCGTCCCGTGCTCGCCGTGACCACGGCACCCAGCGGGTTCGAGGGCGAGGGGTTCCCCGTGCGCCGCGCCTTCGCGGGGATCAACTACAAGTACCTCGACCCGTTCATCATGATGGACCAGATGGGCGAGGTGGAGTACGCGGCCGGTGAGCCGAAGGGCACCCCCTGGCACCCGCACCGCGGCTTCGAGACCGTCACCTACCTGATCGACGGCACCTTCGTCCACCAGGACTCCAACGGTGGCGGCGGCACCATCGGCAACGGCGACACCCAGTGGATGACCGCCGGGTCCGGGCTGCTCCACATCGAGGCCCCGCCGGAGTCGCTCGTCACGTCGGGCGGCCTCTTCCACGGCCTCCAGCTCTGGGTGAACCTGCCCAAGGCCGACAAGATGATGGCCCCGCGCTACCAGGACATCCGCGGCGGCCAGGTCCAGCTGCTCGCCTCCCCGGACGGCGGCGCGCTGCTCCGGGTGATCGCGGGCGAGCTCGACGGCCACGAGGGTCCGGGGGTCACCCACACCCCCATCACGATGATCCACGCGACCGTGCGCCCCGGCGCCGAGGTGACCCTGCCGTGGCGCGAGGACTTCAACGGCCTCGCGTACGTGCTGGCCGGCCGCGGCACCGTGGGCGAGGAGCGCAGGCCCGTCCACATGGGCCAGACCGCCGTCTTCGGCGCGGGCTCCTCGCTGACCGTCCGCGCGGACGAGCAGCAGGACGGCCACACCCCGGACCTGGAGGTCGTCCTGCTCGGCGGGCGCCCCATCCGGGAGCCGATGGCGCACTACGGGCCGTTCGTGATGAACAGCCAGGCCGAACTGAAGCAGGCCTTCGAGGACTTCCAGGCCGGCCGCCTCGGCACCGTGCCCGCCGTCCACGGGATGTGAGCCGCGCCGTCGTCGTATGACGGTCCGTCACTCGTACGGCCGCGCGGGCGGGACACCGCCCGCGCGGCGTGATCGGGTGGGAGGGTGCAGAACCGGAAGCCCCTCCTGCCCATCGGTGCCCGGCGGCTGGCCGCCTGGTGCGGTGTCGTCCTGCTGGTCACCGGCGTCGCCGCGGTGGCCATCTGGCTCTGCGTCGCGCTCAAGACCGCCGTCACCCCCGTCCTGCTCGCGCTGCTCGGTACGGCGCTGCTCGGCCCGGTCCACCGCAGGATGACCGCGCACGGGGTGAACCGCTCGGTGGCGGCCGGATTCACCTGCGCCCTGCTCGTCGCGGTGGTCGGCGGCGCCGGCTACATCGTCGTCACCGCGCTCCTCGACACCGGTGACCAGATCGTCCAGTCGCTCAAGGACGCCGGTCAGTGGGTCGCGGACCACTTCGGGGTCGAGGGCAACACGAACGTGGACGACCTCGCCACCAACGCGAAGAAGCTCGTCGAGAAGTTCGGCGCGAGCGCCGCGGGCGGGCTGCTGACCGGCATCAGCCTGGTCGGTTCGCTCATCGCCACGAGCGTCCTCGCGCTCCTGCTGACCTTCTTCTTCCTGCGCGACTCCGACCGGGCCGCGCACCTCGCGCACTCCATCGCCCCGCGCGGCGCGGGCGACCTGGTCGAGGCGATGGGCCGGCGCGCGTTCGAGGCCGTCGAGGGCTTCATGCGCGGTACGACGTTCATCGCGCTCATCGACGCCGTCTGCATCACGGTCGGCCTGCTGATCCTGCGGGTGCCCGGTGCGGTGGGGCTGGGCGCGCTCGTGCTGGTCGGCGCCTACATCCCGTATCTGGGGGCGTTCATCTCGGGGGCCGTCGCGGTCCTGGTGGCGCTCGCGGACCGGGGCTTCGTGATCGCGCTCTGGGCGCTCGGGATCGTGCTCGCCGTGCAGGTGCTGGAGGGCCACATCCTCCAGCCGATGATCCAGAGCCGTACGGTCCAGATGCACCCCGCCACGATCATGATCGCGCTGACGGCGGGCGCGAGCGTGGCGGGCCTGCTGGGGATGCTGCTCGCGGTCCCGGTGTGCGCGGCGGCGTTCGGCGTCCTCGGCGAACTGCGCAACGGCCGACTGCCGCCGACAGACACCTCGGACGCCCCACCGCCCAGCCCGCCGGGCGCACCCAGCCCGTCCGGCGCTTGAGGACGGAACCCTCGCGCCGGAGTGCCCGAACGCGCGGGGGCGCCCACGCAGCCGCCCCCGCAACACCGGTCCCCGGCTACCGCTCCGGAAGCCGGACCGGCTCCGCCTCCGCCAACTCCACCGGCTCCGTCGATTCGTACAGCTCGAACCAGATCGACTTGCCCTCACCGCGCGGGTCCACCCCCCACGCGTCGGCGAGCATCTCCATCAGCACCAGTCCCCGCCCGCTGGACGCCATCTCGCCGGGCCGCCGCTTGTGCGGCAGCTCGTCGCTGCCGTCGGCCACCTCCACCCGCAGCCGCCGCTCCCCGTGCTCCCCGCTGGCCTGCGCCACCATCAGCGCGTCGCCGTCCGTGTGGACCAGCACGTTCGTGGCCATCTCGGAGATCATCAGCACGGCGGAATCGACCTGCTCCGGGTCCGCCCAGTCGTGCAGCATCTCGCGCACCTGCTGCCGGGCCGCCGCGATCCGCTCCGGTTCGGCCTGGGCGATGGTCATCGCGGTCCGCCGCGGCGGAGCCGTCCGGGTCGCCGGGCTCTCCCGGCGCAGCAGCAGCACCGCGACGTCGTCCTCGCGGCGGTCCGCGAGCGGGCCCGTCGTGTAGTGCGAGGCGGGCCCGTGCACCGCCTGCACCAGGGCGTCCGCGAGCTTCTCCAGATCGCTGGTGTGCCGTTCCAGGATCGGCCGCAGCCGGACCCAGCCGGTGGCCAGGTCGTGCCCGCCGGTCTCGATCAGCCCGTCCGTGCAGAGCATGATCGTTTCTCCTGGCTCCAGGGTGAACCGGGTCGTCGGGTAGTCCGTGTCCGCCTCGATGCCCAGCGGGAGCCCGCCCGCGGTCTGCCGGATGAACGCGGTCCCGTCGGGCGTCATCACCACGGGGTCGGGGTGCCCGGCGCGTGCGATGTCGAGGGTGCCGGTGGCCGGGTCCGCCTCGGCGTACAGGCAGGTCGCGAAGCGCGGTTCGGCGTGCTCCGCGTCCTCGTGCGCTTCGGTGAGCCCGGAGAGGAAGCGCGAGGCCCGCGAGAGCACCGCGTCCGGGCGGTGCCCCTCGGAGGCGTACGCGCGCAGGGCGATCCGCAACTGGCCCATCAGCCCGGCGGCCCGCACGTCATGGCCCTGGACGTCGCCGATGACGAGGGCGACCCGGCCGTTGGGCAGCGGGATCATGTCGTACCAGTCGCCGCCGACCTGGAGCCCGCCCCCGGTCGGCACGTACCGTGCGGCCACCGTCATCCCCGGGATGACGGCCCCCAGGGACGGCATCATCGTGCGCTGGAGCCCCTCGGACAGCTCCCGCTCGGTCTCGGCGATCCCGGCGCGGGCCAGCGCCTGCGCGAGCATCCTGGCCACCGTCGTCAGCACCGCCCGCTCGTCCGGCGAGAACGACACCGGGTGCCGGAAACCGGCCATCCAGGCGCCCATCGTGCGGCCCGCCACGATCAGCGGCAGAAAGGCCCAGGAACGGCGCCCGAACCGGCGGGCCAGCGGCCAGGTGGCCGGGTAGCGGTCGTAGTAGTCCTCCGGGCTCGGCAGATAGATCGCCCGCCCCGTCCGTACGACCTCGGCGGCCGGGTAGTCGGTCTCCAGCGGCATCTCGTCGAACGGCCCCTCGTCACCGGGGTGGTGACCGTGGTGCCCGACGATCGTCAGCCGCTCGCCCTCGACCCCGAAGACCGCCAGCCCTTCCGGCGAGAAACCCGGCATGGAGAGCGAGTAGGCGACACGCAGCACCTCCGCCGTGGACCGGGCCTCGGCCAGCGCCCGCCCCGCGTCCAGCAGGAACGCCTCCCGGGACCGGCGCCAGTCGCCGGTGATCCGGTTCTGCGCCCCCTCGGTGCCGGGCTGCGGCTCCGCCACCTCCTGGAGGGTGCCGAGCAGCACGTAGTCCGCGTCGCCGCTCTCCACGGGCGGCAGCGGCCGGGAACGGCTCCGTACGGTACGCATCACCCGCCCGTGGCCGTCCACGATCCGCAGCCGGGCCTCGGCCAGCGTGCCCTCGGCGACGGCCAGGTTGACCACCCCGTAGATCTCGTTCCAGTCGACGGGATGGAAACGGGAGCGCACCTCCGACTCACGGAAGACGCCCGATTCGAAGGGCAGCTCCAGCAGCCGGGCCGCCTCCGCGTCGAGCGTGACGGTCCCGGCGGCGTTGTCCCAGCGCCAGAGACCGGTCGCGGTCGCGGCCAGGACATCCTCGGTGCGCATTGCCCCACTTTAAGAAGATGTAGCCCCCAAACGCCACCGGCGGTCCCGGCGGCCACGCCCCCTGGCGCCCTTGCCGGGGACAATGGCAATGAAACGGCCGGGTCGCGGGCGGTAGCCTGGGGTGGCTGTATCTGCCCCCAACCGCGAAGACTGGATGAACGACGATGCATCGGTACAGGTCCCACACCTGCGGCGAGCTCCGCGCCTCTGACGTCGGCACCGACGTCCGGCTGAGCGGCTGGCTGCACAATCGCCGAGACCTGGGTGGCATCCTCTTCATCGATCTGCGCGACCACTACGGTCTGGTGCAGCTCGTCGCCCGCCCCGGTACCCCCGGCAACGACGCCCTGGCGAAGCTGACCAAGGAGACCGTCGTACGGATCGACGGCAAGGTCTCCGCCCGTGGCGCCGACAACGTGAACCCGGAGCTCCCGACCGGCGAGATCGAGATCGAGGTCACCGAGGTCGAGGTGCTGGGCGAGGCCGCCCCGCTGCCCTTCACGATCAACGCGGAGGACGGGGTCAACGAGGAGCGGCGTCTGGAGTACCGCTTCCTCGACCTGCGCCGCGAGCGCATGCACCGCAACATCATGCTGCGCTCCTCCGTGATCGCCTCGATCCGCTCGAAGATGGTGGCCCTCGGCTTCAACGAGATGGCGACCCCGATCCTCACCGCGACCTCTCCCGAGGGCGCCCGTGACTTCGTGGTCCCGTCCCGGCTGAACCCCGGCAAGTTCTACGCGCTGCCGCAGGCCCCGCAGCAGTTCAAGCAGCTGCTGATGATCTCAGGCTTCGACCGCTACTTCCAGATCGCGCCGTGCTTCCGCGACGAGGACGCCCGCGCCGACCGCTCGCCCGGCGAGTTCTACCAGCTCGACGTCGAGATGTCCTTCGTCGAGCAGGAGGACGTCTTCCGCCCGATCGAGAAGCTGATGACCGAGCTCTTCGAGGAGTTCGGCAACGGCCGCCACGTCACCTCGCCCTTCCCGCGCATCCCGTTCCGCGAGTCGATGCTGAAGTACGGCAACGACAAGCCGGACCTGCGCGCCAAGCTGGAGCTGGTGGACATCTCCGACGTCTTCGCGGACTCGGAGTTCAAGGCCTTCGCCGGCAAGCACGTCCGCGCGCTCCCGGTGCCGGACACCGCGGGCCAGTCCCGGAAGTTCTTCGACGGCCTCGGTGACTACGCCGTCGAGCACGGCGCCAAGGGCCTGGCCTGGGTCCGGGTCGGCGAGGACGGCAAGCTGGCGGGCCCGATCGCCAAGTTCCTCACCGAGGCGGACGTCAAGACGCTCACCGAGCGGCTCTCCCTCGTTCCCGGCCACGCCGTGTTCTTCGGCGCCGGTGAGTTCGACGAGGTCTCCAAGATCATGTCGGTCGTCCGCGTCGAGGCCGCCAAGCGCGCCGGCCACTTCGAGGACGGCGTCTTCCGGTTCTGCTGGATCGTCGACTTCCCGATGTACGAGAAGGACGAGGACACCGGGAAGATCGACTTCTCGCACAACCCCTTCTCGATGCCCCAGGGCGGACTGAAGGACCTGGAGGAGAAGGACCCGCTCTCCATCCTCGCCTGGCAGTACGACATCGTCTGCAACGGCATCGAGCTGTCCTCCGGCGCCATCCGCAACCACGAGCCCGAGCTGATGCTCAAGGCCTTCGAGATCGCCGGCTACGACCGCGAGACCGTCGAGCAGGAGTTCGCGGGCATGCTCCGCGCCTTCCGCCTCGGCGCCCCGCCGCACGGTGGCATCGCCCCGGGCGTCGACCGCATCGTGATGCTGCTGGCCGACGAGCCCAACATCCGCGAGACGATCGCCTTCCCGCTGAACGGCAACGCCCAGGACCTGATGATGGGCGCGCCCACGGTGCTGGAGGAGACGCGGCTGCGCGAGCTGAACATCCAGCTCCGCAAGCCGGTCGCGCCCGCGAAGGAGAAGGCCGAGGCCAAGGACTCGGTCGTCAGGGACACCGGCGCGAAGTAGCGTCAGCGGTTCCGCTTCGGTTCCACGTGAAACAGCCCCCGGCCGGTCGGCCGGGGGCTGTTTCACGTCCTGGTGGGGCCTGCTCACACCCGGGCTGCGGGCATACAAGTACACGAATCACCTGAACGGGTACAGCCGGATGGCCCCGGCGCCGGATTGGCCGGTCCCGGCTGCGGCAAAGACTGCCTGGGCCGACATCGGCACAGCGGACCCCCAGGCCGTGTCCGCCGAGCCCCTGCGGCTTCGCCACCGACTGCTGAGGAGCTCCTCCGTGTCCGTGCCCCGCTCGTGCGTGCCCCTGCGGCTGCCGTACGTCTTCTGCGCCGTCCTCGTCCTGCTGCTGACCGGGTGCGGATCGGGCGGTCTCTTCGGTACGGGGGGCAGCGCCGCCCTCAAGGGGGCCTCGGATGCCTCCGGTGTCCCCGGTCCGCCCGGGGCCGTCGTGTCGCCGCCCGCGACGGCCCCCGCGCCGTCCTCGGCCGCCGCCGCGCCGCCCAGACCGTCGCCGGCCCCGCCCCGTGAGATCCCCGGGCTCGGCCCGCGGACCAGGGCGGCGATCCCGGCCGGCACCCGCCAGGCGTTCGTCGTCACCGGTGAGTCCGTGGACTCCAACCGCTCCACCGCCGTGCTCTACACCCGCGACGGCCCCACCGCGGACTGGCGGGCGGCGATGGCGCCCTGGCCCGCCCACAACGCCCTGAACGGCTGGACGGGCGAGCACTGGGAGGGCGACCTCCGCTCACCCGTCGGCGTCTTCACCCTGACCGCGGCCGGCGGCCGGCTCGACCCCCCGGCCACGGCGTTCCCGTACGACCTGAGCCCGGACTTCAAGGTGGCGGGCGAGGGCTTCCACGGGGAGCCGCTGGAGGGGTCCTTCGACTACGTCATCGCCATCGACTACAACCGCCTCCCCGGCACCTCCCCCCTGGACCACACCCGCCCGCTCGGCCCGGAGCGCGGCGGCGGCATCTGGATCCACGTCGACCACGGCGGCCCCACCCAGGGCTGCGTCTCGGTCACGGAGGACCGGATGAGGGAGCTGCTCGGCCTGCTCGACCCGGCCAGGGAACCCGTCGTCGTGATGGGCGACGCGGCGTCGCTCCTGCGCTGACAGGCCCGGGGGCCTGTGGTCTGCGGTGTCGGCCGCCGCTGTCCGGGGTGCGGGGTTCCGTCCTCAATCGCCGGACGGGCTGGGTTGTGCGGGGTGCTCCGCCGCTGCGGGGTGCGCCTGGTCCGGTGGGTGGGGGGGGTGGTGCCCCTCCGGGGTGTCTCCTCGGAAATGGCGTGTTCACCCGGGTACGTGAGGGACCCGGGTCGTACGCCATTCCCTGCGGGGACCCCCCTGCACGTCCCCACCTGCATCAGTCGCGTCTGCAGACGCGGGACGGCCGGGTTCGGGGGCGTGCAGGGGCGTCCCCGCAGAAAAATGGCGTACTACCCGGCCCCCGCTACGTCTCCGGTTGCCACGCCAGTTTTTGAGGAGACGCCCCGGAGGGACCCCGAACCCCCACCCACCGGGCAGGCGCACCCCCGCGCAACGCGGAGCACCCGCACAAGCAAGCCCGTCCGGCGATTGAGGACGGAACCCCGCGCCCCGCAAACGGGCAAGCCAAGGGCCCCGCTGCCGCCCGCCCGAGGGCCCCGCTGTCAGCCCGTCATCTTCGTCTGGAACTCGTCGAGGATCTGGTCGGCCGCCGTGTAGCCGATGCCCGCGATCCACAGCCGGTCGTCGACCTTGAAGACCTTTCCGTCCTTGGAGGCCTTCAGGTTCTTCCACAGCCCGCTCTTCATCGTCCGGGTCGTGCCCGCCTTGTCCGGGTCGCCGTACGTCGAGGTGAAGACGGCGTCCGCGTCCGCGAGGTCGATCTTCTCGGGCGACACGTCGTACGAGAAGCCGTCCTTGGCCTTGTCCGTGATGGCGGGGCGGCCCATGCCGATGTCGGCGAGGATCGAGCCGATGTAGTTCTGCTTGCCGTAGATGCGGATGTCCGCGCCCTCGACGAAGCGTACGAAGTTGACGTCGGTGGCCGCCGCCTTCTTCTTGCCGCCGACCGCTTCCGTCACCTTCGCGACATGGGCGTCGTACGCGGCGATGACCTTCTCCGCCTCCGCCTGCTTGCCGAGCGCCTCCGCGTGGACCTTGAAGTTGTTCTTCCAGTCCGAGCCGGTGGACTCCGTCATCACGGTCGGGGCGATCGCGCTGAGCTGCTTGTAGCGGTCGCCGTCGCGGACCTTGCTGGTGAGGATCAGGTCCGGCTTCAGGGAGGCGACGGCCTCCATGTTGGGATTGGCGATCTCACCGACCTCCTTGATGCCCTTCGTCCTCGCCGCCGGCAGGTAGGCGGGGAAGCCGTCCTCGGTCGCCGAGTGCGTCCCGCCGACGGGCTCCACGCCGAGGGTGAGCGCGGAGTCCAGCTCTCCGGTGTCCAGGACCACGACGCGCTGGGGGTGCGCCGGGACCTTCACGTCGCCCATCGCCGTCTTGACGGTGTGCGTGCCGCCGCCCGCCGAAGAGGCGCCGTCGCCCTTGGCGCCGGAGTCGGAGTCGGAGGAGCCGCAGGCGGAGAGTGCGAGTGCGCCGGTCAGGGCGAGTGCGCCGAGGGTGAGGCCACGGCGGCGGACGGAGGTGGCCATGGATTGCCTTTCGTCGGGGGTGGGGTGCGGGAGTCCGGGTTCAGGACGCGTGCGCGGGCTGCCAGGGCGCTCCCGGCACGACGAGCGGCGAACCCGTCACCGGGTCCGGGACGATCACCGCGTCCAGGCCGAAGACCTCGCGGACGAGCTCGGCGGTGACGACGTCCTCGGGGCGGCCCTCCGCGACGATCCGGCCCGCCTTCATGGCGACCAGGTGGTCGGCGTACCGGGCGGCCTGGTTGAGGTCGTGGAGCACGGTCACCACGGTCCGGCCCCTGGTGCCGTCGGCGGCCGGGGCGGCGAGCCGGCGCACCAGGTCGAGGACCTCCACCTGATGGGCGATGTCGAGGTACGTGGTCGGTTCGTCGAGCAGCAGCAGATCGGTCTCCTGGGCGAGCGCCATCGCGATCCACACCCGCTGCCGCTGCCCGCCGGACAGTTCGTCCACCGAGCGGGAGCCGAGCGCGGTGATGTCGGTGCGCTCCATGGCGTCCGTCACCGCCCGCTCGTCCTCCTGCGACCACTGCTGCCACCAGTGCTGGTGGGGCTGGCGGCCGCGGGCGACCAGGTCGGAGACGGTGATCGCCTCGGGGGCCACCGGGGTCTGCGGGAGCAGCCCGATCGACTGGGCGATCTTCTTCGTGGGGATCTTCGACAGCTCGGTGCCGTCCAGCAGCACCGCCCCGCCGCGCGGCTTGAGGAGCCGGCCGAGCGCGCGCAGCGTCGTCGACTTGCCGCAGGCGTTCGGCCCGACGATGACCGTCACCCGGCCGTCGGGGACGGCGAGGTCCAGCTCGTGGACGACGGTGCGGTCCTCGTACGCGAGGGTCAGCCCGGCCACCGTCAGCCTGCTGGTCGCCGCGTCCTGCTTCCGGGTGGTGGTCATGCGTTGCCTCCCCTGCGGCCACCGTGACCGCGGATGATCAGCCAGATCAGGTACGGGGCGCCGACCGCCGCCGTCAGGACGCCCACCGGCAGTTCGGTGGGGGAGAAGAGCCTGCGGGCCAGCAGATCCGCGAAGACGACGATGACCGCGCCGAGCAACGCGGAGCAGAACAGCGGGATCTGGGCGGTCCTGGTCATCCGGCGGGCGATCTGCGGGGCGAGCAGGGCGACGAAGTCGACCGGCCCGGCCGTCCCCGTCGCCACCGACGCCAGGACCACGCCGAGCGCGACGAGTCCGAGCCGTACCCGGCCGAGGCGTACCCCGAGCGCGGTCGCCGTGTCGTCGTCCATGGTCACGGTGCGCTGCGCGCGGGCCGCCCACAGGACGGCGGGCAGCAGGATCAGCAGCGTCCAGCCGATGGGCGCTGCCTCGTCGTAGCCGCGGCCGTTGAGCGAGCCGGTCATCCAGATCTGCGCCTGCTGGGCGACGAGGTAGTCGCCCTTGGTCAGGAACAGGGTGGTGACCGAGCGCAGGGCGATGGCGAAGCCGATGCCGATGAGGACGAAGCGGGTGGCGTGCAGCCCGCCGCGCCAGGCGAAGGCGTAGACGAGCGCGGCGGCCGCGACCCCGCCGATCACCGACAGGTACGGCAGGACGGTGTACGAGGTGATGCCGAACGTCATCGCGCCGACCGTGAGCGCGCTCGCGCCCTGGCTGATGCCGATGATGTCCGGGCTCGCGAGGGGGTTGCGGGCGACGGTCTGGATCAGTGCGCCGGCGATCCCGAAGGCGAGGCCGACGAGCAGCCCGACGACCATGCGGGGCAGCCGCAGGGTGCCGACGACGAGTTCGTCGGCGGACGGCCTGCCCAGGACCACCTTCAGGACCTCGCCGGGCGCGACGAAGCTCTCGCCGACGCAGAGGTACGCGACGCAGACGACGGCCAGCAGGACGACGAGCGAGGCGGCGACGAGCGCGGCCCGGCGGTGCAGCAGGAACCGTCCGCGCGCCCCGACCTTGAGGACGCTGTACCCGGCAGGCCGCACGGCGGCGGTGGTGGCGCTCATGCGGGCACCGCCTTCCGGCGCACCAGGGTGACCAGGAAGGGCACCCCGATGAGCGCCGTCATGACCCCGGCCGGGACCTCGCTCGGCGGGAAGACGATCCGGCCGATCACATCGGAGACGAGCAGCATCACGGGTCCGATCAGGGCGGCCATCGGGAGCACCCAGCGGTGGTCGCTGCCGACGATCGCGCGGGCGATGTGCGGGACGGCGAGGCCGATGAACGCGATCGGCCCGGCCGCCGCGACGCCGACTCCGGTGAGCACGGTGGCGCCGATGCCGCCGACGATCCGTACGGTCGCGATCTTCTGCCCGAGCCCCTTCGCCATGTCCTCGCCGAGCGCGAGCGCGTCGAGCCCGCGGGCGACGGAGAGCACGAGGACCGTGCCGACCAGCAGGAACGGCCAGATCTGCTGGGCGATCTGGGCCTCGCGGCCGGCGATCGAACCGACCTGCCAGAACCGGAACTCGTCCAGCGCGGACGCCTTGGTCGTCAGTACGGCCATGGTCACGGAGACCAGCAGCGCGTTGATCGCGGCGCCGCCGAGCGCGAGTTTCACCGGGGTGGCGCCGCCGCGTCCGCTGGAGGCGATGGCGTACACCGCGACGGAGGCGATCGCCGCCCCGGCGAAGGCGAACCAGACGTACCCGGTGAGGGTGTGGATGCCCGCGTACGCGATGGCCAGCACCACCCCGACCGAGGCGCCCTGGCTGATGCCGAGGATGCCGGGGTCGGCGATGGGGTTGCGGGTGATGCCCTGGAGCACCGTGCCGGCGAGGGCGAGGGCGGCGCCGACCATCAGCCCGATCAGGGTGCGGGGCACCCGCATGTTCCGGATTACCTCGGCGGCGTCGGAGTGCCCGCCGTGCAGCAGGGCGTCCAGGACGGCGGACGGGGCGATGGAGCGTGCCCCCACGGCGAGGCTGAGCAGTACGGCGAACAGCAGCGCCAGGACGGCCGCCGCCGTCATGAGAGCGCGTCTGGAGCGGCGTGGTGCGGCGGCTGGCATCGGACCCAATCGAAAAGCGAAGCAAAGTAAGGCTTGGCTAAGTCTAAGTGGTCGGCTCCGGAAGTCCTTCGGGGGTTGCCGTCGGAGCTGGTCGTGGGCGCCGCCGTTCAGGGATCGAGGTGATGGCGATCGGCGATGTGGGTGCGGTTCGTCCTGAGTGAAGCTCGCGATCAAGCGGTGTGGGTGTAGTTCTGCTGGTCGGGGGCTGGTGTAGAGGCGGTCGTGCTCGCGGGCGGTGGGGAAGCCGCACGCCCTGCCGCTGACCTGCGGCTCCTGATGGCTCGTCAGTTCCCGCGCGGAGCCAGTTCGATCATGGTTGAATGCTGCGTCGCGGCGCTCGGGGGGCTCATGCCGTGCATTTGTTCTCTCTTCGCAATGTGACGCAGGCCACTCCGGCCTCATGTCACGAACGGGAGTTCAGCTTGCGTCTGGTGGTCGTTCGCACGGCGGGAACGACCGACACGAAAGAGGCAGCAGAGCGATGAACGCGACAGCAGCGCAGCAGCACGAGGTCCTGGTCCTGGGCGCCGGTTACGCCGGGCTCTCGGCGGCGATCCAGCTTGCGGCCCGCACCAGGAAGCGCGGGAACCTGCGCGTGACGCTGGTCAACCCGTACGACACCTTCACCGAGCGGCTCCGACTGCACATGACCGCCACCGGTCAGGAGACCGCCGAGATGAACATCCCGGACCTGCTGGACGGGACCGGGGCCGGCTTCGTCCGCGGCTGGGTCACCGCCGTGGACGCCGAGGCGAAGACCGTCCGGATCGACGACGACCAAGTCCTGCGCTACGACACCTTGGTCTACGGCCTGGGCAGCATCGCGGACACCGCCGCCGTCCCCGGCGTGGACGACCACGCCTACACCCTCGACAGCCCGCAGGACGCCGCCCTCCTCGCCGACCAGCTGACCCGGCTCGACGGCGGGACCGTCGTGGTCGGCGGCAGCGGCCTCACCGGCGTCGAGGCCGCCGCGGAGATAGCCGAGCGGCTCCCGGAGCTCCAGGTGGTGCTCCTCGGCCGGCAGGAGCCGGGCGCGGGCATGCACCCGAAGGCCAAGGCACACCTGGACGCGGCGCTCGCCCGGCTCGGCGTGCAGGTACGCAGCGGCGTCGAGGTGGTCAAGGTGCTGCCGGACAGCGTCGAGCTCGCCGACGGCACCGGCATCCCGGCGGCCGCGGTGCTGTGGACCAGCGGCACCCGTGTCTCGCCGCTGGCCACGGCCGCCGGCCTGACGGTCGACGAGCGCGGCCGGGTGGTCACCGACAGCGCGCTGCGCTCGGTCTCCCACCCGGACGTCTACGCCGTGGGCGACGCGGCGGCGATCCGTCAGGGCTACGGCGTGATGCACGGGACCTGCCAGGGCGGCATGCCCACCGGCGTTCAAGCGGCTCTCTCGATCCTGCGGGTGCTGGCCGGCAAGGAGCCCAAGCCCTTCCGCTTCGGCTACTACCACACACCCGTCAGCCTGGGCCGCAACGACGCCGTCGTGCAGTTCACCCGCCCCGACGACAGCCCCCGCCGGATCGTGCTGACCGGCAAGCGGGCCGCGAAGTACAAGGAGACGGTCACCGCGGCGCCGTGGGCGACCTTCGCCCGTATGAAGAAGATGCCCGCCTCGGGCGCCCTCTGGCCGCACGGCGGCCGCTACACCCGGATCAGGAGCGCCAAGTGACCCAGCCGCAGCAGACCAGCCCCGACCAGCTCGCCTTCCAGCAGTACCGCACCCTGCTCTTCTCCGTCGCCTACCGCATCCTCGGCTCCGCCGCCGACGCAGAGGACGCGGTCCAGGACGCCTGGCTCAAGTGGTCGGCGGCCGACCGTTCCCAGGTCGCCGACCCCAAGGCCTATCTGACCCGGATCGTCTCCAACCTGGCGATGGAGCGGCTCCGTTCGACCCGCCACCAGCGCGAGACCTACGTCGGGCCCTGGCTGCCCGAGCCGATCCTCACCGGCCCGGACACCGCCGACGGCGTCGCCACGGCGGACTCGGTCTCCACGGCCCTGCTGGTCGTCCTGGAGACGCTGAGCCCTCTGGAGCGCGCGGTCTTCGTGCTGAAGGAGGTCTTCGCCTTCAGCTACGCGGAGATCGCCGACGCTGTGGAGCGCTCGGAGCCGGCGGTCCGGCAGGCCGCGCACCGCGCCCGCGAGCACGTCCAGGCCCGCCGGCCCCGTTTCACCGCGGACCGTGCCCGCCAGCGCGACGTCACCGAGCGGTTCTTCGCAGCGGCGACGGGCGGCGACATCAACACCCTCATGGAGCTGCTCTCCCCCGACGTGACGCTGTGGACCGACGGCGGCGGCAAGGTACGCCAGGCCCTCAAGCCGGTCGTCGGCCTGGAAACCGTGGCCGGTTGGTTCGCCGCGCTCGGCACCGTGACCTACCAGGGCATCGAGCCCGGGCAGATGCGGGCGGAGCTCACCTCGATCAACGGCGGCCCCGGCGTGGTCTTCCGCGGCCCGGACCGCGTGATCGCCACGCTGACCTTCGACTTCGACCCGGAAGGCCGCATCTCGACCATCCACAACGTGGCCAACCCCGACAAGCTCCACGCCGTCGCCGACGGCACGCGGCACCCTCTCTCCTGAGCCACCCGATCGATAGTCACGCCCGCCGCAATCCCCGTGAGGGCCGCCGAGCGGCTCCGGTTGAAGAAGGCGGCCGGGGGCCACAAGACCGAACACCGGGCCAGGGTGCGAGCGCGGATCGTGCTCCGGGCGGCCCGGGGCAGGTCCAACGCGCGTATCGCCGTTGAGGTGGGAGTGCACGTGGACACCGTGCGCACTTGGCGGAGCCGGTTCGCCGACCTCGGCCCGCCGGGACTGGACGACCGCAAGCGCCCGGGGCGGCCCGCCGCCTTCACCGCGTTCCAGGCTGCGCAGGTCCATTGCGGCCTTGCCGCGGTGGGAGGAGCCGTTGTCGACCCTCCTGGCTCCGGGCGGCGGCCCGGGGGTGTACCGGGTCCCCCGTCCGCTCGGCACAATGGAGGCCATGGCATCGCACGCGCTGATGGTCGGCTTCGACCTGGACATGACGCTCATCGACTCACGGCCCGGCATCAAGGCCTGCTACCTGGCTCTTTCCGCCGAGACGGGGGCGGTGATCGACGCCGATCTCGTGGTCAGCCGGCTGGGACCTCCGCTGGAGGACGAGTTGGTCAACTGGTTCCCGGCGGCTGAGGTGCCCGCCATGGTCCACCGCTACCGTGAGATGTATCCCACATACGCGATCGCCCCGTCACCCGCCATGCCCGGCGCGTGCGAGTCGGTCGAGGCGATCCGCGCACTGGGCGGCCGCACGATGGTCGTCACCGCCAAGTACGAGCCGAGCGCCAAGCTGCACCTGACCCACGTGGGGATCGAGCCCGACGTGCTGACCGGCGGCCTGTGGGCGGAGGCGAAGGCGGAGGCCCTGCGCGAGCACGGGGCGGGCGTCTACGTGGGCGACCACACGGGCGACGTACGCGGCGCACGCGCCGCGGGCGCCCTGTCGGTGGGCGTGACGACGGGCCCGTGCACCGCGGACGAGCTCCGCTCGGCCGGCGCGGACGTGGTCCTGTCCTCCCTGACGGAGTTCCCGGCCTGGCTGACCGCGTACGCGGCGAACGGGTACGCGGCGTAGGAGGCCCTGCCGCCGCGGTGCCCCGGCACCCACCACGCCGTGGCTGCAAGCGGTGAACTCCGCCTCGAATGCACTGGCGGTCTCGGCGGTCTTGTCAGGAAGGCTTCATCTGTACCGGGGGATTCGTTGCAGGTGTCACGCATTTCAGGACAGATGTGCGCCGCCCCGGGAGCGCAGCGCTGCGACCGGGACGTCGTCCGGTACCGAAAGCGGCCCCGCTCCCTCCACGAGCCCCCGCACGACGGGCCGGGCAAGCGCCCCGCGCTCGTCGCCCTACCGCTGCGGAGCGCCCGCCCGCGCCGAGCGGACGACGCCCGCCGCGGCGACCAGGAATCCGACGCCCATCAGCATGCACACCGCGTACGCGATGGGCGGGAACGGCTCGGTGCCGAGGAACAGCGGGGCCATCGTGACCAGTGTGGCCAGCGCGCCGATGAAGAAGATGATCGCGCCGAGCCGGACCAGCAGGTCGCCCGCGCCAGAAGGGGAAGTACTCACACGGTCAGAGTAGTTCTTTCAGGACACCAGTCCGGATGACCTGCCTTGACGAGGGGTACTTCATCTGTGGAGGCTGCTGCCAGCAGGGGGAGCGCGATCACTGGACGGCCTGGCCTGCTGAGGCTCTGTTCCGGCATACGGGTTGAGATGGGGTGCGTGCTTTGCCGACTGGCAAGGTCAAGTGGTTCAACAGCGAGAAGGGCTTCGGCTTCCTCTCCCGCGACGACGGCAGTGACGTCTTCGTGCACTCGTCGGTGCTCCCCACCGGAGTCGACGCACTCAAGCCCGGCCAGCGCGTCGAATTCGGCGTGGTCGCCGGGCAGCGCGGTGACCAGGCGCTTTCCGTGGCCATCCTCGACCCGACCCCGTCCGTCGCGGCCGCCCAGCGCCGCAAGCCGGACGAGCTGGCGTCGATCGTGCAGGACCTGACGACCGTGCTGGAGAACATCACGCCGATGCTGGAGCGCGGCCGCTACCCCGACAAGGCGGCCGGAGCGAAGATCGCCGGCCTGCTGCGGGCGGTCGCGGACCAGCTCGACGTGTGACGTACGGGCCCCTGGCGCGGGACTCTGGCTCAGGACTCGACGGGGGACGTGCGGGACCCCGGCTCAGGGATACGACAGCGCGTCCGGTCCGAGGGGCGGTACCAGCCCCTCGGCCGCGGCGCGGGTCAGCAGGCCGCGGATCGCCGCGTAGCCGTCCTCGCCGAGGTCCGCGGTGAACTCGTTCACGTACAGGCCGATGTGCTGGTCGGCGACGGCCGGGTCCATCTCCTGGGCGTGTTCCTGGACGTACGGGCGGGAGGCCTGCGGGTCGTCCCACGCCATCCGCACCGACGCGCGCACCGACTCCGCGAGCAGCTTCAGCGTCTCCGCGCCCAGGGAGCGCTTCGCGATGATCGCGCCGAGCGGGATCGGCAGCCCGGTCGTGTCCTCCCAGTGGCGGCCCATGTCGGCCAGGTTGTGCAGACCGTAGTTCTGGTACGTGAAGCGCGCCTCGTGGATGACGAGACCGGCGTCGACCTTGCCGTCCCGTACCGCCGGCATGATCTCGTCGAACGGCATGACGACGATCTCGCCCACGCCGCCCGGCACCGCCTCCGCCGCCCAGAGCCGGAACAGCAGGTACGCGGTGGAGCGCTCGCTCGGCACGGCGACGGTCCTGCCCGTCAGGTCCGTGCCCGGCTCGCGCGTCAGGACGAGCGGCCCGCAGCCCCGTCCCAGCGCGCCGCCGCACGGCAGCAGCGCGTACTCATCGAGGACCCAGGGCAGCACCGCGTACGAGACCTTCAGTACGTCCAGCTCGCCGCGCTCCGCCATGCCGTTGGTGATGTCGATGTCCGCGAAGGTGACATCGAGGGCGGGCGCGTCCGGGACCCGGCCGTGTGCCCAGGCGTCGAAGACGAACGTGTCGTTCGGGCACGGCGAGAAGGCGATGCGCAGCGGGTCATGAGTGGTCGCGGTCATGTGGGGTCGTCCAGCCTTCCAGTACGGGTATGAGCTTGCCGAACGCGTCGGTGAGCGCGGTCAGCGCGTCCCCGATGCGCCAGGCGTCACGGTCGCGGGGGCCGACGGCGTTCGAGACGGCTCTGATCTCCAGGACGGGCAGGTCGAGCCGGTCCGCCGCCTCCGCGACCCCGAAGCCCTCCATGGCCTCCGCGACGGTGCCGGGGTGCGCGGCGAGGAGGGCGGCGGCGCGCTCCGCGCTGCCGGTCACGGTGGAGACGGTGAGGACGTCGCCGGTCACCGCGTGGGTCGCGGCGGCCACCGCGCGGACCAGCGAGCGGGGCGGGAAGTGCCAGACCCGGCCGAAGCCGAGATCGGTGACGGGCACGAAGCCCGCGGGGGTCTCGGCACCCAGGTCCGCCGCTCCGATGCGGCCGGCCACGACGAGCGAGCCGACCGGGGCGACGCCGGTGAAGCCGCCGCCGATGCCCGCCGAGATCACCAGGTCATAGCGGTCGGAGGCCAGGGCGAACGCGGTGGAGGCCGCCGAGGCGGCCGGTCCCGCGCCGCCCGCGAGCACGTCGAAGGGGCCCGCGCGGTGGATCTCCGCGCCCGGCACCCGGCGCACCGACACCTCGGAGCCGTCCCCGAACGCACGCGTGACCGCGTCCCGTTCCACCGGGACTGCGGTCACGACGAGCACGCGCACGGGATGGGCCTCCGGGGAAGCGACAGGAGGGGGTGGGTCAGCTGGTCTTCTTGAGCTCGAAGTGCCAGATGCCCAGCAGCTCCTTGCCCTTGGTCTCCACGATGCTGATCTGCGTCTTGTCCGCGGTGGCCTCGCCGGTCTGGCTGGCGAAGAAGGCGCTGCCGGGGATGGAGCGGTAGGTCTTCTTGTACGGCTCCTGCTCGGCCTGCTGGCCGTTGATGAAGAGCGTCCAGCCGTTGTCCGAGACCGACGGGTCCACGCCGAAGTGGACCTTGTCGTCCATGGCGACCTTGACGGTCTTGTCGGCCTTCTTGTTGAGGCAGCCCTTGATGTCGGCTTCCTTGAGGGCCTTGCCGTCGTTGTAGCAGGACGCCTCGGTGTTCACCGAGTTGTCGCCGACCGTCACGGTGGCGAGTGGCGTCGGCTTGTCGCAGGCGGAGAGGACAAGGAGTCCCGCGGACACGGCACCAAGAGCGACGCCGATTCGACGGCCCTTACCGGAGAAGAACGCAACGGTCATGGGCCGAAGGCTATCGGTCGCTCCGGCTCATGCCACGCGGGGGTGCGGCGAGCCGCGCCGCGCGGCTCCCAGCAGCCCCCGTACGGAGGCCGCCGCGCCGAGCGCGAGGACGCCCGCGGCGACCGCCATGCCCAGTACGCCGTTGAGGGGGAGCGAGATCCCGATCGCGCCGCCCACCACCCACGCCATCTGGAGCAGCGTCTCGGAGCGGGCGAAGGCCGAGGTGCGCACCTCCTCCGGCACGTCGCGCTGGATCATCGCGTCCAGCGACAGCTTCGACAGGGCCTGGGTGAAGCCCGCCATGGCCGCGAGCGCGGCGACCATCACCGTGCTGAAGAAGGCCGCGGCCAGTACGGCGACGCCCAGCGCCAGGCCCAGCACGGAGGCGATGATGATCTCCGGGCCGCGGGCCCTGAGCCAGGAGCCGACCGCAGTGCCCAGCGCGTTGCCCGCCCCGGCCGCCACGCCGACGATGCCGAGCGAGATCGCGGCGCTCTGCCCGGAGAGCGGCTGCTCGCGCAGCAGGAACGCCAGGAAGAAGATCAGGAAGCCGGAGAGCGCGCGGTGCGCGGCGTTCGCCTGGAGCCCGTGCAGGACGGACGGGCCGACCGAACGCAGCCCCGGCCGCTTCTCGCCGTTCCTCGCCCACCTGCGCCTCTTCGCGGCCCCGGGCGTGGCGTCCTTACGGAGCGGCTCCTTGGCGTCCTTCCGCAGCGGTTCCCTGCGGAGCGGCTCCGGCCGGACGGCGCCCTCCTCGTGCGGGTGCACCAGACGCGCCTTGCGTTCACCCTTGGCCGAGTCCACCTTGGGCGGCAGGGTGAAGGCGAGGACGGCGCCGCCGACGAAGATCGCGGAGGCGCCGTAGAGCGGCCACGGCGGGCCGATCGTCTGGAGCCCCGCCCCGACCGGGGCGGCCGCGCCCGTCGCGAGGAGACCCGCGAGGGTCACCCGCGAGTTCGCCTTCACCAGCGAGAAGCGCGGTGGCAGCAGGCGCGGGACGACGGCGCTGCGCACGACCCCGTACGCCTTCGAGCAGACCAGCACGCCCAGGGCCGCCGGATACAGCTCCAGGCCGCCGGTGGCGACCGCGCCCGACATGGTGAGCGCCAGCAGCGCACGGGCCAGCATGGAGCCCGCCATCGCCGCGCGGCGGCCGTGCGGCAGACGGTCCAGGAGCGGGCCGATGACCGGGGCGAGGACGATGAACGGCGCCATGGTGACGGCGAGGTACAGCGCGACCCGGCCGCGGGCCTGGTCCGTCGGTACGGAGAAGAACACCGTGGACGCCAGTGCGACGGTGATCATCACGTCACCCGCGCCGTTCACCGCGTGCAGCTCGATCAGCTTGCCGAGACCGGATTCCCCCGCCCCGTGGGCGTGTGTGGCCTTCCGGATGCCCCGGGCGGTCCCGGTGAACGGGGAGCGCAGGGCATGACCGATCGTCCGGCCCGTCCTGCGGAGCGGGCCGGGTCCGTCGTGCGACCTGGCAGAAGCCACTTGGTCATAGTGCCCCAGGACCAGTCATCACGAACCGGGACAGGCACGGGGCGCGGCGCGCGACGCCCCGTCGGGTCAGTGACGGGGCAGGTCGCAGCGGGTGCGGGCCCGGCGGATACGGATGGCCGGACAGTGCCCTTTACACGGGACACGGCACCGGATACGGCGTCGTTTGGGTCGGGCAGGTGGGCGGGAAGCGGCGGAGAGGGTAGCGTGCGTAGCGCGCCACCGGCGGTTGTTCTTGGCCGCGCGCCTCTCGGTGATCCCGCAGAATGGATTGCAGAAGGTGCGCCCGAGGCAGGCACAACGGGTGTGGACGTCGACGCGGCCCCCAGGTCCGCTCCGCCCGCAACCGAATGGCTGAAATCGATGGATGTGCTGGCGCGCTCGTGAGACTGGCGTAGGAGAGAAGCGAGACCTGTGAGTGCTGCGACGACGAGAAGCCGTACGGCCCGTACCCCTGTTCCCGACCGGTTGTGCGCCGAGGCCGTAGACCTCGCCCGCGCGGCGGCCGAGGAGGCAGCCGCGCCAGGGGTCGTGGGTGAGCATGTGGCCGTGGTCCCCGAGGGGGACCGGGTCGTCACGCACTACTTCGAGTGCAAGGACCCCGCCTACCGGGGCTGGCGCTGGGCGGTGACGGTCGCCAGGGCCTCCCGGGCGAAGAACGTCACGCTGGACGAAACGGTGCTGCTGCCGGGCGACGACGCGCTGCTCGCACCGGAGTGGGTGCCGTGGAGCGAGCGGCTGCGGCCGGGCGACATGGGGCCGGGCGACCTGCTGCCCACGGAGGCGGACGACCTCCGGCTGGAGCCCGGTTACACCGGTGACGACGAGCCGCCGCCCAACTCCCCGGTCTCCGGTGAGCTGGCCGAGCTCGTCGAGTCGGAGGACGCGGAGCTGACGACCCGCCCGGGGACCCCGCGACGCGGTTCGATCGCGTCCGTCGCGGACGAGCTCGGGATGCGGCGTGCGCGGGTGCTGTCGCGGTACGGGCTGTACGCGGCGGCCGACCGCTGGGACGAGGGGTTCGGCGCGAAGACGCCGATGGCCCAGGCGGCGCCGGCCACCTGTGTGTCCTGTGCCTTCCTGGTGCCGCTGGCGGGTTCGCTGAAGCAGGCCTTCGGGGTGTGCGCGAACGAGTTCGGTCCGGCGGACGGGCATGTGGTGTCCCTGTCGTACGGCTGCGGTGGGCATTCGGAGGCCGCGGTGATGCCGAAGCCGCCGAAGCCGGCGCCGCATGCGCTGGACACGATGCGGGTGGACGAGTATCCGCTTCGTCCGGCGCGGGATTCCGGCTCCGTGCCGGCGGAGCCGGACGCGCCGTCGGAGGACCTCGGCCACTCCTGAGGCTTCCGCCGCGGGTTCCGGTGCGCTTGTGGGGTGCGGGGTGCGGGGTGCGGGGTGCCCCGGCGAACCGGTTCCGTCCTCAATCGCCGGACGGGCTGGGTTGTGCGGGTGCTCCGCTGGGTGCGGGTGCGCCTGCCCGGTGGGTGGGGGTTCGGGGTCCCTCCGGGGCGTCTCCTCAAAAACTGGCGTGGCGACCGGAGACGTAGCGGGGGCCGGGTAGTACGCCATTTTTCTGCGGGGACGCCCCTGCACGCCCCCGAACCCGGGCCGTCCCGCGTCTGCAGACGCGAGTGACGCAGGGGTGGGGACGTGCAGGGGGGTCCCCGCAGGGAATGGCGTACGACCCGGGTCCCTCGCGGTCCGGGGTGAACACGCCATTTCCGAGGAGACGCCCCGGAGGGGCACCACCCCCCACCCACCGGGGGCAGGCGCACCCCGCAGCGGCGGAGCACCCCGCACAACCCAGCCCGTCCGGCGATTGAGGACGGAACCCCCGCGCCGGGACAGGGCGCACACTGGGCAGCGCGCGGTACGCGTACGGACCACGGACGAGGGAGTCACAGCGTGAGCATGAATGCGACCGAAGGGGCCGACCCATTCGGCACCGCACGGCTGCGGCGCCGCGTGCTCGACGCCTGGGGCGCCGGACCCGCCCGCTTCCGGGAGGACGCCAACGCCGAGGAGGACCTCGCACTCGGCGGCTACCGCGACCGCCTCGTCGTCGAGCTGGCCCAGAACGCCGCCGACGCCGCCGCCCGCGCCCAGGCACCCGGCCGGCTCCGGCTCACCCTGCACCCGGCGACCGCGACCGCTCCGGCGGTCCTCGCCGCCGCGAACACCGGCGCGCCCCTGGACGCCACCGGGGTGGAGTCGCTGTCCACGCTGCGCGCGTCCGCCAAGCGCGAGGGCCACGAGGGGGCCGTCGGCAGGTTCGGCGTCGGGTTCGCCGCCGTGCTCGCGGTGAGCGACGAGCCCGCCGTCATCGGCCGGCACGGCGGCGTGCGCTGGTCCCTGGCCGAGGCTCGCGACCTCGCCCGGGACGCCGCCATCGGCAGCCCGGGGCTGGGCGACGAACTGCGCCGCCGCGACGGACACGTACCGCTGCTCCGGCTCCCGCTGCCCGCGGAGGGCACCGCTCCGGAAGGCTACGACACCGTCGTCGTCCTGCCGCTGCGCGACGGCGGCGCGGAGGACCTGGTCGGCAGGCTGCTCGCCGCCGTGGACGACGCGCTGCTGCTCACGCTGAGCGGGCTCGACGAGATCGTCATCGAAACCCCGGACACCACAAGGACGTTGAGCCGCTCGCAGCACGGCCCGTACGTCCACGTAGACGACTCGGAGCGCGGCACGAACCGCTGGCGCACCGTCGCCCGGCACGGCCCCGTGGAGCCCGCCCTGCTCGTCGGCCGCCCGCTGGAGGAACGGCTGCGCCCGCACTGGTCGGTGACCTGGGCCGTCCCGGTGGACGCGGAGGGCGCCCCGGTGCGCCCCCGTACCGCACCCGTCGTGCACGCGCCGACGCCCACCGACGAACCGCTCGGCGTCCCCGCCCTGCTCATCGCCTCGCTGCCGCTCGACACCACCCGCCGCCACCCCGCGACGGGCCCGCTCACCGACTTCCTGGTGCAGCGCGCGGCCGACGCGTACGCCGAACTGCTCGCCGACTGGCAGCCGGTCTCCACCGCCACCATCGCGCTCGTGCCCGGACCGCTCGGCAAGGGCGGGCTGGACGGCGCGCTGCGCGCCGCGATCCTGGAGCGGCTGCCGCGCGTCGCGTTCCTGGAGCCCGCCGCGCCGCGCGATCCCGCGGCCGAGCCCGACCGCTGGGACAGCTGGGACGCCGGGACCGAAGAGGGCCGCAAGGCCACCACCGCGCTGCGGCCGCTGGAGGCCGAGGTGCTGGAGGGGGTCGGCGCCGGGACCGTCGCGGTGCTGGCGGAAGTGCTGCCCTGCCTGCTGCCGGCCGGTCTGGAGCGCCGCGTCGAGCTGCGCACGCTGGGTGTCGCCCGGGTGCCGCTGACCGAGGCGATCGACCGGCTCGCCGGTCTGGAGCGCGATCCGGGCTGGTGGCGGCGGCTGTACGACAGCCTGGCCGGCATCGACCCGGACCGGCTCTCCGGGCTGCCGGTGCCGCTCGCGGGCACGGCCTCCCAGGGCGGCGACCCCGAGGCCCCGGCCGTTCCCCGCACCACCATCGGCCCCCGGCAGATCCTGCTCCCGCTCCCGGACGCGCTGACCGGGCCGGTCCTGGACCGGCTCGCCCGGCTCGGGCTGAAGGTCGCCCACCCGGACGCCGCGCACCCGCTCCTGGAGAGGCTGGGCGCCCTGCCCGCCACCCCGCGCGCCGTGCTGACGACCCCGCAGGTGCGGGCCGCCGTCGCCGGTTCGCTGGACGCGGGCGAGATCTGGGACGAGGACGCGCTGGACGGCGACGAGCTGGTGGACACCGTCCTCACGCTCGTCCGGGACGCGGAGCTGCTGCCCGGCGACGAGCCCTGGCTCGGCGCGCTGGCCCTGCCCGACGAGGACGGCGAGTCCGCCCCCGCGGGTGAACTCGTGCTGCCCCAAAGCCCGTTCGCCGCCGTCATGCGCGAGGGCGAACTCGCCCTGTGCGACGAGGAGCTGGCCGAGCGCTGGGGCGAGCAGCCGCTCACCGCCTGCGGGGTGCTGGCCACGTTCGCGCTGGTACGGGCCACCGATGTGGTGCTGGACCCGGACGAACTGGAGCCCCGCGACGGAGACTTCGCGGAGTCCGACGACGCCGGGCTGCTCGACGCCGTGGACGTCTGGTGCGAGGACATCCTGGACCAGCTCCCGGACACCGTGGTGCCGCCCGTCGCCACCGAGCTCGTCGCCGTCCGCGACCTCGACCTGGTCGACGACGAGGCCTGGCCCCAGGCGCTCGCGATGCTGGCCCGCCCCCCGCTGCGCGATGCCCTGACCCAGCCGGTGCGGGTGCTCCTCCCGGACGGCACCACGCAGTCCGTGCGCCCGTACACCGCCTGGTGGCTGCGTGACCACCCGGTGCTGGACGGCCGCCGCCCGGCGGGCCTGCGCGCGGACGGGGGCGATCCCCGGCTGAGGGGCCTGTACGACTCCGTGGACGCGACGGGCTTCGACGACGCCGAGGTGCTGCGCTCGCTCGGCGTACGGACCTCGGTCGCCGCCCTGCTGGACGAACCCGGCGGTGCGGCCGAGCTCCTGGGCCGGCTCGCGGACGGGGACCGCACGGTCGGTCCCGTACAACTGCACTCCCTGTACACCGCCCTGGCCGAGCTGGAACCGGAGCAGGTCACGCTGCCGGACGAGCTGCGGGCCGTGGTCGACGGCGAGGTACGGGTGGTCGACGCGGCGGACGCGGTGATCGCGGACGCCCCCGATCTCCTGCCGCTGACCGCGGGGCTGCCGCTGCTGCCGGTCGCCCCGGCGAACGCGGCGGAGCTGGCCGAGCTGTTCCAGGTGCGGCGGCTCGGCGAGAGCGTCGAGGCGGAGGTGACGTCAGAGGGCGAGGAGCACCAGGTCCCGGAGCCGGTGCGGGTACTGCTCGGCCCCGGCACCCCGGACACTTACGTCGAGCACGGCGAACTGCGCGCGGGCGGCGTCGAGCTGGACTGGCGCCGCACCCCGGACGGCACGGTGCACGCCGCCACCCTGGAGGGCGTCGCGGCGGGCCTGGCCTGGGCGGCGGGCCAGTGGCCGCGCCGCTTCGAGGTCGCGGCGCTGCTGGAGGACCCGTCCCGCACCGCCGAACTGGCCCGGGACCGCTGGTTCGACTGACGGTTCGGCCCCACGATTTCGGGGGCTTCGCGAAATCTTCATATTCGCGTGCAACCCTTCACATCCCTCGCGTGTCTGGTCTGTTGAGCCATTCCGGCTCAACAGACCGATCGGCCCCGCCGGTGCGCTCGCGCACCAGGGGCCCTTTCCCACAGGGAAACACATGCGCATGCGTACCTCTGCGACCGTCGCCGTCGGTGCTCTGGGCCTGCTGGCCCTCGCCGTACCGGCTGCCCAGGCCAACGGCCACTACGGCGACACCGCCATCACCAAGGTGACGGTCAACGGTGGCAAGAACGTGGTGGTCGGCACCAGCGCCGTCAAGAAGTTCACCGTCGCGGTGACCGCCAAGGACAACTCCGGCATCGAGGGCATCGACATTGAGCTGGTGGGCCCCGGATTCGGCTACCTGACGCCGGACAGCACCAAGTGCTCCGGGAGCACCTGCACCGCCTCGTTCACCGTCGCCCCCAAGGTGGACCTGCCGTACTCCAACGACGTCGCCGGCACCTGGTACGTCAACGTGTGGGCGGACGCCAAGGACGGCGACTACAACTGGAAGGACAAGGCCGGCAGCTTCAAGTTCCAGCGGGCGGCCACGCAGACCGTCAACGCCGCCCCCGAGCCGGTGAAGAAGGGCAAGACCCTCACGGTCACCGGCAAGCTGGCGCGGGCCAACTGGGACGACTTCAAGTACCACGGCTACACCGGCCAGTCGGTCAAGCTGCAGTTCCTCAAGAAGGGCAGCAAGACCTGGAGCACGGTGAAGACCGTCAAGACGAGCAGCACCGGCACCCTGAAGACCACGGTGAAGGCCTCGGTCGACGGATACTGGCGCTACAGCTTCGCCGGTACGGCCTCCACTCCGGCCGTCAACTCCGCGGGTGACTTCGTCGACGTGAAGTAGCCGCCGCGGTGGGCCGCCGCCTCCCCGCTACACGGGGAAGTGGCGGCTCACCAGGCGCCAGGCGTATTCCAGTGCCGCGGAGGCGATCACGGCGATGCCCACCGCCGTCCACGGCATCTGCGCACCGACCAGCTTCAGCGCGAAGAAGTCCTGGAGCCAGGGCACCACGAGCACGATCAGGAACGCCACCCCCATCGACGCCACCAGGCAGATCCGCCACCAGGTGTAGGGGCGGGCGATGATCGCCAGGACCCACATCGAGACCAGGAACAGCGTGAGGGTGGCCGCGCTGGTCTCCGCGTCCAGCGAGCCGGGGCCGGTGTAGACGTGCCGGGCGATCAGGTACGTCGCGAAGGTGGCGGCGGCCGCGATGGTGCCGGACGGGATCGCGTACCGCATGACGCGTCGCACGAAGTGGGGGTGTGCGCGCTCCTTGTTGGGGGCGAGGGCGAGGAAGAACGCCGGGATGCCGATCGTCAGCGTCGACAGCAGGGTCAGGTGCCGGGGCAGGAACGGGTACTCGACCTGGAAGCAGACCACCAGGACGGCCAGCAGTACCGAGTAGACGGTCTTGGTCAGGAACAGGGTGGCGACCCGGGTGATGTTGCCGATGACCCGGCGGCCCTCGGCCACGACGGACGGCAGCGTCGCGAAGCTGTTGTTGAGCAGCACGATCTGGGCGACCGCGCGGGTGGCCTCGGAGCCGGAGCCCATCGAGACGCCGATGTCGGCGTCCTTGAGGGCGAGGACGTCGTTGACGCCGTCGCCCGTCATCGCGACGGTGTGGCCGCGGGACTGGAGGGCGGCGACCATCTCCCGCTTCTGCTGCGGGGTGACGCGGCCGAAGACGGTGTTCTCCTCCATGGCGGTGGCCATGGCGTCGGGGTCCGTCGGCAGCTTGCGCGCGTCCATGGTGTGTTCTGCGCCCGGCAGCCCGAGCTTCGCGGCGACGGCGCCGACCGAGACGGCGTTGTCGCCGGAGATCACCTTCGTGGCGACCCGCTGGTCGGCGAAGTAGGCGAGCGTCTCCCGGGCGTCGGGCCGCAGCCGCTGCTCCAGGACGATCAGCGCGCTCGGGTCCGCCCCGGTCGCGGTCGCCGGGTCGTCGAGCGGCCCGTCCACCCGGGCCAGCAGCAGGACGCGCAGGCCCTGCTGGTTGAGCTGTTCGATCTCGCCGAGTGCCGGGTCGTCCTCGGGGAGCAGCACGTCGGGGGCGCCGAGGAGCCAGCCGGAAGTCTGCCCCGCCGCCTCCTCGAAGGCGGCGCCGCTGTACTTGCGGGCCGAGGAGAACGGCAGCGCCTGGGTGACGCGCCAGCCCTCGCCGTCCGGGACCGGGTAGGCGTCGATGATCGCCTGGAGGCTGGCGTTGGGCCGCGGGTCCGAGGCGCCGAACGCGGCCAGTACGCGGCGCAGGTACGGCTCGTCGGCGCCGTTCAGCGCGCGCACCTCGGTGACGTCCATGCCGCCCTCCGTGAGGGTGCCGGTCTTGTCCAGGCAGACGACGTCGACCCGGGCCAGTCCCTCGATGGCGGGGAGTTCCTGGACCAGGCACTGCTTGCGGCCCAGCCGGATGACGCCGATCGCGAAGGCGACCGAGGTCAGCAGGACCAGGCCCTCCGGGATCATCGGGACGATGCCGCCGACGGTCCTGGCGACGGAGTCCTTGAAGTTGTGGTCCTTCACGACCAGCTGGCTGAGGACCAGCCCGATCGCGGTCGGGATCATCATCCAGGTGACGTACTTGAGGATGGTGGAGATGCCGCTGCGCAGCTCGGACTCGACGAGCGTGAAGCGGGAGGCCTCCTCCGCGAGCTGGGCGGCGTAGGCCTCGCGGCCGACCTTGGTCGCGGCGAAGGCGCCGCCGCCCGCGACGACGAAGCTGCCGGACATCACCGGGTCGCCGGCGCGCTTGAGGACCGGGTCCGCCTCGCCGGTGAGCAGGGATTCGTCGATCTCCAGGCTGTCGGCCTCCGCGACCGTGCCGTCGACCACGACCTTGTCGCCGGGGCCGAGCTCGACGAGGTCGCCCAGGACGATCTCGGAGGTGGAGATCTCGGCGGCGACTCCGTCCCGGCGCACGGTGGGTTTGGCCTCACCGATGACCGCGAGGCTGTCCAGGGTCTTCTTGGCCCGCCACTCCTGCACGATGCCGATGCCGGTGTTGGCGATGATCACGAAGCCGAAGAGGCTGTCCTGGATCGGCGCGACGAACAGCATGATCACCCAGAGCACGCCGATGATCAGGTTGAACCGGGTGAAGACGTTGGCGCGGACGATCTCGCGCACGGACCGGGAGGAGCGGACCGGGACGTCGTTGACCTCGCCCCGGGCGATCCGCTCCGCGACCTCGGCCGCGGTCAGCCCGCGCCCGCCGCCGGGTGCCGGGGGCCCGGCCGGGTGCACCGGATCGAGTTCGCTGCCGGCGTCGGTCATCACCGGCCGGTCGGCGCCGGAAGGCGCGGAGGATCTGTTCGGCTCATCCCCGGAGGGGTCGAGTGCCCGCTGAGTCATGGTTCAGACGGTACGGGTGGAACGTCCGGTTCACCCACCGGGTGGTCCGAAGATCAGACCGGGGGAGGACGGGAATCGTCCCGTGGTGGTACGGACCCGCGCCGCGGTCCGCTCTCAGGCGGTGGCGCCGGGGGTGGCGTCTGGGGTGCCCCCGGAGCCGGTCGGCGGGGTGGCGGCGGTCGCGGCGGCCCGCTTGAGCGCGGCGTCGCGTCCCCGTACGTACCAGATGCCGATCAGGCCGAGGGCGCCGCCGGCCAGGCACGTCCACACCCACCACAGGTGCCCGTGGTCGTCGAACCAGCCGTAGAACGGGAGCTGGACGAGGAAGAGGACGAACCAGAGGATCGTGCCGCCCGTGATGGTGGCGACGACGGGCCCCTCCAGGGGCTCGGGTGCCTCGTGCTTCGGTGTCCACTTCGCCATGCAGTCAGTGTATGCGGCGTGTGCATAAGAGCGGCCAGGCCAGTCGGCCCAAGGGTCTACGCGCGGAGATAGCGATCTTCGCCTTATGTATTCATACTGAATCTGCTTATGGCTGTCTCGAATTATTCGTGTGAACATCCAAAGCTGACCATATTGAGCCCCTCTAGGTACGACTGAGGTCATACATGTCCCCCTCGGCCACCGCTTCGGTCGACGCCACGCCTCCCCCGGCTCCCCAGCCCTCCGGCGGCCTGGACCGTTTCTTCAAGATCTCCGAGCGGGGCTCTTCGGTCGCGCGTGAGATCCGTGGCGGATTCGCCACCTTCTTCGCGATGGCGTACATCATCGTGCTGAACCCGATCATCCTCGGCAGCGCGAAGGACATGTACGGGCACCAGCTCGACAGCGGCCAGCTGGTCACCGCGACGGTGCTGGTCGCCGCGTTCTCCACGCTCCTCATGGGCGTCATCGGCAATGTGCCGATCGCGCTGGCGGCGGGCCTCGGCGTCAACACCGTCGTCGCCCTCCAGCTCGCCCCCCGGATGAGCTGGCCCGACGCGATGGGCATGGTCGTCCTCGCGGGCATCGTGGTCATGCTGCTGGTCGCGACCGGGCTCCGGGAACGCGTGATGAACGCCGTACCGACCTCGCTCCGCAAGGGCATCGCGATCGGCATCGGCCTCTTCATCCTGCTGATCGGCCTGGTCGACTCGGGCTTCGTCTCCCGCATCCCGGACGTCGCGCACACCACCGTCCCGCTGCAACTCGGCGGCGACGGCCACCTCAACGGCTGGCCGGTCCTGGTCTTCGTGCTCGGCGCGCTGCTCACCCTCGCGCTGATCGTCCGCAAGGTGCCGGGCGCGATCCTGATCTCCATCGTCGCGATGACGGTGGTCGCGCTGATCATCGACGCGGTCGCGGACCTGCCGGGCGAGGCCTGGGGCCTGACCGTCCCGCAGTGGCCGGGCAACCCGGTCTCCTCGCCGGACTTCGGGCTGATCGGCGAGGTCAGCCTGTTCGGCGGCTTCCACAAGGTCGGCGTGCTGACCGGCATCCTGTTCGTCTTCACCGTGCTGCTGTCCTGCTTCTTCGACGCGATGGGCACCATCCTCGGCGTCGGCGACGAGGCCAAGCTGATGGACAAGGACGGCAACTTCCCCGGCATCAACAAGGTGCTGTTCGTCGACGGCATCGCGGTCGCGGCGGGCGGCGCGGGCTCCGCCTCCGCGGGCACCTGCTTCGTGGAGTCCACGGCGGGCGTCGGTGAGGGAGCCCGCACGGGCTTCGCGAGCATCGTGACGGGTCTGCTGTTCACGGCGGCGCTGTTCCTGACCCCACTGGCGACCATGGTCCCCTCGCAGGCGGCCACTCCGGCCCTGCTGGCGGTGGGCTTCCTGATCATCTCGGGCTCGGTGCGGGACATCGACTGGAGCGACTACACGCTCTCGATGCCGGCCTTCCTCGCCATGGTGATGATGCCGTTCACGTACTCGATCACCAACGGAATCGGCATCGGCTTCATCGCGTTCTGCGTGCTTCGGCTGGCCGCCGGGCGCGGTCGCTCGGTGCCGTTGGCCATGTACGCGGTCTCCGCGGTCTTCGTCTTCTACTACGCGATGCCGGCGCTCGGCCTCACGTAACGCTCCGCCGCGAACGGGCGGACGCGCGAACGGACGGACGGGCGGCCGAGGGGGTCAGGTGACCTCCTCGGCCGCCCGTCCGTCCGCTCCGTAGAACTTCTCCGTCTCGTCGACGGCCGCCTGGAAGCGCTCGTCGAAGTCATCGCGAATGAGCGTCCGGACCACGTAGTCCTGGACGCTCATTCCGCGTCTGGCGGCGTGCCGCTTGAGCCGGTCGAGCAGCTCACCGTCTATCCGCAGGCTGAGCACTGTCGATCCCATGCCAAGCAGGGTTACGTTTCCCGGGCCCGACACGCGTGACTTTCCGGAACTGACTCACTCGTTTGGGTGATCGATTGGTGATCCGGGTCTCGCGCGTGTACCACCGAGTGGTCTTTAGGGTAGGTAATGAGTTACGCTAACAAACATGCCTGACCTGATCCACGACGGCGACAGTGCCGCCGCCGTGAGCTCCCTTCGTTCCGCCGTCATGCTGCTCGGCCGGCGCCTCAAGCACCAGCGTGTCGACGAGTCGCTGAGCCCCACCGAGATGTCGGTGCTCGGCACGCTCGCCCGCTGCGGTTCGGCCACCCCCGGTGAGCTGGCCCGCAAGGAACATGTGCAGCCGCCGTCGATGACCCGCATCGTCGCGCTGCTGGAAGCGAAGGGACTTGTCAGACTGGAACCGCACCCCGATGACCGTCGTCAGAAGATGGTCAGCCAGACCGAGCAGGCCGAGGCCATGCTCGCCGAGAGCCGCAACAAGCGGAACGCCTGGCTGACCACCCTCGCCGAAGGCCTGGACGAGGACGAGTGGGAGACGCTTCGCAACGCGGCCCCCGTGCTGGAGAAGCTCGCCCACCTGTAGCGGAGCGGGCCGCGCCGGACCATCACCGGCGCACCGCCCCCGCCGCCGCATCCCCGTCAGTCAGCAAGATGTCCACGCCCGAGGAGGCGAACCCTTTTGAGTACGGGATCCGGAGCAGACTCCGCCCCCGCACCGACTTCCACCCACGAGAGCAAGCCCGGCGGGACCTTCTCGTCGCTGAAGATCCGTAACTACCGCCTGTTCGCAACCGGCGCCGTGATCTCCAACACCGGTACCTGGATGTCCCGCATCACGCAGGACTGGCTCGTCCTGAGCCTCACCGGGTCCGCCACCGCCGTCGGTATCACCACGGCACTCCAGTTCCTCCCCATGCTGCTCTTCGGCCTCTACGGCGGCGTCATCGCCGACCGGCTCCCGAAGCGCAAGCTCCTTCTCTTCAGCCAGGCCGCGCTGGGCCTGTGCGGTGTCGCGCTCGCGGTGCTCACGCTCTCCGGTGTGGTCCAGGTGTGGCACGTCTACCTGATCGCGTTCCTGCTCGGCATGGTCACGGTCGTGGACAACCCGGCCCGCCAGTCGTTCGTCTCCGAGATGGTCGGCCCCGCCCAGCTGCGGA
The DNA here is from genome assembly GCF_044751215.1 of Streptomyces sp. NPDC088730. Classification (NCBI taxonomy): domain Bacteria; kingdom Bacillati; phylum Actinomycetota; class Actinomycetes; order Kitasatosporales; family Streptomycetaceae; genus Streptomyces; species Streptomyces sp. NPDC088730. The sequence continues at coordinate 518,678 of NZ_JBIVLK010000002.1, forward strand.
ACGCGGTCAGCCTGAACTCGGCGAACTTCCAGTCCGCCCGGCTCATCGGTCCCGCCGTCGCGGGTGTGCTCATCACCTCGGTCGGCAGCGGCTGGGCGTTCATGTTCAACGGCCTGTCGTTCCTCGCGCCGCTCGTCGGCCTGATGATGATGCGCACGAGCGAGCTGCACAAGGCCGTGGTCGTACCGCGCGCCAAGGGCCAGCTGCGCGAGGGGCTGCGCTACGTCTCCGGCCGCCCGGAGCTGATCTGGCCGATCGTCCTGGTCGGCTTCGTCGGAACGTTCGGATTCAACTTCCCGATCTGGCTGACGGCCTACGCGGACGAGGTCTTCCACGGCGGCGCCGGGATGTACTCGTTCTTCAACATCCTGATGGCGGCCGGCTCCCTCGCCGGCGCCCTCCTCGCCGCCCGACGCCGCTCCTCGCGGCTGCGGATGCTGGTGGCGGCGGGTACGTTGTTCGGCCTGCTGGAGGTCATCGCCTCCATGTCGCCGTCCGTCTGGATGTTCTCGATCCTGCTGGTCCCGATCGGCATGATCGGTCTGACGACCAACATCAGCGCGAACACCAGCGTCCAGATGGCCGCGGACCCGGCCATGCGCGGCCGGGTGATGAGCCTGTACATGATGGTCTTCGCCGGCGGTACGCCGGTGGGCGCCCCGATCGTCGGCTGGATCAGCGATACGTACGGCGTCCGGACCGGGATGGCGGTCGGAGGCGCGTTCTCGCTGGTGGCCGCGCTCGGTGTCGGCTTCATGCTGGCCCGCGTCGGCGGCCTGCGGCTCAAGGTCGACCTGCGGCCCGGCCGCCCGCACGTACGGTTCGTGCCGCGCGAGCAGCTGGCCACGGCGGCCTGAGTCCCCGTACACACACGATTACGGCCCCGGTACCGGGGAGACCCGGTACCGGGGCCGTATCGCGTAGGGGCGGGCGTCAGGGGGTGGGCCCGGGCCGCTCGGACATCATGTCCGGGGTGCGTGCGTCGCCGGTCCGGCCATCTCGGTCCTGCCGGTGTCCACGGCGGTCGTCGTGCCCGCTCCTCCCCGCTGCCGCACAGGTGCGGGCGCGGGCAGCCGCGTCGTACGGCGATACGCACGGAGACCGGGACACGCCGGTGACCGTATGCGGTCGTGCGGGCCTGGCCGCCGGGGCGGTGAGCGGGGCGGTTACGCTCGTCGGGTGGACCCCAAGACCCGAAACCGCATCATGGCGGCCGTGCTCGTGCTCATGTTCGTCGTCGTCGCGGCGGCGGCCGCCCTCGGCTGATGAGCCGGTGAGGACGGCCGCGCCTGCGCCGGTGCCTACCAGGCGAAGTTCTCCGGGGACGGGCCCGGACCCGGGAAGATCTCGTCCAGGGCCGTCAGCACCTCGTCCGACAGCTCCAGCTCCACCGCGCGCAGCGCGGAGTCGAGCTGCTCGCGGGTGCGCGGACCCGAGATCGGGCCGGTGACGCCGGGCCGGGTCAGCAGCCAGGCCAGACCGGCCTCGCCGGGCTCCAGTCCGTGCTTCTCCAGCAGGTCCTCGTACGCCTGGACCTGCGCCCGCACCTTCGGGTCCGCGAGCGCCTCGCCGGAGCGGCCGGAGGTGGACCGGGCGCCGCCGCCGTCGCGCTCCTTGCGGATGGCGCCGCCGAGCAGTCCGCCGTGCAGCGGCGACCACGGGATGACGCCGAGGCCGTACTCCTGGGCGGCCGGGATGACCTCCATCTCGGCCCCCCGCTCCATCAGGTTGTAGATGCACTGCTCGCTGACCAGCCCGTAGCTGCCGCGCTGCTTGGCGACCTCGTTGGCCTGCGCGATCTTGTAACCGGCGAAGTTGGACGATCCCGCGTAGAGGATCTTGCCCTGCTGGATCAGTACGTCGATGGCCTGCCAGATCTCCTCGACGGGGGTGGACCGGTCGACGTGGTGGAACTGGTACAGGTCGATGTGGTCGGTCTGCAGCCGCTTCAGGCTGGCGTCCACGGCCCGGCGGATGTTGAGCGCCGAGAGCTTGTCGTGGTTGGGCCAGGCCTCGCCGTCCGCGGCCATGTTGCCGTAGACCTTGGTGGCGAGGACGACCTTGTCGCGGCGGGCGCCGCCCTGGGCGAACCAGGTGCCGAGGATCTCCTCGGTACGGCCCTTGTTCTCGCCCCAGCCGTAGACGTTCGCGGTGTCGAAGAAATTGACACCCGCGTCCAGGGCGGCGTCCATGAGTGCGTGGCTGTCGCTCTCGTTGGTCTGGGGGCCGAAGTTCATCGTCCCCAGGACGAGGCGGCTGACTTTGAGTCCGGTGCGTCCGAGCTGCGTGTACTTCATGGAGCCAAGCCAACGCCTTGGAGTCCGCTCGAAGCAAGGGCGGACTTCCGTGGCACGCCGGGACCGCTCCGTCGTACGGACCCTGGAGCGGCTGCGCGCCGAGCCGCGCGGCGGACGACTCCGCTGTTCACAATCATGATTATGTTTCAGATACATGTCCATTGACGTGAACATGAGGTACATCTATCGTCCATGGAAAGCGCTTGCGCCACGCGAAGACGGTTCCTCTCTGTGGAATCTGTTCACGGATTCGAACAAACACGGTGCCACGACTGAAGCCTCGGCAGAAGGGGTGCTCACGTTCTTTCCTGACGCGGCCGAGGCCGCGCCCGTGCCGGGATCGCCATGCCGCAGCGCAGTCGCCCGAGCCGCCGCCCCCAGAGGCGGGCCGGGTCACCGTACGAACCCGCCATACCAACTCGTCGAACGAACCAACCCCACCTGGAGTCGAACGATGCAGATCAGACCCGTCATCGCATGCGTGAGCCTGCTGGCCGGCGCACTTGCCGTCGTGACCGGCACGACCGCTCAGGCCGCACCCGCCCTGAACCGGGCCGGAGAGTCGCCCGCCACGTGCGCGAGCGCCGGTGCGGGCGGCAGGTCCTGCCTGTCCGGCCTCAAGGCCCTCGGCGGCGGAGCCCCGGCCGCCACCGGCGCGCTGGACGCCACCGCTCTCTACGTGGCACCGGACGGCACCGACGGCGCAGCCGGGACGGAGGCCGACCCGACGACACTGGCCTCGGCCATCAGCCGCGTCGGCTCCGGCGGCACGGTCTACCTGCGCGGCGGAACGTACCACTACGCGCAGACGGTCACCATCCCGCCGGGCAACGACGGTTCGCCGAGTGCCCGCACGACCCTGTCCGCCTACCCGGGCGAGAGCCCGGTGCTGGACTTCGCGGAGATGAGCGAGGACCCGGCCAACCGCGGACTCGCCGTCAACGGGGACTTCTGGCACATCAACGGCATCGTCGTCGAGCACGCCGGTGACAACGGGATCTTCGTCGGCGGCAGCGACAACATCGTCGAACACGTCGTGACGCGCTTCAACCACGACTCGGGGCTGCAGATCTCCCGGATCGCCTCGACCACTCCGGACGACCAGTGGCCCGCCAACAACCTCATCCTGAGCTCGGAGTCGCACGACAACGCCGACTCCGACGGCGAGGACGCCGACGGCTTCGCCGCCAAGCTCACTTCCGGCCCCGGGAACGTCTTCCGCTACACGGTGTCCCACAACAACATCGACGACGGCTGGGACCTCTACACCAAGAACGAGACCGGTCCCATCGGCCCGGTGACCATCGAGGACTCCCTCTCCTACGGCAATGGCACCCTCTCGGACGGGACCGTGAACGCGGACGGTGACCGCAACGGCTTCAAGCTCGGCGGTGACGGCATCAAGGTCGACCACGTCGTACGCCGGAACATCGCCTACGACAACGGCCATCACGGATTCACGTACAACAGCAACCCCGGCTCGATGACGGTCTCGGACAACGTCGCGATAGACAACGAGGAACGCAACTTCTCGTTCGACAAGGGCACTTCCGTCTACCGCGACAACACCTCCTGCCGCAGTGGCAGCGGCTCGAACGACAAGACGGTCGGCGACGCCGACGGTTCGAACCAATTCTGGACCGGCTCGAACGGCTCCCGGTGCTCCTCGTACGACGGAGCCATGGACTGGTCGTTCGCTGCGGACGGCCGCCTCGTCGTGACCTTCGGCGGCACCGTCGTGACGCCGTAAACCGACCGACGGCCGGTGAAGGGCGGGGCGGGCCCGGCCCCGCCCTTCACCGGGCGCGAGCGGACTGCCGGCGGACGGTCGGCGCGGGTGCCGGGTCGCCGGGACGGTTCTCGGCCAGGACGGGAACTCCGACACGAGCGATACCCGACCCATGACGGCTCAAGCGCCGGCTGCCGGTCCCCTGTCCGGTGGGACGGGCCCCTACCCCGCGAACCGGTCCAGCGCCGCCAGTACCGCCCGGCTCGTCGCCGCCCCGCCGAGGTGCCCCGCGTCGTCGATCACGGTCAGTTCCGCGTCCGGCCACGCCTTCGCCAGCTCCCACGCGGTGATCAGTGGGCCGCCCAGGTCGAACCGGCCGTGCACCAGCACGCCCGGGATTCCGGCCAGCCGCCCGGCGTCCCGGATCAGCCGGCCCTCCTCCAGCCAGGCGCTGTGCGAGAAGTAGTGCGCGCAGATCCGGACGAGCGCCCGCTGCGCACGTCCGGGCCGCCCGCTGTACGGCGCCGGTCCGGTGTACGCCTCCTGGGAGAGCACCGCGTCCTCCCAGGCGCACCAGTCGGCGGTCGCCCGCGCCCGTACCTCCGGGTCCGGGCTCTCGGTGCGCCGGGCGTACGCGGCGAGCACGTCGGGGGTCGCGTCGCTCGCGGCCTCCGGGACCCCGGCCCGGAAGGCGTCCCATGCCTCGGGGAAGATCCGCCCCACGCCCCGGTAGAGCCAGTCGATCTCCGAGCGGCGGGTCGTGGTGACGGCCGGGATCACGATCTCGCTGACCCGCTCCGGATGCTGCTCCGCGTAGGCGAGGATCAGCGTCGAGCCCCAGGAACCCCCGTACAGCAGCCAGGTGTCGATGCCCAGCCGGACGCGCAGCCGTTCCATGTCCGCGATCAGCCGGTGCGTCGTGTTGAACCGCAGCTCTGTGGCCGGGTCGCTCGCGTGCGGGGTGGAGCGGCCGCACCCCCGCTGGTCGAAGAGGATCACCCGGTAGCGGTCGGGGTCGAAGTACTGCCGGGGCCGCTCCGTGCACCCCGAGCCCGGTCCGCCGTGCACGACGACGGCGGGTTTGCCCGCCGGGTTGCCGCACGCCTCCCAGTAGACGAGGTTGCCGTCCCCGACATCGAGCATTCCCCGCTCGTACGGCTCGATCGGCGGGTACTTCTCGTCCGGGCGGCGGTGCATGGCGGTGTCTCCCTCGGTTCGGCGGCGCGCGAAGGGGGACCGCGCGTCGAGTCCGGAATTCTCACACGGACGTGGCCTCGGCCTGCTTGCTCTTCTTGCCGGACGGCTTCACGTGATCGCGTTGCAGGCGGGCGCCCGCAGCACCACGGCGAAGCGGGCCCGTACCGGTCCTCCGCGCGGCCCGTACCGGCTCCTCTGCGCGGGCCCGCGCGGGGCCGCGCCGTCGTTGCGTCCGCGGCGTAGCGTAGAAGCGTGAACGCGACTCCCGAGGTGCTGGCCGTACTCGATGACCTGCTCGCCGACGCGGCCCCGGACGACCGGGGAGCGCTCTGGCAACTGGCGCAGCAGGGGCGCGAGTTGGACGCCAACCTGGTGCGCCTCCCGCCGGGCGCCGAGGTGGGCGAGCACCAGGAGGACGTGCTCGACGTCCTCCTGGTGGTCCTCGCGGGCAGCGGCCGCCTCATTCCGGGCGGGGGCGGCGCGCCGTTGGAGCTGACCCCGACGACGGTCAGCTGGCTCCCGCGCACCTCTCGGCGCGCGCTGGCTGCGGGCCCGGCCGGTCTCGCCTATCTGACGGTCCACCGTCGCCGTCCCGGCCTGGCCATCAGGCCGACGGTGTCCGTGCACGAGGGCGGCGAGGCGCCGTGCTCGCTGGACCGGGTGTGCCCGGAGTGCGGCCGGATGTCCCAGGAGCCGGCGCCGAAGTACTGCGGCGAGTGCGGGGAGCGGTTCCCGGAGCGCTGAACGGGCCTCCGGGGTCCGGTGGGATGCGCGGGCAGGGCAACACCGGTCGGTGGCGGCCGGGGGAGCTGACCGAGGATCACCTCCGGCTGACCGTGAGGCGCGGCGGCTACGTGCACCGACTACGTGCACCGACTACGTGCACCGGCTGACGGCCGACCGCGAGATTGCCCCGCCCGGGACCGGCCGGCTGCTGCTGCACGCCGCGAACGCCGGATCGCGCACGTGGGCCGGGAGTTCGTCTGCCTCGGCTGCCTGGCCGACAACGCGCGCCTGAACTCCTGCTACCTGGGCGAGGGTTGCCGGATCGTGGGGCGGACAGCGGGAAAGCCGCGGCCGGGCGGTGCGCCCAAGTCGTTCACGCTGCTGGAGAAGGCGGCGCGCGACGACCACTAGAACGGAAGATCACGGGGCGGGCCTGTGGCGTGGGCCATATGCCCTGGACCTCAACCGCAGTTGAGGAGGCAGGCTTGTGCGCATCGCGGGACGGCCCGAGGGGCCGGCCCGGAATCCGTACAGTCGAGGAGCTCGTGATGTCCGAGAACCGTGTTGTCGTGGTCACCGGTGGGACCGGCCGGCAGGGCGGTGCCGCCGCCCGTGCGCTGCTGTCGCGGGGCTGGGCGGTGCGCGCCCTGGTCCGTGACCCGGACAAGGCGGAGGCGCTGGCGCTGAAGGAGGCCGGTGCGATCCTGTTCCGGGGCGATCTCGACGACGAGGCCTCGCTGGACGCCGCGTTGGCGGGGGCGTACGGCGTGTTCAGCGTCCAGACGTTCACCGGGCCGGACGGGCTGGTCGGCGAGGTGCGCCAGGGCAAGGCGGTCGCGGAGGCGGCGGCCCGTGCCGGTGTCGCGCACTTCGTCTACAGCTCCGTCGGCGGCGCGGACCGCCCCGGCGAGGTAAGGCACTTCGCGACGAAGGGCGAGGTGGAACGGCACATCGAGACGCTCGGCCTGCCCGCCACCATCCTGCGGCCCACGTTCTTCATCACCAACTTCGAGGGCCTGGGCCCGCAATGGTCCGAGGGCTCGCTCGTACTCACGCTGGCTGTCCTGGAGCGGACGCGGCTCCAGATGATCACCCCCGCCGACATCGGGAACATCGCGGCCGAGGCGTTCGGCGCCCCCGCCGACTACCTGGGGCGCGTCATCGAGATCGCCGGGGACGAGCTGACCGGCCCGCAGATGGCCGAGGTCTTCTCCCGTGCCGCGGGCCGACCGGTGCGCTTCGACTCCCAGCCGATCGAGCAGGTCCGCGCGTTCAGCGAGGAGATGGCCGCGATGTTCGACTGGTTCAACACGGTGGGCTTCGTGGCCGACCTCGCCACCCTGCGCGACCGCCACCCCTATCTGACGACCCTGGAGGGCTGGGTGCGCGACCACTGGCCGGTGCCGGAGGAGCCCGCGGCACCGGCGGCGGGTGAGTGACCGGTCAGCCGAACGAGATCTCGGCAAGGGACCGTGACTCCACGGCGTCCAGCGCGGCCATGGCGGCGTCGTCGAGCCCGACCGTTCCGGTGGCGACGTTCGCCTCCAGGTGACCGGTGTCCGCCGTGCCCGGGATGAGCAGCGTGTTCGGCGCGTGGTGGAGCAGCCAGGCGAGGCCGACCTGCGCGGGGGTGCGGCCGAGGGTCTTCGCGAGGGCGGTCACGGCCGGCTCATCGGTCACCTTCGGCAGCTGGGGGAAGGCGCCGCCGAGCGGGAAGAACGGCACCCAGGCGATCTGCTCCTCCGCGCAGAGCCGCAGCATCTCCTCGTCGTCGCGCGTCACCAGGCTGTACAGGTTCTGGACGCAGACGATCCCGGCGGGCAGGGCCCGGCGCACCCCGTCGAGCGTGACGGCGCTGAGGCCGATCGCGCCGATCTTGCCCTCGTCCCGCAGCGCGGTCATCGTGGCGAGCTGGTCGTCGAGGTCGACCACCTGGTCGCCCTCGGCCCGCAGCCCGGGTTGGGTGTCCAGCCGGCGCAGGTTCACCACCGGGATGCGGTCGAGGCCGAGGGAGCTGAGGTTGTCCTCGACGCTGGCCCGCAGCTGCTCGGGCCGCTGGGCGGGACGCATCGGGAAGGGGCCGTCCGGGTCGGGGTCCGCGCCGACCTTGCTCACGACCACGATGCCGTCCTCGGGGCGGAACGCGTCGCGGATGAGCCCGTTGACGAATCCGTTTCCGTAGAACTGGGCGGTGTCGACGTGATCGACGCCCAGCTCGACCACGCGGCGCAGGAGTGCGATCGCCGCGTCACGGTCGTCACGCAGCCGCTCCAACTGCATCGCGCCGAACCCGATGCGGGAGACGGTGAGGTCCCCGATCGTCCCGGCGCCTCCGGCGCGCGGGGCACCGGTGACCGTGAGCTGGGGGGAGGGGGAGGAGGGGGAGTTGTTCGCAGTCATGGGAGATTCCGTCCTCATGAGACGATGGAGAAGCGGAGGACCCTCCGCCTAATCGACTGTAGCACTCTTATCGGAGGTGCCTCCGTTTTGACGTCCACCGACCCGGCATCCCCAAGCCCGGCACCTCCCGGCTCTGGCTCCGGCCCCGGACCCGGTCCCGGCTCCGGGAGGAAGCCCCGCACCCCCCGCGCCGACGCGCTGCGCAACCGGGACAAGCTCGTGCAGGTCGCCGCGGCGGCCTTCGCCGCAGCCGACGGCACGGTGTCGCTCGAAGGCATCGCCCGCGACGCCGGTGTCGGCATCGGCACGCTGTACCGGCACTTCCCGACCCGTGAGGCGCTGGTCGAGGCCGTGTACGCGGCCGAGCTCGACGACGTCGCCGCCAGCGCCCCCGCCCTGCTCGGGGAGCTCCCGCCGGACGCGGCGCTCCGGGCCTGGATCGAGCGGTACGCCGCGTTCATCGCGACGAAGCGCGGCATGGCGGACACGCTCCGCGCGGGCTGGGCCTCGGGCCGGATCGCCACGCCCGCCACCCGGGAGCGCATCACCGCCGCCATCGCCACGATCCTCGCCGCCGGAGCCGAGGCGGGGGCCGGGACGGGGGCGGGAGCGGAATCCGGCGCGCTCCGCGCCGACGTCGAGCCGGACGACGTGACCGTGATGCTGCTGGGGATCTTCCTCGCGGGCGCCGCCGCCCACACCTCCGAGCAGACCGGACGGCTGATCGATCTCGTCATGGACGCCCTGCGGCCCCCGGCGCCGCGCTGACCGGTGAGGACTCCTTCAGCCCGCGTAATACCCCGGGCGCTTGTTCCGCACCTCGGCGTTCAGCCGGGACTGGAGCGAGTCCATGAAGGCGTACGGCACGGCGCGCGGCGGGGCGCTGACCTCGTCCAGCCGGGCGCGGAGCTCGTCGGGCAGAGTGAAGTCGAGCGCGTCCAGGTTGGACCGGATCTGCCCGGTCTTGCTGGCCCCGAGGATCACCGAGCCCACGGCGGGCCGGTCGGCCACCCAGTTCAGCGCGACCTGGGCGGGGGTCCGGCCGATCTCCCGCGCCACCTTGCCCAGTTCGGTGACGATGCGCCAGTTCCGTTCGCTGCGGTTGTCCGCCAGGGCCCCGGTGGTGGCGGCGACCTTGACGCGACCTTCCGGCAGCTCTGCGGCGGTCGAGGCGTCGGCGGAGTACTTGCCGGAGAGCAGGCCCTTGGCGAGCGGCCCCCAAGTCATCAGCCCCATGCCCAACTCCTTTGCCAGGGAAGGGAATTCGTACTCAAGACCGCGCTCGGCGAGTGAGTACTCCAGCTGGAGCGCGACCAGCGGTTCGTAGCCGCGCCACTCGGCCAGCGTCTGGGCGCGCGCCGCGTACCAGGCCGGTACGTCGGAGAGCGCGACGTACCGCACCTTCCCGGACGAGACCAGGTCGTCCAGTCCCCGCATGACCTCCTCGGCCGGAGTGAGCGCGTCCCACGCGTGCACGATGTACAGGTCCACGTACTCGGTACCGAGCCTGCGCAGCGAGCCCTCCAGTGAACGCAGCATCGCCTTGCGCCCGTTGCCGCCCGCGTTGGGGTCGCCCGCGCGTGCCCCGAGGGTGAACTTGGTGGACAGTACGGTGCGGTCGCGGACGCCGCGCTCGGCGAGGAGCCTGCCGACGAGCTCCTCACCGGCGCCCCGGCCGTAGATGTCGGCCGTGTCGACGAAGTTGCCGCCCGCGTCGAGGTAGGCGTCCAGGATCTCCCCCGAGGTCCGGGCGTCGGAACCCCACTCGGGCTGGCCGAAGGTCATGGTGCCGAGCGCGAGCGGGCTGACCCGCAGTCCGGACCGGCCGAGCGTGTAGTAGGCGTCGAGCGTCATGTGTCCCCGTTTCTGAAGCGGCCGCACGAGTGATGGCCGTAACGGGAATGAACCTAACGTGATGCGAGTCTGATCGGTCAAGAGTTATAGGCAAAGCGAGTTAACGAATATTGCCCGCTGTGACGTACCCCGCCGCCGTGGGATAGGTTTCCGACATGGACACGAGTACGGGTACGAGTGCGAGCACGCGCAGGGGTACGAGCACCAGCGCCGGGACGACCGGCGCGCCCCCGGCCCCGTCGGAGCCGTGCGGGAGCTCCGCCGTGCTCCTCGGATTCGTGAACACGACGCCCCACGGCAGCGGCCCGGTGGAACTGCTGGGCGACAGCACGAGCCTCACCGCCTGGCTGACGGAGGCAGGCCTGATGACGGCAGACGCGGTGGTGACCCGGGCCGACGTCGTGGCCGCGCACGAGCTGCGGGCCGCGCTCTGCACGGTCTTCCTCTCCCGCTCGGGCTGCGAGGGCAGCGCGGACCGGCTGCCGGAGGCCGAGCAGTACCTGGCGCGCATCGCGGAGCGCTATCCCCTCACCCTCAGGGTCACCGCGGAGGGCTGCCGCCCGGTGCCCGCCCAGGCCGGGCTGCTCGGCGCGCTCGCCGGACTCCTGGCCGCCGCGGCGGACCTGGCCGCTCGCGGCGCCTGGCTGCGGATGAAGATCTGCAAGAACCCCACCTGCTACTCGGGCTTCTTCGACCGGACCCGCAACACCTCCGGTCTGTACTGCGGCACCGCCTGCGGCTCGCAGGCGGCGCAGCGCGCGTACCGCAACCGCATAAAGGACGCGTCCTGCGCACAGGCGTCATGACGGCCTGGTACCGGCCGCCGTCCGGCGGCCGCCCGGACGGACCAGGAGTCCGGGACGGCGTCCCGCCCGCACCGGACGGCCGCGCTGAAACTGATGAGGCGGTCCACTCGTCCTGAAGGGCAGGACCGAGCGGACGGGCACACATGGTTGAGCGGGTGGACAGCGGCAGGACGCCGACGGTGACGGGGGAGGGGGCGGCCTCCCTGTTGCCACCTCCTCCGGCGCGGGGACGGGTGCTCGCCGTCCTCGCGGTGCTGACGGGCGGGCTGCTGGCGTTCCACCGGACGGTGCCCAACTCCCCCGGACACCTGGGGAGTCTGCTGGAGGCGTTCCTGCCCTGGCTCGGCGTGGTCGTCGTCCTCCTGCTCGTACTGGCGCTGCTCCGCCGCTCCGCCACCGCCCTGCTGGCGCTGCTCCTGCCGGTCGCCGTCTGGACGTACCTCTTCGGCGGGCTGCTCGGGCCCGGGGCGCCGGCCGGTGCGCGGGGTCTGGTGGTGGTGCAGCACAACGTCAGCGACGAGAACGCCGACCCGGCGGGCACGGCAAGGGCCCTGGCCGCCGCCGGACCCGATCTCATCGCGCTGGAGGAGCTGGTCCCGGCCGCGCTGCAGGAGTACGAGAAGACCCTCGCCCCGGACTACCCGTTCCACGCGGTCCGGGGCACCGTAGGGCTCTGGTCCAAGTACCCGCTCTCCGGCACCCGGCTGGTGGACATCAGGCCCGACGGGATCGAGGCGGGCTGGAACCGAGGGCTGCGCACGGTCGCCCGCACCCCGCACGGTGACGTCGCGGCGTATGTCGCGCACCTGCCCTCGGTCCGCATCCGGACGAGCGGACTCGCCTCCTCCCTGCGGGACGAGAGCGCCGAGCTGCTGGGCCGGGACCTGGCCGCCGAGAAGACCGAGAAGGTGGTCCTGATGGGCGACCTCAACGGCACGGTCGAGGACCGGGGCCTGTCCCCGCTCACCTCGCGGCTGAACGTGGCCGAGCACGGGTTCGCCTTCAGCTTCCCGGCCTCCCTGCCCATGGCCCGGATCGATCAGGTCATGGCCCGCTCGGCAACGGTCGACGCCATCCGCACGCTGTCCGCCACCGGCAGCGACCATCTGCCGGTGACCGCCCGGATCAGCCTGCACTGACTACGGCGCCCGGCCGGAACGCCGGACGCCGCGGTCAGTGCGCGTCAGCCCGGCAGGCGACCGGTCGGCCGAGGTGCCGGGCGAAGAAGCGGGCCGCCATGCACCCTCATCCGCTGCCGCCGGTTGACGGCCCGACACGGTCTGCGAGCCATTGGCTCACCTTGTCGAGGTACCCGGGAACGAGGGCCGCTGAGTCCGCTGCCCGCAGCCGATGGTCACCGCCCGGGAACACCTCCACAGTCAGGGCGGCGCGGTGAGGGCGGGCGGAGTGGCAGGCGGCTGTGGCGAAGATACGGATGCTGTCGGCGACCGGCACCGTTGTGTCCGCACCACCGAACAGCGCCAGATGCGGGCAGCGCAGCCGGAGCAGGTCCGGAGTCGGGTCGTGGTCCTGCTTTCGCTTCAGGAACGACCAGAGGCGTTCGTCCACGTCGCCCCAGTAGTAGGCGAGTCCGGGCGGCGCTCCCGCGTCATCGACGAGCTGTCGCGCCGTGCAGAAGTCGGCGTCGCGTCGGCCTGCTTCTGCCAGCTGGTCGTACAGGTCCAGGGTCCTGCGGACCTCAGGGTGCCCCGCACCATGCAGACTCTTCAGGTGGTTGCCGAGGGCGTAGCGTTCCTGCTCGACAGGGCTCACTCCCGGGCAACTGTTGGTGACCACCCACGGCACGTCACCCCGCCCCGCAGAAGCGCGCAGCGCAACCCAGCCACCCTCGCTGTGCCCGAAAAGGCCCGCCGACTGAGGATGAACCTCAGGCTGAGCACGGAGAACGCCCAGCGCGGCGACTGCGTCAGCCGCCAGATCATCCATGGTCGCTGCGCGCCAGTCACCGGATGACTGGCCAACACCACGCTTGTCATACGAGAGCACGGCAAAGCCGGCCTCTGCCAGGTGCTGCTGGATCGGCGGGAAGTACGTGCCGTTGTCCCTGTCGGTCGGCCCGGACCCCCCGACCAGCACCACGCCGGAAACGGGCAGGCCGGCGTCGACCGGCATTCGCAGTGAACCGGCCAGTTCGACCTCTTCGTTGACGAACGTGACGTCTCGCACTCGCACGCTTTTCATGAACTCAGTCTCACGGTTCCGGGCGGTGCGTGGTCCTCCCGCTCGGCCTCCGGGCCCCGCGCCAGCGACAGCCGCCTACTTGCGGGCGGGGAACGCCTCGTCGAGCGTGGGCAGCGAGAGGTGGTCGGACGTCAACGCGTCCAGGACGTCGTCGATGCGCAGATAGCGGCCCTGATGGACTGCCGGTGTGACCTTGCCGATCGTGCCGGCTTCCTTGAGGCGGAAGACGGTCCACGGACGGGGGAAGGGACTGCGGTCCAGGGGCTCGCCGTCGCGCGTGATCCCACGCGTCTGCGCGGACGCGGCCCGCGTGCCGTCGATCTCCTGATTCAGGGTCTCCACCGCATCGACACCGAAGACCAGCCCCGTGCCGCCCGGCCGGTACATCACGAGCATCTTGGGACGCGCCAGCCCCACGTGCTTGCTGTCCAGCGGGCATACGTACGCCTTGTGCGCGGCGAGATCGTCCATGGCCTGCTTGCTCCCGGGCACGATCACCGCGTGCTCCTGGAGGGAGCGGAACCAGCCGAGCGCGGCTGCCTCGTCCCAGACGAACTTGTTGCGGTTGCGGGCCACCGGGTCAGCGGCCAGCCCCCTGGACGCCATGAGCTCGATATTGCGCGGCGGCCGCCGCACCAGGGCGCCGAAGTCGGCCCGCGTGATGACCTCGGGCAGCTCGTCGAACCAGGACATTGAGTCAGATCACCGTGTGTTGGATGAAGGCCGACCAAGCGGCGGGGGACAGGGAGAGGGCGGGGACGGCGAGGTCCTTGGAGTCGCGGACGTGGATGGTGTGGGGGCAGGTGGCGACCTCTACGCAGTTGCCGCTGTCGTCGCTGCTGTAGCTGGACTTGGTCCACTTGAGATCTGTACTCATAGTTCCTTTATTACCTGTTCGATCAACTTCCTTGACTCTTCCGGGCCGAGAGCCTGCATCCGCACAATGCCATATTTGGCGAACAGGTCGTTCACGAAGGCCGGTTCGTCAATGAGGTGCGTCTTGCTCTGGGCTTCCAGGTACGCGAGCCGACGCCGATCGTCTGTCTCCAGCAGAACGAAGGGACCGCTGAGGCCTGCGTGGGTCTCCCGGCGGGGTGGCATCACCTGCAGGTGCACGTGGCGCAGTTCGCTGACCTCAAGAATGTGTTGGAGCTGTGCTCGGTGTACATCCCGTCCTCCGATGGGACGGATGAGTGCACTGACCTCCAGGACGAAGCTGATGTCCGGCCTCGGCGTTCGGGTGAGCACGGCCTGCCTTGCGAGACGTGCGGTGACTCTTCCTTCGATGACGTCGTCCTCGACGGGCGGACAAGCTGTTTGGAACATCGACCGTGCGTGGGCCTCCGTCTGAAGCAGGCCGGGCACGACGTGGGACTCGTACTCGTACCTCAACCTGGCCTGGGCCTCTTCTTCGGCGAACGGCTCGAACCAGGAAGCCAGGTGGCTGAAGGTCAACTTAACCGCCGCAGCGATCAGCGCACCGTTGGCGCCGACCGCCGCATCGGCCTGCGGGACGAAGTCCCCCTTCGGTGGGCGTTGTCCGCGCTCCACCATCGCCACCTGCGACTTTGAGAAGCCGATCCTGCTCCCTAGCCCCTCCTGGGAGAGTCCGGCCCGTTCGCGGTAGTGCCGCAACAACGCACCGAACATGTCGGCGTTCCCGCCACCGGTACCCGTCATGCCGGAGTGCACAGCCCAACCTCCAAGTGCACAGCAGTGCACAGACGCCTTGTGTCCCTGGTCACCGTACGTGTGGGCGCCGACGCTTTACGTATGGAACCGAAAACTTCACCTGACCTGATGGCCGCCTGGATTCCCGCGAGCGGGCACGCCCTGCGGCATGCCGGGATCTACTTCGACGCCGTGCGGATCATCGGTTATCTGGGTGAGCAAGTGGCCTACGAGATCATGCAGTTCACCGATTTTCAGGCGGGGCCCATCATCAGGTCCCGGATCGGGGATCGGAGCATGTACTTCCTGCTGCCGCCCGGCACCGCTCGCGGCCGCCGGTGGCCCGCCGGGTCCGAGGCGTTGGTGCGGGAGGGGGCGGCGTTCGTCGGGGTGCCCGCGCTGGAGGGGCTGACGTATCCGCTGGACTGGCGTTCGCTGCCCACCGCCGAAGTCCCGTTCGTGGATGCGGAACTGCTGTTCGAGCTGCTCAACGGTGTGGTGGAGGCGGAGAATTGTGAGGTAACGTGACCGCGTCATTACGCTCCGTGCGCATCCGCGCATGGGGCGGCCCCCGGTGGTGCTGCGAACACCGTGCCGAGGGCCTTCACCCCGCGATGGATAGTCGAGGTCCACCGAGAATGCTTTTCCATGTTATCCCGCCGTCCTACGGCTATGTGAAGGCGTCCCATGACGTCATCCGGCATCCGCGCCTCGGCAGCGACGCGAAGGTCTTGATCACCTACGTGCAGGGGCTGCCTCCGGGGCGGGCCGAGCGGGCGTTGAGCGATCACGCCAAGTGGATCGGGATCAAGGGGCGTGCGTACCAGAAGGCCAAGGCGCAGCTCAAGGAAGACGGGTTCGTGCACGAGTGGCGGCGGCAGAACGACGGAGGGCTGTGGGTGACCGATCAACTCGTCAGCAACGTGTCGCTCTCCGACGAGGAGGCCCGCAGGTTCCGGGACGCGAGAACGGAATCATCGCAGGTGGGACCGAGTGGTCACTATCCGACGGCCGGTTATCCGGGTACTCGGTCGGCCGGTGGTTACCTACCGGTGGATGAAGAACGTGAGAAGAACTCAACCCACCCACCCTCCAAGGCGGTTCGGGATTCGCTCGTGTCCGTGGAAGACGAACCGGTGAGCGAATCCGAGACCGAACCCGAGACCGGAGCGGCCGTCCCGGCGCGCGACGCCGAGGTCGTAGAGGCCGAAGGCGTACTGCTCTCCCTGCGGCACACGAATCCCCAGCTCCACCTCGGGGTCCGTGAGGCCCGGGGGCTGGCCGAGGCCGCGGCCGACTGGCTGCGGCGCGGGGTGAAGGCGGCGGAACTGCGGCTGGCGCTGGTCAGTGAGTTGCCCGCGGGCGGGGTGCGGTCGGCCGTGGGGTTCCTGCGGTACCGGCTGGTGCAGAAGCTTCCGGAGCCGGTGTGCGCGCAGGCCGCCGCGCCCGCCTCCGTACCGTCCTCGGCCCGGCCGCCCGTCCCCTGCGAGGGATCGAGGAGCGAGCACATGTTCCGGCCCAGAGGCGACGAGACGGTCTGCCCGCCGTGTGCCCAGGACGCGGCCTGGCGGGCGCACGTGGCCAAGTGGCCGGTCTACGAGTCCGGTCAGGCCGAGGATTTCGAGGCGCCCGAACCGTTGCCCTGGCGGGAGCGGGTCGCGGCCGTCCTCGCGCAGGACGCGTCCGGTGGTGCCGGCTGAGTCGTACGGCCGTTTGCTGGTGTGGCGGTTCCACCGCTGGCGTGGTGGAACGGGGAGAGTGGGCCCAGGGGCCTGGACGGACTGAGGAGGACCGGTGGTGGACGCCATGGTTGACCAATGGGACGGAGTTCGGGCGACGAGGGACCCGGTGCGGTGCCGTGAGCAACTGATGGCGGCCGGACGGACCTTGTTCGCCGTGTACGGGTACGCCCGTACCTCCGTCGAGGATCTCTGTGTCGCGGCGCACGTACAACTGCGCGATTTTTACCGTGAGTTCGAATCGCGGGAGGCGTTGCTCGTCGACCTGTACGACGAGGTGGCGATCGGCGGGATGCGCGCGACCGAGCTGGAGCTCTCGGCCGAGGGCATCGAGACCTGTCCGACGGAGGAGCGGATCCACCGGCTCTTCGACGCCTATGTGCGGGTCGTCACCCGGGACCCGCAGGCGGCGAGGGTGGCGTTCGTCGAGGTGCTCGGGGTGAGCCGGGCGATGGACGAGCACCTCGCGATGTGGCGCTCCGTCTGGGTCGAGTTCCTGACCAGCGAGGCCGAACGGGCCGCGCAGCGGGGCCATGGGACGGACGGCGACCTCACGGTCGTCGTGCAGGTGCTGACGCACTCCGTCGACGAGCTGCTCGCCCACCACGGACGCCGGCCGCGCCAGGTGCCCAGCGACTGGCTGACCAGTGAGCTGACCCGGATGTCGCTGGCGATGATCGGCCCCGGGGCCACTCCCGGCGCCTCTGCTTGACCGCGCGCCTGACCGCCCCGCGTGACAAGGCCGCTTGCCGGACCGGCAAGCGGAGGCATCATGGAGGAATGGCAGCACACGAGCACCACGGTTCGGAAGAAGGCGGCACGGCGGACGACGACTTCTCGTCCGTCCTGACGGGCGTGGGGCCCCGGCTGCGCGCCCTGCGGACGGAGCGCGGTACGACGCTGGCCCAGCTGAGCGAGACCACCGGGATCTCGCTCAGCACGCTGTCCCGGCTGGAGTCGGGCGGCCGCAAGCCGACCCTGGAACTGCTGCTCCCGCTGGCGAAGGCGTACGGGGTGCAGCTGGACGAGCTCGTCGGCGCGCCGGACACCGGTGATCCGAGGGTCACGTTCCGCCCGTTCAACCGGCACGGCATGACGTTTGTGCCGCTGACCCGGCACATCGGCGGGGTGAACGCGTACAAGCAGGTCATGCCCGGACTGACGGGCCCGCCGGGGCCGGTCGAGCAGCGGGTGCACGAGGGATACGAGTGGCTGTACGTGCTCTCGGGGCGGCTGAGGCTGGTGCTGGGCGAGCACGACCTGGTGCTGAAGGCGGGCGAGGTGGCTGAGTTCGACACGCGTACCCCGCACTGGTGGGGCAACGTCGGACCGGAACCGGTGGAGTTCCTCAGCCTGTTCGGACCCCAGGGGGAGCGGATGCACGTACGGGCGAAGCCCAAGGGGAGCGGTGGCGACGGGGCGCGCGCCTGAGCACGTGAGGCCGAGGTGGACGGCGCCCGGCGCACGGGCGCGCCACGTCTAGGACTTCGAGACCTTGGGGTCGACCGTCTGGTCGGCGGGCGGCGTCTTGGCGTCGACCTTCTTTCCGTAGTCGGTGAGAGTGACCTCTCCCGGCTGTTTTCCGCCCTCGGTGACCGACTTCAGGATGTAAGGCTTTCCCTCGGCGGCGACGTATGTGGTGATCTTCTCGCCCCCCGGCTGCTTCTTCTCCAGGGCCACGGCCTTCATTCCTCCGACTTCGCCGGTGTCACCCTTGGTCATGCCTTTCCGTTCGGACTTGTCGCTGTCCATCGAGGCGAGGAATGCCTGCTTGTCGCACATTCCCTCGATGCCGGCCTGTCCGGGCTGGGACTTCACCCACTTGCCCTGGACCTTGGGGATCGCCTTCTCCGCGCCGGGCTGCCCCTTCAGCGCGTTCTGCCAGAACTTCTCGTCGCCCCGCACATACGCGGCCTGGCCCACCTGGATCACGTCGGCCTTGGCACCCTGGCCGGTCATCGTGCCCGTGCAGCGGTCCTGATCGTCCACCTGGAAGTCGACGCGGATCACGTTGCCACCCGGCTGCCGGACGTTGCCCTTGACCCGGACCGACGGCGCGTCGCGCGTCGCCTTCACCGCGTCCGCCGCGATCTCGTCCGCGCTCTTCCCGTCGAACGCCTTCTCCGAACCCTTGCCCGCATTCTTGTCCGAGCCCTTGTCGCCCTTGTCCGAGTCATTTCCGCACCCCGCGAGCACCGTGACACCCAGGCATACGGAGACCGCCGCGACTAAAGCCTTCTGCGCCTTCATCAACTGGCCCTTTCCCTAAAGGATCCGTGAGGATTCACAGAGACCCGCCTGCCCCGAAAAACCGGAGAAACCCTGAGACGGACGGAGATGAACCGGATGGGCGGCTTCCGCGCGGCACGGCGGCTACCCCACGGCATGGGCGGAAAGGGGAAAGCGGAATCGCCGGGCGATGAGCTCGTGCGATGCCGTTATGCGGTCTCTACGGACGAGCGGCCTGAACGGCCGTCCTGGCCCGGCGGGGCGGGGTGGCGCCGGACGTCCGCGAGGGCTCGGGCGCCGCGGCGGTCCCCCGGTAGGGCCCGCCCAGCCCCCACGCCTGGTGCATCGCGTCGGCGTAGGCGGCCGCGAGCCGGTGCTCGCCGGACGGGCCGGGATGCGTGCCGTCGTAGGTGTCCGTGTGGATGTCGTACCCCGGTGGCCGGGAGGCCAGCAGGAGTGGGGACGTCGGTTCGTCCAGGTCGGCCACGGCCTTGGCGAGGAGTTCGTTGAAGCGGGCGCACTCGGCGGCGAAGGGGGCGTCGGACTCGGCCCGGATGTTCGGTATGACGGGGAGCAGCACGCACCTGAGGTGCGGGTTGGCGGTGCGGGCCGCCGCGAGGAAGGCGCGGGCGTTGCGGGCGGTCTGCTCGCTGTCCGTGTAGAAGCCGAGGTCTATCAGGCCGAGCGAGACGAGCAGGATGTCCGCGCGGTGCGCGGCGACCGCGTCCGCGATCACCGGGGCCATGTGCAGCCAGCCCTCGCCCCAGCCGGCCAGGTGCGCGCGGGCCCCGGCGGGGAAGGCCGGAGCGCCGTACGCGTGGGAGACCGGGGTGTCCGTGACGGTGTCGTACAGCCCGGTGCGGGGGCCGACGATCGCGTACGGGGCGTCGAAGGAAGCTTCGAGGTGCTGCCACATGCGGTAGCGCCAGGTGAAGTCGCCGGCGCGCCCGATGGTCATGGAATCGCCGACGAACATGAAACGCATGGCGTCATCATGGCCGATCATGGCTTCGGCCTGCGACGTGACGAT
Source organism: Streptomyces sp. NPDC088730 (assembly GCF_044751215.1). Lineage (NCBI taxonomy): Bacteria > Bacillati > Actinomycetota > Actinomycetes > Kitasatosporales > Streptomycetaceae > Streptomyces > Streptomyces sp. NPDC088730. The sequence goes on from NZ_JBIVLK010000002.1 coordinate 538,558, forward strand.
GGACACTTGTGCCATGCGCTCGTATCGACTGACTGCCTTCGGCGCCGCCGCGCTCCTCTCCCTCGCGGCGGCGGTGCCCGCCGTGGCCGACGAGGGCGGTGCCGACCGCAGCTTCACGATCAAGGACCCGAGGATCACCGAGTCCAGCGGACTGGCCGCCAGCCGCGCCCATCCGGGGATCTACTGGACGCACAACGACAGCGACGACGGGCCGTACGTCTACGCCGTCGACTCCCGGACCGGGAAGACCGTCGCGACGATCACCATGAAGGGCGTCGGTGAGCCGCGCGACGTGGAGGCGATCTCGCTCGGACCGGACGGGAACCTGTACGTCGGTGACATCGGGGACAACCTCAACGGCAGCTGGGACCACGTCTGGATCTACCGCTTCCCCGAGCCGAAGGTGCTGCGGGACGCGACGGTCCGCGCGACGCAGTTCGACGTGAAGTACGCGGACGGGCCGCGCAACGCGGAGGCGCTGATGGTCCACCCGAAGACCGGGCGGGTCTACATCGCCTCGAAGAAGGAGGGCGGCGGCGGGCTCTACGAGGGCCCCGCGAAGCTCACGGCCGGTTCGGACAACATCTTCCGGCGGGTCGGCGAGGTGCCGTGGGTGACGGACGGGGCGTTCTCGCCGGACGGGAAGGAGCTGGTGCTGCGCTCGTACTTCAGCGCACGCGGTTACGTGTTCGCGAACGGCAGGCTCGGCAAGGACTATCCGGTCGAGTCGCCGCTGCTGGGGCAGGCCGAGTCGGTCACGTACACGGCCGACGGCTCGGCGCTGATGTACGGCTCCGAGGGTGAGCAGAGCGATGTGGTGCGGGTGGACCTGAAGAACGGCGGCGAGTCGGGCCGTACCGGGGTGAAGTCCCCCTCGTCCGCCGGTGCGGGCGGTGACGGGAGTGGTGACGGCGTGCCGGTGAAGAACACCACGCTGACCGGGGTCACCGTACTCGCCTTGCTCGGTATGCTGCTGCTCCTCAGCAGGCGGCGCCGGAAGGGCTGATCCGTACGGAACGCCCTACGCCTCCAGCGGGCGGATCTCGTAGTGCAGGGTCCGGTCGCGCTTGATCCGGTGCGCGAGCGGCACGAGCACGCCCTGCACGACCGGGTGCTTGCGCGACAGCATCCGGGCGGCGTGCGTGTTCTCCTTCGAGCCGGCCTGGAGGAGCCGCGCGTGGGCGGTGATCTGCGGCCCCGTCGGGCTGCCGCGTACCGTGCACGGGCCGACGAGCACCGTGGGGTGGTTGCGCATCCGCTCCACCTTCCAGGCGGAGGAGAACGTACGGATGTACGCGTGGTCGCCCTCGACGGCGATGTTGACGGGGGTGTCGACGTGCGTACCGTCCTGCCGACGGGTGCTGAGCAGGACGGCGTACTGCTTCACGAACGGCTTGAGCTCGGCAATCGTGTCCATACCCTCCATGGTCCGCGGGCCCGGCGCCGTGTCATCCCCGGGCGGACCGGCGTACGGGCTTTTCGAGGCCGTCGCCGGGCCCGCTATATGATCATCCGCCGATGACCACGAACCGTGGGCCGACGCCCTTCTCCACGCCCCGCCTGGACGCCCTGCCGCTGCGGGTGGACCACGCGGACGAGATGGCGGCCGTACTCGCCGACCCCGCCCTGCACACCTTCACGGGCGGCGCCCCGCAGGACGCGGAAGCGCTGCGGTCCCGCTACGCCCGGCAGACGGCGGGCTCACCGGACCCGGCCGAGCGGTGGTGGAACTGGGTGCTGCGCGTGCGGGACGACGACTGCCTGGCGGGCTATGTGCAGGCGACGGTGGACGTGACCGGTGCGCGGGCGGAGATCGCCTGGGTGATCGGGTCCGGCCGGCAGGGCCGGGGCTACGCCAAGGAGGCGGCGGCCGGACTGGTGGCGCACCTGCTGGACACGGGAGCGGTGCGCACGGTCGTCGCCCACATCCACCCGGACCACGCGGCGTCCGAGGCGGTGGCCGCCTCGGCGGGGCTGGCGCGGACCGGGGAGTGGCAGGACGGCGAGGCGCGGTGGCGGCCGGACGCGTGGTGAGGAGCCGTCCTCAGGCTCCGGTCGGGGCCGGGCGCGCGTGGTCGCCCGTTGATCCGTCGATGAGTTCGCGGACGATGTCCATGTGCCCGGCGTGCCGTACGACGTCCTCCAGCATGTGGATGAGCACCCATCGCATCGACACCGTCCGCCCGTTCCACGACGTGCCGGTCGTCTCCAGGTCCGTCTTCTCGATGGCCCGGTCCGCGGCGGTGCGGGCGCGGTCGTAGAACGCCAGGATGCCGGCGGTCGTCTCGTCCGGGGCGATCGTCATGTCCTCGGTGGGGTCGAACCAGAGCTTCTCGACCTCGTACCCGAACGATGCGCAGAACCAGCCGTACTCCACGGTCGCCAGATGCTTCACCAGCCCCAGCAGGTTCGTCCCCGTCGGCGTCATCGGACGGCGCAACTGCTCGTCGTCCAGCCCTTCGAGCTTCCACAGCACCACGTCACGGTGCCGGTCGAGGGCGGTGTGCAGGGATTCCTTCTCGCTGCCGGTGTACGGCACGACCTTTGTCATGGGCCGGAAAATAGCAGCAGGCACTGACAGGGCTCGGTTCCGCGGATGTCAGCTCCGGGTCCGGCCCGTGTTGATCAGCCCGGCAACGTCGAGGGTCACTTCCGCGCCGATCGACTCCGGAAGCGGTGCCTCCTGGCCGGGGGCGTAGACCTCGTGGCGGTCGTACGTGCTGCCGAAGGGCTCCGTCAGCACGTGGACCCGGCCGTGCTTGCGGTCGACGATCACGTAGACCGGGATCCTGGCGTCTGCGTAGGCGACGACCTTGTGCCGCAGGTCGCTGTTGTAGTTGCCGGAGGTGACTTCCAGGACGAGACGGAAGACGGCCGGGTCGTAGCAGTTGTTCTCGATCAGGTGCTCGTCGTGATCGGCGCCGACGATCGCCAGGTCGGGGATGGCATAGTCCTCGGGGCCGCCCGGCAGCCAGAGGCCGATGCCCTGGAGGACCTCCGAGTCCTCGTCGTCGAGTCCGGCCGCGATGAACGCTCGCATGAGCGTGGTCAGAACACCGGCGTGCCGACCGTCCCGGACCGGGGCCACGGTGATGACGCCTCCGATGATCTCGACGCGATAGCCCGGATGCTGCTCCGCGAGCCTGTTGGCGGTTGCGAGCAACGGTTCAGGGCCACCTGCACAGGGGCCCTCGACTGCTGCTGAAGACATTGAGGGCCTCCTGAAAGGGCTGATGTCGAGAACAGCGTCGTAGGAATGTGCGCTCTTTGCGGCCTGCGCGCACCGCGCCACTCGGTCGAGTGAAGCAGAAACGGCCCTGCGCACGTGGTCACGTGTGCAGGGCCGTTCCGGCGCGTCAGCGGTGGGGCTACAGCTTCTCGATGACGTAGTCGATGCACGCCGTCAGTGCCTGGACGTCCGACGGGTCGATCGCCGGGAACATCGCCACGCGCAGCTGGTTGCGGCCCAGCTTGCGGTACGGCTCCGTGTCGACGATGCCGTTGGCGCGCAGGGCCTTGGCGACGGCGGTGGCGTCGATCTCGTCCGCGAAGTCGATCGTGCCGATGACCTGCGAGCGCTTGGCCGGGTCCGTGACGAACGGGGTGGCGTACTTGGACTCCTCGGCCCAGCCGTACAGGTGGCCGGAGGAGGCGGCCGTGCGGCCGGTCGTGAAGTCCAGGCCGCCCTGGGTGTTCATCCAGGTCAGCTGCTCGTTCAGGAGGAACAGCGTGGCGAGGGCCGGGGTGTTGTACGTCTGGTTCTTCAGGGAGTTGTCGATCGCGGTCGGCAGCGAGAAGAACTCCGGGACGTGCCGGCCGGACGCGTGGATACGGGCCGCGCGCTCCAGGGCCGCCGGGGAGAAGATCCCGATCCAGAGGCCGCCGTCGGAGGCGAAGGACTTCTGCGGGGCGAAGTAGTAGACGTCCGTCTCGGTCACGTCGACCGGCAGGCCGCCCGCGCCGGAGGTGGCGTCCACCAGGACCAGGGAGCCCGCGTCGGCGCCCGTGACGCGCTTGATGGGCGCGGCGACACCGGTCGAGGTCTCGTTGTGGGTGAGGGCGTACACGTCGACGCCCGCCTCGGCCTTCGGGTCCGGGTGGGTGCCCGGGTCCGAGGCGATGACGGTCGGGTCGGCCAGCCACGGGGCGAGCTTGGCGGCCTTCGCGAACTTCGAGGAGAACTCACCGAAGTTGAGGTGCTGGGACTTCGACTCGATCAGACCGTGCGTCGCGATGTCCCAGAAGGCGGTGGAGCCGCCGTTGCCGAGGATCACCTCGTACCCCTCGGGGAGGGAGAAGAGGTCGCGCACTCCGTCCCGTACCGCGCCGACCAGGTTCTTCACCGGGGCCTGGCGGTGGGACGTGCCGAGGAGCGATGTTCCGGTGGCGGCCAGCGCGTCGAGCGCCTCCGTACGCACCTTTGAAGGACCGGCGCCGAAGCGTCCGTCTGCGGGCTTGATGTCAGCGGGAATCTCGATATCGGCCACGACACGGAGGGTAGCGGCTCCGCACGGCGGCTACCCAATGCGTCCGTCCGGTGAGACACCCGATCCGGCCGGTGGACGGTATCGCCAGGTGGGGCGGGGGCCGGGGCTCCCCGCCCCCGGCGGGCTCAGACCAGGGAGGTGACGAGCAGGGCGAGGGCGGCGATGAGGACGGCGACGCGGACGTAGTGGTAGCGGTCCCAGCGGTCGCTCTGCTCCTTCCAGTCGGCGGGCCGGTTCTCCGGGGTCCACGTCTTGCTCCGGTTGTTGATCGGGACGAGCAGCAGGATCGACATGAGCACGCTCACGATCAGCAGCCCGCCGGCGGTGACGGCGAGGCCGGTGCCGGGGTGGCCCCATCCGGTGGCGGCCCGGATCGCGACGAGGACGACCGAGCTGATGTACCAGACCGGCATCACGGCGCCGAGCATCCGGCCCCCGTGGGCGCGGGCCAGCTGGCCGCTGTCCTCGGGGAGCGCGTCGAAGATCCGGTTCATGACGAAGGCGACGGAGAACTCCACCCCCACCATCAGTCCGACGGACACGGTGGTGACGACCTCAAGTGCGTTGATCATGACGACCCTTCTCGTTTTCTAGCAGCGCTAGGCGATGAGTTGAACGCTAGCGCTACCTTCGCTTGAATGTCTAGCGGTGCTAGGATCGAGTCATGTCGGTAAAGGAACGCAAGCAGCGCGAACGGGCGGAACGCGAGCGCCTCATCGTGGCGACGGCCCGCGAACTCGCCGAGAAGCAGGGCTGGGACGCGGTCACCACCCGTCGGCTCTCCGAGCGCATCGAGTACAGCCAGCCCGTCCTCTACAGCCACTTCCGCGGCAAACGGGAGATCATCGGAGCCGTCGCCCTTGAGGGTGCCGCCGAGATGGCGGCGGCGGTGCGCGCCGCGACCGCCGCCGCGGAGGGTCCGCGTGAGCGGGCGTACGCCCTCGCCCGCGCCTACCTCGACTTCGCCGCCCGCAACCCGGCGGTCTACGACGCCATCTTCCAGCTCGACGGCGGTCTCCCGTACGCGCGGGAGGACACCCCGGAACCCCTCAAGGACGCCTTCGCCGCGCTGCTGGAGTGCCTCGGCCCGGTCGCCGGGGACGGCGTCCACCCGGGCCTGTTCACCGAGGTGTTCTGGGCGTCCCTGCACGGGGTGGCGACCCTGACCCGGTCGCGGCGGCTGCTGCCGGAGGAGACCGAGCAGCGGGTGGAGCTGCTGGTGGAGCGGCTCGCCGTGGTGTGACCCGGCGTCCTGCCGTCCAGGCCACGGACAGGCCCTGGGCCTCACCCGTGCCCGCGCACGCCTCCGTCAGTCAGCTCGTCCCGATGCGTGCGCGGGCGTCCGCCGCCCGTTTCTCCGTAGCCCGCGCCTCCCGTTCGCGTCCCAGGGCGCTGTAGAAGTCGGCCAGCAGGTCGAGGGCTTCGAGGGTGTCGGGGTCCTCCGGCCCCAGCAGACGGGTGCGCGCCTCGGCCACCCGCTCGCCCAGCGCCACCGCGTCCTGATGACGGCCCGCACGGCTGTAGAAGTCGGCCAGATCGTGCAGGGTTTCGAGGGTGTCGGGGTCCTCCGGCCCCAGCACACGGGTGCGCGCCGCCGCCACCCACTCCTCCAGATCGACCGCCTTCCGGTCACGTCCCAAGGAGCTGTAGGAAGAGGCGAGGTGGTGGAGCGTTTCGAGGGTGTCGGGATGCTCGGGCCCCAGGACGCCGGTACGTGCCTGGGCCACCCGCTCCCGCATGGCGGCCGCCTCCTTGTGCAGTCCCAAGAGGCTGTAGGTGATGGCGTGGTCGTGGACGCTGGCGAGGGTGTCGGGATGGCCGGCTCCCAGGACGCGGGTACGTGCCTGGATCCCCCGTTCCTCCAGCTCCGCCGCGTCGAACAGCCGCCCCGTCGCAACGTAGGAGGCGGTGATGGCGTCGAGGATTTCGAGGGTGTCGGGATGGTCGGGCCCCAGCACCCGGGTACGCGCCCCGGCCACCCACTCCCTCAGGCGCAGCGCCTCCTGGGTGCGTCCCACGTCATCGTAGGAGGCGGCGAGGTTGTCGAGGGTGTCGAGGGTGTCCGGATGCTCCGGTCCCAGGACGCGGGTGCGCGCCTCGGCCACCCGTTCCCCCAGGCGCAGCGCCTCCTGGGCACGCCCCGTGTCACCGTAGGCGGCGGCGAGGTCGTCGAGGGCGACGAGGGTGTCGGGATGGTCGGGCCCCAGCACCCGGGCGCGCGCCTCGGCCACCTCTTCGTACACGGCGGTCGCTTCGTCGGTGCGGCCGTCCGCGTGGAGCTCGGCGGCCTGTTCGTGCCGGCGGGCCAGGGATTCGGCGCTGGGGTCCGGCGGGTGAGGGGGGAGGGGCGGGAGCGGAGGGAGGTCCCGGCCGGTGGGGGGCTCGCCGGTGGCCGACGCGCGGTTGAGGACGAGTCCGAGCTGGTCGGCGTTCTCGGTGCCCCGCTGCTGCGGCAGCGGCAGCCGTTCCGCCGTGAACCGGCTCCACAAGGTCCGGTAGATGTCCTGCATGGTGATCAGCGGACCGGTGTGCGGGGCGCCTTCACGCAGGAGGGTGAGGAGCCGCCCGGTGAACGCGGTGTGCGCCTCGCCGGGGAGGACCAGCGCCGTGCTGTTGGGCGGGGCCGAGGTGAGGGTGTAGGTCCCCCGGATGTCGAGCTGCCCGAGGACCTCCTGCTGACCGGCGCTCAGGGTGGTGCCGATGGCGCGCCCGCTGAAGCAGCTGTCGAGGATGATCACGCGGTTCCTGGCCCTGCTGCCGAGGAACGTCCCGCGCACGGTGTCGAACCGCAGCGCGCTGTACTCCACGGCGTCCATGGCGGTGTCGTGGAGGGCGAGATAGAGCTCGTGGGAGCGGCCGAGCGGAATCCCGTGCCCGGCGAAGTAGAACAGCAGCAGGTCCTCGGCCTCATCGGCCGCCCGGTGCAGCACCTGGCCGATCGCCCGGCCGGTCGCCCCGGGCGGGACGGTGACGCAGGCCTCGGCGGGAAACCCGCCGAGGCCCGGATCGGTGAGGACGGCCGCCAGGTCACGCAGATTGGCCGCGATCTGCGGTACGTCCGCCAGCTGCTCGTCCTCGTACGCGGCTGAGCCGAGAAGGACGATGCGGCAGCGCGCCGGATCGATACCGCGACCGCTCACCGGCGTTCCTCCGCCTGCCCCAGGGCGATCCTCAGGAGGCGCTCGGCGTCGTCGGCGGACTGCGCGTCCAGCTCCACTTCCTGGCCCCGCGGCCCCTTCACCTTGATGCGTACGGCCCGGCGCCTCGGCTGCGACAGGTACGCGCCCAGGGAGGTGGCCAGCGCGCTCGCCACCCCGCCCGCGCCCAGTGTCGCGATGAGGACCTCGGGGAGCCCGCCCAGCTCACCCGCCGCCGGGATCGCCGGAGCCGGTTTGACCCGCCCCCGGAGATCGGATTCCTGGCTCAGCCAGTCGTCCAGATCCTCCAGTTCCTCGACCGGATCGGCTCCCTCGACCCACAGACGCAGCTCCACTGCTGTGCTCCCCCCACATGTGACCGGTGTCGACCGACGTACCTCAACCCCTGGGTCACCGCAGGGTGACCGGGAGCGAGACCAGATCATTCTGGGTGACGATCGGCTTGTTGCGCAGCTCGTCCGCCGGGACGGCGAGGGCCAGCTCCGGGAACCGCTCGTACAGCGCGGGCAGGGCGACGGCCGCCTCCAGGCGGGAGAGCGCGGCGCCGGGGCACACGTGCGGGCCGTGGCCGAAGGAGATGTGGCGGTTGGGGGAGCGCGTGACGTCGAACTCCGTCGCCGTCGGCCCCCACTGCTTCTCGTCACGGCTGAGGGCGGCGAACGAGATCATGATGCCCTCGCCCTTCGGCAGGACCCGGTCACCGACCTCGATGTCCTCGGTGGCGAACCGGATCAGGACGTGTGAGGTGGGCGCCGACCAGCGCAGCGTCTCCTCGATCACCCCGTCCCAGCCCACTTCGCCCGCGAGCACCGCGCGGCGCTGCTCGGGGTGGCTCTGGAGGGCGACGACGGCGTTCACGATGAGGCTGATCGTCGTCTCGTGCCCGGCGGCGATGATCACCTTCAGGGTGTTGAGGATCTCCTCGTCGGTGAGGTGGTCGCCGTCCTCGGACGCCACGAGCAGCGCGCCGGTCAGGTCGTCGGCCGGGGACGCCTTCTTCTCGTCGAGGATGCGGGAGAACAGCGTGTGGATGTCCGCCATCATCCGCGGCACCTCCGCGGGCGGCGTCATGTTGGAGAAGAACTTGTCGAACAGTTCCTTCATCCGGGGCAGGTCGGCGGAGTCCACGCCCATCAGCTCGCTGATGACGTTCATCGGCAGCGGGTAGGCGAACTCGGCCTTCAGGTCGACCGTCTCGCCCGCGGGGCGCTCCTCCAGCCGGTCCAGCAGCACCTTCGTGCGCGCCTCGATGCCGTCCCGCAGCCGCTCCACCCGCCGTACGGTGAGCGCCTGGGCGACCAGTCCGCGGAGCCTGCGGTGCTCGGCGCCGTCCGCCGTCAGCATGGTGCGGCCCGGGTTGACCAGGCCGATCAGCGGCCAGTCCAGCGGGATCTCGCCGCGCTGCCAGGCGCCCCAGACGTTGATGTCCTTGACCAGGCGGCTGTCGGTGAGCAGCGACTTCGCCTCTGCGTGGTGGGTGACCGTGTAGACGCGGACCCCGCCGGGCAGCTCCACCCGGGCGAGCGGGCCCGCCGCGTGCAGCCGGGCGCTCTCGCCGTCCAGGTCGGTGACGAACGGGTCCAGGACGATGGGTTGCTGCTCGTCGCTGCTGCCCGGCGCTTCGGTCGTCGTCGCGGTCATCTCTGGCCTCCAAGGGCGGGGGTGGGCGTGAAGCGTGCCGGCAGGTCCGTCAGCCCGCGCAGCCACGGGGAGGGGCGCCGGGTCAGCTGCTCGGCGGGGACCGCGAGGTCGATGTCGGGGAGCCGGTCCAGGATGACCTCGATCGCCGTACGGGCGATGACCTCGGCGGTCTCCTGGGCGGGGAACGGGCAGCGGTGGTCGCCGTGGCTGAAGGAGAAGAAGGCGTTGTTGCCGCCGGTGAGCGTCGATCCGTCGGTGCGGACCTGGGGGTCGGCGTTGGCACCGGCCAGGCTGAGCACCAGCAGGTCGCCGGCCTTGATGTGGCGGCCGCCGAGGTGGGTGTCGCGGCTGGCCCAGCGGCCGGCGATGTTCTGGCTGGGGGTGTCCTCCCAGAGCACCTCGTTCATCGCCTCGCCCACGCTGTGCCGGCCGCCGGAGAGCGAGGCGGCGAAGCGGTCGTCGGTGAGCATCAGGCGCAGCGAGTTGCCGATCCAGTCGGCGGTGGGCTGGTGCCCGGCCGCCATCATGACCATGAGGTCGCGGGAGACGTCCTCGTCGGTGAAGCCGCCGGTGTTGGCGAGCATCCGGGAGACGACGTCGTCGCCGGGGGCGGCCTTCCGCTCTGCCACCAGCGCGTACACCGACGTGGCGATGTGCCGCTGGCCCGCCAGCGCGGTCGGCCCGCCGTTGATCATGTCGTTCATCGCGGTGACGAGGGCGGGGCCCTTCTCGTCGGAGAAGCCGAAGAGCTTCGCCAGCACCCGTACGGGCATCAGCATCGCGTAGTCCGCGATGAGGTCCGCGGTGCCGGCCGAGCAGAAGGAGTCGATCAGCTCGTCCGCGAAGTCCGCGGTGCTGTCCTTGAGTTCGAACGGGTTCACCGCCTCCAGCGCGTCACTGATGACGGCGGAGCGGCGGCTGTGGCGTTCACCGACCGTGTAGAGGATGGACGGCTGGTCCCGGCTGATCATCGGCATCAGGGGCCAGCCGTCGGGAAGGGCCTCCCACTGGTTCCACAGCTTCGAGTCGCGGCTGAAGAGCACGGGGTCGCCGGTGAGCTGGTGCAGCTCGCGGTAGCCGAGGACGAGCCAGGCGGGGATGTCGCCGGGCAGCACGATCGGGGCGACCGGTCCGTGATCGCGCCGCATCTCCCGGTAGAGCCGGGCGGGTTCGTCCTGGAACCGGCCACCGTACAGATGCACGGCTTCGGGCCCGGTGCCGGTGGCGGCCGCGTGGGGGCACTGGGTCACGGGGCGGACTCCGGGGTCAGGGCGGCGAGGGCCTGGCCGCCGTCCGCGGCGGCGGCGGCGGTGGACGGCGCGCTGTCCGCGGCGCGGGCGCTCGACATCGCGTGCAGGTGCTCCACCAGCGTGATCAGTACGTACTTGCTGGAGGACCGGTCCCGGGCGTCGCACTCCACGAGCGGTACGTCCTCCGAGAGGTCGAGCGCCTCGCGGATCTGCTGCTCGGTGTGGAGCGGGCCGCCGAAGTCGTTGCACGCCACGATGAACGGTGTGCCGTGGTGCTCCAGCCGGTCGATGGCGTACCAGGAGTCGGCGAGGCGACGGGTGTCGACGAGTACGACGGCACCGAGCGTCCCGGAGAACAGCCGGTCCCACAGGAACCAGAAGCGCTCCTGGCCGGGCGCGCCGAACAGGTAGAGCACCGAGCGTTCGTCGAGCGTGATCCGGCCGAAGTCGAAGGCGACGGTGGTGGACGTCTTGGAGTGAACGCCGTCGAGGTGGTCGACGGCCTCGCCCGCGCGGGTCATCGTCTCTTCCGTGTTGAGCGGACGGATCTCGCTCACGGATCGGACCATGGTGGTCTTGCCGACGCCGAAGCCGCCGACGACGACTATTTTCAGTCCGTTGTCGGCCGTGGCCCGAAGGGCGGCACGGTCAGAGGTTGCGGAGTCCAACGAGCACCTGTTCCAGGATGTCGGGGTCGGGGAGCCGGTCCGCGACGCGTGCGGTACGAGGGTGGCGGGCGCTGATCCGGCCGGTGTCGAGCAGATCGCACAGCAGGATGCGCACGATGCTGACGGGCAGGTCGAGGCTCGCGGCGATCTCGACGACCGCGGTGGGCCGTTCGCACATGCGCAGGATCGCGACGTGCTCCGACTGCATACCGGGGGCCGGTTCGCATTCCGAGACGACGAGTGTCACCAGGTCGAAGACGTCCGAGTCGGAGCGGCTGCGGCCACCGGTGAGGGTGTACAGCCGGTCCGGGTCGTCGTCCCGGCCCGGACGCGGGCGGGGCGTCATACGGCCGCGTTCCCTGGAGCCCCGGAGGCACCCGGGGGCCCGGAGGGTTCGCGCGGCGGGGCGACGAGGTGCTCGCCGAGCTGCTCGACGAGCTCGCTCATGTTGTGCCCGACGAGGCCGACGTCGGCGTGCTCCGAGGCGACGACGGCGAGGTGGGCGCCCGCGCCCGCCTCCACGATGAACAGCACGCCGCCGTAGAACTCGGCCATCGCGGACCGTACGCCGCCGGTTCCGTCGCCGAACTCGACGGACGCGCCGTGCGACAGGCTCTGGATGCCGGCCGAGATCGCGGCCAGCTGGTCGGCCTGGTCGACGGAGAGCTCGGGGGTGCGGCACAGCTTGAGGCCGTCCCTGGACAGCACGAGAGCGTGGCGGGTGCCGGGGGTGCGCTCAAGGAGCCCCTCCAGCAGCCAGTTGAGCTTCTCGTCCGTGGTCGCGGTCATCGGGTGTTGCCTTCCGGGTGCGGGGAGTTGGGCCGTACGGCCCGGCGGAAGCTGCTGAAGCGCGCTGCCTGGGTCTTGGGGTCGGACGTACGGGGCCGGGAGTCCGCCCCGCCGGCCGCGTCGCCGTTGCCATCGGTGCCGGTGCCGGTGCCGGTGTCGGCCGAGGCTCTGGCACGGGACTCGGCGGCGGCCAGGGTGCGGCCCCGGGAGCGCTTGGGCAGGCCGCTCTCCCCGAACCGGGGGAGGCCGCCGGTGGTGTCCGACGTGGTGTCGGAGGCGGAGTTCGGCAGCGAGTCGGAGCGCAGGAACTCCAGGGTGCTGGAGCTGTCCGGGGCGCCGGCCTCCGCGGCCTCCGCGGTACGGGCGGTCCCGGCCGGCGCCCCGGCACGGCCCGCTTCCGCCGGCTCGTCGGCCACCGGGGCGTGGACGGGCTCGGGTTCGCCCGGGGAGGCGGCCTCCGGTGCCGGTGTGGCTGCGGGGGCGGGTGCGGCGGCCGGTGCCGGGGTCCTGGTGATGACCTCCTGCGGGAGCATCATCAGCGCGCCCGTGCCGCCGCGCGCCGACGGCCGGAAGGAGACGGTCAGCCCGTGCTTGCGGGCCAGCCGCCCGACGACGGCGAGGCCGAGCCGGGTGCCGGAGAGACCGGTCAGGTCCTGGCTCTCCGCGGAGACGGCGTGCTGGGCGCGGCGCAGCTGCACATCGCTCATGACCAGCCCGCTGTCCTCGACGGTCAGCACGATGCCGGCCGGCACCTCCTCCACGTACACATGGACCTCGGCCGTGGGGGGCGAGAAGTTCGCGGCGTTGTCGAGGAGTTCGGCCAGCGCGTGCATGATGCCCTCCGCCGCGTGCCCGGCGACGGCGACGTCGCTGGTGGAGTGCAGGCGTATCCGCTGGTAGCCGCTGATCCGGCCCATCGCTCCGCGCAGGATCGACTCCATGACGATGGGCTTGGCCCAGCGGCGTCCGGAGCGCGCACCGGTCAGCACGGCGATGGAGTCGGCCAGCCGGCCCGCCTGGGCGGTGCGGTGGTCCAGGTGCAGCAGATCGCCCAGTACCTCTTCCGAGGCGTGCCGGTGCTCCATCTCGCGGAGGTCGGCGAGCATGCTCGTGGCGAGTGCCTGCATCCGGCCCGCGGCGTTGGCGCAGGCGGCGACGGCGGCGGCGCGCTCGGTCTCGCTGCGGGAGGCGCGGGCCTTGAGCGCGGCGTTCTGCGCGGTGAGGCGCTCGACGTCGGCCGCGGCCTGTTCGGTGATCCGGGCGGCCTCCGCGGCGGCGGCCGACTTCGCCTTCGCCGTCTCGGCGGTGAACCGCTGGGCCTCGAAGGCGGAGGCGGAGACCAGCCGGGAGGTCTCCGCGCTGAACCGGCTGGTCTCGGCCGCGTGCGCCTCCCGCAGCCGCCGCACCGTGGCACGGGCGTGGACGGCGGTGGCGACGGCGGCGGACAGCAGCACGGCCGCGGCGCCCGCCCCCCACGCCACGGCGGTCCTGGCCGAGTCGGGAGCGGCGAGGACCGCCCAGAGACACAGGGACCCGGTGATGACGACCGTGGCCAGCAGGGCAAGTGCGGTCGGCCTGGTTGAGGGGCGCAAGCGGAGTCCTTGGGGAGGACGGTGACGGACGGGACGGGACGGTTCGGGCAAGTCGGTGAGGCGGCAGGTAAGTGGGACAACTGGAACAGAAGATTCCCAGACAAGTCTCAGTCACTATATGAGAATTGACGATCTGTTTGGGAAGAACTTGTGGTGCTCTCTGTTGCGTATGTGTTCGGTTACCCGTCAAATTCCTAGGTATTGGCGCATTCGGCGGAAACGCGAGCAGGCGGGCGCCCACCGGCCCGGACCGGCGGCATCCTGTCCGGATGGCACCTCGCGAGGCAACAACCGGCCCCGACCGCAACGGAACCGACCGCACCGGACCCGACCGCGCCGCACTCGCCGGAGCGCTGCGCTCGGCGGTGCGCGGCGAGGTCGCGTTCGACGCGACCGCACGGGCCCTGACGACGATGGACGCCTCCAACTACCGCCGGGTGCCGCTCGGTGTCGTCGCCCCGCGCGACGCCGACGACATCGCCGCCGCGCTCGCCGTCTGCCGCGCGCACGGGGTGCCCGTCGTGCCGCGCGGCGGCGGCACGTCCATCGCCGGGCAGGCCACCGGCACCGGCGTCGTCCTCGACCTCACCCGCCACCTGCGCTCGGTCGTCGAGCTGGACCCCGGCTCCCGGACGGCGGTGGTCCAGCCGGGCGTCGTCCTGGACGAGCTGCGGGCCGCCGCCGCCCCGCACGGGCTCACCTTCGGCCCGGACCCCTCCACACACAGCCGCTGCACCATCGGCGGCATGATCGGCAACAACTCCTGCGGCGCGCACTCGGTCGCCTGGGGCACCACGGCCGACAACGTCCGCGCGCTCACCGTCGCCCGCTACGGCGGCGACACCCTGCGCCTGGAGCCCGGCGCGCCCGGACCCGCCGGGGTCCCGGAACTGGTCGCCGCCCACCTCGCCCTGCTGCGCACCGGATTCCCCGAACTCCCGCGCCGTATCTCCGGATACGCGCTGGACGCCCTGCTGCCCGAGCGCGGACCGGACCCCGCCCGCGCGTTCTGCGGCAGCGAGGGGACGCTCGGCGTGGTGACGGAGGCGACCGTGCGGCTCGTCGAGGCCCCGGCGGTCCGCGCGCTCGCCGTACTCGGCTACGCCGACGAGTCCGCCGCCGCGGAGGCCGCCCCCGGCCTCCTCCCGTACCACCCGCTGACCGTCGAGGGCATGGCCGCCGACCTCGTACGCGAACCGGCCGGGCTGCCGCGCGGCGCGGCCTGGCTCTTCGTCGAGACGGGCGGCGCCACCGCGGCAGAGGCACGGGCCCACGCGGAACGGATCGCGCGGGCCGCGTCGGCGGAGGCGGTGGACACCGCCGTCGTCACGGACCCGGCGGGGCAGCGGGCGCTGTGGCGGATCAGGGAGGACGCGTCCGGCACCGCGACCCGGATGCCTGACGGCAGCGAGGCGTGGCCGGGGTGGGAGGACTGCGCGGTGCCGCCCGCCCGGCTCGGCCCCTACCTGCGCGACTTCCGCGCGCTGCTCGCCGGACACGGCCTGCGCGGCACCCCGTACGGACATTTCGGTGACGGCTGCATCCACGTGCGGATCGACTTCGACCTGCTGAGCGCCGACGGCGTGGCCCGCTTCCGCCGCTTCTCCGAGGAGCTCGCCTCACTCGTCGTCGCACACGGCGGATCGCTCTCCGGCGAACACGGCGACGGCCAGGCCCGCGCCGAACTCCTGCCGAAGATGTACGGGGACGAACTGGTCGGCCTCTTCGCCCGGTTCAAGGACCTCTGGGACCCGGACGGCGGCATGAACCCGGGCATCCTCGCCCGCCCGGCCCGCTTCGACGAGAACCTCCGCTTCGAGGTGCTGCCGCGCGGCCCGGTCGATGTCGCCTTCGGCTACCCGCACGACGGCGGCGACTTCTCGGCAGCGGTGCGCAGGTGCGTCGGCGTCGCCAAGTGCCGTACGAAGGAGGCCTACGGCCCGGCCGTGATGTGCCCGTCCTTCCGCGCGACCGGCGAGGAGGCCCACTCGACCAGGGGCCGGGCCCGGCTGCTGCACGAGATGCTGGCCGGCCCGGCGGGCGGAGTGATCACCGACGGCTGGCGCTCGACGGAGGTACGGGACGCGCTCGACCTGTGCCTGTCCTGCAAGGGCTGCCGCAGCGACTGCCCGGTCGGCGTGGACATGGCCACGTACAAGGCGGAGTTCCTGCACCACCACTACCGGCACCGGCTGCGCCCCGCCTCCCACTACGCGCTGGGGCGGCTCCCGCAGTGGCTGCGCCTGGCGGCCCCGTTCGCGGGCGTGCTGAACGCGCTGGCCCGGGTGCGGCCGCTCGCCGCGCTCGCCAGGCGGCTGGCCGGGATCGCACCGGAGCGCGCCATCCCGGTGCTGGCGCGGGAGACGTACACCCGCTGGCTGGACCGGCGCCGGGGCGGGGGGACGTTCCTCTTCTCCGACGACGAGGTGGCCACCGTCTGGCCCGACACCTTCACCGAGTACCTCTCGCCCGAGGTGGGCCGGGCGGCGGTGGAGGTCGTCGAGGCGGCGACGGGCCGCCGGGTGCTGTCACCGGGCCCGGGGGTGTGCTGCGGCCTCACGTACGTCTCCACGGGCCAGCTGCACAAGGCCCGCAAGGTGATGCGCCGGACCCTGGGCCTGCTGGCCGGCGCCCGTGACTCCCCGGTGATCGTCCTCGAACCGAGCTGTGCGGCCACCCTGCGCACGGACCTCCCGGAGCTGCTGCCGGACGACCCGCGCGCCGCCCGGCTGGCCGCCTCCGTGCACACCCTGGCCGAGTACCTGGAGGAGTACGCCCCCGACTGGCAGCCCCCGCGCCTGGACCGCCCGGTCACCGGCCAGACCCACTGCCACCAGCACGCGGTCCTGGGCGACGCGGCGGACCGCCGGCTGCGCGAACGGGCGGGGCTGAGCGGTGAGCTGACCGGCGGCTGCTGCGGACTGGCCGGCAACTTCGGCTTCGAACGCGGGCACTGGGAGGTGTCCGTGGCGTGCGCGCGGGACGCGCTGCTGCCGGCGGTACGGGAGGCGCCGGCGGGCGCGGAGGTGCTGGCGGACGGGTTCTCCTGCCGGACCCAGCTGGCCCAGCTGGGCGGGGTCCGGGCGCGGCACCTGGCGGAGGTGCTGGCGGAGGGGCTGGACCCGGGAGCGCTGCCCCCAGACCCCCGCTCCTCAATCGCCGGAGGGGCTTGATTCCGCCGCCCGCCCAACCGGCCTCGCCGGTGTTCGAGGCGCGGGGTCCGGGGCGGAGCCCCGGTTACCGTCCCGCCCCACGATCTCCCGGGCCAGCGCCGCGAGATCGCCCAGCGCCGGATGGCCCGGCGCGTCGCGGCGGGCGAGCAGCACCGGCACGGTCGGCGCGTCGGTGAGCGGGCGGTAGACGACACCGGCGTGCGGGTGCATCGCGGCGGTCGAGGCGGTGGAGACGCCGGTGCCCCGGCCCGCCGCGATGGCGGTCAGCCAGTCGTCGGTGTTGGCGACGGTGAGGGTGGCGGCGGGGCGCGCAGACGGCGGCCACAGGCCGGGGGTCGTGGTGCCGGAGACGGTGTTGAGGACGACGGTGCCGCTCGCCAGGTCCGCGAGCCGGAGCGCGGGGCGGGCGGCCAGCGGGCCGTCGGCCGCGACGGCGGCGACCCGCTCCTCCTCGAAGAGCACCTCGGTGAGGAGGCCGGGCGCCTCGACCGGCCCGCGCAGCACCGCGGCGTCGACCTCGCCCCGGGTCAGCCCGGCCGTGCGGTCGTCGATCCGCAGGAGTTCGAGCGGGGTCCGCGGATACCGCTCCTGCCAGCCGCGGAGCAGCGGTGTGGTGTACCGGCCGAACGCTGACCAGGCGTGCCCGAGCCGGAGCGGCCAGCTGCGCAGCCCGTCCGGGTCGAGTGCCTCGTCGAACGCGGCCACGGCGGCGGCGGCCTTGTCGCGGAAGGCGACGCCTTCGGGGGTGAGGGCCAGGTGGTGGGTGGAGCGGTCGACGAGCCGGATGCCGAGGTGCCGCTCCAGGGCGGCGAGGGTGCGCGAGACGGCGGGCTGGGTGAGCCGGAGCCTGGCGGCGGCCCGGGTCACGCTGGACTCGTCGGCCACGGCGAGGAACGCGCGCAGATGGCGGACCTCGACACCACGTCCGGCACTCCGGCCCACGCCCTGTCCTGTACTCATGCGCCGGGAGCATAACGGGAGCCCAGTCGGCATTTCACGCGCCACGCGGAGGTGCCTACGGTAAGGGGATGGGCTGCACGAAGTGAGTGCAGTATCTTCAATTGGGCAGTGCAGCATATTGCACTTGCCTCGCGTACCGTGATCCAAGGAAGTCAGGCCACAGGTGAACGACCAGGGCACCGCCGCAGAACCGGCCGCCGCATACGCCGTACCGGAGGCGGTCACCGCCCTCGGCGAGCCGGGCGGTCCGGCCCCCGCCGGAGGGCGCAGAGCCGCGCTCGCCCCGGTCGCGCTGGTGGTCGCGGGCGGCCTCTCCGTGCAGTTCGGCGCGGCGGTCGCGGTCCTGCTGATGCCGAAGGCCGGCGCCCTCGGAGTCGTCACGCTGCGCCTCGCGGCCGCCGCGCTCGTCCTGCTCGTCGTGTGCCGCCCCAAGCTGCGCGGCCACTCGCGCGCCGACTGGGGCACGGTGCTCGCCTTCGGCGTCGCGATGGGCGCCATGAACACGCTCTTCTACCAGGCCGCCGACCGCATCCCGCTCGGCGCGGCCGTCACCCTGGAGGTCCTGGGCCCGCTCGCCCTCTCGGTCTTCGCCTCCCGTCGCCTGGTCAACGTGGTCTGGGCGGCCCTCGCCCTGGGCGGGGTGCTGCTGCTCAGCGGCGGCGGCTTCGACCGGCTCGATCCGGTGGGCGCCGCGTACGCGCTGGGCGCGGGAGCCATGTGGGCGGCGTACATCATCTTCAGCGCCCGCACCGGCCGCCGCTTCCCGCAGGCCGACGGACTGGCCATGGCCATGGTGGTGGCCGCCCTGCTCTCGCTCCCGCTCGGCATCATGGAGTCCGGCTCGAAGCTCCTGGTGCCCAGCACGCTCGGACTGGGCGCGGCCGTCGCGGTGCTCAGCTCCGTCCTCCCGTACACCCTCGAACTCATGGCGCTGCGCAGACTGCCCGCCCCCACCTTCGCGATCCTGATGAGCCTGGAGCCCGCCATCGCGGCCACGGCCGGCTTCCTCATCCTCGACCAGGCGCTCTCCACCACGGACGCCCTGGCCATCGCCCTGGTCATCGGGGCGAGCATGGGGGCGGTGCGCAGCCAGGTGGGGGGCCGCCGCAAGTCGCGGGGCGAACGGCCCGGCGGTCCGGAGCTCTGAGGACCCGGCCCTCCGGGCACGGCCGCCGGTCCGGCCGGCCTACTGACCGGCCCCGTCCGTGCGCGTCCCACGGTGTGCCGTGATGTCCGCCGCGTTGGCCCGGATCCAGCGCAGCAGCGGCTCCAGCGCCGCCGCCGCGCCACGGCCCAGCTCCGTGACCGAGTACGTCACGGACGGCGGCTGTCCCGTGCCGACCCGGCGGTGCACCAGGCCGTCCTGCTGGAGCGAGCGGAGCGTCGCCGCGAGGCTCTTGTCGCTGATGCCCGCGACCACCGTGCGCAGCTCGTGGTAGCGCAGCGGCTCGGACAGCAGCGCCGTGAGGATCAGCATCGTCCACCGGCCGGCGAGGTGCCCCAGCACCTCGCGCGCCGGGCAGTCCTTGTGGAACACGTCACCCATCACGTCTCTCCCGGGCTCCTGGACTGCGCGCTCACCGTCGGGTGAGCACCGCACCACGTGGTGAGCGCCTTCCGCCGCATCTGCGCTCTCCTTAGGTTAGCGACCTGCTCACGACCTGGGGAGGAAGCATGAAACCGACCACACTCGTCACCGGCGCCGCCCGCGGCCTGGGGGCGGCCATCGCGCGGCGACTCGGCACACGCGGCCACCACGTGATCGTCAACTACCGCACCGGTGAAGCCGAAGCGGCCGAGACCGTGCGTGCCATCGAGGCCGCCGGCGGCAGCGCGACGAGCGCCGGGGCCGACGTCACCGACCCGGCTGCCGTCGACGAGCTGATCGGCGGGATCCTCGCCACCCACGGGCGGATCGACACCGTCGTCGCGGCCGCCAACACCGCTCCGCCGCCCTTCGCCGCGCTGACGGACCTGTCCTGGGCGGACTTCGCGGCCAAGGTCACCGGCGAGCTGGCCGGTGCCTTCCACATCACCAAGCGCGCCCTCGTGCCGATGCGGGCGCAGGGCGCGGGCCGGATCATCTACATCGGCAGCACCGCCGCGGACTACGCCGGCGAGGGCCGGCTCGCGCACGGGACGGCGAAATCCGCGCTGGCCACCTTCGCCCGGCACATCGCCGCGGAGCACGCGCGCGACGGCGTCAGCGTGCTCGTCGTCGCGCCCGGGGCCGTCCGGACGCCCGCCACCGCGAAGGTCCTGACCGGCGAGCGCGGCGCCCTGCTGGCCCGCGAATCCGTGCTGGGCCGGATGCTGGAGCCCGACGATGTCGCGGCCGCGGTGGCACTGGCCGCCGACCCCGCACTCGGCGTGGCCACCGGGACGACTCTGCGGGTCGACGGCGGCTGGTCGGTCCTGGTCGGCGGCCCGGCCGGGAGACCTGCCTGAACCTGATCATCTCCGCGCTGCTCGCTGTTCGCTGCTGGCCGGTTCGGGCCAGGGCATCGAGGGCATGGCCGCCACACCGGCGAGCTGAACGGCGAGCTCGCCGGGGCTCCGCCGTCGGCCGAGTCCGTCAGACCGGACCGTCAGGCCAGGCCCGTTCCGATCGCCCGGCGGACCGCGACCGTCAGGCCAGGCCCGCTCCGATCGCGCGGCGGACCGCGTCGGCGCGGTCCTTGATGTCCGCCTTGGCGAAGAGGTTGTTGATGTGCGTCTTCACCGTGGCCTCGCTGATGAAGAGCTTCTCCGCGATGGCCCGGTTCGGCAGGCCCCGGCCGATGAGCGTGAGGACCTCGCGCTCGCGGGGCGTGAGCTCGGCGGGCAGCGCCTGCCCGGGGGCCGGGGGCCTGGTGCGGACCGTGGCGAGGAGGCGGTCCTGGACCTCGCGGTCCAGCACGGACTGCCCCGCCGCGGCGGCGCGGATGGCGCGGGTGATGTCCTGGCGCCCCGCGTTCTTGGTGAGGTAGCCGCGGGCCCCCGCGCTCAGCGCGGCCAGGATCGAGTCGTCGTCGGCGAAGGTGGTCAGGACGACCACGGCCACGTCCGGGTACTCATCGGTGAGCCGCCGGGTCGTCTCGGTGCCGTCCATGACCGGCATCCGCAGGTCCATGAGGACCACGTCCACCGGCCCCGCGGCGACCGCGGCGAGCACCTCGGTACCGTCTGCGGCGGCCGCGACGACGTCGATGTCATCGGCCAGGCCGAGGACGGCGGCCAAGGGTTCGCGCACGGCGGCCTGGTCGTCGGCGACGACCACCCGCAGCCTCTGGGTGCTCCGTGTCGATTCGCTCATTCCGGGATCACTGCCTCCACCTGCCAGCCGCCCTCGGCCGGTCCTTCGGTGACCGGGCCCGCGGTGATCGTGCCGCCCAGCAGGGCGACCCTCTCCCGCATGCCGATCAGTCCCATCCCGCTGCCGACGCCCGCGCGGGCCGCACGGGTCGCCCGGCTGTTGCGGACCCTCAGTGTCGTCGACGCGGCGTCGAACGCCAGCTCCACGCGGACCTCGCTGCCGGGTGCGTGCCGCGCGGCGTTGGTCAGCGACTCCTGGGCGATCCGCAGCAGGTTCTGGGTGACCCGGGACGGCACGTCGCGGACGGTCCCGGTGACGGTGAGGGCGTCGCGGTGGCCGGAGGAGTCGATCAGCGCGGTCAGGCTCCCGATCAGGGGCAGGGCGTCCTCGCGGAGCGCGTGCACGGTCCACTGGGCCTGCTCCAGGCTCTGCCTGACCAGGCTGTGCGCCTTCCGGTTCGCCTCGCGGACCTTCTCCAGGTCTCCGGTGTCGATCAGGGCGTCCGCCAGTTCCAGCTGCATGTTGATGCCGGCCAGGGAGTGGGCGAGGACGTCGTGCACATCGCGGGCGATCCGTCCGCGCTCGGTCAGTACGGCGGCCTGGGCCTCGGCGCGGGCCGCCCGTTCGGCCGACTCGGCGGCGTCGATCGCCGCCCACACGGCGTGCTGGCGGCTGCGGTTGACGATGCCCATCACGACCGGGGTGCCGGTGGTCAGTCCGAGGGCCCAGGGCAGCAGGTGGTGGCCGGGGCCGAGGTGGAAGTACAGGACACCGCCGCACAGCAGGCTGCTCAGCGCCGCGAGGCCGAGGGCCTGCCTGACCGGCAGCCGGAATCCGGCGTGGCCCACGAGGAAGTACGCGAAGAGATAGCTCGAACCGCTGCGGCTGACGCCGATCAGGGCGGCCGCGGCGAGGAGGCCGAAGGTCAGCCAGATCAGGGACGCGCGGGGCGGGACCTTCTCCTCCGGCAGGTGCCGGGCCGCCAGCGCGAGGGAGTTGACCACGAGGAGCGCGGCGACCGCGAGACCCCGGCCGCTCAGGCCCAGCGGGCGGACCGTCGCGAAGGCGGAGGCGATGACGAACAGGGTCAGGACCCACTGCACACGGGGGTCCTGGCCGGGAACGCCCCGGGGGCCGGGCCGCCCCTGAGGGGACGGTCCCGGCCCGGGGGCGTTCCGTGCTGTGGGCCCGCTCTGCTCTTCCGGGGCGCTCGGTGCTTCGGGCACGGCGTGACGATAACCCACGGTCAGGCCGTACGGTCGAAGACGGGTGCGGGCTGCGTCGCCGTACCGCCCACGCCGTGCCGGTCGGCCATCCGGCTCCGGACGAAGATCGTGGCGAGCCGCGTGATGACCTCGGTGAGCGCCATCAGGACGAAGGCGGCGACCCAGGCCTGATCCGTGGTGATGTGGTGGGCGAGGCTGAACCGCGCCACGTCGTCCGCGCCCCCGCCGTGCGAGACCCAGATCTGGAAGCCCATGCGGGCACCCATGCCGACCACCCACAGGATCGCGGAGATCGCGCCGGCCTTGATCAACAGGTGTTCGCCCACGGCCCGGACCCGGGTGTAGACGCCGCCGGCGATACCGAGGGCCGCGCCGACGGCCATCAGCGCCCCGATCAGCACCAGGTCGTTGCCCGCGGTGGGCACGCTGTGGAGGTACGAGTGCGCCACGAAGGCCACGATCCCCAGCGGGATCAGGAAGGTCTTGAGGTCCAGTCGGCCTTCCCGCAGCTGCCGGAAGACGACCAGGACGAGGGCGATGTCGGTGATCCAGTCGGTGGTTGTCATGCCCTCAAGACTGCTGTCGTACGGTCTCCCGCGCCTGGACCCATGGGTGGAACCCGAGGTGGAGATCGGCGGCCGGAACCGGGCGACGACCTAATCCGGAGAAACAATGCAAGCACGCTTGATTGTTTTCCGTCCCGCTGGCAGGCTCCGGGACACACCGCCACGCCCCGAGGGGAGCGCACCGTGTCCGATGCCTCAGCCGTGCTCGACGATCTGCGCAGCGAGAGCGAGGAACTCGACCTGCTGGTAGCCGGGTTGAGCGCCGCGCAGTGGGCGGGCGCGACGCCCGCCGCAGGGTGGACCGTCGCCCACCAGGTGGCCCATCTGAGCTGGACCGACGAGGTGGCGCTGCTCTCCGTCACGGACCCCGGGCGCTTCGGTGACGAGGTCGCGAAGGCGATGCGGGACCCCGAGGGCTTCGTCGACGAGGCCGCCGCCGAGGTCGTGGCGGCGTACGCACCGCCTGCCCTGCTGACCCACTGGCGCGACGGGCGCCAGCGGCTCCAGGAAGCCCTGCGCTCGGCCCCCGCCGGGACCCGCTTCCCCTGGTACGGGCCGCCGATGGGCGTCGCCTCCATGGCGACCGGCCGCCTCATGGAGACCTGGGCGCACGGCCAGGACGTGGCCGACGCGGTCGGTGTCACCCGCACCCCCACCGCCCGGCTGCGGCACGTGGCGCGGATCGGCGTACGGGCACGGGACTACGCCTTCCTGGTACGGGGCATCCCGGCACCCGGCGAGGAGTTCCGGGTGGAACTGACCGGCTCCGGCGGCGAGTTGATCGCGTACGGTCCCGAGGGGGCCGCCCAGCGGGTCACCGGGCCGCTGCACGACTTCTGTCTGCTCGTCACCCAGCGCGCCCACCGCGACGACCTCGCCGTACGGGCCGAGGGGCCCGACGCCGAGGTGTGGCTGGGCATCGCGCAGGCCTTCGCCGGGCCCGCCGGTCCGGGGCGCGCCCCGAAGGACGGTTCCGCCGGTTCCGCCGGTTCCGAACGCGCCCCGGGGGACGGTTCCGCCGGTCCGGGGCGCGCCCCGCGGCGGGGGAGCGGCACATGAGCCCGGGGGCGGACGCGCAGCCCCGGCCGCTGCGGATCGGCAACGCCTCCGGTTTCTACGGCGACCGCTTCGACGCCGTGCGCGAGATGCTCACCGGCGGCCCCCTCGACGTCCTGACCGGCGACTACCTGGCCGAGCTGACCATGCTCATCCTCGGCCGCGGCCGCCTCAAGGACCCCTCGCGCGGCTATGCCACCACCTTCCTGCGCCAGCTGGAGGAGGGTCTCGGGCTCGCCCACGAGCGCGGGGTGCGGATCGTCGCCAACGCAGGCGGCCTCAACCCGGCCGGACTGGCGGACGCCGTACGCGAGTTGGCCGAAAGGGTGGGCGTCCCGGTGCGCGTCGCCCATGTCGAGGGTGACGGCCTCCCCGTGCCCGACGGATACCTCACCGCCAACGCCTACCTCGGCGGCGCGGGCATCGCCGCCTGTCTGCGGGCCGGTGCCGACGTCGTCGTCACCGGGCGGGTCACCGACGCGGCCCTCGTCACCGGCCCGGCCGCCGCCCACTTCGGCTGGGGGCCGGAGGACCACGACGCGCTCGCCGGAGCCGTCGTCGCCGGGCACGTGCTGGAGTGCGGCACCCAGGCGACCGGCGGGAACTACTCCTTCTTCCGCGACCACGACATCCGCCGCCCCGGCTTCCCCGTCGCGGAGATCCACGCCGACGGCACGTCCGTCATCACCAAGCACGACGGCACCGGCGGAGTCGTCGACCTCGGGACCGTCACCGCGCAACTGCTGTACGAGACCGGCGGCGCCCGGTACGCGGGACCCGACGTCACCGCCCGGCTCGACACCGTACGGCTGGCCTCCGACGGCCCCGACCGGGTCAGGATCTCCGGGGTGCGGGGCGAGGCCCCGCCGCCCACCCTCAAGGCCGGGCTCACCCGGCTCGGCGGCTGGCGCAACGAGGTCGTCTTCGTCCTCACCGGTCTCGACATCGAGGCCAAGGAGCGGCTGGTCCGGGACCAGATCGCGGACGCGTTCGCCCGCGCCGGACGGCAGCCGGCCGAGGTGCGGTGGGAGCTGGCCCGCACGGACCGGGCCGACGCCGCGACCGAGGAGACCGCGAGCGCCCTGCTCAGGCTCGTCGTCCGCGACCAGGACCCGGATGCCGTCGGGCGGGCCCTGTCCGGCGCCGCGATCGAACTGGCCCTCGGCAGCTACCCCGGCTTCCACGTCACCGCCCCGCCCGGAAAGGGCGCGCCCTACGGGGTGTTCGAGGCCCGGTACGTACCGGCTGAGGAGGCCGGGCACGTCGCCGTACTGCCCGACGGAACGCGCCAGGCCCTCGATCCCCCCGTACGGACGCGGCTTCTGACGGACACCGAACAGCCGCCCCTGCCGCAGCCGTTGGACGCGGGCCCCACCCGCAACGCTCCGCTCGGGCTCCTCGCGGGCGCCCGCAGCGGCGACAAGGGCGGGGACGCGAACGTGGGGGTGTGGGTACGGACCGACGCCGCGTGGCGGTGGCTGGCCCACGAGCTGACCGTGGACCGCTTCCGGGAACTCCTCCCGGAGACCGCGCCGCTCACCGTCGTACGCCATGTCCTGCCGAACCTGCGCGCCCTGAACTTCACCGTCCACGGGCTGCTCGGTGAGGGCGTCGCCGCCCAGCACCGCTTCGACCCGCAGGGCAAGGCGCTGGGCGAGTGGCTCCGCTCGCGCCGACTGGAGATACCCGAGGCCTTGCTGGCCGGCTCACCGGAGGTGCACGCATGACCGTCCTGCCCACCGGGCTCGACACCGCGAGCCCCGAATACGCCGCGAACCGCGCGGCGATGCTCGACAAGCTCACCGGCCTCGACGCCGCGCACGCCAAGGCGCTGGAGGGCGGCGGCGAGAAGTACGTCGAACGGCACCGGTCGCGCGGCAAGCTGCTGGCCCGCGAGCGCATCGAGCTGCTGATCGACCAGGACACCCCGTTCCTGGAGCTGTCGCCGCTGGCCGCCTGGGGCAGCGACTACGCGGTCGGCGCCTCACTCGTCACCGGGATCGGGGTGGTCGAGGGCGTGGAGTGCCTGATCACCGCCAACGACCCGACGGTACGCGGCGGCGCCTCCAACCCCTGGACGCTGAAGAAGGCCCTGCGCGCCAACGAGATCGCCTTCGCCAACCGGCTGCCCACCATCAGCCTGGTGGAGTCGGGGGGCGCCGACCTGCCCTCCCAGAAGGAGATCTTCATCCCCGGCGGGGCGCTCTTCCGCGACCTCACCCGCCTCTCCGCCGCCGGTATCCCGACCGTGGCGGTCGTCTTCGGGAACTCAACGGCGGGCGGGGCGTACGTCCCCGGCATGTCCGACCACACCGTGATGATCAAGGAGCGGTCCAAGGTCTTCCTCGGCGGCCCGCCCCTGGTGAAGATGGCGACCGGCGAGGAGAGCGACGACGAATCGCTCGGCGGCGCCGAGATGCACGCCCGCACCTCCGGCCTCGCGGACCACTTCGCCGTGGACGAGCAGGACGCGCTCCGCCAGGCCCGCCGGATCGTCGCCCGGCTCAACTGGCGCAAGGCGCACCCCGATCCGGGACCGGCCGAGCCGCCCACGTACGACCAGGACGAGCTGCTCGGCATCGTCCCCGGCGACCTGAAGGTGCCCTTCGACCCGCGCGAGGTCATCGCCCGGCTGGTCGACGGCTCGGACTTCGACGCGTTCAAACCGCTCTACGGGACCAGCCTGGTCACCGGCTGGGCCCGGCTGCACGGCTACCCCGTCGGCATCCTCGCCAACGCGCAGGGCGTGCTGTTCAGCGAGGAGTCGCAGAAGGCCGCGCAGTTCATCCAGCTCGCCAACCAGCGCGACATCCCGCTCCTCTTCCTGCACAACACCACCGGCTACATGGTCGGCAAGGAGTACGAGCAGGGCGGCATCATCAAGCACGGCGCGATGATGATCAACGCGGTGTCCAACTCCAGGGTCCCGCACCTGTCCGTCCTGATGGGCGCCTCCTACGGCGCCGGGCACTACGGCATGTGCGGCCGGGCCTACGACCCGCGCTTCCTGTTCGCCTGGCCCGGCAGCAAGTCCGCCGTCATGGGCCCGCAGCAACTGGCCGGGGTGCTCTCCATCGTCGCCCGCGCCTCGGCGGCCGCGAAGGGGCGCCCCTACGACGACGAGGCCGACGCCGGACTGCGGGCCATGGTCGAGCAGCAGATCGAGTCCGAGTCGCTGCCGATGTTCCTGTCCGGGCGGCTGTACGACGACGGTGTCATCGACCCGCGCGACACCAGGACCGTCCTCGGGATGTGCCTGTCAGCCATCCACACCGCACCGGTCGAGGGCGCCCGCGGCGGCTTCGGCATCTTCCGGATGTGAGTACCCCCCTACCGCGGCCGGACCGCCGCCGCTCTCGCGGAGGTGGCTGCTCGCCGTCGGGGTTCCTCAATTGATGGTCGCGGTTTTCTAACGGAAAGAGTCCTGTCCGTGACAGCCACTGTTCACTCACTCATCGTCGCCAACCGGGGCGAGATCGCCTGCCGGATCTTCCGCACCTGCCGTGCGCTCGGCATCGCCACCGTCGCCGTGTACTCCGACGCGGACGCCGGCGCGCTGCACGTGCGGGAGGCCGACACCGCCGTACGGCTCCCCGGGGCCGCCGCCTCCGATACGTATCTGCGCGGCGATCTCGTCGTGGCCGCCGCCCTCGCGGCGGGCGCGGACGCGGTCCACCCCGGGTACGGCTTCCTGTCCGAGAACGCCGGGTTCGCCGCCGCTGTGCGGGACGCGGGGCTGGTCTGGGTCGGCCCGCCGGTCGGAGCCATCGAGCTGATGGCGTCCAAGACCCGCGCCAAGGAGCTGATGGCCGCCGCCGGGGTGCCGCTCCTCGACCCCGTCGACCCGGCGGCGGCCCGCGCGGAGGACCTGCCGCTGCTGCTCAAGGCGGCCTCCGGCGGCGGCGGCCGCGGGATGCGGATCGTGCGCGAACTGGCCGACCTGGAAGGCGAGCTGACCGCCGCCGCCGCGGAGGCGCTGTCCGCCTTCGGGGACGGGGAGGTCTTCGCGGAGCCGTACGTGGAGCGCGGCCGGCACGTCGAGGTCCAGATCATGGCCGACGAGCACGACGGGGTCTGGGCGCTCGGCACCCGGGACTGCTCGCTCCAGCGGCGTCACCAGAAGGTCATCGAGGAGGCCCCCGCACCCGGTCTGGCCGACGAGCTGCGCGACCGGCTGCACGCCGCCGCCGTGGCCGCCGCACGGGCCGTCGGCTACCGGGGCGCGGGCACCGTCGAATTCCTGGTCACCGAGGACGGGCGGCCGTACTTCCTGGAGATGAACACCCGACTCCAGGTCGAACACCCGGTGACCGAGGCCGTGTTCGGCCTCGACCTGGTCGCCCTCCAGCTGCGTACCGCGGAGGGCGAGCCGCTGCCCTCCGCCGAACCCCCGCAGCCCGCCGGGCACGCCGTCGAGGCCCGGCTCTACGCGGAGGACCCGGCGCGCGACTGGCAGCCGCAGACCGGAGCACTGCTCTCGTTCGAGGTGCCGGACGAGCCCGGTGTGCGCCTGGACACCGGGTACACCCACGGCGACACCATCGGCGTGCACTACGACCCGATGATCGCCAAGGTGATCGCGCACGCCCCCACCCGCACCGAAGCCGTACGCCTGCTGGCCCGCGCCCTGGAGCGCGCCCGCGTGCACGGCCCGGTCACCAACCGCGAACTGCTCGTCCGCTCCCTGCGCCACCCGGACTTCGCCGCCGCCCGCCTGGACACCGGCTTCTACGACCGGCACCTGGCGGCCCTGACCGAGGGCGCCGACGACGCCGGCCGGAGCCTCGCCGCCACCGCGGCCGCCCTCGCCGCAGCCGCGCGCCGCACCGCGACCGGCGGCGTCGCCGCCCGCCTCGGCGCCTGGCGCAACGTCCCCTCCCAGCCCCAGGTCCGGCGCTACCGCGGCGAACCCGACGGCCGCGAGCACGAGATCACCTACCGCACCACCCGCGAGGGGCTCACCACCGGCCCGGACCTCCGGGTCCTCGACGTCCGTCCCGACCGCGTCACCCTCGAAACCGGCGGTGTCACCCGGCACTTCACCGTCACCACCCACCACGATCGGGTCTACGTGGACACCGCCACCGGCTCGTACACCTTCACCGCCCTGCCCCGCTTCACCGACCCCGCCGAACGCACCGAACCCGGCTCCCTGCTCGCCCCGATGCCCGGCACCGTCGTCCGCCTCGCCGACGGACTCGCGGCCGGGTCCGCCGTCGAGGCCGGGCAGCCGCTGATCTGGCTGGAGGCGATGAAGATGGAGCACCGCATCCTCGCCCCCGCCACCGGCACCCTCACCGCCCTGCACGCCGCGCCCGGCCTCCAGGTGGAGGTCGGCGCCCTGCTCGCCGTCGTCACGGAAGACGCATCCGCACCCGCTGCCGAAGACGCATCCGCACCCGCTGAGGAGACCGCATGAGCACCGTCCTCGAAACCGAAGAGCACCAGGCCCTGCGCGCAGCCGTCGCCGCCCTCGGGAAGCGGTACGGGCGTGACTACATGACGTCCGTCGTCCGCGAAGGGGCCCATCCCCGCGAGCTGTGGGCGGAGGCCGCCAAGCTCGGCTACCTCGGGGTGAACCTCCCCGAGGAGTACGGCGGCGGAGGCAGCGGAATGGCCGAACTCTCCATCGTGCTGGAGGAGTTGGGGGCGGCCGGCTCGCCGCTCCTGATGATGGTCGTCTCGCCCGCCATCTGCGGCACCGTCATCGCCCGCTTCGGGACCGGTGAGCAGAAGCGCCAGTGGCTGCCCGGCCTCGCGGACGGCAGCCTCACCATGGCCTTCGGCATCACAGAGCCGGACGCCGGTTCCAACTCGCACCGGATCACCACCACCGCCCGCCGCGACGGCGAGGAGTGGGTGCTCACCGGCCGCAAGGTCTTCGTCTCCGGCGTCGACATAGCCGACGCCACGCTCATCGTCGGCCGCACCGAGGACGCCAGGTCGGGCAGGCTCAAACCCTGCCTCTTCATCGTCCCGCGCGAGGCCCCCGGCTTCCAGCGCTCACAGATCGACATGGAACTCCAGGCCCCGGAGAAGCAGTTCGAACTCGTCCTGGACGACGTGCGGCTGCCCGCCGACGCGCTCGTCGGGGACGAGGACGCGGGCCTCCTCCAGCTCTTCGCCGGACTCAACCCGGAACGCATCATGACCGCCGCCTTCGGCATCGGAATGGGCCGCTACGCACTGGGCCGGGCCGTCGAGTACGCGAAGACCCGCCAGGTGTGGAAGGAGCCCATCGGCGCCCACCAGGCCATCGCGCACCCCCTCGCCCAGGCCCACATCGAACTCGAACTGGCCCGGCTGATGATGCAGAAGGCCGCCCGGCTCTACGACGACGGGGACGACGCCGGGGCGGGCGAAGCAGCGAACATGGCGAAGTACGCGGCAGGCGAGGCGTGCGTGAAAGCCGTCGACCAGGCCGTGCACACCCTCGGCGGCAACGGACTCACCCGCGAGTACGGCCTCGGCTCCCTGATCACCGCGTCCCGGGTGGCCCGGATCGCGCCCGTCAGCCGGGAAATGATCCTGAACTACGTATCCCATCAGTCCCTGGGTCTCCCCAAGTCGTACTGAGAGCCGCCATTCTGTCCCTCCACGCCGTACGGGACCCGCCGCACCCCCTCCCCGGAGGGTGCGGGTCCCGGTCCCGGCGTCGCACGTCACCTCGCCACGCGTCGTACGGGGCGGCCCGCCGACGCGGGCGCCCCGCCATCCGCATCGAAGGGACTTCCGTCATGGCGCACGTGTTCCGGAGCGACTACCCCGACGTCCAGCCACTCGACACGGCCATCCACGACGCGGTGCTGGGCCAGGCCGCCGCGGAGTTCGGCGACCGGGTCGCCCTGATCGACGGCACGGACGACAGCAGCCGGCTCACCTACCGGCAGCTCGACTCCTTCCACCGGAAGATCGCCGCCGGGCTGGCCGCCGCCGGACTCGTCAAGGGCGACGTGCTCGCCCTGCACAGCCCGAACACCATCGCCTACCCGGCCGTCTTCTTCGGCGCCACCCGGGCCGGCGCCACCGTCACCACCGCCCACCCGCTCGCCACGGCGGAGGAGTTCGCGGGGCAGCTCCGCGACTCCTCGGCGCGCTGGATCGTCACCGTCTCCCCGCTCCTGAACACCGCCCGCCGCGCGGCCGAACTCGTCGGCGGCATCGAGGAGATCTTCGTCTGCGACCGGGCCGAAGGACACACCTCCGTCCTCGACATGCTCACCACCACCGCCCCCGAACCGATGGTCACCATCGACCCGGCCGAGGACATCGCCGCGCTGCCGTACTCCTCCGGCACCACCGGCGTGCCCAAGGGCGTCATGCTCACCCACCGCTCCATGGCGACCAACCTGGAACAGCTGCGCCCCTTCGTCCCGATGGGCACAGAGGCCCGCATCCTGGCCGTGCTCCCCTTCTTCCACATCTACGGGCTCACCGCCCTGATGAACGCACCGCTGCGGACCGGTGCCACCGTCGTCGTCCTGCCGCGCTTCGACCTCCCCCAGTTCCTCACCGCGATCGAGACACACCGCATCACCGGCCTCTACGTGGCCCCGCCGATCGTGCTGGCCCTCGCGAAGCACCCGGTCGTCGACCGGTACGACCTGTCCTCGATCGAGTACATCGTCAGCTCCGCCGCCCCGCTCGACGCCGAACTCGCCGCCGCCTGCTCCCGCCGGCTGGGCCTGCCGCCCCTGCGCCAGGCGTACGGGATGACGGAGCTGTCGCCCGGCACCCACGTCGTCCCGCTGGCGGCGCAGAACCCGCCGCCCGGGGCCGTCGGCACCCTGCTGCCCAACACCGAGATGCGCATCGTCTCCATCGACGCCCCCGGCGAGGACGCCGGAACCGGCACCGACGGCGAGATCCTGATCCGCGGCCCGCAGGTGATGAAGGGCTACCTCGGCCGCCCGGACGCCACCGCCGCGATGATCGACGCCGACGGCTGGCTGCACACCGGGGACATCGGCCGGGTGGACGAGGACGGCTGGCTGTTCGTCGTCGACCGGGTCAAGGAACTCATCAAGTACAAGGGCTACCAGGTCGCCCCCGCCGAGCTCGAAGCGCTGCTGCTCGGCCACGCATCCATAGCCGACGCCGCCGTCATCGGCGTGTACGACGCCGACGGCAACGAGGTGCCCAAGGCCTTCGTGGTCCGCCGGCCGGCCGTCGCCCCCGCCGACCTCACGGCGGATGACGTCATGGCGTACGTCACCGAGCGCGTCGCCCCGTACAAGAAGATCCGGCAGGTCGAGTTCATCGACGCCGTACCGCGCGCCGTGTCCGGCAAGATCCTGCGCCGCGAACTGCGCGACCGGGAGAAGCGGCGGTGAGGTGCCGCCGGACGGCCGCCTTCCCCCGCAACTCGCCGCTCCCACAGCCCTGTCAGGGGGTTTTCCCCAGGTTCGGTCCACCGGGTGACCCGGTGTTCCGGGGCCACCCGGGCCCCTAGCGTCGTGCGCGTACCTCATCTCCGATCCGAGGAGCACGATGCGCGTCGTCCGTCCGGTCACCGCTGGTCTCGCCCTGGCCCTCGTACTCGCGGGCGGGGTGCCCGCGTCGGCGTCCCCCGGTCCGCCACCCGCCTCCGCCGGGTCGTCCCGTCACCCGCTCGTCTGGGGCTCCTGTTCACCGCAGCAGGAGGAGCTGCGGGCCGCGGGCGCGCGTTGTACCCGGGTGACCGTGCCACTCGACTACGCGGACCCCGGAGGCCCGACGATCGAGATCGCCGTCTCACGGATCGCCGCGAAGGGAAAGCGCGGGCAGCGCCGGGGCATCCTGCTGTCCAATCCGGGCGGCCCCGGCGGCACGGGCCTGGCCAACACATTGCGGCTGCGGCCCGCGTTGAAGGACGCGGCAGACCGGTACGACCTGATCGGCTTCGACCCGCGCTTCCTGGGCGAGTCCACTCCCGTCACCTGCGATCCCGCGGCCCCGGCGCCCGCTCCCGGCCCCACCACGACCCGCCGTGCGGACTTCGAACGGTCGGTGCGCGACGCCCGCGACACCGCACGCCGCTGCCAGGAGCACGGCGACAACGCCCGGCTCCTGCCGCACGCCACGTCCCGGAACGTCGCCCGCGACATGGACGCGATCCGCGCGGCCCTGGGCGCGCCCAGGCTCTCGTACTACGGCGTCTCGTACGGCGCCGACCTGGGCGCCGTCTACACCCAGATGTTCCCCCGCCGGGCCGGCCGGATCGTCCTCGATTCGTCCACGGACCCCACCGCCTCCCAGTACGAGCTGTTCCAGCGGGCGGGCCGGCCCCTCGAAGAGTCACTGGACGAGTGGGCCGGATGGGCCGCCGGGCACGATGCGGCCTACCACCTCGGCCGGACGCCCGCCCGCGTCCGGGAGAGCGTCCAGACGCTGCTCGACGGGGCCGAGCGGCGCCCGGTCACCGTCTCCGGCGTCCGCCTGGACGCGGGGACTCTGCGGCTCGTGCTGCGGCAGTTCATCCAGCACACGGAGTTCGACCCGGCGCTCGCCTCCACCGTGCACGACCTGGTCGATGCCGCCGCGGGCCGGCCGGTCGAGCCCGGACCCGAACTGGCCTCGATGCTGGAACTGCTGACCTCCCCCGAACTGGCGGACAGCATGGTGGGCGGGGCGCTCTTCATGTGCGGAGACAGCGGCTGGCCCGCCGGGGGCTGGCCGGGGAACCCGGAGACGTACTGGCGGAACATGGAACGCAGCCGCGTGAGCCAGCCCGTCTTCGGCCCGTTCGTCAACGGGATGGTGGCGCCCTGCGCGTTCTGGCCGAGCACGTCCCGCGAGCCCGCGACGGTGATCGGCAACCATGTCCCGCTGCTGATGCTCCAGGCGCGACGCGACAACAACGTCCCGTACGAGGGGGCGCTGGCCCTGCACAGCCGCCTGACCGGCTCACGCCTGGTGACGGCGGACATCCGGTCGCACGGGGTGTTCGGGCTCGGGCTGGACGGCCTCACCCCGGTGCCCTGCGCCGACCGGGCCGTCGTCGGCTACCTGCGGGACGGCACGCTCCCCGCCGCCGACCTGAACTGCCGGGGTACGGAGGAGGCCCGGTGATCAGCCGACGCACAGGACTGGCGACCGCGGCCGCGACCCTGCTCACCGCCGCGGCCGCCGCCCCGCGCACCCACCCCGCCGCCGTACCGCACGGGTCCACCGGACCGCACGGGTCCACCCGGTCACGCGCCCGCCTCCAGCGCGATGCGGACGCGGTCCTGGCCACCGGCGCCACCGGTGTGCTGGCCGAGGTGCAGACCGCCGGCGGCCGGACGACGGCCCGTGCGGGCCGCGCCGACGGGTCCGGCCCGCTCCACCCCGTCCCCTGGGACGCCTACTACCGGATCGGCAGCGACACCAAGACCTTCACGGCCGTGCTCGTCCTCCAACTGGCCGGCGAAGGGCGGCTCTCGCTCACCGACACGGTCGAGCGCTGGCTGCCCGGCGCGGTGCGGGGCAACGGGAACGACGGTCGCAGGATCACGGTCGCCAATCTGCTGCGCCAGACCAGTGGACTGAACGACTACCTCGCCGTATCCCCCGACTCGGCCGACGCGTTCACCCCGGCCGGGTACCGCCGCTCGCGCTTCCGCAGCACGGCCCCCGAGGACCAGCTGAAGGCCGCCCTGACCCGGCCCCCGCTCTGGCTGCCGGATGCCGGACACCCCGAACGCGAGACCCGCTGGGGCTACTCCAACACCAACTACGTGCTGGCCGGCCTGATCGTCGAACGGGTGACGGGCCACTCCTGGGAACAGGAGATCCACGACCGGCTCATCGGACCACTGGGCCTGGGCCACACGTTCACCCCGGGCACCTCGCCCTACGTCCCGGCACCCACGGCCACCGCGTACACCTGGTTCCCCGACGTGGACCGGCCGACCGACACGACGATTGCCTCCGTCGCCTGGGCGGACGGCTCGCTCATCAGCACCACCCACGACCACGGCGTCTTCCTGCGTGCGCTCATGAGCGGCCGGCTGCTGCGTCCGGCCCAGCTCGCCGCGATGAAGGAGACGGTGGCGGCCGACGACTGGATCACGGCACCGGGCGTCCGCTACGGCCTGGGGATCGCCTGGCGGCCGGTGGCCGGGAACCGCGACGGGATCTGGTTCCACGGCGGTACCCATCTCGGGATCGTCTCCGAGAGCGGGGTGACACCGGACGGCGCACGGGCCGCGACCAGCGCGACCTTCACCCTGCGGATGGGCGACCCGGCACAGGACGCGCAGGATGCCGCCGGGCGGCGGCTCGTCGAGAGGGCGCTGACGGGTCGGTGATCCCTCCCCTCCCACCCAAATCATGCAAGCGTGCTTGATTGTTCTTCGTCCTGCTGCCACGCTCGACCCGACGGTCCGCCGCGGCCCGGCAGAAGGAGGGCAACCCGATGAGCCAGCTCGCCGCCCCCGCCCACGAGCGGGGGATCGCCACCCTCACCCTGGACTCCCCGGCCAACCGCAACGCTCTGAGCGCGGGGCTGGTCGGGGAGCTGGCGGAGGCGCTGGGAGCCTGTGCCGACGACGACACCGTGCGGGCCGTCGTCCTCACCCACACCGGCAACACCTTCTGCGCGGGCGCCGACCTGACCGCCCCCGCGGACCCGGCGGCCTTCGTCGCGCTGATGCGGCAGATCGTCGCGCTGCCCAAACCGGTGGTGGCCCGGGTCACCGGCCACGTCCGGGCGGGCGGGCTCGGGCTGCTCGGCGCCTGCGACATCTCGGCGGCCGGTCCCGCCGCCTCCTTCGCGCTCACCGAATCCCGTCTCGGCCTCGCCCCGGCCGTCATCTCGATGCCCCTGCTGCCGCGCATCGACCCGCGCGCCGCCGCCCGTTACTACCTCACCGGCGAACGCTTCGACGCCACGGAGGCCGCCCGGATCTCCCTCATCACGCTGGCCGCCGACGAGGACGTGGACGAGGCGCTGGCCCCCGTACTCGACGGACTGCGCCGGGCCGCACCGCAGGGGCTGCGGGCATCGAAGGAGCTGGTCGCGGCTAGTGTGCTGGAGAGTTTCGACCAGCACGCGGAAGACCTCATCGCCCGCTCCGCGGCCCTCTTCGCCTCCGAGGAGGCCCGCGAGGGGATGACGGCCTTCCTCGAACGACGGGATCCCGCATGGGTGTGGTGACGCAGGGCAGGAGCCCCGGCCCCAAGCAGGACCGCAGCCGGGCCACCCGCATGCGGCTCCTGGAAGCCGCGGTGTCCTGCCTGGCCG
Source organism: Streptomyces sp. NPDC088730 (assembly GCF_044751215.1). NCBI lineage: Bacteria > Bacillati > Actinomycetota > Actinomycetes > Kitasatosporales > Streptomycetaceae > Streptomyces > Streptomyces sp. NPDC088730. Next base: position 574,624 of record NZ_JBIVLK010000002.1, read on the forward strand.
AGCACGGTTGGGCGGGCTCCACCGTCTCGGTCGTCGCGGAACGCGCCGGGGTCTCGCGCGGCGCCGCCCAGCACCACTTCCCCACCCGCGAGGACCTGTTCACCGCGGCCGTCGAGTACGTGGCGGAGGAACGCTCCGCCGCCCTGCGGGCCCTGCCCGACCAGGACCGCGCGGCAGTCGTCGCCGCCCTCGTGGACCTCTACACCGGGCCGCTCTTCCGCGCCGCCCTCCAGCTCTGGGTCGCCGCCTCCAACGAGGAGCAGCTCCGCCCGCGCGTCACCGAGCTGGAAGCCCGCGTCGGCCGCGAGACCCACCGGATCGCCGTCGGCCTCCTGCACGCCGACGAGCACCGCCCCGGCGTACGCGAAACGGTCCAGGGGCTCCTGGACATGGCACGCGGTCTGGGCCTGGCCAACGTCCTCACCGACGACACGGCCCGCCGCCGCCGAGTGGTGACGCAGTGGGCGGCGATGATCGAGGACGCGCTGGGCTGATCGGGGCGCGGCACCGCCCGTCCGGCGGCGATGTCACAACTGGGGCCACCCGTTTCGTCGTTCAGGGAAACGGCCTCCCGCGAGGGAGCGCCGGGCAACGCGCTACCCCTTGAATCGGAGAAATCGTGTCCGCTGCATACCTCACCCTCACCATCCTCGGCGTGGTCTTCAACGGTGCCGCCGCCGTCACCTATCTGATCGGACACGACTACCCCAAGACCCAGGCGGACATGAAGGGCATCGACCGCAAGTGGGTGCCGGTGCTGGGGTCGCTGCTCGCGGCGGGCACGGTGGGGCTGCTGGCCGGACTCGCCGTCCCGGTCCTGGGCACCCTGGCCGCCGTCGGCCTCATCCTCTACTTCATCGGCGCGATCATCGCCCACCTGCGGGTGGGCTCCCGCAACATCGTGGGCGGCATCGTGTTCCTCGCCACGGCGGCGGCCGTCCTGGTGCTGGGAATGCTCGACCACGGCGCCTGGTAGCGGGGGGCGGGGTGCTCGGTCACGGTGCCTGGTAGCGGGGGCCGGGATGCTCGGTCACGGTGCCTGGTAGGGACGGGCCCGGATATCCTGCTCGGTCCCGACAGGCCAGGGAGGCCCCGCGTCATGAGCAGCACCACGTCACCCTTCCCCGACCGGATCGAGCTCACGGGGGAGGGCCTCGTCCTGCGCGACTGGACGGAGGCCGACCTGGCCGCGATGCCGGATCTGTTCGACCACGCCGACGTCGCGCACTGGACCCCGATCGTCTCGCCCTTCGACGAGAAGGCCGCCCGGTCCCGCCTGGACAAGGCCCGGCACCTGCGGAAGGAGGGCTCGACCATCCTGCTCGCGATCACCGTGGACGGCGGCGCCCCGCTCGGCGAGGTGATGCTGCGCCGCGCTCCCGAGGGCACGGAGCTGGGCTACGCCGTCGGCCCCGCCCACCGCGGCCACGGCCTGGCCGCACGGGCGGTACGCCTGATGGCCGGGTACGCCTTCGAGGAGCTGGGCGCGGACCAGGTGATCCTGGAGCTGGAGGCCGAGAACGCCGCCAGCGTCGGGGTGGCCACCCGGGCGGGCTTCAGCCTGCTCGACGTCCCGCTGATCGAGGGCGAGGAGAAGGGCAGGCCCTACGTCCTCCAGACGTGGGGCCTGGACCGGCCCTGAGAACTCCCCATCGCGCGACGGGCCGGCCAGGCGTCGTAGAAAGCGTTCGAGGTCGCGCTTCCTCTCTCGGCCGGGGGCGGCCCGCAGGGCCGTTGACCTCATTTTCGGGCTCAGCCCGCACGGACTCAGGGCGCCTTGAGGAGGTCGCGGAGACCGGCGACGAGTTGGGTGACGTCGCGGTCGGCGGGCGGGGCGGACGCCGGAGCGGCGGAAGCTGTTACGGCCTGACGGCAGGGTCGGCAGAGGCCGTCCGGGAGGGCTTCGGGGCGGCCGGGGGTGCCGCACTCGGTGCACTCCATCATCACGCGCTGGACCGGGGTCCCGGCGGGTCGCGGTGTGGGGGCGGTGGGGAGCGCGGGCGGGATCTTGTCGGTGAGGCGGTGACGGACGAGCCCGACCGGTGAATCGACCCGGGCGGGGAGTCCCGCGGTGAGCGCGCCGGTCAGGTAGTCGGCGTCCACGCCGCGTGCGAACCACCGCGCGGCCAGGGCTTCCAGGGCCGCGCAGTCGGCGGCGGAGAGCGCGATGCGCGCGTCGACCAGCCCGAGGCCGGCCAGCGCGAGGTAGGCGGGGGAGGAGGCGGGACTCTCCGGCTGCGGTTCCGGTACCGGCGCGGGCGGCGCTTCCCGCACCGGAACGGGTACGGGCTTCCGCACCGGCTCGGGTACGGGGGCGGGCTTCCGCACCGGCTCGGGTACGGGTACGGGCTCCCGCACCGGATCGGGTACGGGGGCGGGATCGGGCTTCCGCACCGGCGCGGGGGCGAGGTGGGCCGCCCACCACTCGCTGTCGTGGGCGGTCCGCGACCAGTAGGTCCTGAACACCCACCGCACCTCGTCGCCGTCACCGACCGCGCACCGCACCCGCCGCAGGTGCCCGGCGACCGACAGCGCGGTCAGCGCGGAGCTGACGGCCTGCTGGCCGTAGAGCGGGAGCTGCTTGGCGAGGCACTTCACGCTCATCGCGGCGCCCTCGGGCAGCCGCTCGATGAACCCGGCGACATACCGCTCGCGAAAGGGCAGCAGCGCGAAGTCATCGGCTTGGGGCGGGCGTTGGTCCGGCGCGGTTCGCTTGCCGTAACCGGGATGGGCCATCGGGTACGGGGGCGACACTGCGGACGCGGACAGGGCGGGACTAAAATTCTGATCAGCCACGGGATCGGTGCTTTCGATCTTGAGGTCAGACCCCGGCCGGTGTTGGAACACCGCGTCGGGGTCACTTCGTTCTCGCACCGTAGACAGTCGCGACACAGCGTCGCAAGCTGTCACCATTAGTCATACTTGCGGTCCGTGACGGGTCAGGGAGGTCGGGAGGTTTTCCCAACCACCCTTCTTTCCCCACCGGTTATAAGAAGGCGCTCGAACCTCGTGGCTCGTGGCTCGGAGTTCGAATCCCGAGCATCGAGCTCCGGGCCCGCCCCGCCCCTTCGTACGCTCGAACGAGTGAACCACCCCTCCTGGAGCCCGGAGCTCGACTCCCGAGCTGCGAGTTTCGAGCCAGGAGCCTGGCCGCACCCGTACAGATTCTCTGTACGGGTGCGGCGTGGCGTGGATCACGGACATGGGTGGGATTGAGGGCCGTATGCACCTCAGGAATCGACAGCGCAAGAACGCGTCGGCCATGAAGCTCGTGGGCAAACTGCTCGCACGTTTCCGCATCGCGACCGGACTGACGCAAACTCAACTCGCGGATTCGGCGCGGGTGCAGGTGGAGACGGTCGCCTCCATTGAGCAGGGCCGCCGCTCGCTCCTCCCGGACCTGGCGGAGCGGCCGGACGAGCTGCTGGAGACGAAGGGCGCGCTGGCCACGGCGGTGGAGTACATGCCGGAGGTCGATCTCGTACCCGCCTGGGCCGAGCAGTACATGGACCTGGAACGGACGGCGCTGGCCCTCTCCTGGTACGACAACCAGGTACTGCCCGGACTCCTCCAGACCGAGGCCTACGCACGGGCCGTGTTCCGCAACAGGGTGCCCGCGTTGAAAGCTCCCGGCTGCGCCCTCTGGCGACCCCGGTCCCAGCTCGACGCGGCCCTGTCGGCCATGAGCGGGCAACTGACGCCGGAGACGCTGACCCGCTTGCTGCTATGAGGGCAGCCGCCCGCACTGCCGTGGAGGAGTCCCGCCGTGCCTGAGACCCTGTATGACGGCCAACGTCGATGGGCCGACAGGCTTCCGCCCGTGAGCGATGAACTCACTGAAGGAGTATGTGTTGGCCGACGAAGAGGGTTGGAAGGCCGGTGCGCATCCGTTGTGACCGCTCTTCATGGAGCTGTTCCGTGCTGAGGCGCGCAGCGATCCCGACCCGGCCGCCCTGGGGATCGTCTGCGGTTGCCCGGAACGCTTCCGACCACCGCTCCCGGCGGCTTCCCCGACCGGGTGGCCGCTGGGGACTCCCTCGGTTTCCGGCTGATGCAACCGGCTTCCTAGTCTCCTCGGGCCCCCCGCACGAGCAGCGTGCCCGTGCGTCGGGTTCCCGGGGGTGGAGCGATGACGGAGGCCGATACGTCCACGTATCCGTACTCCTTGAGGATCAGCACCCAGAGATCCGGTTCGTAGTCCCACCGTTTGACGACAGCGGGGTCTTCGTCGGGCCCGCGAGGGATGTACGACGCCTGGCAGCCGTAGCACCCCTCGATCGGGGGGCGCTGGGACATGGCGAACACGCCGCCGGGCTTGAGGTTCGCATGGATGATCGGCAGCAGTAGGCCAGGATCCGAGAACCAGCCCGCGCCGAAGACGCTGTAGATCGCATCGAAGACCGTATAGGTCTCTCCCAGATAAGTGAGCGCGTCGCCCTGGTGCAGCTCCAGCCCGTCCACTTCCGGCCATCGGTCCCGCGCCTTCGCGAGCTGCTTGGAGGAGAGGTCGATTCCCACCGCCCGCATGCCGAGGCCGGCGAGGTGCGCCGCGTTCCCGCCTGCGCCACAGCCGAGGTCAAGCGCGGTCCCACCCGGCTCCAGGGCAAGTACCTCGGCCCCGGGGCCGTGGTCGGCGTACTGAGTCCAGTTGAACCACGTGGACTCACCAAGGGCGTTGGTGGGGCGCCTCTGGGGCTTGGTCTGCGCGTACTCATCCCAGGCGGCGCTACGGGTGTCAGACACTTCGCTTCCGTTCTCGTTCGCGGGCGCAGCCGCCCGGTGAGGGGAACCGGGCGGCTGGCCGATTGGGTGGAGCTATTTCCCGCCGACGGGGCTGTCGGTGCAACCAGCGTGGCACTGCGAGCAGTCCGCCGCGCCCTCGTTGGGCCAGAACTCGGAGTCGACGGTGAACCCGGCCGCACGGATGGCAGACGTGGTCAGGGCCATGGCGGAGCGGCCGGCCTCGGGGTCCGATCCGCTCTCGTCCTCGTCGGGGACGTGGTGGATGTAGTCCACGCCGAGGGACCTGGAGAAGGCGACGTAGGGCACGGTGCGCTGCACGAAGGCGTGCCAGAACAGGTCCACCCGAAGGGACGGGGTGAGCGGCTCCTCGCTCCGGGTGCTGATGGTCAGGAAGGCCACCGTCTGGTTCACACCGCGCTCGCCGAGGTCGTCGGTGAGGTCGGGCCAGGTCTTGCGTACGTCATGGGAAGGTCGCTGGAAGTCGCCGTCGAATCAGCTTGCTGCCGAACGGAATAGCCCACCGTGAGTCTCGGCTGAGAGCCGACGCCGCGCACCCTCGGCCTTGATCCTTCGTACGGTGCAGTCGACGGGATCAGATACTGGCCCTCAACGCAGGCACGGATGAGGAGCACGGCCAATGACCAGCGACAGCCGTATAGGACCGCCCAGTTTCGGCAGCGAACGCGACATGCTGCGGGCTTTTCTCGACTACCACCGCGCAACCCTCGCCATGAAGTGCGAAGGGCTCACCGACGAGCAGCTGCGGCAGCAGTCGATGCCGCCGTCCACGCTTTCGCTGCTCGGTCTGGTGCGGCACATGGCGGAGGTGGAGCGGGCTTGGTTCCGGCGGGTGTTCGAGGACAACGACGCGCCCATGGTCTGGTCCGACAAGATCGACTTTCAGGCGGCGTACGACGCGAGCGCGTCGACCAGGGACGAGGCGTTCCTGGCCTGGGACGCCGAGGTGCAGAACTCGCGGCGTGTCGAGCGGGAGGCCGAGTCCCTGGACCGGGCCGGGTATCAGCCGCGATGGGGCGAGGAGGTGTCGCTGCGGATGGTGATGGTGCACGTGCTTCTGGAGTACGGCCGCCACAACGGGCACGCGGACTTTCTGCGTGAAGGCGTCGACGGGTCCGTGGGTGCCTGAGTCCGCGCGAGCCATCGGTCTCCGCATACTGATCCGTTCCGGATCATCGCCTGCGGGGCTGGCAGGGGGCAGTTCGACATCCTTGTGTGACGCCCCTGTTCGGCCTGCTCGGCCTGCTCGGCCTGCTCGGCCTGCTCGGCCTGCTCGGCCTGCTCGGCCTGCTCGGCCTGCTCGGCCTGCTCGACCTGCTCGCCGTCGAACCGGAACTGGCCGACGCCCGGACCGGGCGGACGCTGATCGGCGACAAGGACTACTTCGGCCGCGCCTTGGAGCACCGGTTGGCCGAACGGGACAGCAGGCGGCGTGATCTCCCACGTCGTGATCATCTAGGCGGACGTGCGGGTGGTCCCGGTCGGCGGAGCCTGCTGGTAGAGCACCACCAACGCACCGTGCACGGGCTGTTCCTCCCTGAACTCGCCGCCCTCCCTGACCTCCCCGCTGTCCGCCCCGTTCTCCGCCCCGTCCTGCTCCCCGTCCTCCTCGGCGTCGTCGACCAACGCGGCGAGGGCCTCTCCGAGTCGCTTCGCCCTCGCGGGGCTGAGGCGCAGGTGGCGCAGGGTCAGGTGGGGTTCGACGGGGGCGCGGTCCAGCTCCTGGGCGACGGCGGCGAGCATCGCGGCGGTGCCGGCGGCCTGCGGTTCGGCGACGACCATGTGGCGAGCCGTGCGCTGGTAGTACTGCTCGGTGCCGCCGCGGACCTGGCGGGTCTGCGCGACGTGGATCAGCCCGGCTTCGCGGAGCACCTTGAGGTGGTGGGCGACGTTGCCCTTCTTCGCGTCGAGCTGCGCCGCGAGCCGGCTGACGGTGGCGGGCCGGTGGCCCAGGGCGAAGAGCAGGCGCTGCCGCAACGGGTGGGCCAGCGCCGCGAACTGCTCGGGCGCGCCGATCTCCAGGACGTCCTCGGGGGGCTGGGAGTGGGAAGGCTGATCGCGCATACCGAAAGTGTCTAAAGTCTTTGACGCTTTCGCAAGTGGGATGCTGTACTCCCTGCCATGACGACACCGACGAAGCTCCAGCCCGCCCCCGTCATCGACCAGACGGTCCGGCTCCTGACCGAGCGCTACGTCTTCCCCGACGCGGCCGAACAGATATCCGGACTGCTCCAACAGCGCCTGTCCGAGGGCTCCTACGACGTCGAGGAGGCCGAGGAGCTGGCCCGGCTGGTCACCGCGGACCTCCAGTCCGTCAACGGCGACCGGCATCTGAGGCTGAAGCACCACGCGGAGCCGGTGCCGCCGAAGGAGGGGGCGGCCACCCTGGAGTCCATCCGCCGGGACTTCGACACCTCGCTGGGCGGCGCGCCCCGGGTGCAGCTGCTCGACGGAGGGGTCGCCGTGGTGGAGCTGGCGCCGATGCTGTTCCCGCTGGAGTGGGCCGCGGAGCCGCTGAGCGCCGCCCTCACCCTGGTCTCCCGCGCCGAGGCGCTGATCGTGGACCTGCGCGGCAACCGGGGCGGCGACCCGGACACGGTCGCCTTCGTCTGCGGCTACCTGCTGGACGAGCGCACGCACCTCAACACCATGTACTGGCGCGGCGGCGAGCGCAGCGAGCAGTCCTGGAGCCCTCCGCACGTTCCCGGCGCCCGCTTCGGCGGCACGAAGCCGCTGTACGTGCTGACCGGCGAGAGCACCTTCTCGGCGGCCGAGGAGCTGGCGTACGACCTCCAGCAGCTCGGCCGCGCCGTGGTCGTCGGCGAGAGCACCCGGGGCGGCGCGCACCCGTGCCAGGGCTGGACCGTGCACCCGCACCTGGAGGCCACCGTTCCTTTCGGCCGCGCCATCAACCCCGTCTCCGGTACGAACTGGGAGGGCGTCGGTGTGCGGCCGGACGTCCCCTGCGCCGCTGCCGACTCCCTCGGCCAGGCACACACGCTGGCCCTCGACCGACTGGCGGGCCGGCCGTAGCACGGTGCCGACTGCGCGCACTGCGGGCGACGGCACCGTGTTACGGGAGATGTCAGCCGACGCAACTGATCGTGCCGGCCGGGAAGTTGTTTCCGGTCGAGGTGGCGGTGAAGCCGAAGCTGACGCTGTCGTCGGGGGCGATGGTCCGGTTGTAGTCAAGGTTCTTGACCGTGACCGTGCCATCGGAGGCGGTGCTCAGCGCACCGTTCCAGACGCTGCTCAGCTCTGTGCCGACGCCCGGTTTCCACGCCGCGGCCCAGCCGCTGAGCGGAGCCGTGCCGTGGTTCATGACCTCCACGCTGCCCTGGAAGCCGCCGTTCCAGGCGGAGGTCACGGTGTAGACCGCCATGCACTCCCCGGTGTGCGGGTCCGTCGGAGTAGGTGTGGGGGTCGGCGTGGGAGTGGTGCCGGACCCCCCGATCCCGGTCACTTCGCCGTTGCCACCGTCGAAGGCGATGTCGGAGCAGGAGAAGAAGTTCTCCTGGCTGTCCGACCGTACCCACTGGATGAACAGCAGCGCGTTGCCCGAGCGGCCCGATGGCAGCTGCAGGTCCCAGTTGTACGAACCGCCGTCAGTGCCCGGGGAACCCGTCTGCGACGGGTTGGTGACCGTCTGGATCAGGTCCAGGTCGTCCCAGCCCAGCGCGGTGGTGGGTGAATAGCCCGGCTTGGACAAGTACACCCTGAAGTCTCCTGGGTGGGCCGCCCAGTTGCTGTACCGGACCGTCATGGTCGAGCCGGAGGTGAGGTGCGTGCGCGGCCAGTCGTCCCGGGCGGCGTTGTAGCCGGTGAAGTTGTACGGGGAGCGGTCGCCGGCGCTGCACAGCTTTCCGTCCGGCACGTAACCCTCGCCGCGTCCGCCCGCGTTCGAGTCGAGCACCGCGAACCAGTTGTACAGCGCCGAGGCGCCGCTCTCGGCGAGCGCGGCCCGGCACGCCGGGTTCGACGGGTCCATCCCGCCCGTGCTGGTGTGGCCGTCCACGTAGCAGAGGTAGGTGCGCGAACCGGGCATCATCGCCACGCCGTGCGCTTCCGCTTGGCCCTGGCCGACCAGGGCCAGGCCGAGGCCACCCAGCAGAGCCGCCAGCACGGCCACTAAGGAAACCAGTCGTTTTCTGCTTCCGATCATGCTTTGAACCATGATTCTCCTGCGCTCTCTTGTGAGGGGTCGTGCCTGGTCGGGGTGGAACGCCGCCCGGCCGGTTGCGCGTACGGCCCCGGCGTACGGGCGCGGGACCGTGCGGCGCGGTGACGGTCGCATGGCGCCCCCTTCGAAGAGGCAACCGTGACTCGCGCACGGAAGGTGAGCGAGCTTCCGCATACTCTGTGGGAGCGCTCCCAAATGAAGTGTTGGGACGGGACTGTAGGAGCGCTCCCACCCTCTGGCAACCCCGGCGGACGCACATTGTCCGGTCTCTTTCGAAGTGTCTGCCGGGCGCAGGTGTGTCCGTCTTGATCCACGTGTCGATGTCGTACTGAAGTGGCCTCCGGTGCGTCGTCGAGAGCCGAGTTCGCGGGTCGGGCCGGGCGAGCCGGGCACCACCTCGCTACAGGTCGTAGGCCGCCGGACCTCCGCCCCCCGGCCCGCGGGGATCGTTCGCGGGCCCGATGCGGCACCCCGGAGTGGGCGGACACCCTTGCGGCGGACCCGCCAAGAAGGAGTGCGTGATGTCGTACATCGAGAACATGCGGTACCCGGAGCCCCGCTATCACGGTGCCGAGGGTGAGGTGAGCGCGTCCTTCCGGCCGGCCGGCACCCCGCCGGAGGTCTCCTCGCCGGGCGGTTCGACCAGCTACCTCGCCACACAGGAATCGACCGGCGGCGAATTCGGTCTGTACAAAGGCGTGTTGGGGCCGAAATCAGCAGGTGCGAAGACGCACTTCCACCGGGCGATGTCGGAGTCCTTCTATGTTCTCTCCGGAGAACTGGAGCTCTTCAACGGCGAGAAGTGGGTCACCGGCCGTGAGGGCGACTTCCTCTACGTGCCGGTCGGTGGTCTGCATGCCTTCAAGAACGTGACCGACGCCCCCGTGTCCATGCTCATGCTCTTCTCCCCGGGCGCCCCGCGTGAGGAGTACTTCGAGCAGGTCGCGCAGATGTCACGGCGCGGCCCGGAGGACCTGAAGGAGTTCCGTATCCGGCACGACAGCTACTTCGTGGAGGACTTCGGGGACGGGAATGAGAACGGGAACGGGGACGGGAAGGAAGGCGGGAGCGAAAAGGGACGCGAAAACGGGAGCGAGAACGGGAGCGAGAACGGGAGCGGGAACGGGCGGCCGGAATAGCCTTACGCGGCAGGCCCCTTCGCGTTCCCGCGGCCGTCACGGCGATGACGGCTCCGCGCCCGGTGGGCGCAGCTTCCGATCCGTCACGCAGGGCACGCCGGCCGGCCCCTCCGGGAGTCGGACCAGGTCGAGCGGCCGACGCGAACAACCCCAGGAGACCGGCCCATGCCCCTCGACGCCACGGCGCACCTGCGCATCGCCCGCCCCTCCCGCGACCTCCGGGCGGCGGAACGCTTCTGGGTCTCCGGGCTCCGGCTCGACGTCCTGTACCGGCACGAGGCCGACGGCACACCGGGCCGGCACTCGCTGCTGATGGCCGGGTGGCCCGACGCGGCCTGGCACCTCGAACTCGTCCACGACCCCGCCGCCCCCACGGACCCGCGCCCCACCCCGGAGGACCTGCTCGTCGTCTACCTCGGCGGACCGGTGCCGGACTCCCTCGTGGAGCGGCTCGAACAGCACGGCGGCAAGCGGGTGCCCGCGCACAATCCGTACTGGGACACCTGGGGTGTGACGGTCCAGGACCCGGACGGATACCTCCTGGTGCTCTCCACCAGGAACTGGTCCAACTCCCGGAAAGACGGCAAAGCGCTCTAACGTCCTGATCTGGACATTTAAGGGTCCATTTCCGGACCGGGGAGTCGTGGGTGATTGCTATGTGCAGTCATCCTGAGCGATCTTCGTCAAGCGAGAAGGGGAGAGCGGGAATGACGGTAATTCGGGTCAGGCGAATGGGTTTTCGACGTCTCTTCGTTCGCCCGGTCCTGGTGCAGCTCTCCCGTTCGAGCGCCGAGTGTCGAGCGCCGAATATCGAATATCGAATGCCCGATGAGAAGGAGTTCCTGTGATTTCAAAGACGAAGAGGGCCGCCCGTTCCCTGGGTGTGGCAATCGCCGCCACCGCGGCGGTCACGATGGTCATGCCCACGAGCAACGCCTTCGCCATCGACCACGTCGAGTGCCGCGGCGGGGAGAACTTCCTGAAGGTCTGGTCCCACCTGGACGGCCGTACCAGCGTGGACTGCTACGCCAACAAGGGCCGTACGGGCTTCGGCAGTTGGTGGGTCGACCGCATCTCGACGGGCAACAACGACCTCATCTACTACGACGCGAACGGCGACTCGGTCCGCATCAACCGGTGGACCGACATCACGTTCCCGAACAACCCGCCGCGGGTCAAGGACATCGAAATCCTCTGACATCCGCCACAGCCGCCCCTTTGGGCCCGCGTGCCGGCGCCGAGGCGGGCAGCCGCCGGCCGGGCATGTCGTCGGGGACGAGATGCCCGGCGCGCGGACGTGGGAACCGGGATCAGCTGGTCCAGAGGACCGGGCTGTCGCTGTACGCGTCGCCCTCGTCGAACGAGGCGCCCGCGATGGGCGTGGTCTTCGTGGCGCTGAGCGAGCAGGTCTCGTACGACGCGCCCTTGGTGGTGAAGTCGCGCGGCGCCGTCTCGCTGTCGCACTTGCCCGGGAGGTCACCGATCAGGACGATGCCCGTGGGGCCGCCGTCCGCCAGCTCGCCGCGCAGCCTCAGCGACGCGTACGACAGGTCGGTGCCGCCGACGTTCTCCACCTTCATCCGTATGTAGTACGGCGTCATGCCCTTCGCCTTCGCGCCGAATCCGGCCATGTCGGCCTCGGCGCCCTTCTCGATCGCCGTGACGGTCACCGCGATGGTGCCCTTCTTCTCCGTCCCGTACGTGAACGGCAGCACCGCCTTCTCGCCGACCTTGAGCTTGGTGCCCGGCGCCGTGACGTCACCCCCGGCCGGAGCGGCACCGTCGTCGCCGGTACCCGCGGAGGGGCTGCTGCCCGGGTCCGCCGACGCCGAGTCGGACGCCGCCGGGTCGGGCGACGCCGGGGCGGACGCCGATGGCGAGTCCTGTGCCGATGACGAGTCGTCGCCGTCGTTGCAGGCCGTGAGACCGAGCCCCATGGTGGCGAGCGCGGCCGCGAAGAAGATGCGTCCCTTGTGTGTCATTTTGACCTAACTGGCAGTGAGAGCAGCCCCATGGGGCAGCCGGTGCGTTCGGTGGACGCTTCTCAGAATGGGTCGGGAATGACACAGGAATGCCACAGGAAAGCGACGGGCGCGGCACGGCTCGGCGCGGCGACGGGCGGCCCGGCCGTCACCGGGCCGTCCGCGGCCGCCCCTCGGCCGTCCCTCAGTTGCCCAGGTCCGCCAGCTGGTCGAACCCCGGGATCTCCCGCGGGCTGCGCGTCCCCGGACCGGTGTACGTGGCCGAGGGCCGCACCAGGCGGCCCGTCCGCTTCTGCTCCAGGATGTGCGCCGACCAGCCCGCGGTGCGGGCACACGTGAACATCGACGTGAACATGTGCGCCGGCACCTCCGCGAAGTCCAGCATGATCGCCGCCCAGAACTCCACGTTCGTCGCGAGCACCCGGTCGGGGCGGCGCGCGTGCAGCTCCTCCAGCGCGGCCTTCTCCAGCGCCTGCGCCACCTCGAAGCGCGGCGCGCCCAGCTCCTCGGCCGTGCGCCGCAGCACGCGGGCGCGGGGGTCCTCCGCGCGGTAGACGCGGTGCCCGAAGCCCATCAGCCGCTCGCCCCTGTCCAGGGCCTTCTTCACGTACGCGGTGGCGTCCCCGGTCCGCTCGATCTCCTCGATCATGCCGAGGACGCGGGACGGGGCGCCGCCGTGCAGCGGGCCCGACATGGCCCCCACCGCGCCGGACAGCGCGGCGGCCACGTCGGCGCCGGTGGAGGCGATGACGCGGGCGGTGAACGTGGAGGCGTTCATGCCGTGCTCGGCGGCGGACGTCCAGTACGCGTCCACGGCCTTCACATGGCGGGGGTCCGGCTCGCCGCGCCAGCGGATCATGAACCGTTCGACGACGGAACCGGCCTTGTCGATCTCGCTCTGCGGGACCATCGGCACCCCCTGCCCGCGCGCCGACTGGGCGACGTACGAGAGCGCCATGACGGCGGCCCGCGCCAGGTTGTTGCGTGCGGTCTCCTCGTCGATGTCCAGGAGCGGTTTCAGGCCCCACACGGGGGCGAGCATCGCCAGCGCGGACTGTACGTCCACCCGGATGTCACCGGAGTGGACCGGGATCGGGAACGGCTCCGCGGGCGGCAGACCGGGGTTGAACGCCCCGTCGACCAGCAGCCCCCAGACGTTGCCGAACGACACGTGGCCGACGAGATCCTCGATGTCGACCCCTCGGTAGCGGAGCGAACCGCCTTCCTTGTCGGGTTCGGCGATCTCCGTTTCGAACGCGACGACTCCTTCGAGTCCGGGTACGAAGTCGGACATCAGGCGGCTCCCTCGGATCGGCGGCTGCGGGCGGGCCGCGAACGGCCCGCACCACGATATTGGCGGGTTCCGACGTGACCGGGAAGCGTGACATCCGGCACAGCTCCCCGTTCTCTCCCGGAACGGTTGACGGCCCTCCTCGCCGGGCAGACTCGGCGGCTGCGGCAGGATGAGCGTGTGTCCACCGCAGATTCCTCCTTCGATTCCACCACCGATCCGGCCGCGATGCGCGAGCAGTACCGTTCCGAGAGCTTCTCCGAGGACAGCCTGGCCGCAGACCCCATGCAGCAGTTCGCCCGCTGGTTCCGGCAGATCGCCGCAGGCGGGACGCTGCACGAGCCGAACGCCATGGTGGTGTCCACGGCGACGCCCGACGGCGTGCCGTCCTCCCGGACGGTGCTGCTGAAGATGTACGACGAGCGCGGCTTCGTCTTCTTCACCAACTACGAGTCCCGCAAGGCCCGTGAGCTGGCCGCCAACCCGCGCGTGTCGCTGCTCTTCCCCTGGCACCCGCTGGCCCGCCAGGTCATCGTCACCGGCAGCGCGGCCCGCGTCGGCCGCCAGGAGACGGCCGCCTACTTCCGCACCCGCCCGCACGGCTCCCAGCTCGGCGCCTGGGCGAGCGCCCAGTCCTCGGTGATCGGCTCCCGCGAGGAGCTGGTGCGCCGCTACGAGGAGCTGTCGGCCCGCTACCCGGAGGGCGAACAGATCCCGGCACCCCCGCACTGGGGCGGTTTCCGGGTCGTCCCGGCCACGATCGAGTTCTGGCAGGGCCACGAGAACCGGCTGCACGACCGGCTGCGCTACGTGCGCGAAACCATCGATGGCGCAGACGGTGCGGACGGCGCAGGCGGCGCGGACGGGGACGCGGGCAGCGGGGCCGGGTGGCGCGTCGAGCGGCTGTGCCCCTAGGACGCTGCCCCGGGCACGCAGAAACCCGCAGGCTCTGGACCCTCCTTGCGGAGGGGCCGGCCGGACTTACCGGCGAGCCTGCGGGTCGGTGACTGCTTGGGATTGGCCGGCGACCGGCCCTGCACTGCAAAGAGTGCGACGACGGGCGTCAGCCCGCAGTCACCTCACGAGTCCGAAAAGAAATCACTTCCGGAGCACCTCCCTTCATGTGTACCCACAGCCTAGGAACCGCCCCGCGGGCCGCACAACCGAATTATCCGCGTCATTGATTTCGGTGAAGTCGCTGTGTGCTGGGTCACGTTCGAGTTCAATGGTCTGACGTGCAGTAATGCCGGACACGTCCTGCAGGGGGTACGGGGATGAGTGCTTCCAGGAGCAGCGGAACCACCGACGCTCTCGGGCCGGAGGAAGGCCCGGAGGGACGGCCGGAGCCCCCGGAGGCGCAGGCGGACGGACCTGCGGTGATTCCCGGGTCCGAGCTGCTGGCGGCCCTGCTCGACGGAATGGACGCCGCGCTCTGCGCCTTCGACGCGGGCGGCACCGTCACCCACTGGAACCGCGAGGCCGAGCGGATTCTCGGCTGGTCCGCGGCGGAGGCCGTCGGGCGGCCGGGATTCGCCGGATGGGCCGTGCGGCGGGCGGACGCGGACGAGGTCCAGGGGCGGCTGATGGCCGTCATGGCCGGGCCGGGGCGGCAGGTGCACGAGTTCGCGCTGCTGCGCAAGGACGGCGGCCGGGTGCTGGTGCGGACCCAGTCGGCCGGGGTGCGCGGCGCGGACGGGAAGCCGGCCGGGGTGTACTGCGCGTTCAGCGAGGTCCACGCGCAGATCGATCTGGAGCGGGCCATCGCGCTGAGCGAGGCGCTGTTCGAGGACGCGTCGTGGGGGGTGGTCCTCGTCGATGTGGACCTGCGGCCGACCGTCGTCAACGCCCACGCGGCCCGCGCGCTGGGCAGCGGCCGCACGGCGCTGCTGGGGCGGCCGCTGGGCGAGCTGATCGTGCAGGGCGTGGAGGACCTGGAGGGCGCGCTCCAGCACGTACTGGCCGCCGGGGAGCCGCCCGCCCCCGTCGAGCTGTGGGTGACGCTGCGGACGGCGGAGGGCAGCAGGCGGCGCTGCTGGCGCAGCGGCTTCATGCGGCTGGCCTCGCCGCTCGCGGAGGAGCCGGTGCCGCTGGGCGTCGGCTGGCTGTTCCAGGACATCACGGAGGCGAAGCTGGCCGCGCAGGACGCGGACCGGGCCCGCTTCCGGTCGAACCAGCTGCACCGCGCCTCGCACTCCGCGGCCGAGTGCGAGGACCCGATGGAGGCGGCGACCACCTCGCTCGACTACGCGCTCGCGGGCTTCGCGGACCACGCGCTGATCGACCTGGTGGCGGGGGAGCGGCTGGTCCGCGCGGCCGCGACGCCGTCGGACGCGCCGGGGCCGTGCCTGCCGGTGGCCGGCGGCGGCATCCCGCTGCGGTACGCCCACGGCCACCCCGCCCTCCAGGCGGTGGACCGCACGGGCTCGGTACGGGCCACGGCGGGGGCCGGGGCGCCGGGGGAGTGGGCGACGGGGCGGCAGTGGCCGGCCGACTCGGTGCACGCCCTGTGCGCGGTGCTGCGGAGCCGGGGCCGGACGCTGGGCGTGGTGACGTTCCTGCGCTCGGCCCACCGTGCCGCCTTCGAACGCCCGGACGCGGTGTACGCGGAAAGCGTGGCGGACCGCGTCGCGGCCTCGGTGGACCTGCACCAGGCGCTACGGGCCGGCTCCAGCCCGTCCGGCGTGTGAGGACGGGACCGCCGCCGGGTCGTCCGCCCACCTCCGCGGGCCCCGCTCAGCCGCCGCCGAGCGGTCGGTTCAGTGCCGGTAGAAGATCCGGTCCGCGTACTGCGCCATCACGCGACCGTTCCACTCATGACCACCGTCGACGTTCCCGGACCGCAGCAACGGCGGCTCCACGCCCCGCTCCAGCAGCCGTTCCGCCGCCGCCGCCATCATCGCCTGCATCACCGCGCTGGTGACCACCGTGGAGGCGGGCGCGAACGGCGCCTCGATGCCGTCCACGTTCAGCTCCGCGTCACCGATCGAGATCTTGCTGTCCAGCACGATGTCGCAGTGGTCGCGCAGGAAGCCGCCCGAGCTGTGCCGGGACCGGGTGCCGTCCGCGTACGCGACCGAGGTGACGCCGATGACCTTCAGGCCCAGCGCACGCGCGTTCATCGCCATCTCCACCGGCAGCGCGTTGCGCCCGGACAGCGAGATGATCACCAGTACGTCGCCCGGCTTCGCGGGGCTGGAGTCGAGGACCGCGCCCGCGAGGCCGTCGACCCGCTCCAGCGCGGAACCCAGGGTGGCCGGCATGACGTCGACCCCGAGGGCGCCGGGGACGGCCATGAGGTTCATCAGGGCGAGCCCGCCCGCGCGGTACACGACGTCCTGGGCGGCGAGCGAGGAGTGCCCGGCGCCGAAGGCGAAGAGCCGGCCGCCGGCCTCCACGGTGTCCGCGATGGCCGCACCGGCCGCCGCGATGTTGCCGGACTCCTCGTCGCGCACCCGCTCCAGCAGGCCGATCGCTGCGTCGAAGAACTGACCGGCCAGCTTGCTTTCGCTCATCTGAGGAGGGCCTTTCCGGCGGGGTGGGGTGACCAGGGGCGTCCGTACCGCCGATCACGTTGCGGTCTGGACCAGTGACATGTCAATACCGCACAGGGCCCGCGCGGCCCCTCCCGACGGGCTTCCTCGGACCGACGAGGCACGGTTGTCAGCGGTATGCGTCAGAATTGGGTGAGGGCCAGCGCACGATTGCATCGAGGGGCACGAATGTCCGGACTGATCGACACAACGGAGATGTATCTCCGCACCATCCTCGAACTCGAAGAGGAAGGCGTGGTCCCCATGCGCGCCCGGATTGCGGAACGGCTGGACCAGAGCGGTCCGACGGTGAGCCAGACCGTGGCCCGCATGGAGCGCGACGGCCTGGTTCAGGTCGCGGGCGACCGCCATCTTGAGCTGACGGACGAAGGGCGCCGGCTGGCGACCCGGGTGATGCGCAAGCACCGGCTCGCGGAGTGCCTGCTGGTCGACGTGATCGGCCTGGAGTGGGAACAGGTCCACGCCGAGGCCTGTCGCTGGGAGCACGTGATGAGCGAGGCCGTGGAGCGGCGGGTGCTGGAGCTGCTGCGCCACCCGACGGAGTCCCCGTACGGGAATCCGATCCCCGGTCTGGAGGAGCTGGGCGAGAAGGCCGAGGCCGATCCGTTCCTCGACGAGGGCATGGTGAGCCTCTCGGATCTCGACCCGGGCGCCGAGGGCAAGACCGTGGTGGTCCGCCGGATCGGTGAGCCGATCCAGACGGACGCCCAGCTGATGTACACGCTGCGGCGGGCGGGCGTGCAGCCCGGTTCCGTGGTCAGCGTGACGGAGTCGCCCGGCGGGGTGCTGGTCGGCAGCAGCGGCGAGGCGGCGGAGCTGGACTCAGAGGTGGCGTCGCACGTCTTCGTCGCCAAGCGCTGACTCCTCGCGCCGACGCGCGGAGTAGCCGGGGGCCCGGTGTACCGGCCCCCGGACCCGCGTCCGCTTTTCCGTTTTTCCGTACGGAATCGCAGCGGCCGGAGGGATCGCGTGCCAGGCTGTGCCGGTGGGATACCTGAGAGTGTCGGCCGCCCGGCCGCACGGTCGGGGAGGGGAGCAGGGTATGCGCCCGTCGTCCGTGCGCGTCCGGCCCGTGCGTGTCCGGCCTGCGCACCCACGGGACGCGCACCGGACGGGACGCGCGCCCACGCGCCCACGACCGCTTCCGGCCCCGGTTCCTTCCGGCCCCGGTCCGGGGCCCCGTGAACAGCGGATGGCCCCGGCGCCTCACGGCACCGGGGCCTGTCCTCCCCTGTTTCCCGACCTGGAGCCCCGAGCTCTTCAGGTCGGTCCCTGCGGGCCCTCATCCCCGAGTGGCCCGCCTCCCGGAGAAGATCTCCCCTCCGCGGCCGACGTCAATCCTTGGAAGCGGTCACTCGAACGAGCGGTGTTGTGTACCCGGACCCGGTTTTCGAATAAGAGTTCGATAGTCTGCTGGTACGCGACCACACGGTGATCGAGGGACCAGAAGGGGGTGCCAGAACTATGGTGCGGCGCATCGATGTGACCGGAACCGACGGCGTACGCCTCGCGGCCTGGGAGTTCGCGGATCCGCCCAAGGAGCGCGCGGAGAGCGAACGCGCCCCCGGCGTCTTACTGCTGCACGGGCTGATGGGCCGGGCCTCGCACTGGGCGTCCACCACCCGCTGGCTCGCCGAGCGGCACCGCGCGGTCGGCCTCGACCAGCGAGGCCACGGCCGCAGCGAGAAGCCCGCGGAGGGCCCGTACACGCGCGACGCGTACGTCGCCGACGCGGAGGCCGCGATCGAACAGCTCGACCTCGGCCCCGTGACCCTCGTCGGACACGCCATGGGAGCGCTCACCGCCTGGCAGCTCGCCGCTAAACGCCCCGATCTCGTCCGGGCCCTGGTCATCTGCGACATGCGGGCCTCCGCACTCGGCGCGGCCTCGCAACGGGAGTGGGAGGACTGGTTCAGCTCCTGGCCGGTGCCGTTCGCGACGCTGTCCGACGTGCGGAAGTGGTTCGGTGAGGACGACCCCTGGGTGGAGCGGCCCAGCCCCTCGCGCGGTGAGTTCTTCGCCGAGGTGATGGCCGAGCGCGCCGACGGCTGGCGGCCCGTCTTCTCCCGCCGCCAGATGCTCCAGTCCCGCGCCACCTGGGTGTTCGAGGCGCACTGGGAGGAGTTGGCCCAGGTCGGCTGCCCGACCCTGGTGCTCCGCGGGCTGGACGGCGAGCTGGGCCGGGCGGAGGCCCAGGAGATGGTCCGGGTGCTGCCCCGCGGCCAGTACGCGGAGGTGGCCGACGCCGGACACCTCGTCCACTACGACCAGCCGGAGGGCTGGCGGGCCGCGGTCGAACCCTTCCTTGAGCAGCTCGCCGAGGAGGACCGGGACGACCGGGACGACCGGGGCGAACGCGAGCCGGTGGCTCCGTAACGCCTCCGCCCGCCCCTGCGCCCCGTCACCCCTTGCTGACCGCCGCCAGGATCTCCGGCAGCCGGTCCGCGGTCCGGGGCGCGGCCACCCGCAGCCCGGCCCAGGCGATCAGCGCCCCGTACAACGCACCCGCCGGCAGCAGCACCCACAGCCACTCCTGCGCGCCGGCGACCCGCAGCCAGATCGTCGCGGCGATCACCGGCGCGCACAGCAGCGCCGCCGAGACCATGCCGCCGAAGATCGACATCCAGGCGAGCCCGGCCTGCCCCGGCGCCACGTTCTTGAACGCGCCGTCCTGCGGGATCGAGTACGGCAGATTCGCGGAGGCCACCGCTCCCGTCGCCAGCATCGCGCCCAGCAGCGCGAACGACAGCCCCATGACCCCCGGCAGCTGCTGCCAGTCCCCGAGCAGTGCACAGGTCAGCACCGTCACCAGGACCGTGTAGGGAAGGGTGATCAGCAGCAGGGCCAGTGCCCGCGCCCGCACCTCCAGGTACGCGTCCCGGGTCGAGGAGATCGTCATGGCCACCATCCAGAACGCGGACGTGTCCTGCCCGAACTGGTTGTACATCTGGATGCCGAGCATCCCGGCGGCGAAGCAGGCGAAGTAGACGGAGCCGGTGCCCTGCAACGCGTTGAGCAGCGGCACGATCAGCCCGATCGCCAGCGCCGTCACCCACGCCGCCTTGGTCTTCGGGTCCCGGGCGACGTAGCGCAGGCTGCGCTGCATCACCGTGCCGGTGCGCCCCTCGGGGAACAGCGCCCAGATGCCGGCACCGCGCGAGCCGGACTTCGCCCGGTTCGGCTCCGCCGCGGCGAGCGTCGAGCCGTCCGGCGCCGTCATCAGCTTCACCAGGCTGCGCTGCCACAGCCACACCAGCAGGGCCAGCGCCGCCACGGAGAGCAGCAGCTGAGCGGCGGCCCGGCCGTACGAGCCCTGGGACGCGGAGTACACGGAGCCGATGGCCGAAGCGGGCGGCAGCCAGCGCACCACCTCCGCCGCCGGGTCCAGCGCGGAGAGGCCGCCGGCCTGGCCGAGCCGCTGCGCCCCGAAGTTGACGGCCTGGATGCCCACGGCGATCACCAGCCCGCTGAGCACCGCCAGATCGCGGCCCTTGCGGGAGGTCAGCAGCCTGCTGTTGGCCGTGGCGACGGCCCGCGCCAGCGCCACGCAGACCAGCAGGGTGAGCGGGGCGGCGAGCACCGCGAAGACGGTCGCGCCCGCGCCGTGGGCCAGCGCGATCACCGAACCCGCGGTCAGGCAGAGGGTGAACAGCGGGCCGATGCCGACCAGCGAGGACGTCAGCAGCGCGGTGATCAGGGGCCTCGGCCGCAGCGGCAGCATCACCAGACGGCTCGGGTCGAGGGTCTCGTCGCCGTCGGAGAAGAACAGCGGCATCACGGCCCAGCCGAGCGCCAGCACCTCGGCCAGCAGCACCACGAGCGATTCCACGTGGGCGTTGCCGCGCAGCGCGATCAGCGCGATCAGCTGGCCCGCGGCGATCAGCAGGGTGACGACGACGGACGCGATGTACGCGGCCCGCCGCCCCGACGACTGACGCAGCCCGTTGCGCAGCAGTGACAGCTTCAGCCGGACGAAGACGGGAACCAGAGCCGTACCGCCCGCGGCGCCCGTCCGGGGCCCGGACCCCGCCGGGGTGTCGAGCACGCTCATCGGGCACCGCCCAGCCAGTCCAGGGCGTCGCCGTCGTCGCGGCCGCCCGCGCCGACGAGCTCCAGGAACGCGTCCTGGAGCGTGGGCGCCTCCCCGCGCACCTGCGCCAGGGTGCCCTGGGCCCTGATACTGCCCGCCGCCATGACAGCCACCCAGTCGCACAGCGACTCGACGAGCTCCATCACATGGCTGGAGAAGATGACGGTCGCCCCGGAGCGGGTGTAGCGCTCCAGCACCTTGCGGATGGTCTGCGCCGACACCGGGTCGACGCCCTCGAACGGCTCGTCCAGGAAGAGCACTTCGGGGTTGTGCAGCAGTGCCGCCGCGAGCCCGATCTTCTTCCGCATGCCGGTCGAGTAGTCGACCACCAGCTTGTGCTGGGCGCCCGCCAGATCCAGTACGTCCAGCAGCTGGGTCGCCCGGCTGTCCGTCTCGGGCCCCGGCAGTCCGCGCAACCGGCCGGTGTAGCCGAGGAGTTCACGCCCGGAGAGGCGCTCGAAGAGCCGCAGTCCCTCGGGCAGCACACCGATCCGGGACTTCACCTCGACCGGATCGCGCCAGACGTCCCGACCGCCGACCTCGATCCGGCCCATGTCGGGGCGGAGCAGCCCGGTGACCATGGACAGAGTGGTGGTCTTGCCCGCGCCGTTCGGCCCCACCAGACCGATGAACTTGCCCGCGGGCAGCTCCAGATCGATTCCGGCCACCGCCGTCTGGTCCCCGAACCGTTTCCAGAGCCCCTCCACCCGCACCGCGGGCGGTGCCGGCCGCGCAGCTTCCGCTTCGGCCGTCCGCTCCGTCCCGTCTGTCCTGTCTGTCCTGTCGGTGTCGCGCCGGTCCGGCATCGTGCACGCCCTTCGAAGTCCCCGTGTGTGGGGGCCACCCTACGAAAGGGCCTGGGAAAGGCTCTAGGAAAGGCGGGTCCGTGCGTCGGCGGCTTCCCGGCCGCAGGCGTAGGCGAGCGGGCTGATCAGCTCCTCCACCTCGGGCAGCCAGCGGTTCGCGGTGGTGGGGCGCCGGACCCACTGCACCGAGCCGCTCCCGCCGACCCTGGTCGGCGGTGCCGTCACGTACTGGCCCTCGCCGCAGCCGCGCAGCCCGATCGCGGGGGCGCTCCAGCCCAGCCGCCGCACCAGTGCGTCGGCCTTGGCGGCGGCGCCCGGCAGTACGAAGAACTGCATCCGGCGGTCGGGGGCGCGGGTGACCGGGCCCAGCGGCAGGCTCAGCCGCTCCATCCGGGCGAGTGCCAGGAATCCGGCCGACTCCGGTACGTCGATCGCGTCGAAGGTGAGGCCGGTCGGCAGCAGGATGGACGCCCGCGGCCGGCGCTCCCACATCCGGCGGGCCGCCGCACCGCTGCCGGTGGCCAGGCCCGCCCAGTCGGTCCGGGTGGGGTGCGCGCCGGGAACCGCGCACCGGTCCTCGCCGCACGAGCACCGCTCCATCCCGTCGGCCGGCTCCAGCCAGGTGCCGGGGCACACGTCCCAGTGCCGCTCCTCCGCGTACCGCACGGCGGCGTCGAGCAGCGGCTCGGCACGCTGCTGGGGGACCTGCGCGGCTTCCATGACTCCGATGGGCTCTTCCACGCCCAGCACAACTCCCGCCGCCACCTGGGGTTACGGGCGCGGCACGCGCGGTTGGGGCTCGCTCCGCCCCCGCATACGGGGCGCATCGATGCATGGGCGGGGGCGCGCGGTAGGCGTCACGGCGAAGGACGGGTAACCAGATACGGGAATTCCGGCACAGTTCGTCTCGCATCTTAGAGCGCTTGCTGTGACGAAAGATGCAAGACGTCGTGAAAGTGACCAACACGATGAATCGGTGCATTTCTTAGGCATATGTCGGGCAGTGATCCCGCAACGATCACCGCGGCCTCAGGGGGACAAACATGGCAGCCAGGCCTCTCGTCGCACGCCAGCCGAACGAACGGCTGCAGGCGCTCATTCAGGAAGCCGGATGCTCCAACGCGGGCCTGGCCCGCCGCGTCAACATGGTCGGGGCCGAACGCGGGCTCGACCTCCGTTACGACAAGACCTCGGTCGCCCGCTGGCTGCGCGGACAGCAGCCGCGCGGCAGGGCGCCGGGGATCATCGCGGAAGCGCTCGGCCGCAAGCTGGGCCGTACCGTCACGATCGACGAGATCGGGATGGCCAACGGCAAGAACCTCGCCTCCGGTGTGGGCCTGCAGTTCGCCCCGACGGTGATCGGGGCGATCGAGCAGGTCTGCGAGCTGTGGCGCAGCGACGTCGGCCGCCGCGACTTCCTCACCGGCTCCGCGGTGGCCTCTTCCGCGCTGGTAGAGCCCAGCCGGGACTGGCTGATCAGCGGCGCGGACCCGCAGGTCGCACGGGCGGCCGGGGCCCGGGTCGGGATGCCGGACGTGGAGGCGGTGCGGGCGATGACGGCCGCGCTGGTCGACCTCGACCACCGGTTCGGCAGCGGCCATGTACGGCCCGTCCTGGTGCACTACCTCAACAGCGTGGTCTCCGGGCTGCTTTCGGGCGCGTACCGCGAATCGACCGGGCGGCAGCTGTTCGGGGCGGTCGCGCGACTCACCGAACTCGCCGGGTACATGGCGATCGACACGGGTCAGCCGGGCCTCGCCCAGCGCTACTACATCCAGGCGCTGCGCCTCGCGCAGGCGGCCGGTGACCGCGCCTACGGCGGCTATGTGCTGGCCGCGTCGATGAGCCATCTCGCGGCCCAGCTCGGCAATCCGCGCGAGATCGCCCAGCTGGCCAGGGCGGCGCAGGAGGGTGCGCGCGGACGGGTCACGCCGAGGGCGGAGGCGATGTTCTACGCCGCGGAGGCGCGCGGCCACGCCCTCCTCGGGGACGCCGGCACCTGCCGCTCCGTGGCGAGCCTGGCTCAGGCGGCCCTGGACCGCGCCGACCCGGACAGCGGTGACGATCCCGACTGGATCGCCCACTTCGACCACGCCTACCTGGCCGACGAACTGGCGCACTGTCACCGCGATCTCGGCCAGGCGGAGTCGGCCGCCCGGCGGGCGAAGGAGTCCCTGGACGGCCACCCGGAGTCCCGGGCCCGCCGCCGGGGCATCGGCCTGGCGCTGCTGGCCACGGCGCAGGTGCAGCTGCGCGAGGTGGAGCAGGCCTGCCACACCGGGACGCGGGCGATGGAGCTGCTCGGCTCGGTGCGCTCCAGCCGGGGCGCGGAGTATCTGGAGGATCTGCAACAGCGCCTGGTGCCGTACGGGGACGAGCCCGCGGTAAGGGAGTTCGGGGCCCGTCTGGAACTCCAGGCGGCGTAGGCGGAGGGTGCGGCCGGGGCCCGCTGCGGCAGCCCGGCCCACCCCACCCCTCGATTACCGGCCCTCTAACTGCGTCTCAAGGCCGCTGAGTGTTACAGCCGGTGTGAAGGGGTGGTGAGTGAGCTCACGCGCTTGGCGAACGGCGGCCGTCACCCGGTAGCGTGAGCCGACGATTCCATAGGTTCACACGTAGGAGTCCCGGTGACACAGAGCGGACAGGGCGACGAGCAGCAGCTCCCTGCTGTACGACCCGCGCACGAGGGTGTCGTGCTGCCCTCGGGTGGCGGCGAGCCCTGGACGCCGGGGGCGCCGGCGGACCAGCCGGCCCCGGCGGAGGGCCGGCCGTGGGGCCAGCCCTGGGGGCCGCAGGCGCCGCACCAGGACGCCGCGCCGCAGCAGGGCCAGTACGGGCAGCAGGGCGGCCAGGCGCCCGCCTACGGGCAGCCGCACGGGCAGTACGGCCAGGGGCAGCAGCAGGCCCCGGGGTACGGCCAGGACCAGTACGGGCAGGGCCAGGGCCACCAGGGACCGTCCTACGGCCAGCAGCAGCCGCTGCCGCCCGCGCAGCCGCAGGGCCCGTACGCGCAGCCGCTGCCTCCCGAGGCCGCGCCCGGCATGGGCATGGGCGGGGACGCGGACGCCACGCAGTACATCGCGCCGGTGCCCCCGGGCCCCGGCGGGCTGCCGCCGGAGAACCCCGCGGAGTCGACCCAGTACCTCGGCCAGGGCCGGCCGCAGGGGTACCAGCAGCCCGCGCAGGGCGGCCAGGACGCCGACGCGACCCAGTACATACCCCCGGTGCCCGGCGGAGCCCCGTACGGCATCAGACCCGGCACGCCCGGCGAGCGCCCGCCGCCCGCGGAGTTCGACAACCTCTTCCGCAGCGACGAGCCCGCGGGCGCCACGCAGCAGATGCCCCGGTTCGACCCCGGGCAGCAGCCCCCGCCGTACCAGGGCCCCCCGCAGCCCCAGCAGTCCTACCAGCAGCCGCCCCCGTACAACGGGCCCGGGGACGGGCCGGCGGGGGACGGGCGCGAGGAG
The DNA here is from genome assembly GCF_044751215.1 of Streptomyces sp. NPDC088730. Classification (NCBI taxonomy): domain Bacteria; kingdom Bacillati; phylum Actinomycetota; class Actinomycetes; order Kitasatosporales; family Streptomycetaceae; genus Streptomyces; species Streptomyces sp. NPDC088730. The sequence continues at coordinate 599,891 of NZ_JBIVLK010000002.1, forward strand.
CGGCGCAAGCGGCCCGCGCACGTCCCGCTGATCGCCGCGGTCGTCGTCGGCTGTGCGGTGATCGGGCTCGGCGCCGGTGCGCTGCTGAGCGGCGGCGACGACGACAAGGACAGCAAGGAGCCGGTGGCCTCGGCGAGTTCACCCGCCGCCCAGCCCTCCAGCGAGGCCGCGGTCGACCCGGCGAAGCCGCAGGCGGAGGAGCTCGACAAGCTGCTCGCGGACAGCAACAACAGCCGGGCCGCCGTCATCAGCGCGGTCGAGAAGACCAAGACCTGCACCAACCTCGACAAGGCCGTGTCGGACCTGAAGGGCGCCGCCCAGCAGCGCCGCGACCTGGTCACCCGGCTCAAGGGCCTGTCGGTCGACAAGCTGCCGGACAACGCCGAGCTGACCGCCTCGCTCACCAGGGCCTGGCAGGCCTCCGCGTCCGCCGACGACCACTACGCCGCCTGGGCCGCGCAGGCCAAGAGCAAGAAGGTCTGCAAGCACGGCAAGGCCCGTACGACCTCGCAGATGCAGGCGGCCAGCGTGCAGAGCGGCGAGGCAAGCAAGGCCAAGCGCGAGGCGTCCAAGCTGTGGAACACCATCGCGAAGAAGTACGGCCTGACCGAGCGCGAGGCCACCGCACTCTGAGCCCGGCGGCGGAGACGGACAGGCGGACGGGAGCCCCCCGGCCCGCGCGCCTGTCCGCCCGTCTCAGCCGGTCGCGCTCGCGTCCGACAGGGTCTTCGTCACGTCCACGAACCCCTTCTTGTCGGCGACCAGCTTGCCGTCGCGCACGACCTGGAACGTCACCTTGCTGTTGACGATGCGCGGATACGAGTCCGAGCCGATCATGTCCTCGTAGCGCCAGCGCAGTTCGGGGGTGAGCCCGCCGGTGTCGACCCGGATGCCCTTGTTGAGGGCCTTGGTGATCTTCCCCGCGGTGATCCCCGGCTCGTCCAGCGACTCGACGATCGACTTCAGGGCGGTGTAGGCGATCCAGGTGGTCTGCACACCCGTGTCGCCCGGGTCGATCCGGTTGTCACCGAAGGCGTGCTCGCGGATCACCTGCCGCATCCGGTTCCAGCGGGCGTCACCCGCGTCCGGGTACCAGCCGGTGACGTACGCGCCCTCGAACGGGCTGTCCCGGCCGCCCGTGCGGTCGATGAGCGGCTGGCCCACACTGCCGAGCACCGAGGAGATGCTGACCGCCGCGGTGGCCGGCGCCAGCCGCCGGAAGGAGTCGAAGAAGGTCTCCGTGCGGTCGCCCAGTACGGCCGTGACGCACCCGCCGGCCGCGCCCGCCCCGGTGAGCGCCTGCCCGGCCGCGCTGTCGTACGAGGTGGCCGTCTCGGACGCCCGTATGTCGGCCGGCGCGGGCCGGCGGGCCTCGGTGAGGCCGGTCCTGAGGAGCCACGACTGCCCGTCCCCGCCCAGCGTGTCCGGCCGCACCAGCGAGACCCGCTCGCAACCGCGGGCCAGCTGCTTGGCGTTGCCCGCCAGCAGCGCGAACTGGCCGCCGGTCACCGGGTACGAGACATAGCTGCGGAACTCCTCCTCGGAGGCGCCGTATCCGCCGATGTACGGAATCCCGGCCACCTCCAGCGGCGCCATGAACGCCCGCCCGTACCGGCTGTACGAGCCGACGACCGCGACGGCCTTCTCCTCGACGGCCCGGCGGGCGCAGCGGCCCGCGCCGACCGAGGTGTCCTGCTCGTCGCAGGTGACGACGCGCAGCTTGTGGCCGTCGATCCCGCCACTGCCGTTGATCCAGCGCGCGTACGTCTGCGCCATGGCGGTCATGCCCGCCATGTCGGCGCTGTCCGGACCCGAGGCGCCGCTCGGCGCCCAGGTGACGACGGTGACGGGCTCCCTGGAGTCCCCCGAGGCCCCAGGGAGCACACCGCAGCCGGTCATCAGCAGGGCCCCTGCCGCCACTGTGCCGATGAGCGGCCTGGAGGGGCGGGGAAGGAGGGGGCGCTGCCGTCCGGTCATGGGCCCTGACCCTTCCCGGCCCCGGGTAACGCCGCAGTGTGGTCCGTTCAACGCACGGTGACATCCGGGTGAATTACAGGGGGCCGCACGGGGGGCCGGAAAGGGAACGTACGATCGATAGTTGTGCAGCAAGGTTCCGAGAACACTTCCCGTCGCGGCCGCCGCTCCTCCACCATGGGCGGCATGCCGCTCAACGACATTCCGTGGTGGCGCTGGCGCAGCAACGTGCGCTCGGCGCTGCACATGCTCTCCGACCCCGTCTTCCACCACGAGTGCTGGCTGGCCGGCCGGGAGGGATACGGCGACGTCACCGACGCCGTGTACCGCCTGGTCGAGGACACCTGGCTCGACAACTGGTCCGCCGAGAAATACGTCGGCACGGTCTTCCGGGACTCCGGCGAGGCCGCCCTCGTGGACGTCGCCGTGCTGCGGGTGCTGCGCATCATGCACCAGGTCGGCGCCGACGCCCCGGTCTCCGCCTACCTGGAGCACCACGGCTGGCCGGAGGCCGTCCGGGCCGCCCGCGAGGCCCATGTGCTGCTCGCCTCGAACGACGGCGAGGACCCGGACGTACCGCCGCGCTCGCTGGACGTGCTCCGCATCATGACCAGAACGGCCTGAGATCCGGGCGGTGTGGCACCCTACGGGGATGACCGCGCCGCAGCCTGCTGACACCGCCCCCGAGCAGTACGTCCTCACGCTCTCGTGCCCCGACAAAAAGGGCATCGTGCACGCCGTGTCGAGCTATCTCTTCATGACCGGCTGCAATATCGAGGACAGCCAGCAGTTCGGGGACCACGACACGGGTCTGTTCTTCATGCGGGTCCACTTCTCCGCGGACAGCCCGGTGACCGCCGAGAAGCTGCGGGCGAGCTTCGCCGCGATCGGTGACTCCTTCCGGATGGAGTGGCAGATCCACCGGTCCTCCGACCGGATGCGGATCGTGCTCATGGTCAGCAAGTTCGGCCACTGCCTGAACGACCTGCTGTTCCGCTCCCGGACCGGGGCACTGCCGGTCGAGATCGCGGCGGTCGTCTCCAACCACACGGACTTCGCCGAGCTCGTCGCCTCGTACGGCATCCCCTTCCGGCACATCTCGGTGACCAGGGACAACAAGGCGGAGGCGGAGGCGCGGCTGCTGGAGCTGGTCCGCGAGGAGGACGTGGAGCTGGTCGTACTGGCCCGCTACATGCAGGTCCTGTCCGACGATCTCTGCAAGCAGCTGAGCGGCCGGATCATCAACATCCACCACTCCTTCCTGCCGAGCTTCAAGGGCGCCAAGCCGTACCACCAGGCGCACGCCCGCGGCGTGAAGCTGATCGGAGCCACCGCGCACTACGTGACGGCCGACCTCGACGAGGGGCCGATCATCGAGCAGGAGGTCGAGCGGGTGAGCCACGGCGTCACGCCGGACCAGCTCGTCGCCGTCGGACGCGATGTGGAGTGCCGGGCCCTGGCACGCGCGGTGAAGTGGCACGCGGAGCGGCGCATCCTGCTCAACGGCCGCCGCACGGTGGTCTTCCCGTAGGGTCCGCGGCTCCGGCCGGGCTCACAGCCTGCTGAGCGAGGCCGCCGCGTAGAGCACGTCCTCGATCGCCTCGCGGTCACCGCTCTGACCGGCCGCCGTCTCCACGGGCGGTACGTGGCCCGCGAGCAGCTCGCAGAACTCGGTGCCGTCCAGCGCGACCTGTGCCACCGTGTGGTCGGGGGAGCCGACCGCCGCCGGTGAGTCCAGCGCGATGTACCAGTCGCCGCCACCCAGGCCCTCGACCTCCAGATGGAGCGAGCGGCCCGGGGAACCGGCCATCACCAGATCGCGGGCCGGACCCGCGAGACCGGCCCGTCGCCGCCCCGCCAGAGCCGCGGGCAGCATCCGGGCCGCCAGGTCGATCATCCGGTTGAGATGGGCCGCGGAGGGCGTCTCGTACGGATAGTCCACCGCTCTCGCGATATCGCCGCCGTGCACCCAGCACTCGAACGCGCGGTCCACCAGGGCGTCCTGCAAGGGCAGCGCGAAGTCGCCGTAGGAGACCGAGAGATCCGAGACGCCGCGGCCCGCGAACGACACGGTGCGGATGAGGGTGTGGCTCTGCTCGCGCCACGGCTCACGGACGGCACGGGTCGGTGGCAGTCGCGCCGCCGACCAGTACGTCTCCGTGCGGGCGGTGGGCGCGAGAACCGGTCCCGGACCCCGGCGCGGAACGCCCGGGACGCTGTCGGCGAGCGGGTCGTCGAGACCGAGAGCGGTGCTGACCAGCCCGTCGACGGTCAGGAGGTGGCCGATCACCCCGGCCACCGTCGTCTTGCGGTGGGCCGCGCGCTCGCCCTCGAACCACTTCAGCCGCACCGGGGCGTGCCACTCGGAGGCGCCGATGTCGCGCAGCAGCGCGTCGAGGCGGGCGGTCTCCGCGTCGTACGGTGCCGCCCAGTCGGGCACCGGGATCTGGGCCGGCCGGCGGCTCAGGCAGTTGTCCAGCACCCGGGTACGGAGCAGCGGATCGAGGTCCAGGCTGCCGTCGGTGTGCAGCAGCCCGACCGCGTCCCGCAGCCGCAGCGCCTCGTCCGCGCAGGGCGCGCACTCCGTGAGGTGCTCCTCGACGGCCTCGGTCTCCTCGGTGGAGCAGGCGGACAGCGCCCACGCGCCGAGGAGCGCCTTCAGCACGCGGTGCGGGAGCACCAGGGCCGGCGGGTTCGGCTGTGGCGGTACGGATTCCGGCGGGGGTACGGGTGTCGGTGGCGTCACGTGATCCAAGTCGAAGTCGTCCGCCGCGGCCCGCGGGCCCGGTATGCGACGGGCGCCGCGCACCTCGTCGTCCCGTCCGTCGTGCTCGTGGCCGTCACCGTCGGGCCCTTCTCCGTCGTCGGTCACAGCTGCCGCCCGTATCCGGGCGGTGAGGTGTCCTCAAGGGGCCGGGTGTGGGCGGTGGAGAGCAGCTGGAGCCCGAGTCGCAGCCGGCGCCGGGCCTCGTCCTCCGTGACGCCGAGGTCGGACGCGGTCTGCCGGTAGTCCCGGCGCTGTATGTACGCGAGCTCCAGCGCCGCCCGCAGCGGGGCGGGCATGGACGCGACGATGTAGTCGGCACGGGCCGCCGCGGTGGCCCGGCGCACCCGCTCCTCCAGCTCGGCCGGATCCGCGCGGGCCTCGCCGTCCTCCGCGTCCTCGCGGGCCGCCGCGTCGGCGGTGCTCCGGAGCCTCCGCACGGACTGGCGGTGGGTGAGCCGGGCGACCCAGGACCGCATCGAGCCCTGCTTGGGGTCGTACGCGTCGGGGTTCTCCCACACGTACCCGAAGACCTCCCTGGTCACCAGGTCCGCGGCGCTCTCGTCGTCGAGCATCCGGTGGGCCTGGCTGTGCACGAGCGCGGCGAACCGGTCGTAGAGCTCCCCGAGGGCGGCGGCCTCTCCGCGTGCCAGCCGCTGCTGCATCTTGCGGTCCCAGCGGGGTGGTGCGTTATTAGCCATGAGACCCCCAGCCCTGTGCCCGTAGCCCTGTACCCCTCGTCACACCGAATGTAGTCGGCCGCCTTGATCATGCATGCTCTTTGCGGCAACTCCGCCCGCGCGAACGCCCTGGATGGTAGGGAATGCGGCCCCCGTAGCGACGGAATCAGACCTGAAGTGATCATTTCTGCCTGAAACCCTGCTGGGCCTTCATGGGGGAGGCGGTGTTTCATGGAGTGTGCCCCGGGGCAGCCGCGAGGAGGAACGCAAACTTCCGGATCGCGAATTCCCCGGAATCCCCGGAACGAGAGGCCCAGTCGCGTGACAAAGCCATCCCCTCCTGGACACGGCCTTCCGGCTGCCACGAACCACGCGGCCTGGCTCGCCCCGGAACGTTCCCGCAAGCCACTGAGCGTGGCCGAGAGTGAGCAGAGCGGCTGGACCGTGCTGCACATACGCGGTGAGCTGGACCTGGTCACCTCGCCGGCCGTCCGCCAGTCCGTCCACGACGCGGTGGCCGTCGGCCGCCACGACGTCGTGCTCGACCTCTCCGAGGTCCTCTTCTGCGACTCCAGCGGCGTCGGCGTGCTGATCGCCTCCCGCCGCCTGATGCGTTCCTGCGGAGGCCGGCTGCGGCTGATCCTGCCCGCCCGGGGCGCGGAGGACGGCTCCCACGTCAACCGGGTGCTCGCCGCGCTCGGAGTACGCCGGCTGTTCGAGGTCTACCCCGACTGGGACTCCGCCGTGGACGACGCGGCCCAGCCGCTCTCGGCCTGAAACAGTCCCTCCGACGCTGCCGCCGCCCGTCCTGTCACACCGCTGACGCCGGTCAATGACACGTGAAGCCCGTGGGCGTCGTACGCTCCCCGCATGGACAGCGCAGAGTATGAGCGCAAGATCGCATTCCGCTTCGCCGCCTTCGACCAGGACGGGAACGGATACATCGATCGCGCGGATTTCGACGCCGCCGCGGCCCGTCTGCTCACCGAGTTCGGTACGACGGCCCGCTGCGACAAGGGCCAGGCGCTCTACAGCGGGGCCGAGGCCTTCTGGCAGGGCATGGCGGGCATCGCGGACGTGGACGGGGACCAGCGGGTCAGCCGTGCGGAGTTCGTCGGCGGCGCGGTGAAACGGCTCCGCGACAACCCCGAGCGGTTCGCGGAGATCGCCCGCCCCTTCCTGCGTGCGGCGCTCGCCGTGGCCGCCCAGGGCGAGGACGGCGGAGCCGCGGTGCCGGCCGTGGAGCGGGCCCTACGGGTGCTCGGCGCGAGCCCGGACGCGGCGGCGTTCGGCGCGCAGAGCCTGGACGCGGACCACGACGGGCGGGTCGCGGAGGCGGACGCGGTGGCGGCGTTCTCCGCGTACTTCACGGTGATCGCCCCCGACGCGTAGCCCTCGGCCGGGGGGCGCGCGGGATTTGTGCGCCGTTTCCGTTGGTGCGGGTGCTCCGCTGGGTGCGGGGTGCGCCCTGTGCGGTGGGTGGGGGTTCGGGGTCCCTCCGGGGCGTCTCCTCGGACGACGAACGTGCGGCGGGTCCGCAATGAGCACCCGGGTATCTGTTCGTCGTCCTGCGGGGACTCCCCTGCACGCCCCCGAACCCGCCCGCCGTGCGTCTGCGGCAGTCGTCGGGCCGGTGTGCAGACGCGCACGAGGCTGGGGTGGGGCCGTGCAGGGGGGTCCCCGCAGGGAATGGCGTACGACCCGGGTCCCTCGCGGTCCGGGGTGAACACGCCATTTCCGAGGAGACACCCCGGAGGGGCACCACCCCCCACCCACCGGGGGCAGGCGCACCCCGCAGCGGCGGAGCACCCCGCACCCCAGCCCGTCCGGCGATTGAGGACGGAACCCCGCGCCCCGGACCGGGGAGAGTTACGCGAACCGCTCCCGGAGCTGGTACTTCAGGACCTTGCGGAGCGTCTCGTTGCGGGGGAGGGCGTCCAGTACCTCCAGCTGCTCAGGGAGCTTGTGGACCGACAGGCCCTCGCCGCGGAGGTAGGCCGTCACGTCGGAGAGGGTGAGGGGCGCGGCGCCCGGCGGCTGTTCGAGCACCGCACAGACGCGTTCGCCGCGCGATTCGTCCGGCAGGCCGATCACCGCCGCGTCGCCCACGCCGGGGTGGCGGGCGAGGAGGTCCTCTATCTCCTTGGCCGAGATGTTCTCGCCCTTGCGGATGATGATGTCCTTCAGCCGGCCGGTGAGGACGAGGTGGCCGCTCGGCCGGAGGTGGCCGACGTCGCCCGTGATCAGGAAACCGTCCGCGTCGAACGGGTCCGCGGCGGCCAGGTAGCCCTTGCAGACGGCCTCGCCTCGTAGCCGTACCTCGCCGTCCGTGCCGTACGGCAGCGGCTTGCCGTCCTCGTCGGTGATCCGGATCTCCATGCCCTCGGGCGGGCGGCCCTCCGTCCCGGCCAGGTGTTCCACCGTGTCGTCCGGGGCGCCCATCGTGATCATGGGGACCTCGGTCATGCCGTAGCCGTGGGTGAGCTGGATGCCCATCTCGCGGACCACCGCGTGGTAGATCTCCGGGGGTTTCGGGGCGCCGCCGCCCGCGAGGAGGCGGAGGCTGGGGATGAGCGGGGTGGCCGGGGCCTTGCGCTGTTCGGTCAGGAACATGGAGTAGAAGGCCGTCGAGCCGCCCGCGACCGTCACCCCGTGCCGCCGGTAGCCCGCAAGGGCGTCGGGCATCGCGAAGTGCTCGAACAGCACCGCGGGGAAGCCGTACAGGAGCAGCATCACCGAGTAGTCCGGGCCCGCTACATGGGCGAAGGGGAACGCCATCGAGCCGACGTCGTCCGCCGACAGGCGCAGCGCGTGGGCCAGGCAGGAGCCGGCCGCTATCAGGCTGCGGTCGGTGTGCAGGACGCCCTTCGGGTCGGAGGTGGTGCCCGAGGTCCAGTAGATCCAGCGCACCGACGTGCCGTCGGCGGGGGGCGGCGGAAGGACCGCCGGGTCGCCGTCCGGGAGCGTGTCGTACGCCTCGAAGACCCGGGGCGGGTGCGTGAGGTCCGCCGCGAGGCGGGCGGCCATCGCCGCGTGGTCGAAGCCTCGCCAGGTGCCGGGCACCGCGAAGAACCCGGCCTTCGACTCGCGCAGCGCGTAGCCGGTCTCGCGGTCGCGGTAGAAGGGGATGAGCGGGGTCTGCACCGCTCCGATCCGGGCCAGCGCGAAGGACAGCAGGACCGTCTCCAGCCGGGTCGGCAGCTGCCAGGCGACGACGGTTCCTGGGCGTACTCCCATGTCGTACAGGCCCGCTGCCACCCGCTCCGCGCGGGTGCGCAGCTCGCCGAAGGTGAGCGTGCGGTCGTCCTGGATCAGGAAGGGCCTCTCCGGCGTCAGGGCGGCCCGGCGGTCGATGAGCTCCCAGAAGGTGCCCGATGCTCCCAGGGCGTGTGCGGTCTCGGTCACGGCGAACCCCTCACAGCTGACGGGTAGTCAGATCGTGCGGAGAGCGTAGAGCGCTGCGCCTTGTCGGTCCAGGGGTGCGGGGCTAGCCTGAGGGCGACGTCAATCTGACGGGTCATCAGAAACGTGTGCGCCGAAGGGGACACCATGACGGAACTGCCTCGGATCGTCAGCGTCGACGACCATGTGATCGAGCCGCCGCACCTGTTCTCGACCTGGCTGCCGGCCAAGTACCGCGAGCGCGGTCCGCAGCCGCTCACGGCGGGCATCGGGGAGCTGGCGTACACCGGCGGCAAGTACGTCATCACGATGGACCCGGACGGCCCGCCCACCGACTGGTGGATCTACGAGGACCTCAAGTTCCCGTACAAGCGCAACATCGCCGCCGTCGGGTTCGACCGCGACGACATGACGCTGGAGGGGATCACCCGGGCCGAGATGCGGCGTGGGTGCTGGGACCCCGTCGAGCGGCTGAAGGACATGGACCTCAACCACGTCGAGGCGAGCCTCTGCTTCCCCACCTTCCCGCGGTTCTGCGGGCAGACCTTCGCGGAGGCGCACGACAAGGAGGTCGCGCTGGCGTGCGTGCGCGCCTACAACGACTGGATGGTCGAGGAGTGGTGCGGGGACAGCGGCGGCCGGCTGATCCCGCTGTGCATCATCCCGCTCTGGGACATCGATCTCGCCGTCGCGGAGATCAGGCGGAACGCGGAGCGCGGGGTGCGGGCGGTCACCTTCTCCGAGATCCCGACGTATCTGGGGCTGCCGTCGATCCACACCGGTTACTGGGACCCGTTCTTCGCCGCCTGCCAGGAGACCGGCACGGTCGTGAACATGCACATCGGGTCCAGCTCGCAGATGCCCGCTGCCTCGCCCGACGCACCGCCCGCCGTCCAGGCCTCGCTCTCGTTCAACAACGCGATGGCCTCGATGATGGACTTCCTCTTCAGCGGGGTGCTGGTGAAGTTCCCGCAGCTCAAGCTCGCCTACAGCGAAGGGCAGATGGGCTGGATCCCGTACGCCCTGGAGCGGGCCGACGACGTCTGGGAGGAGCACCGCGCCTGGGGCGGGGTGCGCGACCTGATCCCCGAACCGCCGTCCACGTACTACTACCGGCAGATGTTCTGCTGCTTCTTCCGCGACAAGCACGGTGTCGCCTCGCTCGATGTGGTGGGGCGGGACAACGCGACGTTCGAGACGGACTACCCGCACGTCGACTCCACCTTCCCGCACACCAAGGAGGTCGCGCTCGACCACGTCAAGGGACTGGACGACGAGACCGTCTACAAACTGATGCGCGGTAACGCGATCCGGATGCTCGGCCTCGACCTCGACAAGTAGGCGCGTGCGTCATGGACCTCTCGTACACGGAGGAAGAGGAAGCCTTCCGGGCCCGGTTGAGGAAGTGGCTGGGCTCGGTGCTCCCGGGGCTGCCCGGGAAGCCGGATCCCGGTGACTGGCCGGGGCGCAGGGCGTACGACGCCGGCTGGCAGCGGCTGCTGTACGACGCCGGGTACGCGGGCCTGCACTGGCCCGCCGACGCGGGCGGCCGGGGAGCCACACCGACGCAGCACCTGATCTTCCTGGAGGAGACGGAGCGGGCCGGAGCGCCCTACGTCGGCGCCAACTTCGTCGGGCTGCTGCACGCCGGGCCCACCATCGCCGCCGAGGGCACCGCGGAACAGAGGGCCCGCTGGCTGCCCCCGGTGCTGCGCGGCGACGAGATCTGGTGCCAGGGGTTCAGCGAGCCGGAGGCGGGCTCCGACCTGGCCTCGCTGCGGACCCGCGCGGTGCGCGACGGCGACGACTACGTGGTGAGCGGGCAGAAGATCTGGACCTCGCACGCGGAGGTCGCCGACTGGTGCGAGCTGCTCGTGCGGACGGACCCGGCGGCGCCCAAGCACCGGGGGATCAGCTGGCTCGCCATGCGGATGGACGCCCCCGGTGTCACCGTGCGGCCGCTGCGCACGCTGGCCGGGTCGACGGAGTTCGCCGAGATGTTCCTCGACGAGGTCAGGGTGCCCGTCTCGCACCGCGTGGGGGCGGAGAACGACGGCTGGCGGGTCACCATGGTCACCCTCTCCTTCGAGCGCGGCACGGCGTTCGTCGGGGAGGTCGTCGCCTGCCGCCGGACCCTGGACGCGCTGGCGGCGGAGGCGCGCGGGAACGGGCGCTGGGACGACGCGGTGCTGCGGCGGCGGCTGGGCAGGCTGAACGCCGAGTTCCGGGCGCTGTGGCGGCTCACCCAGTGGAACGTCAGCGAGGCGCAGGCCAGTGGCGGAGTCCCCGGGGTGGGCGGCTCGGTCTTCAAGCTGCGGTACTCGCACGCCCGCCAGGAGCTGTACGAGGCGGCCGCCGAGGTGCTGGGTGCGGGCGACGGGCTGGATCTGGACCGGGAGTGGGTGCTGGACCGGCTCTCCTCGCTCTCGTACACGATCGCCGCCGGTACCTCGCAGATCCAGCGGAACATCGTCGCCGAGCGGATTCTCGGCCTGCCGAAGGGGCGGTGAGCGGACAGTGGACTTCCAGCTCTCGGACGACCAGCGGGCCCTGCGGGCGGGGATGCGGGAACTGCTCGCCGGGCGGTTCGACAGGGACCGGATGCGGGCCGTGCTGGACGGTGGCGGGGGAGTCGGCGGTGCCTTGTGGCGGGAGCTGGGTGCGGCCGGGCTCTTCGCGCTGCGGCTGCCGGAGACGGCGGGCGGCGTCGGGCTCGGGCTGCCCGAATCCGTACTCGTGTTCGATGAGGTGGGGCGGCGCCTGCTGCCCGGCCCGCTGATCGCCACCCAGCTGGCCGCGGGAGCGGTGCAGGGGGCGGCGGCGGGTGAGGCGGTGGTGGCCCTGGCGGAGGCCGGGCGGCCGGTGGGGCATCTGGCGGCGGCCGACGCGCTGCTGGTCCTCGACGGGGACTCGGCCCGGGTGCTGAGCGGCGGGGCGCTGCGGCGGCTCGTGGGCGAGGCCGAGCCGGTACGGTCGCTCGACCCGGGCACCCCCCTGTGGCGGGTGCCAGGCTTGGCCGGGTACGAGGGCGAGCCGCTGGCCGACGGGGCGCGGCTGCGCCGTGAGGGCGCCCTGCTGGCCGCCGCGGAGCAGCTCGGCAGCGCCGCCCGCAGCCTGGAGGCGGCGGTCCAACACGCCGGTGCGCGTGAGCAGTTCGGGGCGCCCATCGGATCCTTCCAGGCGGTCAAGCATCTGTGTGCCGGAATGCTGGTGCGCGCGGAGACGGCCCGTGCCGCCGTCTACGCGGCCGCCGTGACGGCGGACCCGGCGGAGATCGCCGGGGCCAAGCTGCTGGCCGACGAGGCGGCCGTCGGCAACGCCCGCGACTGCCTCCAGGTGCACGGCGGTATGGGCTTCACCTGGGAGGCGGATGTCCACCTGCACCTCAAGCGGGCCTGGCTGCGGGCCGGGCAGTGGCTGACGGCGGCGGAGGCGGAGGAGGCGCTGGCCGCCGATCTGGCCTGATCCGGGGCGGCCGGGCGCCCGCTGCGTGCGGGTGACGCGATGGACCCCTGAGGTTCACGGTGCGCAGTGACACAGTGCAGTCGGTAGGCACCGATACCGGCTTGTGTCCTTTGCGTGATTCGTCACGGGGTGGAGTCGGCGCCGGGCTCGGGTACGCTCCGTTGGATGCGAGTGGTTCTGGAACCTGGCGATCCGGATGTGGCCTGTGCGGCTGCTCCGGTCCGCGAGAGGTGCCCTGCTCGTGGTCCACGCAGAGGGGCCGGGCCTGCCGGGGAAACGTTTCCCGGGGTTTTCGTGGCCGCCGGGCGCCTCTGTTCGACTCTCCGCAGCGTGCGTCGCACAGTATGCACCACGCGTACTCCTTCGCGCTGGAATATGCCCGAAGCGCTTGTTGCGGTGACTGTACGTCAACCATGCTGTCTCGTAGGGGAATCACGTTCCGTGACCCTGAGGAGGCGCGAGGCGATGTGTCCGCCGGTTCGGATGGTGTGAGCGGTGCAGGTGCTTCAGGTTCAGCTGGAGGTCGGGGCCGACCCCGCGGAGGTCGGGCGGGCCCGCAGATGGGCGCGTTCGAGGCTGATCGGGTCCGGGATACGGGACGACGAGCCACTGGCCGAGACGCTCATCCTGCTGATCTCGGAACTGGTCACCAACGCGGTCGTGCACACCGGCTGTCCGGCCGTGCTGCGCATGCTGTTCGGCTCGACGGGGGCACCGGGTAACGCCGGGACCGTACGGGTCGAGGTGGCCGACACCAGCTGCCGCCCGCCGCAGCAGCGGCACGCGGAGGGCGAGGACACCGGCGGCCGGGGCCTGGAGCTGGTCGACGGCCTGGCCGACCGCTGGGGCTGGCAGCCGGAGGGCGCCGGCAAGCGGATCTGGTGCGAGGTGGACCGGGGCATTCCGGTGATCCAGGTACAGATGCAGCCCTGCGCCCATGGAGCGGGCGCGCACGGCGCCGGGGTGTGCGGATCGGGCGGCTGCGACACCATGGGGCGGGACGTCGCCGGGCGCGACGTAGCCGGGCGGGATGTCGTCGGGCGCGAGCCGGGTGGAGCGTACGAGCCGACGCACGTGGTCACCCATCGCGCATAGGTTCGCCGCCGACCGGTCCTGCCGGCGCGGGGTGTCGCCCCGCGCCCGGCCCGGCCGCCGCTCAGAAGACCGCGACCGGGGCCACCGGAGTGCCGGTGGCGCCGACGAAGGGTTCCGGCATCGCGGAGAGCAGGAAGCCGTAGCGCTTCGACTCCGCACAGGCTGTGGACAACTGCTCCAGGTTCCAGTTCTGGCCCTGGAGCATGCCCATCTCGACCAGATCCAGCGCGTGCACCCCCAGCCACAGATCGTCGATCTCCGGCGGGAAGATCTCGAAGGTCAGCGTGTCGTTGGCGACCGCGGCCACATCCCTGGCCCGGAACCACTCGGGCGTCCGGATCGAGAGCCCCGGTGACGGATAGCCGTACGCGTGCTTGTCCCCGGTGAGATAGACCTGCACCTGCCCGGTGCGTACGAGCACGATGTCCCCGGACCGCACCCGCACCCCGGCCAGTTCCTCCGCCGCGTCCAGGTCCTCCGGGGTGACGGCGTGGTCGCCCGGCAGCCTGTCCACCCCGTGGGCGCGGGCCACGTCGAGCAGCACCCCGCGCGAGACGATGTGCGGGGCCTTCTCGATGCCGCTGAACCTGGCCCCCTCGTGCGGGGTGATGCTGTCGGCCGGGCGGCCGTTGTAGATCTTCCCGGAGTGCGAGACGTGGGTGAGGGCGTCCCAGTGGGTGGCGGTCTGGAGGCTCAGGACCGCGGTGTCGTCGCTGGTCGCGACGGTGCCGGGACCGAACAGCTCCTGGTTGATCTGGACCATGGTGTGCAGCGGGTTGATCCGTCCCTGGATCAGTCCGCTCTGCACGCCGTCCTGCTTGAGCGGCAGCGCGAGCGGCACCCGTCGCCCGGTGCGGACGGTGGCCGCCGCCTCCCGGACCACCTCGTCGGTGATCAGGTTGAGCGTCCCGATCTCGTCGTCCGCGCCCCAGCGGCCCCAGTTGTTCACGCGCTTGGCGATGTCGTGGAACTCGTCCGGCAGTGACATGGAGCCTCCTGGGGCTTGTGCCGGTGGACCTGATGACCCATAGAATCTAACGGTCCGTCAGAAACCGCGGGAAGGGGCCGGGCATGGGGAACTTCTTGGCAGGCAAAGTGGTGGCCGTCACGGGTGCCGGACGAGGCATAGGGCGGGCCGTCGCGATCGCCGCGGCGGCGGAGGGGGCGAGAGTCGTGGTCAACGACTACGGCGTCTCCATCGAGGGCGGCGAACCCGCCAGCGAGATAGCCGAGTCCGTCGTCAAGGAGATCGTGGCGGCGGGCGGCGAGGCGGTCGCGGTGGCCGACGACATCTCCACCATGGCCGGCGGCCAGCGGGTCGTGGACACCGCGCTGGACCGGTTCGGGCGCATCGACGGGGTGGTCTGCGTGGCCGGCATCCTGCGCGAACGGATGCTGTTCAACATGTCGGAGGAGGAGTGGGACCCCGTGGTCGCCACCCACCTCAAGGGCACCTTCACCGTCTTCCGGGCCGCGTCCGCGGTGATGCGCAAGCAGGAGGGCGCGGGCACCCTGATCGGCTTCACCAGCGGCAACCACCAGGGCAGCGTGGCCCAGGCGAACTACAGCGCGGCGAAGGGCGGGATCATCTCGCTGGTCCGCAGCGCGGCGCTGGGCCTGCACAAGTACGGCGTCACGGCCAACGCGGTCGCCCCGGTGGCGCGGACCCGGATGTCCGCCAACGTGCCCATGGAGCTGAAGGAGATCGGTGAGCCGGAGGACGTGGCCGCGCTCGTCGTCTACCTCCTCAGCGACCGGGCCCGCGCGGAGAGCATCACCGGGCAGGTGTACACGATCGCGGGCCCGAAGATCGCGGTCTGGGCCCAGCCGAGGGAGCTGCGCGCGGGGTACGCGGAGGGGGCGGCCTGGACCCCGGAACGCATCGCGGACTTCCTCCCGGGCACGGTGGGCACGGACCCGATGCCGATGCTGGCGCAGCTGGAGGCGATGGCGGAGGCGGCGAGGGCCGCGAAGCGGCCGAATTCGTAGGCCGGTGCGTTCTTCTCGGGCCTCTGGTTGGGGCGGTGCCGCTCCTCAAGCCTCTCCGGCGATTGAGGAGCGGGGTGCGGGTGCGGGGCCCCTGGTTGCCGGGCACCCGTTCGGGTTCGTCGCCGGGGCGCTGCCCCGGACCCCGGTCCTCAATCGCCGGACGGGCTTGAAATGGGCGCCGCCCCCGTACACCGAGCGGGCACGAGGGGGCGTCGGTCCCGGACAACCGCACGGTTCGAAATGGGCGTACGGCCCCATGCCCGCGCCCCGTATCGAAAGGAGGCACCGTGGACTTCACCTTCGGCTCCGACGACGCCGCGTTCCGCGAGGAGGCCCGCGGCTGGCTGGAGGCCCACCTCGTCGACGCGTACGCGGCGGCCGTCGGCACCGGCGGCCCGGGGAGCGAGCACGAGGGCATCGCGGTCCGCCGTGCCTGGGAGCGCGAACTCGGCCGGGGCGGCTGGATCGGCCTCGGCTGGGAGGGCGACGGGACGTACGGCAACCGCACCGCCACCCTCACCCAGCAGGTCGTCTGGGCCGAGGAGTACGCCCGGCTCCGGGCGCCCGCCCGCGTCGGCCACATCGGGGAGAACCTGCTCGCCCCGACCCTCATCGCCCACGGCAGCCCGGAGCAGCGCCGCCGCTTCCTGCCGCCCATCGCGCACGGCGAGACCCTGTGGTGCCAGGGGTACAGCGAGCCGGGCGCCGGTTCGGACCTGGCGGGGGTGCGGACGGCCGCCGTGCGCGATCCGGAGCGCGGCGGATACCGCGTGACCGGGCAGAAGGTCTGGACCTCGCTCGCCCGGGACGCCGACTGGTGCTTCGTCCTGGCCCGTACCGAGCCCGGCTCGCGGCGGCACCACGGGCTCTCGTTCCTGCTGGTGCCGATGGACCAGCCGGGCCGGATCGAGGTGCGGCCGATCCGGCAGATGTCGGGGACCAGTGAGTTCAACGAGGTCTTCCTCGACGGGGCGCACGCCGAGGAGGTGGTGGGCGGCGAGGGCAACGGCTGGGCGGTCGCCATGGGCCTGCTGGCCCTGGAGCGCGGCGTCTCCACGCTCGTCCAGCAGATCGGGTTCGCCGCGGAGCTGGACCGGGTGGTCCGGGCGGCCGTCGAGAGCGGCGCCACCGATGACCCGGTCCTGCGCGAACGGCTCGTCCGCCAGTGGGCCGAGCTGCGGACGATGCGCTGGAACGCGCTGCGCACCCTCGGCACCACCGGCGACCCCGGCGCCCCCAGCGTCGCGAAGCTGCTCTGGGGCGGCTGGCACAAGCGCCTGGGCGAACTCGCCGTACAGATCAGGGGCGCGGCCGGAGCGGTCGGCCCGCGCGACTGGTCGCCCGGCGCACCGTACGAGATCGACGAGGCACAGCGCCTGTTCCTGTTCACCCGGTCCGACACCATTTACGGCGGCTCGGACGAGATCCAGCGGAACATCATCGCCGAGCGCGTGCTCGGCCTACCGAGGGAGCCGAGATGAGAGGCGTCGTCTTCGACGGCAAGCGGACCGAGGTCGTCGGCGATCTGGAGATACGTGATCCGGGGCCGGGCGAGGTGCTGGTCGCGGTGGCCGCGGCAGGGCTCTGCCACAGCGACCTGTCGGTGATCGACGGGACGATCCCGTTCCCGCTGCCGGTGGTGCTCGGGCACGAGGGCGCGGGCGTGGTCGAGGCGGTCGGGGCCGGAGTGAGTCATGTGGCGCCCGGCGACCATGTGTCCCTGTCCACGCTCGCCAGCTGCGGCGCCTGCGCCCAGTGCGACCGGGGCCGCCCCACGATGTGCCGCAAGGCGATCGGGATGCCGGGCAAGCCGTTCTCGCGGGGCGGGAAGCCGCTGTACCAGTTCGCGTCCAACTCGGCGTTCGCCGAACGGACCCTGGTCAAGGCCGTGCAGGCGGTGAAGATCCCGGCGGACCTGCCCCTCACCTCGGCGGCCCTGATCGGCTGCGGAGTGCTGACGGGAGTCGGAGCCGTACTGAACCGGGCCAAGGTCGACCGGGGCGAGAGCGTCGTCGTGATCGGCACCGGCGGCATCGGGCTCAACGTGATCCAGGGCGCCAGGATCGCCGGAGCGCTGACCATCGTCGCCGTCGACTCCAACCCGGCGAAGGAGGCGGTGGCCCGGCAGTTCGGCGCCACCCACTTCCTGACGTCGGCCGAGGGCGTCAAGGAGATCCTGCCGCACGGCGCCGACCACGCCTTCGAGTGCGTGGGCCGTACCGAGCTGATCCGTACCGCGATCGACCTGCTGGACCGGCACGGCCAGGCGATCCTGCTGGGCGTGCCGGCGGCGACGGCCGAGGCGTCGTTCCTCGTCTCCTCGATGTACCTGGACAAGTCGATCCTGGGCTGCCGCTACGGCTCCTCGCGCCCGCAGCGCGACATCGCCCTGTACGCGGAGCTGTACCGGGAGGGCCGGCTGCTGCTGGACGAACTCGTCACCGAGACCTACCCGGTGGAGGACTTCGCCAAGGCGGCGGACGACGCGCACCACGGGCGGGTGGCACGGGGGGTGCTGGTGTTCTGAGGGTGTTCCCAGCCCGTGCTGAGGGCGGGGAGGCCGCTCAGCAGCGGATTCCCCGCCGTGGCCCCACCGCCTCAGCAGCGGTTTCCCGCCGTCGCCCGGAACGTCCGGCGGTACCCCGTCGGTGATACCCCCAGCGCCGCCTGGAGGTGCTGCCGCAGCGAGGTGGGCGTGCCGAAACCGGCGTCCCGGGCGACCTGGTCGATCGACAGGTCGGTGGACTCCAGCAGTTGACGGGCGCGCTCCACCCGCTGCTGGGTCAGCCACTGGACCGGGCTGATCCCGACCTCCTCCCGGAACCGCCGGGTGAACGTCCGTACGCTCATCGACTCCTGCTGCGCCAGCTCGCGCAGCAGGATCGGGCGTTCCAGCCGTCCGAGCGCCCAGGCTCGTGCGGTGGTCGTGCCGGCGAGCTGGGCGTCGGGGACCGGGCGCTGGATGTACTGCGCCTGGCCGCCGTCGCGGTGCGGCGGTACGACGGTGCGCCGGGCGACGTCGTTGGCGACGGCGGTGCCGTGGTCGCGGCGCACGATGTGCAGGCAGAGGTCGATTCCGGCGGCGACCCCGGCGGACGTCAGGACGTCGCCGTCGTCGATGAACAGGACGTCGGGGTCGACCCGGACCGCCGGGAACAGCGCCTGGAAGTGGTCGGCGGAGGACCAGTGGGTGGTGGCGGGACGCCCGTCGAGGTAACCGGCGGCGGCGAGGACGTAGCCGCCGGTGCAGATCGAGACCATCCGGGTGCCGGGCCTGATGTGCGCGAACGCGGCCGCGAGTTCGTCGGTGAGCCGGCCCTCGGAGTAGACGGGGCCCAGTTCGTAGCTGGCGGGGATCACCACCGTGTCGGCGCCGGCGAGGGCCTTCGGGCCGTGCTCGACCGTGATGGTGAAGTCCGCGTCGGTGGCCACCGGGCCCGGCGGGCGGACCGAGCAGGTGATGACCTCATAGAGTTTCGCGCCCCGGTCGCGCGGCTCGATTCCGAGTGAACGGCCGAATATCCTTTGCGCGATGCCCAGTTCGAACGGAAGCACGCCATCGAGGGCGAGAACGACGACTCGGTGCGGCACGGAGGTCTCCCTTCACCACTAGCTGGTATAGACCATAAGCTGATACATGTCATCGGTGTGAAGGAAAAGTCAGCAGACCACGCATGCATTCCCGCCGTGGACAGCGAGAGCGTTTTGCGTGATTCATCCCCCGTGTCCCCATTGGCTCCGCTGTCCTCGCTGCCCCTGGCGCCCCCTCTTCCGTCCCTGGCCACGGGGCCCGACCGGCTGTGGAACCGCAACTTCCGGCTCTTCTTCGTCGCCCGGACCGCGGCGCTCTTCGGGGACGGAATGATCCCGGTGGCGCTGACCGCGGGCCTGCTGGGGGCCGGGCGACCGCACTCCTCCGTGGGGTACGCGCTGGCGGCCTGGATGGGGCCGCTGGCGCTCTTCGTGCTCTTCGGCGGCGTACTGGCGGACCGGTTCACGCCGCGCCGGATGATGATCATCGCTGACACGCTGCGGCTGATCGGCGCCTCCGCGCTCGCGGTCTCCTTCGCGGTCGGCAACCCGCCGCTGTGGGCGGTGTACTCGCTGAGCGCGGTGGCCGGTGTGGGGGCGGCGCTCTTCCAGCCGGGAGTCGCCTCGACCGTGCCCCGGGTCTCCTCCGACGTGCAGCGCGCCAACGCCGTGCTCCGGGTCTCGGAGGCGCTGATGACCATGGCGGGCCCGGCGTTCGCGGGCGTTCTCGTCGGTCTCGCGAGCGCCGGAGCGGTCTACGCGGCGAACGCGTCGACGTTCCTGGTCTCCGGTGTCTGCCTCTTCCTGCTGCGGCTGGCCCCGGCCCCGTCCGACGACGCGCGGCGCGGCACCTTCGTCGCCGAACTGGTCGACGGCTGGCGCGAGTTCAGGGCGCGCAGCTGGCTGTGGGGAGTGATCGCGATCTGGACGGTGTACGGCTTCGCCGTGC
Organism: Streptomyces sp. NPDC088730; assembly: GCF_044751215.1. Taxonomy (NCBI): domain Bacteria; kingdom Bacillati; phylum Actinomycetota; class Actinomycetes; order Kitasatosporales; family Streptomycetaceae; genus Streptomyces; species Streptomyces sp. NPDC088730. The sequence goes on from NZ_JBIVLK010000002.1 coordinate 619,740, forward strand.
TCGGCCCGATGCTCCCGCTGACCGCCGTCGAGGTGACGGAGGCGCACGGCTCGGGGACGTACGGCGCGATGATGGCGGTGAACGGCGCGGGCAGTGTCGTCGGCGGACTGCTCGCCCTGCGGCTGCGGCCGCGCCGCCCACTGGCGGCGGGGGCCGTGGCGCTGACCGGGGTGTGCGTGAACCTGCTGGTGCTGGGGCTCGGGCTGCCCGTGTCCGCGCTGGGGGCCGGTCAGTTCATCGCGGGCGCGGCGTTCGCGTTCTGGCTGGTGATGTGGTCGACGACCGTCCAGACGCAGGTGCCGCCGGAGGCGCTGAACCGGCTGCACGCGTACGACGTGGCCGGATCTCTGCTGATGCTGGCGGCGGGCCGGGCGCTGGCCGGGCCGGTCGCGGACCGGGTGGGCGCACCGGAGGTGCTGCTGGCCGGGGCGGTGATCAACGTGCTGGTGGTGGGCGTGCTGCTGGGGGCCCGGCCGATCAGGCGGCTGGAGCGGATCAGATGAGGGGGCACGGCCCGAGCGCGCGCCGGGCGCGGGCCCTGGCGGCGGGGGCGGTCACGGTCGCGGCCGGGCTCGGCGTCCGTACCGTCGCGGACGGGGATCTCGCCAAGTACGCCGGGGACGCGCTCTACACAGTCCTGATCTGCGCCCTCGTCGCGCTGTGCGCCCCCCGCGCCCGGCCGGTCGTGGTGGCGGGCGCGGGGCTGGCGGTCAGCTGGGCGGTCGAGCTGCTCCAGCTGACCGGGGCCCCGGCGGAGCTGTCCCGGCGGAGCGCGGTGGCGCGGCTGGTGCTGGGTTCGACGTTCAACGCGCCGGATCTGCTCTGGTACGCGGTGGGCGCGGCGGGAGTGTGGGGTGTGCTGACGGCGGCGGCTACTTCCCGCCGGAGCGGGACCGGTCCTCGGACTTCCGCATCTCGATGACCCGGAGGCTGTGTGCGCTGGTCCGCCGGTGCACGCTCCCGCCGACGAGCAGCGCCGCCCCGGGCACGGACAGCGGCGCGGACACGGCCAGGGTGGCGAGCTGGTGGGGCCAGGCGGTGATCAACTCGCAGTCGGACACCGTGCGGTAGCGGAGCGCGTCACGCTGGTCCACCAGCAGGAACGCCGGCCACACCCACAACGCCGGCCACACCCGCAACGCGGAGGCGGCCGGCAGCAGTGCGACGCCGCACCCCTGCATCAGCGCGGAACGCTGGTGGAGTCTCTGGCGTGCGCCCCAGTGCACGAGGCCCCCGGGGACGTGCACGAAGCGGCTCGGATTCGTACACGCATACACCCATACACGCATACACGCGCACGCCCGTACGGGCCGCCGGAGCCGGAGAGCGTACGCGCTCCGGTTGCGCGGCGTGGCCCGATTCCTGCGAACGGTGTCCCTCCGGCCACTCGTGGGGGAGGGGGCGGTGGCCGGAAGCTGAGTGACGTGACCCAGACAACCGAAACCCCCGCCCCGGACGCGTCCCGGCGGAACGCCTCCGGGCCCCGGCCCCGGCCCCGTATCCACCGCGCGTGGATCGTCGCCGCCGTCACCTTCGTGACGATCATCGGCGGCGCGGCCTTCAACTCCCTTCCCGGGCTGCTCATCGACCCGCTCCACACGGAGTTCGACTGGTCGCGCGGGGAGATCGGGCTCGCGGTCTCGATCGACATGGCGCTGTACGGGCTCACCGCGCCGTTCGCGGCGGCGCTGATGGACCGGTTCGGCATCCGCCGGGTCGTGGTCGTCGCGCTCAGCGCGGTCGCGGCCGGGGCACTGGCCAGCGTCTGGATGACGGCGGCCTGGCAGCTGATGATCTATTGGGGCGTGCTCGTCGGCCTCGGCAGCGGCTCGATGGCGATGGCCTTCTCCGCGACGGTCACCAACCGCTGGTTCGTCGCCCGCCGGGGCCTGGTCACCGGCATCCTCACCGCGGCGGGCGCCTCCGGCCAGCTGGTGTTCCTGCCGCTCTGCGCCTGGATCATCGACGCGCACGGCTGGCGCCCGGCCTCGGTGACCGTCGCACTCGCCGCCCTGGCCGTCGTCCCGTTCGTCTGGCTCCTGCTGCGCGACCACCCGGCCGACGTGGGCCTGGCCCCGTACGGCGGGGAGTACGCGGACAAGCCCGCACCCGCCCGGGGCGTGGCGAGCCGGACCCTGCGCGTCCTGTTCGACGCCGCCCGCACCGGGCCGTTCTGGCTGCTGGCCGGGACGTTCGCGATCTGCGGCGCCACGACCAACGGCCTGATCCGTACGCACTTCGTGCCCTCGGCGCACGACCACGGCATGCCCATCACGGCCGCCGCCTCACTGCTCGCGGTCATCGGGATCTTCGACATCATCGGCACGATCTTCTCGGGCTGGCTCACCGACCGCTTCGAGGCCCGCCGGCTGCTGGCCGTCTACTACGCGCTGCGCGGGATCTCGCTGCTGTTCCTGCCGATGCTGATGGCGCCGACCGTGCACCCGTCGATGGTCTTCTTCATCGTGTTCTACGGACTGGACTGGGTCGCCACGGTCCCGCCGACGCTGGCCCTGTGCCGGGAGCAGTACGGCGAGGACAGCGCGATCGTCTTCGGCTGGGTCCTGGCCTCCCACCAGGTGGGCGCCGCCCTGGTGGCGTTCCTCGGCGGGGTCGCCCGCGACCACTTCGGCTCGTACGACATGGTCTGGTACGCGTCCGGGGCGATGTGCGCGACGGCCGCGCTGATGGCGCTGGTGATCCGGCGCCGCCCGGCGCCCGCCGCCGTCCCGCGACCGGGTCCGCTCAGCGGCTGAAGCGCCCGAACGCCCCCTGGTGGAAGAGCAGCGGCCCGTTCCCGTCCTCGTCCGCCGCCCCCAGGGCCTCCACCCGGCCGACCACGATCAGGTGGTCGCCGCCGGTGTGGACGGCCTGGATGCGGCAGTCGACCCAGGCGGGCACGGAGTCCAGCAGCGGCGATCCGGTCGCGGGGGCGGCGGAGTACGTCACCCCGGCGAACTTGTCGGCCCCGCTGACCGCGAAGGACCGGCACAGCACGCCCTGTTCCGCCCCCAGGATGTTGACGCAGAAGGCCCCGGCGCGGGCGATGCGCGGCCAGGTCGTCGACGTACGGGCGACCATGAACGTGACCAGCGGCGGGTCCAGCGAGAGCGAGGCGAACGACTGGCAGGCGAAGCCCGCCGGACCTGCGGTGCCGCCGGCGCCGTCCGGATCGTGCGCGGTGACGATGGTGACCCCGCTCGCGAAGTGCCCCAGCACCCGGCGGAACTCGCCCGGATCCACGGGCAGCCGCTCGTCGTCGGAGACGGCCCGCAGGGCCGGGCGCGGCAGTGGATCGACCGGCACCGGAGCGACGGCCGTCGCGGCGCCGACGGACCTGAGGTAGCGGACGGCGGTTGCGGCCATGCCTGCGTGTCCCATCACTCTTCGATTAGAACTGACGAGGCGTCAGATGGGAAGGGGTGCGGACCGTACCCCGACCTTCGTCGGGGCCACCGCGACGAGCGCGAGAACCGTCGGACCGTTCCTCCCCCGGCTCCCGCCCGGCGAGGAGCGCCGCTGCCGTCGCGGCGGCAGGTGGTCCAGCGACGGCTCCGCTGAGTCGCCAGCGGTCGGTCGGGCGGGAGGGCGGTGCGATGACCGGTGGCGCCCGGCTACGGCCGGGGCATCGACCCCGAACGTGCTCTCGGGCGGGCGGTCCGCACCCCTTCGGGGCGGTTCTGCGGCTGCCGGACCCGTCCGGCCCGGACCTGGACACGAGCGGGTCGGCACCGGTGTGAGACACGAGCGGGCCGGCATCGGTGTGAGACACGAGCGGGCCGGCATCGGTGTGAGACACGAGCGGAGACCGCGGAAGTACGCCTAGATCCCGCGGTACTTCGGTGCCCGCCGCTCAACGAAGCTCGCCACGCCCTCGTTGGCGTCCTGCGTGGTCATGTTGATCTCCTGGGCCATCGCCTCCGCGGCGAACGCCGTGGCGCGGTCGGCGTCCAGCGAGGCGTTGACCAGCTGCTTGGTGAGGGCGATCGAGCGGGTGGGCCCCTCGGCCAGCCGCTGGGCCCAGGCCCGCGCGGTCGCCGCCAGCTCCTCGTCCGGCACGGTCCGGTTGACGAGCCCCAGGCGCTCCGCGTCCCGGGCCGGGAGCGAGTCCCCGAAGAACATCAGCTCCTTGGCGCGCTGCGGCCCGACCAGCCGGGGCAGCAGGTACGCGCCACCGCCGTCCGGTACGAGGCCGCGGCGCACGAACACCTCGATGAACTTCGCGGACTCGGCTGCCAGCACCAGGTCACAGGCGAACGCGAGATGGGCCCCGATCCCGGCCGCCGTTCCGTTGACCGCCGCGATGACGGGCTTCTCGCAGTCCAGGACGGCGGCGATCAGCCGCTGGGCGCCGAGCCGGATCGTCCGGGCGACATCGCCCGGCACCCGGTCGCCGGTCGCCGGTGCGCCCCGCAGATCGGCTCCGGCGCAGAAACCCCGGCCGGTGGCGGTCAGGACGACGGCCCGGACCCCGGGGTCCGCGGAGGCCTCCGCGAGCAGCGCGATGACGCGTTCGCGCTGGTCCCAGGTGACGGCGTTCATCGCCTCCGGGCGGTTGAGGGTGATCGTCGAGACGCCGTTGTCAGTGGCGTGGAGTATCAATGAATCAGGCGATCCGGACAGGTCGTTCCGGCCGGTGTGGTCGGTGGTGTCTTCGGGGGAGGACGGCATGAGGCAGCTCCTGAGCAGGTGGCGGGCCGGGCGGCGAGGCGGCGGGCGGGTTCGGTGGCGGACGCGGCGGCGGCTTTGGCCGGCGCGTGGGCCGGCGTGCTGGCCAAAGCATGGGCCGGAGCGCCGGTCAGCGGCAGACCGCGAGGGCGTCCAGCGCCACCGCGCCCTGCCCCCGGCCCAGCACCATCAGCGGGTTGATGTCCAGCTCGGACAGGTCGTCGCCCAGTTCCAGCGCCATCCGCTGCACCCGCAGCACCACTTCGACGAGCGCGTCCACATCCACCGGCGCCCCGCCGCGCACCCCTTCCAGCAGGGCCCGGCCGCGCAGTTCACCGAGCATCGCCCGCGCCTGGTCCTCACCGAAGGGCGGCACCCGCACCGCCGCGTCGTGCAGCACCTCGACCAGTACGCCGCCGAGCCCGACGGTCACGGTCGGGCCGAACAGCGCGTCCTGGGTGACGCCGACCATCATCTCGACGCCCCGCTCGATCATCTGGCAGACCAGGATTCCGTCCAGCTCGATGTCCTCGTAGCGCGCGATGTCGGTGAGTTCGCGGTAGGCGTCCCGCACCTGGCTGGCGGAGGTGAGCCCGACCTTGACCAGGCCCAGTTCGGTCTTGTGGGCCAGCTGCGCGCCGGACGCCTTCATGACGACGGGGTAGCCGACCAGCCCGGCCGCCCTGACCGCCGCCGCGGCGCTGGTCACCAACTGCTCGCGGGGCACCCGGATCCCGTACGCCCGCAGCAGCTGCTTCGCCGCGTGCTCGCTCAGCTGGTGGCCCGGACGCATCAGTGCCTGCGCCTTGCGGAAGGAGGGCGACGGCGTGCGCGGTGCCTCGTCGAAGGGGGAGCGGTAGGAGGCGGCGAAGCGGTGGTGGTCCAGATAGGCCTTCACCGCGGTGATGCAGTTGCCGAAGGTACGGAAGGTGGCGACGCGCGAGGAGCCGAGCAGCGTCGTGCGGTAGGCGTCCTCGGTTCCGACCGGCGAACCCCACACCACGCACACCAGCTTGTCCGTGGCCTCGGCCGCGTCCACCAGGTCCTGGGCGAGTTTGTCGCTCATCGGCGGGAAGGGGCCGGTGATCGGACAGATCAGCACCCCGACCGAGGGGTCCGCGAGTATCGCGTCGATGATCTTCCGGCCGCGCCAGTCACCGACCGGGTGCCCCCCGTTGTCGACCGGGTTCGCCACGTTCAGGTAGTCGGGTATCCAGGTGTGCAGCTCGGTCTGCTTCTCCTCGGACAGGACCGGGATGTCCAGGCCCGCCGCGGTCGCCAGGTCCGAGAAGTGCGCGCCCGTGCCGCCCGAGATCGAATACACGACGACCCCGTCGGCCAAGGGCTTACGGGCCCGCGCCAGGAGGGCCGCGGTGTCCTGGAGTTCGTCGAGGCCGTTCACCCGGATCACGCCGAACTGCCGCATCGCCGCGTCGACGACCTGGTCGGCGCCGGTCAGCTTGCCGGTGTGTGACGCGGCCATCCTGGCCCCCGTCTCCGTCCGCCCGACCTTGACCGCCACCACCGGGACCCCGGCGCGTGCGGCCCGGTCGGCGGCGAGCAGGAAGGAGCGCCCGTCCTTGAGCCCCTCCACGTAGCAGGCGATGGCCCCGACCTCGGGGCGCTGCGAGAAGTACGAGATGAAGTCGGAGGTCTCCAGATCCGCCTCGTTGCCCGTGGGCGCCCAGTGCGAGAGCCGTACGCCCAGCTCCTGAAGGGTGTAGACGGGGCGCCCCTGGTGGCCGGACTGGGTGATCAGTGCGATCGCCGGCCCCTCCAGGTCGTCCCGGAACTCCTCGAAGGCGTTGAGGTTGGTGTTCGGCCCGAGCAGCCGCAGCCCCGACCGCTCCACCGCTGCGGCCAGCCGGGCCTGCGCGGCGGCGCCCTCCGCCCCGGTCTCCGCGAAACCGGACGCGAAGGCGACGGCGAACTTCACCTTGGCGTGCGCGAGTTCCTCGATCACCGGGAGCGGATCGCTGACCAGCAGCACCGCCAGGTCCACCTGTTCCGGCAGCTCGGACACGGAAGGAGAGCACGCCCGCCCGAAGACGGACTCCCGCGTGGGGTGCACGGGATACAGCCGCGCGCCGACGCGCTCGGCCCAGGCGATCAGCTGCCGGGTGATCCCGGTGTTGGGCCGGCCGTCGGTGTCGGACGCGCCGATGACAGCCACGGACTCCGGCCGGAAGAACCGGTCCAGGTCCGGGACGGCCGCGTGCAGCGGACGGCCGCTGACGTCGAGACCGCCTTCCGCGGCGGCGGCCGTCATGCTGTGGACGGCGGCGTGCGGCTCCTCGCCGCAGGCCACCACCCTGGCGCGGAAGTCGGTGGTGAGGGTGCCGTGAGTCGATCCAAGCATCGTTCCGCCCACTCCTGCTCGAAGGTCCCCGGCGCTCGCGCGGTCCGGCCGGCGCCATAAGCTGACGCCGTGTCAGGTTACTGAACTGACGGCCCGTCAGGAATGGTTGTGCAGGCAAAGGCTGAGAGTGGCGGTTCCGCAAGCCCCGACGCCGCATCGAAACGGGGGACGAGCCCCCTGCCCCACTCCTCCCCGCCCCCTCCCGCACGACGGCCGACGACCAACCCGGGGCCGTGCGGGGGAGGAACCGGGGGACGAGCCCCTACCTCCACTCCTCCCCGCCCCCTCCCGCATGACGACCGATGACCGACCCGGGGCCGTGCGGGGGAGGAACCGGGGGACGAGCCCCTGCCTCCACCCCTCCCCGCCTCCTCCCCGCATGACAACCGACGACCGACCCGGGGCCGTGCAGGGGAGTCCCCGCAGGGCGCCGAACGGATACCCGGTGTCTCCCCGCGTACCCGCGGAACGTTCGGCGCCCGAGGAGACGCCCCGGAGGGGCCCCGGGTCACCACCACGGGTACCCACGCGGGGCCGGGTGCCCCGTCGAGCCCGCCCGGCGATTGAGGGCAGGCCGGCACCCGGGCAGGCGGGCCGGCACCCGGGCAGGCGGGCCGGCACCCGGGCAGGCGGGCCGGCACCCGGGCAGGCGGGCCGGCACCCGGGCAACCCCGCACCCCGGGCGAGCCGCACCCGGGGGCGGGCCGGGCCCAGACCCGCGGGCCGTCGCGGGGTCACGGCCGGGGGCCACCTCTCCGGGGCACCCCTTCGGCCCCGGGACCCTCCGGCGCCGCCCTCGGGGCCCCGGTCACCGGCCCCGGGGCCGCCGGGTCACCCCCGGCTCAGCCCCTGCGGGCGAGCTTCTTGGCGATCTTCTCCGCGTCCCGGGCCAGCTCGCGGAGCATGCCGCTGATCGGGTTGGTGAAGCCGGTGAAGTACAGCCCGGGGGCCTGCTTCGGTGTGCGGCCGCCGTGCACCACCGGCCGGCCCCGGGCGTCCAGCACTCCGAGGTGGCCGACCAGCCCCTCCAGGGAGCGGAGGTAGCCGGTAGCGGCGATGACGGCGTCCGGGGTGATCCGGGACCCGTCGGCCAGCACCACCGCGTCCTCGTCGAACGACTCGACGGCCGCCACCGGAAGCACGTGACCGCCCTTCACCGCCTTGATCAGCCCGACGTCCTGGACCGGGATCGCCCCGTCCTTGACCCGCGAGTACAGGCCGGTGTCCGGGCGGGGCAGCCCGTGTTCGGCGAGATCGGGCATGGAGACGCGGGTCAGCAGCCCCCCGGCCCGGTCGACGAGCGCGACCGGCAGCCGGCGCACCAGGATGCCGGTGCCCTGGGCGGGCCAGCCCGCCGTGGAACGGCGCAGGATGTGCGGTGCGGTGCGCACCGCGAGCCGCACCCGGCCCGCCCCGCCCTCCACCAGGTCGACGGCGATCTCGGCCCCGGTGTTGCCGACGCCCACGACGAGGACGTCCTTGCCGGCGTAGGGGGCGGGGTTGCGGTAGTCGGCGGCGTGCGCGAGTTCGCCGGTGAAGGTGGCGCGCCCGGCCCAGTCGGGGATGCGCGGGGTGTGGTTGAAGCCGGTGGCGACGACCACGGCCCGCCCGGTCAGCTCGCGGCCGCCGGTCGCGGTCAGCCGCCAACCGGTGCCGTCCGGCGCCGGGTCGATGCGGGAGACCTCGACGCCGGTCACCACCTCCAGCTCATGGTGCTCGGCGTACTTCTCCAGGTAGCGCACCATGTTGTCGCGGGACACCCAGCGGCCGAACCGGCGGGGCATGGGCAGCCCGGGGAGGGCCGACCAGCGCCGGGTGGTGTGCAGGTGCAGCCGGTCGTAGTGGCCCCGCCAGGACGCGCCGACGTCCGTGGACTTCTCCAGTACGACCGCCCGTTGGCCCTGTGCGCGCAGGGCCGCCGCGACGGCGAGACCGCCCGGACCGCCGCCGATGACGTAGACGGGCCGGTCCTCGGTGAGGGTGACGGAGGCCGGAATGGGGCTACCGGGGGCAGATGCGCTGTCGGGCATGGTTTGGAGCGTAATCGCGCGCTCTGTTGATGGGTCTCGGTCAAGACCGGAATCGATTGCGAATTGATCACGGGTCCGCGAGCGGGCCTCGGCCGGGGCGGGCGCGCGTGCCCGGAGACGCGCGCCTGTGGACCGGCCGCCGGCGCACACCCCTTGCGCGGGGCCGCCGCCATCAGGTGAACTGACGTACCGTCAGATGACGTGAACGGGAGGGCCCCATGCGGACGATCTGGCTCGACGGAGCCCAGTGGCTCGCCGTGCTCCGGATAGGCCTCGGCCTGTGGTGGCTGGAGAGCTGGCGGCACAAGGACAAGAAGGGCTGGTTCGAGCGCGGCACCGGCATCGCCTGGGCCTCGGACGTCGCGGGGAAGCACCGCTGGCCGGTGGTCCGGAGCGGTTTCGAGAAGATCGTGGCGCCGCGCCCGAAGGCGATGGCGTACGTCGTCGTCTACGCGGAACTCGCGCTGGGTCTGGGCCTGGTGACCGGCCTGCTGACCCCTGTCGCGCTGATCGCGGGGCTGCTGCTCAACCTGCTCTACCTGGTGCTGATGATCCACGACTGGGCTGAGCAGGGGCAGAACGCGATGATGGCGCTCAGCTCGCTCGTCGCGCTGTTCGCGATGTCCTGGCAGACCTGGTCCCTCGACGACGCGATCGGACTCTTTCTGTGACCACCACCCCGCCGGCCCCCCGCTACGACCTGCCCGAGCCCGACGCGTCCACCCGCCCCTACTGGGACGCCGCCGCCGAGGGCCACCTGCTGCTGCGCCGCTGCCGGGACTGCGGCCGGGCGCACCACTACCCGCGCGAGTTCTGCCCGCACTGCTGGAGCGAGGACGTCGGCTGGGAGCGGGCCAGTGGCCGGGCCACGCTCTACACCTGGTCCGTCGTGCACCGCAACGACCTGCCGCCGTTCGGCGGCCGCGTGCCGTACGTCGCGGCCGTCGTCGATCTGGCGGAGGGCCCGAGGATGATGACGGAGATCGTGGAGTGCGAGGAGTCCGCGCTCGCCGTCGGGATGGAGCTGCGGGTGACGTTCCGGCAGGAGGAGGGGTGCGAGGCGGTGGCGGTGTTCCGGCCCTGAGCCCGTCCTCAGCCGCCCGGCCGGGGTTCCGGGTCCCGGGAGTCGAAGGGCCAGACATCGTCCGGGAAGACCCGCGCGAACCAGTGGGGCTGGACGTCCCGCAGCCGCAGGGTGCGCCAGCGGCGCGGGTCCGCGGGCTCCGGTACCGCGACCTCGACGTCCGGCCCGTACGCGAAGAGCCGTTCCTGGCAGACGCCGCACGGCGCCAGGACCCAGTACCCCCGGTCCTCGCCGGCGGCCGTCACACAGACCGACGCCACCACCCGCCGGTCCAGCTTGTAGGCCTCGCAGATGGCGCCCGTCTCATGGCAGAGGCCCACGGCGCTGTTCGGCGGGTCCGGGGCGGTGCTGGTCAGGATCACGCCGTTGTCGAGACGCAGCGCGGCGGCTCCGGACCAGGCCTGCCCGGGAAAGCGGGCATGCGCCAGCCCGATCGCCGCGTCCACGAGCTCCTGGTCGACCGCCATGGCGGGAACGGTACCTCTCGACGTCCAGGAGCTGACGGGGGACCCGGGCACCGGCCGGTGGGCGTGCGGTGTCAGGCTGAGGTTCCTTGATCCGTACGGCCGCGAGGGAAGCACCGATGAGCACCGGCAGTTACTACGAGCGCACCGAAGACCACCGCTTCAAGCCCACCGCCCACGCGAGCGGTGCGTGGAGCACGGACGAAGTGCACTTCAGCCCGCTCGGCGGCCTCATCGTGCATGCCATCGACCGCCATCTGGCCGACCGGCCGGGGGAGAGCCTGCTGCTGTCCCGGATCAGCTTCGACATCCTCGGCCGGCTCGCCCTGGACGAGTGCGAGATCAGGGTCGAGACCATCCGGCCGGGCCGCACGATCGAGCTGGTCGAAGCCGTCGCCCTCATCGCGGACCGCCCCGTCGTACGCGCCAGGGCCTGGTGCCTCGCCGCCATCGACACCGGCTCCGTCGCCGGGGGCGAGGCCGACAGGCTCGCCGCCCCGGAGACGCTCGCGCCCTGGCGCATGGCGGACCTCTGGCCCGGCGGCTACATCGCGTCCATCGACGTCCGCCCGCTCGCGCCGCCCCGGCCGGGCCGGACGACCGCGTGGATCTCCACGCCCCTCGACCTCGTCGCGGACGAGCCCGCCGGCCCGGTGGCGTCCTTCGTCGCGCTCGTCGACACCGCCAACGGCATCGCCGTACGCCAGCCCCCCACCGCCTGGACGTTCCCCAACGTGGACCTGACCATCCACCTCCAGCGCCAGCCCGAGGGCAGCTGGACGGGGCTCGACACCACGGTCGTCTTCGGCCCCACGGGCCAGGGCATCACCAGCACCGTCCTGCACGACATCCATGGACCGGTCGGCCAGGCCCAGCAGATCCTCACCGTCCGGCCCGTATGAGCCGTCGCCCTGGCTGAGCCGTCCGGCACCCGTAAGCCGTCCGGCACCCGTAAGCCGTCCGGCCGGGGCTCGGCGCCTCTGCTCCTTGCGCTGCCTGCGGCGCTCACTCCTCGGGCACGAGCTGCGCCGTCACCAGGCCGTGCAGCAGCTCCGCGTCCACGAAGTCCCCGTCGTCCGGCGCCCCGCAACGCCAGCTCAGCGGATACGTGTTGCCGTGCGGGGCCGGAATTCCCACGTACTGGTCGCGGGCGGCCGGGCCGAAACACTTCGCGCCGGGCGGCCAGTCGAAGTCCTGGCTCGCCCCCGGGGCCAGCAGGAAGTACGTCCACCGCGCCCCCGCGATCTCCCGTACGACGGGCCCCGGATCGCCGTCGGTGAGGGTGGCCAGATGGTGCAGCACCGCCTCGCCCCGCACCCCGCGCAGCCGGATCGCGTCGAAGTGGATGCCGGACAGGTGGAGTTGGAGCCCCGAGGCGGGTACCCATTCGGGGAGTTTCTTGCTCGTCATGCCTACGAGCATCGTGGCGACTGCGTAGCGTGACCAGTCAGGCACGTGCCACATCCGGCGATGTGGTGGGAACGGTGGTGACTGTGGTGACGAGCAACGAGACGTCGCAGGTGCGGAAGCTCGTGGGGGACCTGATTCGCATCCATCGGGTGCGTGCGGGACTGACGCAGAAGGAGGCGGCGGAGCGGCTGTTGATGTCGGAATCCCTGCTGGGTGCGTACGAGCGGGCGGAACGCATCCCGTCGCTGGAATTCCTGCACGACGGGGACAAGGTCCTGGACGCGGGCGGGGCGCTGAAGGCGTGCTGCGAGCTGATGGACGGCGAGAAGTACCCGCCGAAGTTCGTGGACTGGGCGAAGCTGGAGCGGCTCGCACGCGTCATCAGCGCGTACGAGACGATGCTGATCCCCGGACTGCTCCAGACGGAGGCGTACGTGTACGCGCTGTACCGGGCGCGCGTACCGGCCTACACCGAGGCCGAGATCGTTCGGTACGTCGAAGCGCGACTGGAGAGGCAGGCGGTGCTGAGCCGCACGCCGCCCCCGCGCGTCGGGTACGTCATCGAGGAGTCGGTGCTTGAGCGGCCGCTCGGGGGCCCGGAGGTGCTGAAGGAGCAACTGCGGCATCTGCTGGACTGCAACGAGCGGTTCAACCATCTGACGGTGCAGGTGATGCCTACGAACCAGCACACGCACGCGGGGCTGATGGGTTCCATGCAGCTGATGTCCACAGCGGAGGGCCGCAATCTGATGTACGTGGAGGCACAGGGCGGCGATAGGTTGATCTCGAAGCCCGAGCAGGTGAGCGACCAACTCGACCTCTTCGGCATCCTGCGGGCCCAGGCGCTCAATCCCTGGAAGTCCGTGGAGATCATCGAGACGAAGGTGGGACAACTGTGAGCGATGGACCCGGACTGACCTGGTTCAAGTCCAGCTACAGCGGCAACGAGGGCGCGGCCTGCCTCGAAGTCGCCTACGACTGGCACAAGTCCAGTTACAGCAACAACGAGGGCGGAGCCTGCGTCGAGGTCGCCACCTGCCCGCACACCGTCCACGTCCGCGACTCCAAGGTCACCGACGGCCCGGCCTTCGCGGTCGCCCCCGCCGCCTGGACCGCGTTCCTGGGGCACGCCGCGAACGGCTGACCACGTCGGCCGGTAGAGCGCCGAGGCACCTGGGGTACGGCTTTCCGATCACCGCCGCTGCGATGATGGGGGCATGTCTGATGCGGAAGCCAAGGTGCCTGCCTCTTCGCGTGGGTACGCGAAAGGGCGGGCGCGCCGTGAGCAGATCGTGACGACGGCTGCCGAGGTGTACGCGGACGTGGGTTACCACGGCGCCTCGCTGCGGGAGATCGCCAAGCGTGCCGGCCTCAGCCACGTGGGCCTCCACTACTACTTCCCCAGCCGCGAAGCGCTGCTGGCGGCGGTGCTGGAGCGCCGGGACGAGGAGGACACCGCGCTGCTCGGACCGAAGGAGTACTCCCCCACGGCGGCGATGCGGCATCTGGTCGATCTGGCCGATCACAATGCCCGGCACCCGGGGATCGTGGAGTTGTACGTGCGCCTCGCGGCGGAGGCGTTCTCCGAGGATCACCCCGCGCATCAGTACTTCACGGATCACTACAGGACGACGCGGGAGTATGTGCACCGTGCGCTGCGGGAGCTGGCGGAGCAGGGGGCGTTGCGGGACGGGGTCGATCCCCGGGTGGCGGCGTCCGGGCTCGTGGCGCTGATGGACGGGTTGCAGGTGCAGTGGCTGACGAGCCCGGACGAGGTGGACATGGCCGGGGCGCTGCGGTCCCACCTGGAGCAGCTCCTCAAGGAGCCCTTGACGTAGCTCCGTGGGGGCCCTTTGACGTAGCTCCGTGGAGGCGTCGCAGCAGCAGGAGGGCGACAGCCGCTGTGGCCACCTCGCCGGCGGCCAGAGCGGTCCAGACACCCGTGGTGCCGAGCCGGCCGAGGACGGCGATCAGGGGAACCTTGATCAGGAGCAGGCTGCCGATGGAGATGAGGTAGGCGGGCGCCGGGCGGCCCAGCGACTGGGCGTAGGCCGCTACCAGTGGGCCGATTCCGGCGACGGCGAGCCCGATCGCGATGACCGGCAGGGCCTGTCCGGCGGTGTTGACGGTGTCGGCGTCGTTGAGGAAGAGGCCGGCCAGCGGCCGGGCCAGTACGGCGAGGGCGGCGGCGGTGACCAGGCCGTACAGCACGGACGCGAGAAGCGAGTAGTTGCGGGCTTTGAGGGCGCGGCCGGGCAGTCCGCGGCCGGTGTTGTAGCCGACGATGGGCTGCAGGCCCTGGCTGATACCGGTGTGCGGCATCATCACGAAGGTCTGGAGGCGGGCGCAGACGGCGTAGGCCGCGAGCGCGGTGGCCGATCCCGTGGCCGCGAGGGTGGCGTTGACGAGGACGGCCAGGAGCGTGACACCGGTGCCGGCCAGGAACGAGGGCAGGCCGACGGCCAGCAGCGCCCGTAGCGTCGGACCGTGGGGCAGCAGGTCCCGCAGGCCGACGCGGTAGGGGCGGTCTCTCTGTACGAAGAAGAACCACAGGCTCATCGCCGCGGACACGGCCTGGCCGCCGACGGTGCCGAGCGCGGCGCCCCGCACACCCATGCCGAGTCCGAAGATGAGCAGCGGGTCCAGGGTGATCTGGACCGCGACGGGCACGAGCCACAGCAGGGTCGAGAACCCCATGCGCCCTTCGGCCCGCACCAGGCTGGAGAAGCCGGTGGACACCAGGGCCCCGCACAGCAGCACCACGGCGTAGGGGCGGGCGGTCGCGCCCAGTTCGCCGGTGGCGCCGAGCAGGGTGAGCAGCGGGTCCAGGAAGGCCAGGCCGAGTGCGGTGGTGGCTGCGGCGCAGGCCCAGAACAGGGCGAAGGCGTTGCCGGTCGCGCGGGCGGCCGCCCGGTGGTCTCCCGTGCCCAGGGCGCGGGAGACCAGGGAGGCGCCGCCCGCGCCGACGGTGGTGGACACCGCGCCGAGGAGCAGCAGCAGCGGGGCGACCAGGTTGACCGCGGCCATGGCGGTGTCGCCCACGCCGCGGCCGACGAACCAGGCGTTGGTGAGGGCGTAGACGCCGTATACGCCGACCGCGGCGGTGGTCTGCGTGCAGGCGCGCCACAGCAGCCGGCCCACCGGCTCCGTGCCGAGCCGGGTCGTGTGGTCGGTGACGGCGGGCGCCTGCGCGGACGTCACCGGCGGGTGCGGCCGAGCAGCGCCATGGCCTCGTCGAGGCGGGGGCGGGCCCAGTCGTACTGAGTGCTGTCGGTGTGCCCGCGGTACACGGTTTCGATGACCATGATCAGGAGCAGGTAGAGGCAGTACAGGCGACGGCGGGTCTGCTCGGTTCCGGTCAGCTCGCCGTGACCGTAGCCGCGCATGAAGGGTGCCGGGTCGCCGAAGGCGGCGGACATCTGGGTGCCGGTGAAACCGGCCTCCATCAAGGGGTCGCCGTAGAAGGCGCGTTCGTGGTCGATGATGCAGACGATCTTGCCGTCGCGGACCATGACGTTGCTGGCCCACAGGTCCCATTCCACCAGGCGGGCTTCGGTGACCTCGTCGAGGCTGTCGGCATGGGCGGCCACGGCCGCGCGCACGGTGTCGTACTCCCAGCCGATGTCGACGCCGCGACGCTCGCCGTCGAGGAGCACGTTCTCGGTCATCGTGGTGAACGCCTGCCGCCAGGTGGCATGGCCGGGCCCGGCCAGCGGCCCGAAGTGCGGACCGCGGACGGAGTTGATCTCCCGGTTGTACGTGCCGAGCTGCTCCATCAGGGCAGCTCGCTCGTCCGCGGGAAGCGTCTCGTCGATGATGCCGAGGTTGTCGGCGTCGATGTACGGCATGAAGAAGTAGTCGGCGTCGCACAGTTCGCGGCTCCGGTCGGCGAAGTGGACGGCGGGTACCGGCACGGCGGTCCGGGTCCTCAGCAGGTCCAGCGTGGCCAGTTCGATCGACATGGCGCCGTGCTCGTAGGCCATCACCTCCACCGCGGGTGGCGGGGCGATCTTCAGGACGACCTCGGCGCCGTCGCGCAGCCGGATGCGGTAGGCGACGTTGAACCAGCCGTGCCCCAGCTCGCTCGCCCAGCCGTCCCCGGCCGGGACCTGCCCGGCTCCGTAGGCGCGCTCGATCATGGCGCGCAGCACCTCGGGAGACTGCCTGTTCTTGGTGATGCTCTCCACACCCGTCCCCTTTGCTGATGGCGTGTCGGTGGTGTCTCCGCGAGGGAGGGGCGAGCCCCCAGGCGTGCGGTCGATTGCACGGCCCTCGGGACGCGTCCATAAATACTTAACACCTGGTAGAAATGTTTCACCAGGGGATAGGAGCAGGTTTCTCCGCACACGGTCTGCGCGGCGCACGACGGATCACCGCCGGAGCGGCCCGCCGGGGGCCGGCCGGGGAAAGGAAAACGCGGTCGCGCCGGGCGGTGTCGATCCTTAGGCTGCCCGGATGCCAGTCACGGATCTCCAGCGCATCGCGGCCTTCCGCCTGTCCTTCGCCCGGCGTCAGGCCGCGGTCGTGAACGAGGTTCCCGGCGGCGTGGTGGTGCTGGACGTGGAGTACGCCGCGTCGTACGAGCACAACCAGCTCGTGATCGAGGGATCACCGGATCCCGCCGCACTCCCGGCCCTGGCAGACACGGCTCTCGGTCACCTGGATCACCGCCAGATCACCGTGCTCGACGACCGCACCGGTACCGACTGCGCACCCGCCCTCACGGCAGCCGGGTACACCCAAGTGACCGAACTCGTCATG
Source organism: Streptomyces sp. NPDC088730 (assembly GCF_044751215.1). Classification (NCBI taxonomy): domain Bacteria; kingdom Bacillati; phylum Actinomycetota; class Actinomycetes; order Kitasatosporales; family Streptomycetaceae; genus Streptomyces; species Streptomyces sp. NPDC088730. Next base: position 636,516 of record NZ_JBIVLK010000002.1, read on the forward strand.
ACGTACGCCGGATCCGCCGCCTCTTCCGCCGTCCCGGACCCGTCCGCGCGGACCGTGGCCTTCGACGACCTGCGACCCGCTCTGGTCGGGCAGCTGCGCAGGTGGATGCCAGGGGCGGAGGACATCGTGGTCAGTCAGCTGGCCGACCGCCGGACTGCCCGGCTCCGCGGCGCCGAACAGGTCCGCTTCCTCGCCGTCCACGACGAGGAGGGAGCGATCGGCTCCTGGGCCGACCTCTACCGCGACGCCTCCCAGGGGATCGCCCAGATCGAGGACGTCGTCACCGCCGACACCCACGTCCGGCGAGGCTACGCGGACACGCTGCTCGCCACCGCTCTGCGCTACGCGTCGGGCTGCGGCGTGGTCTTCCTCCTGGCCGACCCCGACGACTGGCCGCACGCCTGGTACACCCGCCGTGGGTTCAAGGCGGCCGGGCGCTTCCACGTGTTCACCCGCGCTCAGGGCCTGTAGGCGAGGGGCTGACGACATGGTCCACAGGACTGTCATGGGTGCGGAGGGGGCCGGGAGGTTCTCCGTGCGACGCGCGAGCGAGTCGGATGCCGAGGCGCTGGCGCGAATCGATTCGTTCGCGGGAGAGGGCGACGAGGAGCGGTGCGGGCACATCCGGCGCTGGTGTCGGCAGGGCCTCGCCGCCGTGGCCGAGGACGCGTTCGGGCCGCTCGGGTACTGCGTGGTGGAGTACACGTTCTTCGAGCAGGGCTTCGTCACGATGCTGATGGTGGCCCCGGCCGCCCGTGGCCGGGGTGTAGGCGCGAGGCTGCTGGCTGACGCCGCGACCTCCCGTACCACCCCGAAACTGTTCACCTCTGTGAACGTCTCCAACCAGCCGATGCAGCGGCTGCTTCAGCGAGCGGGATGGACGCCGGCCGGTCTGCTCCATGGCCTGGACGAGGGCGATCCGGAGCTGTTCTACCTCTGCCCGCCTCTGCCGTCGGCCTCGGAGACGGCCGGACCGCGCTCCTGATCCCGTGCGCCTCGCCGCACGGGGAGTCGAGGTTTCCTCCGTCCGCGTCAGACGCAGACGCGAACGAGTAGCGTGCCGATGTGGCCTGACCGCCGATCCGGTCGCGCAGTCGTTGCACGCCGAGTCGATGTACAGCGAGTGGCGCCACCGGACACGTGACATCATCCCGGCCACCGCGACGCGCGGGCAGTGGCCGCGCGAGACGTTCCACGTCTACGGCGATTCCCTCGTGTCCGTCGTGTCCGTCGTGTCCGTCGAGCTGGTCTCGGCGCAGGTCCGGATCACCCAGCCCGGTGGGATCGGGTGGTACGTGAAGGCTTTCGAGCAGATGCGCCGCACCGCCGTCTACAGACCCGCGGCCGGGGCCCTCGTGGTGCGGGCGATCGACGCCCCGGGCTGATGCCCTTCCGCTGCGCCCGCCTCACAGCCCCGGCGCGCCCCACACCGGGAACCACCTGGCCAGGTCCTTCTCCACGCGCAGGTCGTCGCCGAGGGCGGCCCGGACCTGTAGCTCAAGCTGGTTGTCGCGCTTCTCACCGCTGCCGGGCACCGGGGCGAAGGGGTAGAACGTGCCGCGCTTGTAGAGGTAGACCAGCGCGAGGGGGCGGTCCCGGTCGTCGCGGAAGGCGATCAGGGAGCAGAGCAGCTGCGGGCCGAAGCCGCCGTCCTGGAGCAGGGTGTTGACCGCGTGCAGGTCGTTGACCAGGGCGGCGGTGTCCTCGGCGGGCTGGCGGGCGAGCAGCCAGGTGTAGCCGTAGGGGTCGCGGCTGAACTCCACCGGGACGCCGCCGTGCGCGGTGTCCGCGTCGAGCAGCTCCCGTACGTCCTGCTGGACGCGGGCGAAGGTGGCGCCCTCCACCCCCGCGAAGCACACCGAGCCGAGGCCGGTCGGCACGAAGCCCGTCGCCGCCTGGAGGGTCAGGGCGGCGGACGGGACGGCGAAGAGCTGGTCGAGGTCGGGGCGGACCGGTTTGCTGCGGCCCAGGATGGTGTCGAGCAGACCCATGGAGGCTCCTTACGGGCGGGAGAGGTCGGCGGAGATGCGGGAGAGCTGGTCGAGGCGCTGTTCGAGGGTCGGGTGCGAGGAGAGCAGCCGGCTCAGGCTCTCCTTGGAGGAGAAGGCCGGGACGAAGTAGAAGGCGTTGTACGGCTCCGCCTTCCGCAGGTCCTCCGTCGGAATCCGGGCCATCTGGCCGCTCACCTTGGTGAGGGCGGAGGCCAGGGCCGAGGGGCGGCCGGTGAGCAGCGCGGCCGTGCGGTCGGCGGACAGCTCGCGGTAGCGCGAGAGGAGCCGGGTCAGCAGGAAGCTCAGGGCGTAGACCACCGCGCTGATCAGCGGAATGAGCATGATCGCGATGCCGATGGGGTCATTGCTGCGGCTGTTGCGGGAGAAGCCGCCCCAGAGCGCCACCCGGGTGATGATGCCCGCGAGCACGCCGAGGAACGAGGCGATCGTCATGACGGCGACGTCACGGTGTGCGACGTGCGACATCTCGTGGGCGAGTACGCCCTCCAGCTCCTCCGGCTCCAGCCTGCGCAGCAGTCCCGTGGTGGCGCAGACGAGGGCGGTCTTCTCGCTGCGGCCGGTGGCGAAGGCGTTCGGTACGTCGCTCTGCGAGATCGCCACCCGGGGCTTGGGCATGTCGGCGAGGGCGCAGATGCGGTCGATGGCGCCGTGCAGCTCCGGCGCCTCCTCCGGGGAGACCTCACGGGCGCCCATGCTGAAGGCGGCGATGCGGTCGCTGAACCAGAACTGGGCGACGAACATGCCACCGGTGATGATCAGGATGATCGGCCAGGCACCGCGCAGCACGGCGAGCAGTACGCCGACCAGGACCACGTACAGCAGGCCGATCAGGAACATGGTGGTGACCATGCGTGTGGTGAGACCGCGGTCCGAGGCGTACCGGCTACGGGTTCGGGTCATGGGTGACCTCCAGTCCTCATCTGCTTCCCATAGTGCTCCTCGGCGGTTGAAATCGGATAAGAGCGTTCCGGGTGGATCGTTACGAGCCGTGGCGGGCGCGTCCGGTACGGGGTATTTGGCCGAACAACGCCTAGCCCCATTAGGTGCCTGGGGCATCTAGTGGTGGGTGATCGGCAGGACTCCCCCATAGCTTTGCGAGGTCCTCCATGGCAGAGACCGGCACCGAGACCCAGACCGAAACCCAGACCGAGACCATCGCCTTTCCGCAGAACCGCAGCTGCCCCTACCACCCGCCGACGGGATATCCGAGTGAGACCCGGGGGCAGCAGGCGGTGACCCCCGTCCGCATCTACTCCGGCCGGACGGTGTGGCTGGTGACCGGTCACGCCGAGGCGCGGTCGCTCCTGGTGGACCCCAGGCTGTCGTCCGACCGGGAACACCCGAAGTTCCCGCTGTTCGCCAAGCGCCAGGCCGAGATCACCCAGCGGCGCGTGGAACTGATCGGCGTAGACGATCCGGAGCACAACGCCCAGCGCCGGATGCTGATCCCGAGCTTCACGGTCAGGCGGACGGCGGCCCTGCGGCCGCAGATCCGGGCGACCGTGGACGGCCTCCTCGACGCGATGGTCGAGCAGGGGCCGCCGGCCGATCTGGTCAACGCGTTCGCGCTGCCGGTGCCCTCGATGGTCATCTGCGCGCTGCTCGGGGTGCCCTACGGGGACCACGAGTTCTTCGAGGCGCAGTCGCGCAAGCTGCTCCGCGGCCCGGAGGCCTCCGATGTCGAAGCCGCGCGGGACGCCCTCGACGAGTACTTCCGGGTACTGATCGAGCGCAAGCGGCGCGATCCCGGCGAAGGGCTGCTGGACGAGCTGATCGCCAAGCAGCTGGAGACCGGCGCGGTGGACGTCGAGGAGCTGGTGCGGCTGGCCGAGATCCTGCTCGTCGCGGGGCACGAGACGACCGCGAACATGATCTCGCTCGGCACCTTCACCCTTCTCCAGCACCCGGAACAGCTGGCCCTGCTGCGTGCGGCCGGTGCCTCCACCGGTGACGAGCCCGGCAGCGGGATGCCCGCCGCGGTGGAGGAGCTGCTGCGGTTCCTGTCCATCGCGGACGGGCTGTCGCGGGTGGCCGTCGAGGACATAGAGGTGGGCGAGGTGACCGTCCGGGCGGGGGACGGGGTCCTCCTGTCCACGGCGGTGATCAACCGGGACGGCTCCGTGTACCCGTCGCCCGACGAGCTGGACCTCGGCCGCAACGCGCGCAACCACGTGGCGTTCGGCTTCGGCATCCATCAGTGCCTGGGCCAGAACCTGGCGCGGGCCGAGCTGGAGATCGCACTGCCCGCCCTCTTCGAGCGGCTCCCCGGCCTGCGGCTGGCGGTGCCCGCGGAGGACGTGCCGTTCAAGCCGGGAGACACGATCCAGGGGCTGCTGGAACTGCCCGTGACGTGGTGACCGGTGTTGGAAACCGATCGGAAGGGTCCTGCTGAGATGCAGATCGATATCGACAGGGACGTGTGCATCGGCGCGGGTCAGTGCGCGCTCACGGCGCCGAAGGTGTTCACCCAGGACGACGACGGGTTCAGCGAGCTGCTGCCGGAGCCCGGTGACGCCCTCGGCGGGCCGATGGTCGGCGAGGCGGCCCGCGCCTGCCCGGTGCAGGCGATCACGGTGAGCTGAGCTGAGGGGAGGGGACGGGACGGGAGAGGAGGGGGAGGCGGCGGGGTGTCCGGGGGTCGCCGGGCGCGGGGCGGCCGGGGCGCTCGGCGACCGGGGCGCTCGGCGGCCGTCAGGGCCAGAGCAGCTCCCGCTGCCAGGCCCCGGCGGTCCCGGGAGTATCCGGAGTCCCGGCGGTCCCGGGAGTACCCGGAGTCCCAGGGGCCCCGGCGGGCCCCGGACTCCCCGGGCCCTCCGCTGCCTCCGCCGCCCCGGCGTCCCGGCGGTAGCGCAGCCGGACGTGCCGCCGCCGTGCGTCGCCCTGGAAGAACTCCACCTCGTACGGCTCGACGACATACCGCGTCCAGCTCGTCACCTCGGCCTCCGGTTCCGTCCGGGCCCGCTGCCAGGCTGCGTCCGAGGCCCGGCCGAGCTCCCCCGTGGAGCCGAGCACCTCGCTCTGCCGCCCCACCAGCGCGGAGGCCAGCGCCCCGGTGGAGCGGGCGTGCAGGTCGGCCCGGCTCTCGGCGGCGGAGCACGCGGTGACCGGCCCCCGTACCCGTACCTGCCGGCCCTGCGCGGGCCAGTAGAAGCCGAGCGCGGCATGCGGGCGGGTGGCCAGCTGGCGGCCCTTCGCGCTGGTGGCGTGCGTGGCGAAGTGCCAGCCGCGCTCGTCCGCGTCGTGCAGCATCAGGGTCCGCACATCGGGCAGCCCGTCCGCGTCTGCGGTGGCCAGGGTCATCGTGTGCGGCTCCGCCTGCCCGGCGGCCACCGCCTCCTCGAACCAGGCGTGGAAGAGGGGGAGCGGGGCCTGCGGCGCGGCGGCGGGGTCGAAGACGGGCAGCTCGATGTCCCACACGCGCTGGGCGTGGAGCAGATCACGGAAGGCGCGCTGGGTGGCGGAGGCGGTTGCGGATGCGTCGGTCATGCGGCCATTTCACCTCATCGATCAGTCGGCACCGGGGCTTCCCCGCGGCTGACGCGTCGCGGGGGAGCCGAGCCTCTTCGGCGACGAGGACCGGGCGGCGGAGGGGACGATCCGTGGGACGGCGGGCATGGCTGCGTACGCCCCACGCCCCACCCCTCACCCCCGCCCCAGCACCACCGTCCCCGACGAACAGAACCAGCCGCCCGTTCCGGACGCCACCGCCAGTTCCGGCAGCCGGCCGCCCGCCTTGCGGACCTGGCGTTCCCCCGCCTCGCCGCGCAGCTGGCGTACCGCCTCCACCAGCAGGAACAGTCCGCGCATACCGGGGTGGCAGGCGGACAGTCCGCCGCCGTCCGTGTTCACCGGGAGCTCGCCCATGAGGCCCGTGCGGCCCTTCTCCACGAACGCGCCGCCCTCGCCCTTCGCGCAGAAGCCCAGGTCCTCCAGCGTCACCAGGGTCATATAGGTGAACGCGTCGTAGATCTCGGCCAGGTCGATGTCCGCGGGCCGCACCCCCGCCCGCTCGAAGGCGAGGCGGCCGGAGACGGCGGCGGGGGAGACCGTGAAGTCGTCCCACTCGGACATGGCGGAGTGCGAGACGTGCTCGCCGGTGCCGAGAATCCAGACGGGGGCTTTCGCCGTGTCGGGGACGTACTCCTCTGCGGCCAGCAGCACCGCGCAGCCGCCGTCGCTGCGGATGCAGCAGTGCAGCTTGGTGAACGGGTCGGCGATCATCGGGCCCGACAGGACCTCGTCGACCGTGACCGGGGTACGGAACATCGCGTCCGGGTTGGCCGCCGCGTTGGCGCGGGCCTGTACCGCCACCTCGGCCAGCTGCTCCAGGGTGGTGCCGTACTCGTGCATGTGGCGGCGGGCGGCCATCGCGTACTTGGCGATCAGCGAGTGCCCGTACGGCACCTCGAACTGGAGCGGGCCCCGCGCCCCGAAGGAGAGGTTGGAGGTGCGGCGGCCCGCCTTGATGTCCGCCCGTGCCGTCGAGCCGTAGACCAGCAGGACGGCGTTGGCACGGCCCGCCGCGATGGCGTCCGCCGCGTGGGCCGCCATCACCTCCCAGGTCGATCCGCCGACCGAGGTGGAGTCCACCCAGGTGGGTTTCAGCCCCAGGTACTCCGCGACCTCGACCGGGGCGAGCGTGCCGAGTCCGGCCGAGGCGAACCCGTCGACGACCGAGCGCTCCAGGCCCGAGTCGGTGAGCGCCCGGCGGGCGGCCTGGGCGTGCAGGGCGTACGGCGTCGCCGTGTCGACGCGTCCGCAGTCGGCGAGCGATATGCCGACGACAGCGACCTTGCGGTGGGAAGAAGGCATGAATCTGACGGTACATCAGATCCAGCTGAGGTGAACCGGCTCGCGGCGAGCGGATCTTGCCGTCGTCGCGGTGCGCGGCTCTGGGAATCTCGCAGCATCCGACCTAGCATGACGGCCCGTCAGATCGGAGGCCGTCGGCCTCCGAGGGGAAGGAGTCCGACGATGGATGCCGCCTTCACCGCGGAACAGGACGAGATCCGCCGCACCGTGCGCGAACTGCTGGCCAGACACAGCGGCCCCGAGGCCATCAGGAGCGCGGTGGGCACCCGGGACGGCTACGACGCCGGGCTGTGGCGCCGGCTCGCCCAGGACCTCGGGCTGCCCGGACTCGCCCTCCCGCAGGAGTACGGAGGCGCCGGCTGCGGCCCCGTCGAGCTCGCCGTCGTCTGCGAGGAGGCGGGCCGCGCGCTGCTGCCCTCCCCGCTGCTCGCCACCGCCGTGCTCGCCGCGCCCCTGATCGCCGCCCTCGGCACCGAGGAGCAGCGCACCGCCCTGCTGCCGGCCGTCGCGGCGGGCGAACTCACCGCCGCGCTGGCCGTCCCGGGCGGCTCGCTCTCCACCGCCCTCGGCCTCACCGGCGACCTGACCGGCGGCAGCTGGGCGGGCGGCGGCCGGGCGGGCGGCGTCCAGGCCCGACCGGCCGGCGGCGAAGGCGCGGGGTGGCGGCTGTACGGGGAGGCGGACCAGGTGCTGGACGGGCACAGCGCCGGACTGCTCCTGGTCGCCGCGCACACGGGCGGCTTCCCGCGCAGCCGCACCCTGTTGTTCCTGGTCAGGGCGGACGGGCCGCAGGTGCCCGCCGGACTCGTCCGCACCCGGCAGACCGCGCTGGACGAGACCCGGCCGCTCGCCCGGGTCCAGCTGCGCGACACCGAGGCCGAGCTCCTCGGCGCCGACGACACGGTGGACGCGACGGCGGCGCTCGCCGTGACCGGGCGGACCGCCGCGGCCGCGCTCGCCGCGGAGGCGGTGGGGGCGGCCGCGAGCGCGCTGGAACGTACGGTCGCCTACGTCGGGGAGCGCGAGCAGTTCGGCCGGGCGATCGGCTCCTTCCAGGCGGTGAAGCACCGCCTCGCCGACCTGTACGTGCGGGTGCAGTCGGCCCGCTCCGCGGCGTACTACGCGGCCTGGGACCCGGAGGCCGGCGGGCTCGCCCTCGCCCAGGCGCTGGAGGCGCTGCGCGTCACCACGGCGGAGGCCGTGCAGCTGCACGGGGGTATCGGCTTCACCTGGGAGCACCAGGCGCAGCTGTACTTCAAGCGGGCCGCCGCCGCCGAACTGCTGCTGGGCCCCGTCCACCGGCTCCGGGACCACGCGGCCCAGCGGGCGGGACTCTTCGGGAGCGCGCCGGGGGAGCGGGGCCCGGCGGAACGGGGACCGGCCGGCGACGGACCGGCCGAACGGGTGGCCGTCTGATGGCGCCCGGTGTACGCCTCGTCCAGAAGGTCTCCTCGACCCGGGCCTTCGCGCGGATCGCCCCCCATGTCGTGCCCGCCATGGACCGCGCGGTGCACCGGCTCACCCGGGGCAAGGTGCTGCTCAGCGCGCAGATGCTGCCGGGGGTGGTGCTGACGGTGCCGGGGGCGCGCAGCGGGCAGCTCCGGACGACGCCGCTGGCCTGCATGCCGGTGGGGCGGGACGGCGGTACGGGCGGCTGGGTGCTGGTCGGCAGCAACTTCGGCCGTCCGGGGCATCCCGCCTGGACGGCGAACCTGCTGGCGCACCCGGAGGCAGCGGTGATCAGCTGGAAGGGCGTCGGCATTCCGGTGCGGGCCCGGCTGCTCGCGGGGGCGGAGCGCGCCGAGGTGTGGGAGGCGGCGCTGAAGTTCTGGCCGCCGTACGCGGCGTACCAGGCGCGGATCGACCGGGAGATCCGGCTGTTCCGGCTGGAGCGGCGCGACGGTCCGGTGTGACGTTCGGAAGAGTCCGGATACACCGACGGCGGACCACATGCGTGGTCCGCCGTCGGTGAGACAGGACCTGGGGCGCCCGGGATCACCGCGCGTCACCCAGTACGGGAATCCGGCGCGGGCGCTACTTGGCCGGCTTCTTGCCGGTGATGCCCAGGTGCACCAACAGCGCGAGGTTCGGCCGGAGTTCGGCCTGTTTCACGCCCCAGGTGGTGAAGCCCTTCTGGTGCGAGGCGACCGCGGCCAGCATCGCGACCAGCGATCCGGCCATCGCCGCGGGGCTGACGTCCTTGTCGACCTTGCCCTTGGCCTGGAGCTCCTTCACCGAATCCGTAAGGGAGTTGGTGACGGAGTTGAGGATCTTCATGCGGATCTTGTAGAACCGCTTGTCGCCCTCGGCCGCGCCGAGATCGACCACGCGAAGGATCGCGTCGTTGCGCCGCCAGAAGTCGAGGAACCCCTCGACGAGCTCCTCGGCGGTCTGCCAGCCCGATTTGCCGACCCAGGAGCGCCCGGCGACCAGTTCGGTCAGTCCGGCACCCTCCTTGGCCATTTCCTCCGCGATCTCAAGGACGGCGCCCTCGACGTCGGGGAAGTACTGATAGAAGGTCGCGGGTGAAGTCCCCGCCTTCCGGGCGACGTCGATGACTTTGACGTCCCGGTACGGCGAGGAACTGAGCATCTCGCTGAGGCAGTCGAGCAGCTTCTGCCGCGTCGCCTGTCCGCGTCGGCCGGCCACGCGGCCGTCGACGGTGCGTACTTGTCCTGTCATGCCGTCAGCTTACCGACGGGTGATCGGAGCGCGATTCGGCCGACTGCAAATGGGGAGGGGCGCAGGCGTGGTGGGGGGAGTGCGATGGTTTCCACCGATGTGGACGGCACCGCGCCCCGTGGTTCCGCGCTCGTTACCCACCGCCACGTTAATGTTATTAACAGCCTGTGGATAACTTCCGTGGATAACTTTCCGTGACGAAGGTGATTCGAGAACTCTGTCTCGAATGTACGTTCGATGCGCCTGGGGGTGCGCGTGGGCCGCGCGTGGGACGCGCGTGAGGCCGGGGAAGGGCTGGGGCGCGCATGCGGCGACCCGCGGTTACGTTGGCTGTGACGAGCGTCACCGCGACGGAAGGACCGGGCCCATGGCCGCATTCGCGCAGTCCGCGCCGTGCTGGGTGGATGTGCAGCTCTCCGACCTCGAAGCCGGGAAGCGCTTCTACGGCGAGCTCTTCGGCTGGACCTTCCGGACGGGCGACGGCCCGTACGCCGACGCCCTCAGCGACGGGGCCCTGGTCGCCGCGCTCGCCGCCAAGCAGGACGGCCGGATGCCGACCGCCTGGGGCGTCTACTTCGCGACCGACGACATCATCGCCTCCGTCGCCCGCGTCCAAGAGGCGGGCGGGCAGGTGATCACCGAACCGGTGCGGGCCGGCCGGCTGGGGGCGCTCGCCCAGGCCGCCGATCCCGGGGGCGCGGTCTTCGGACTCTGGCAGGCGGGTGAACGCAAGGGCTTCCAGAAGCAGAACGAGCCGGGCTCCTTCTGCTGGACCGAGGTGTACACCCGGCAGAAGGACCTCGTGGACCCCTTCTACGAGCAGGTCTTCGGCTTCCGCTCCGTCGATCCGGACGAGGCGGGCCCCGGCACACCCGGCGCCCCGGACACCGACGAGTCCCGGGTCGACTTCCGCATGTGGTCGCCGGCCGGCACGGAACCGGGGCCGGACACCGCGGTAGGCGGGCGCAGCGTCATCACCGACGCGTTCCCCGCGATGATGCCCAGCTACTTCCTCAACTACTTCGCCGTGGCGGACTGCGACGCCTCGGCCGACACCGTCGTCCGGCTCGGCGGCCGGGTCTCCGCACCGCCCTTCGACATCCCGTACGGGCGGATGTCGGTGCTCCAGGACGACCAGGGCGCCGTCTTCGCCGTACTTCAGCCACCGGTGTCCTGATACCGCCTGGAGTGATCCACGACACCCGGTTCTGCCCCCGGGTTCGCAACCGGCGCCTCGGCCAGGAACAATCGGGGTGCGCACCGTCGGGTGGCGCCCAGTGGTGAGACGCCGCACAGGGCGGGTTTTCGCGGGCCTCGGGCGACCGGGGCCCGTACGGGGAGGGTGGCAGGTAAGTGATGGAGCAGCTGACGCAGCACGACCCGAGGCGGATCGGCCCGTTCGAGGTGCTGGGGCGGCTCGGGGCCGGCGGCATGGGGCTGGTCTATCTCGCCCGCTCGGCGTCGGGCCGGCGGGTGGCGATCAAGACGGTGCGCACGGAACTGGCCGAGGACCAGCTGTTCCGGGTCCGGTTCACGCGTGAGGTGGAGGCCGCCCGCGCGGTCAGCGGCTTCTACACGGCCGCCGTCGTCGACGCCGACCCGCGCGCCGCCGTGCCCTGGCTCGCCACCGCCTATGTGCCCGCGCCCTCGCTGGAAGAAATAGTGAATGAGTGCGGGCCGATGCCGACCCAGGCGGTGCGCTGGCTGGCCGCGGGCATCGCGGAGGCCCTCCAGTCCATCCACGGTGCGAAGCTCGTCCACCGCGACATGAAGCCGTCGAACGTGCTCGTCGTCGAGGACGGCCCCCGGGTCATCGACTTCGGGATCGCCTCCGGCGTCTCCAACACCCGGCTGACCATGACGAACGTCGCCGTCGGCACGCCCGCGTACATGTCGCCGGAGCAGGCGCGGGACTCGCGCAGTGTCACGGGCGCCAGTGACATCTTCTCGCTCGGCTCGACACTCGTCTTCGCCGCGACCGGCCATGCGCCCTTCCACGGGGCCAACCCGGTCGAGACGGTCTTCATGCTGCTGCGCGAGGGCCCCGACCTCAACGGCCTGCCCGAGGATCTGCGGTCGCTGATCGAGTCCTGCATGCAGATGGACGCCTCGCGCCGGCCCACCCCCGCCGAGCTCCAGTCCCAGCTGGCCCCGCACCTCTTCGCCTCCGGCGGCGACGACAGCGGTACGGCCTCCGCCTGGCTGCCGGCCTCCGCCACCGAGATGATCGAGCTGCGCCGGGGCGGCGGCCGCGTGATCGCCGCGCCCCCTCCCGTACCCCCGCAGCCGCTGCCCGCCACGCATCCCGGCGCCGGCCGGGACACCGCCCGGCGGCCCGGGGCCACGGATCCGCGCCCCCCGGCCGTACCGCCCGCGACCCCGCCCGCGGAGGCGCCCGACGCGGGCGGTCCGGTGCGGCTCTCCGGCGCCCCGGTGCCGATCGGGCCCGGTCCGCGCGCCCAGGACGTGCGGGCCACCGCCGCCATGGCGGAGGCGGCTCCGGCGACCGGCTGGGTGCGTGCGCCCGGCGGGCCGAACGGCCCGCTCACGGCCCCGGCCGCACCGGTGCCCGCCCCGGCACACGCGCCGGACAGCGCGTCCTCCGGCCCGGACCGCTGGCGGCCCTGGCGGTTCCGGATGTCGAACGACGTGTGGGGGACGCCGGTCGTCGTCGGCGAGCTCCTCTACGTCACCTCCTTCGAGGTGCACGCGCTGGACACCGGCAACGGGCGGCGCCAGTTCAAGACCCGTGACGTGGCCTGGGCGATGGCCGTGGAGGGTGGCAGGATCCACGCCTCCGACGGGCCCTCGCTCTACGCCCTGGACGCGGTCACCGGCGCCGAGCGGTGGCGGCTCCAGAGCGACGCGTGGGTGTACTCGCTCAAGGCGGACCGGGGCACGGTCGTCACCGGCACCCGGGGCGGCGGCGTCCAGGCGTGGGAGGCGTCCACCGGGGAGAAGCTCTGGGAGACCACCGGGGCGCAGACGGACTTCGAGACGGCGGAGGCCGGGCCCGCGATCCACGACGGCACGGTCTACCTCTGGCAGGACGCCCGGCTGCGGGCCGTCGACGCCCGGACGGGCATCGAGCGCTGGTCGTACCCGGTGGGCGACGCGGCCTCCTGCGGCGGAGTGCCGGTCCGGGTGACCCCGGCGCCGGACGGCTACGCCTACGTCAGCGCGGGGACCCGGGTCCTCGCGCTGGACATCGGCTCGGGCCGGGTGCGCTGGCACTTCGAGTCCCCCGCGGTCTTCCTCTCACCGCCCGCCTTCGCGCCGGGCCCCGCGGTCACCGGCGGCGGGGTGTACCTCGCGGACTACCTCGGCACGGTGTACGCGCTGGACGCCTCGACCGGCAAGGACCGCTGGCGCATCGCCACGGAGTCCCGGCAGTCGAGCGAGCCGGTGCTGGTGGCGACGGGCAACGTGCACGTCGGCAGCGGCAGCGCGCTGTACACGCTGGACGCGGTCACCGGCACCCCGAAGTGGCGGTTCGCCGCGGGCGGCGACGTGGTGGGCGCACCGGTCGTCGCGGACGGCCGGGTCCACTTCGGCTCCGCGGACCACGTGCTCTACACCCTGGACGCGGCGGGCGGCCAGCTCCGCTGGAAGCTCGCGACGGGCGGCGAGATCACGGGCTCTCCGGTCGCACAGGGCGGGGTGGTGTACGCGTGCAGCAAGGACCGCTGCGTGTACGCGCTGGACGCGCTGAAGGGCACGGGGACGGGGAACCGGGCGCGTTCGTAGGGGGTGCTCCCAGCCGTTTCAAGCGCCGTCCGGCGTTCGAGGACGGAACCGGTGCGGTGGCCGGCGGCGCACATGGGGTCCGGGGGCGCCCGGTGGCCGCTTCGTCCTCAATCGCCGGACGGGCCTGATTTCCGCGGCGGACCCGGTTCCGGATTCGGGCCCGGTTGGTCCGGGCCCACGTACGGGTCCCTCTCCGGTTCCGGCCAGGGGCTCGTCTGCACCGACGGGCCCGGCTCCCGGGTGGGCGGCCAGGTGTCGGGGTCCGCGGAGCCCGGCGGCTCGTACGGCTCCGGCGGCTCGTACCGCCCCGGCCGCCCCGCGCTCCGGCGCCGCCCCGACATCAGGGCCGCGCCCAGCAGGAGCAGCACCCCGCCGCCCGCCGCGGTCGCGACCCCCTGCTGGAGTCCGGAACCGTCGCCGGTGACCGTGAGTTCGCCGGCCGCCTGGCCCTGCCGGACCATCCAGAGCACGGTGAAGCCGAGGACCACCACGCCCGCGAGGGCGACCAGCAGCCGGGACCGCAGGACCACGCCGAGGACCGTCACGACCGCGGCGAAGGCGAAGGGCAGCAGGACCGAACCGAACAGACCGGGGTGCGCCGCGGTGATGCCGGTGAAGAGGTCGTCGATCCGGTAGTGCCGCCCGAGGCGGCCGTCGTACCAGTCACGGAAGGGGCTCAGCACGGCGGCCGCCGCTCCGGCGAGAGCGACGATCGAGCCGAGGACGTTACGGATCATCTCCGGCCTCCAGCGGGACGCGCGAAACGCCACCGGCCGGTGGCGCGGAACAGCACCGCTCTCGCTTCCCGACGCTACGCCGGGCGGATGAACCCCGCCACCAGACGGCGGCGGACCGGCTGCGGGCAGGCCCGTCGCCGGACGATGACAAGACCGTGACAGGGCCATGACCGGACTGCCGATCGAAACCGGCCATGCTGTGCGCTACGGTGTCGCGCGGCTGTTCGACCCCGGCCGGACGGCGGCATGGCACCAAACAACTGAATCACCACACAAGGGGGGCGGCATCGATGATGCGGCAGCACATGAAACTGACAGTGGTCCTGGTCGCGGTGGTCCTCGCGCTGACCGGCTTCTCCAGCTCCAGCCACGGACACGGCGGCAAGAGCGGCGGCAAGAGCCGGAAGTCCAGCAGCAGCGGCAGCAGCGGCAGCAGTAGCGGCGGCGGGTGCTCCAACTCCAAGAAGAGCAACGGCACCTACCACGACACCGATTCCAGCTACGACGATGACGACTACTCGTCCAGCGACTCCGTGTACGACACGGCGACCCCCAGCGCCACCGCGACGGACGCTCCCCGCGCCTACGTCTTCCGCTGCGCGGCACCCCGCAAGGGCAAGCGCAAGGCCGTCACCTCCTCCACCGTGCGGCTCACCGCGAACGCGGCCGGCAGCCACACGTACGAGATCGACGTGAGCTTTCTCGACGCCAGGGGCACCACCATCGACACCGGTGAGGCGACCGTGGACGCCGACGGCGGCGACATGAAGACCGTCTCCGTCCGGATGGACAGTCCGGGCAAGGTCTCCCGGGTGAAGAAGTGCTCGGTCACCGCGCAGCTCATGTACTGACGTGTCATGTACTGACGTGCCGAAGTCGTCCTGACGTCCTGACGTGCTGTTGTGCTGACGGACCCCGTCGGCGTCACAGCGTCACCGGCCCCGCGTTCACCTGATCCGGGGCTCACCGCCGCCCCTGCCCCGCCCCTCGAACAGCTCGGCCTGCTGCTCCGGTGCCAGGTTCCCGAGCGCGATCAGGTGCGGGGCATGGGCCAGCGCCTGCGTCCTCGCCGCCTCCTTGGCCGACCAGACGGCCCGTACCGTGCCCTGCACCGCCGCCGTCGGGTACGAGGCGATGACCGCCGCCGCCCGCAGCGCCGCCGGCACCGCGCCACCGGCCCCGGTGACCTCGCTGACCAGCCCGGTCTCGTACGCGCGCCGGGCCGACACCCGCTCGGCCGTCCCCATCAGGGACATCCGGGCCACCTCACCGAACGGCATCCGCTGCGCCATCGAGATCGCCTCGTACGCGCTGACCATGCCGTACGTGGTGTGCGGATCGAAGAACGTCGCCTCCTCCGACGCGATGACGAACTCCGCCTCGCCCAGCAGGTAGAACGCCCCGCCGCAGGCCATCCCCTCCACCGCCGCGATCACCGGCTTCCACAGGTCGTTGGCCTTCGGCCCGATCGCGATCAGCGGATCGTCGATGGTGTACGGGGACGGCGGCTGCGGGACGTCCACGCCCCGGTCGATCCCGGTGCAGAACGCCCGGCCGCCCGCGCCGGTCAGCACGATCGCCCGCACCTCGTCGTCGTACCGGAACGCCCGCCAGGCGGCGATGAGTTCGGCGGCCGTAGCGAGGTCGATCGCGTTGAGCCTGGTCGGCCGGTCCAGGGTGAGCAGCGCGACCCCGGTCCCCTTGTCCGTCTCCGTGCGCAGCGCCATCGCCGCTCACCGCTCCAGCAGCCAGCGGACCATGGTCACCTCGGGGGAGACGGGGCAGAAGACCGCCTTCACCCCGGCCCCGATCCGCAGCCGCTCCGGATCGACGGAGTCCAGCGGTGCGTCCGGCCCGCTGACCACGTTGCCGACCAGCCGGATCTCGGGGGCGTCGGCCAGTTCGACCACCACCGCGTTGTACGGGGCCTGCGCGGCGTAGGCGGGCAGCAGCGGCGGGTGCGGCAGCACGTACGACCAGATACGGCCGCGCCCGCTCATCGCCCGCCACTCGCTCTCGAACGACTGGCAGTGCGGGCAGCACGGCCGGGGCGGGAAGCGGAGCCGTCCGCAGTCGGGGGCGGCGCACGCCTGGACGCGCAGTTCACCGCGGGCCGCGTACTCCCAGAAGGGCGCGCCGTCCTCGTCGACGACGGGCAGCAGCAGTCCATCCATCTCGAATCGCTCCTCAGTTCCTCAGCAGTACGGCGGACGTGGGCACGCCCTCCCCGGCGGTGACCAGGCAGGTCGAGGCGTCGGGGACCTGGGCGGTGGAGACGCCGCGCAGCTGCTTCACGCCCTCGTTGATGAGGTTGAAGCCGTGCACGTACCCCTCGCTCAGCCCGCCGCCACCGGTGTTGACCGGGAGCCGGCCGCCGCTCTCCAGCGCCCCGCCCTCGGTGAAGGAGGCGCCCTCGCCGCGCCCGCAGAACCCGTACCCCTCCAGGGAGAGCGGGATGAGCGGGGTGAACGCGTCGTAGATCTGGGCCACATCGACATCGTCCGGACCGAAGTCGGCCTGCTTCCAGAGCTGCCGGGCGGCGGCCCAGGCCGGTCCGGTGAGCGGGTCCTCGTTCCAGTAGTTGACCATCCCGTGGTGCTGGGCGGGCAGTCCCTGGGCGACGGAGTGGAGGTAGACGGGCTTCTGCCGGCAGTCGCGGGCCCGTTCGGCGGAGACGATGACGCAGGCCAGCGCCCCGTCCGTCTCCAGACAGTTGTCGAAGAGGCAGAGCGGTTCGCTGATCCAGCGCGAGGTCATATACATGTCACGGGTCAGCGGGCGCTCGTACATCACGGCGTCGGGGTTCTGGTTGGCCCGGTTGCGGCAGGCGAGGGCGACGTTGAAGAGGTGGTCGCGGGTCGCCCCGTACTCGTGCATGTACCGCCGGGCCAGCATGCCGATCTCGTCGGCGGGCCGCAGCAGCCCGTACGGCCGGGTCCACTGCGCGGGGGTGGGCAGCTGCACGGCGGTGTTCTTCCAGGGCCGGGGCCCGGAGCCGCGCTTCCGGGACCGCCAGGCGACCCCGACACTCGCCTGGCCGGTGGCGACGGCGGCGGCGAGATGCGCGAGCGTCGCACAGGAGCCACCGCCCCCGTAGCCCACCTTGCTGAAGAAGGTCACGTCACCGGCCCCGATGGACTTGGCGACCTCGACCTCGTCGGTCTCCTCCATCGTGTACGAGGCGAACGCGTCCACCTCGGACGCGGCGATGCCCGCGTCGTCGAGCGCCGCGACGATGGCCCGGCAGGCCAGGGTCTTCTCCGATTCGGGCAGGTGTTTCGCGAACCGCGTCTGCCCTATCCCGGCTATCGCTGTCTTGTCCTTGAGCGTCGCCACCGCCACCTCCGAAGCCGTCATGACTGCTGACAGCGGAGGAGGCTACAGCTAATCTGACGGATAGTCAGCTACTGCGGTCGGCAGGGCCGTTCGGACTGTGACGGGAGGGCACGAGATGCGCGGCGACGAGGAATGGTCCACCGTCCCGAACCTGGTGCGGGAGGCGGCGCGGCGCTACGGCGACCGCGAGGCGGTGGCCGAGGGACGCACCAGGATCACCTACACGGAACTCGGCGAGCGCGTGGAGCGGGCCGCCGCCGCGTGCATGGCCTCGGGGGTGGAACCGGGGGACCGGGTGGCGGTCTGGGCGCCCAACACCCTGGACTGGATCGTCTCCGCACTGGGCGCGGTGACCGCGGGGGCGGTCCTGGTGCCGCTCAACACCCGCTTCAAGGGGACGGAGGCGGCGTACATCCTGGAGCGCAGCCGGGCCAAGCTGCTCTTCGTCACGGGCACCTTCCTCGGCACGTCGTATGTGGCCTCGCTGCGCCGGTCCGACATCGAACTCCCGCACCTGGAGACGGTGGTCGTGCTCGCCGACACCGCCCCCGCCGACTACGTCACCTGGAAGGACTTCCTGGCCTCCGGCGAGGGGATTTCCCCCGAGCGGGTACGGGAACGGGCCGACGCCATCGCCCCGTCCGCCCCCTCCGACATCATCTACACCTCCGGCACCACGGGCCGGCCCAAGGGCGCGGTCATCAGCCACGCCCAGACCCTGCGCTGCTACGAGATCTGGAGCGAGCTGGCGGGTCTGCGCGAAGGTGACCGCTATCTGATCGTGAACCCCTTCTTCCACACCTTCGGCTACAAGGCGGGCGTGATCGCCTGCCTGATGCGGGGCGCGACGATGATCCCGCAGCCGGTCTTCAACGTGGACACCGTCCTCGCCAACATCGCCGCCGAGCGCATCTCGGTCCTGCCCGGCCCGCCCACCCTCCACCAGTCGCTCCTGGACCACCCGGCCCGCTCCACCCACGACCTCTCGGCGCTCCGCCTGGTGGTGACGGGCGCGGCGGTGGTCCCGCTCCAGCTGGTGGAGCGGCTGCGCGCCGAACTCGGCATAGCCACGGTCCTGACCGCCTACGGCCTCTCCGAGGCGAGCGGCATCGTGTCGATGTGCCGCCGGGGCGACCCGGCCCGGACCATCGCCGCCACCTCCGGCCGCGCGATCCCCGGCACCGAGATCCGCGTCCTGGCCGCCCCCGGCGAACCGGGCGAGGTCCTGGTCCGGGGCTTCAACGTGATGCGCGGCTACTTCGAGGACCCGGAGACCACGGCCGCCACGATCACCCCGGACGGCTGGCTCCACACCGGCGACGTGGGCGTCCTGGCCCCGGACGGCAGCCTGCGGATCACGGACCGGATCAAGGACATGTTCATCGTCGGCGGCTTCAACGCCTACCCCGCGGAGATCGAACAGCTCCTGGGCCTGCACCCGGACATCGCCGACATCGCGGTCATCGGCATCCCCGACCCCCGCCTGGGCGAGGTCGGCAAGGCGTACGCGGTGCGCCGTCCGGGCGCGACGGTGACGGCCGACGACCTGATCGCCTGGTCGCGCCGCGAGATGGCGAACTACAAGGTGCCGAGGGCGGTGGAGTTCGTCAGCGAGCTCCCGCGCAACGCGAGCGGCAAGGTGGTGAAGGGGGAGCTGCGGGGGCGCGGGGAGGGCTGAGGGGCGGCCTGCGCCAGCTCATCACTCCATGGTGATGGGCAGGGCAACCAAGAAGTACACGGTGACTCTGCCGGAGGAGCCGGCGGAGGAGATTCGGGCCGAGGTCGGGCCCGGTGCCTTCAGCGCGTATGTCACCCGCGCCATAGAGCGCCAGCGCGAGCATGACCGGCTGGAGGAGCTGGTGGGCCGGCTGGAGGTCGAGTACGGCCCGGTGACGGATGCTGATCCGTCGGCGGCCGAGTCCGGGCGCCGTGGGAAGGACTCCCACCGTTCGGGCATCCGCGTGGTGACCAGCGCGATGACCTTGGCCGAGGTGACGCCGCCCTCCCGGTGATCTCGGACCGGCAGCCGGGCCGGGTGGTCGTCTTCGCCTCGGACGAGGACGACATGGGGGTGGCTCTGCCGTCGGAGGACCTGCGGGTCGTCCTGGCTCCGGTCGACCTGCTGTGGGCGCGCCTGGACCGTTCGGTAACCCGGAAGCTGGTGGAGGCCGCCGCCCGCAGCGAGCTGAAGCAGGTGGTGGGCTTCGCGGGGCAGACCAATGGGCCGAAGATCCTGGCCGACCGGCTCGCCCGGCGCCTGGAGGAGCAGATGCGGCTGGGCAAGCCGATCGTCGATCCGGTGGGCTGGCTGATCGGCAGGGGCCTGTCGCAGCGCCAGCTGTGTGCCGAGCCCCGGTGCGATTAGGGCGCGCTGCTCGACTCCGGCCGGGACTGCCCGCGCTGCGAGGACCGACAGGCCGACCGCCGTGCACAGCGCCGCACGGTCGCGACCGCCGTCGACACCGCGATGCCGTACGCCTCGGAGACCGAGCGTCGTGCGGCCACCGAGCAGCTGCACCAGGATGTGACCGCGAAGCGTGGGCCAAGGCCCACCGCTGGGAGCAGGTCCGTGAGCAGCGGGCCGCCGCAGCTCAGGCGCGTGCCGAAGCCGCGGCCGCGCAGCCGACTGACGACGTCCCGGCCGCGCCGGTGGCTCCGGTCGTGCTGCCCGCGCCGCGTCCGGTCGCCGTCGTCTCTAGCTGCTAAATATGAACAAAAGCGGCAAGCGGTGTACTCGTGCAGGTGGAGGCAGATAAGCACCGATTGCTGCCGGGCAGCCCCGGCGAAGTAGACGCCGACCAGCGTCAGCAAGGACATCAGGCGCAGGCCGCCGCCGATCAGGTCACCCACGACGAACCGTGGCGGGTCGCCCGGGTGCCCCAGGCGCGCGCCAGATGCGGTTCAGCAGTCGGCGCCGGGCGAGCTGCTCCTGGGCATCGATGACGAGATTGGTGGTCATCACGTACATCCGTTCGTCGGCGTCTCGCTGGCGGGCGCGAATCCGTTCGGCTTCGTCCCGCTTGCGGGCGTTGATCAGGTCGTCCGCGTCCCTGAGCCGGTGGGGCGCGTCGGTGTCGAAGTCGCGGGCATGGGATCAGCGGGCGAACGCTTCGGTCAGGCTGATGCGGTAGCCGTCCTCTTCCATCAGCACGACGGTGACGCCGAACGGGTCTGGATGGTCCAGCTCGATCGGGGTGAAGGAGAAGTTCACCGCGGCTTGGATCGGCGGCACCAGCTCGCCGCCGGGCTGCGGCGCGGGGGCCAGCCTCCAGTCTGGGGCCGACCGCCGCCCAGCCCTCGGGGCTGCGGGACAGGAACTGCTCGGTGTAGGGGAACTGGTGCAGCACGTGCCCGGCCGGAGTGGCGAGCACCATGTTCAGGCATGGCACTGGGCCGACGATCGGCAGCTCGCAAGCGGTGGCGACGTCGTGCGTCTCCCACGCAAGGACGACCTCGTCCGCGCCGGCCGCTGCGGTAATGTTCGCGAGCTCCGCGATCCCGGCGAGCGCGTCCTGGCCGACCCGGAGCGGGCGGACCCAGACCAGCCCGACCAGCTCGCCGCGCACCAGCGGCATCATGAGCGGGCGCGGCACGACCCCCTCGCCCAGCGAGGCCGTGTACGTCTCCTTTGCGACGCCGACCAGTCCGTTCCACATCCGTGCTTCCACGGGAGCCCCCTGCCGTCCGGTGATCCGATCACCGCACACTGTCAGGGGGGCTGAGGCCGTGTCAGCGGGATGATCGGCCAGCGTGCGGCGAGGGAGCAGCCGGATCCTGTCGGTGGCCGGCCCTGTTTCTGCGCCGTCGCCATTGACCTGTGACAGCGAAGGCGGTTCGTTTGCCACCGAAGTCGGACTGACGGCGGTTCGTGTCCCCGAAGATGGACCGCCGCAGGTCAGCGTGGATCGAGGCGAAGGTGACGCGGGCTCGCGGACGAACGACTGACGCCTCTCGCATATCGCCGAGATGCAGGCCAAAGGGGCGATCGACGGATCTTGAACGCGGCAACTCTAGGTCGCAGCCGTAGGTCTACGCAGGCTTCTGAGCGGAACCGAGTTCTCCCTGCTTGAGCTTCCCACCCTCAACCAACCGGTGGCGTGTGCTCAAGGTATGTGGCGCACGTCCGGCCGTGGCTGGATCACCCCCCGGTGGGCGACAACCACAGGCATCAGGCGTCCTCGCAACGTAATGTCACCTGCACTATCCCGGCAGACTCAACACGGCTACCGCATAGCTGAGTTGATAACAGACATGGCATGCCCTACTCAGAAGGAGCTGTACATGAACGCGCCTTCCACGCCCCCGCCGCCCTCCATTCCGCCCAGCCCTGACCCGCCCGCTCCGCCTCAGCCCAGACGCCTCGGCGAGTGGGCCGCCATGCTGTCAGCGGTGACCGGCGTGGTGGGCCTGCTGTTCGGGTTCTTCGGGTTGCCGGTGGTGATCAACTCACCCACAGCACGAACCCCCACGCCGATAGCACAGCCCACTGCCTCTGCGACGGTGTCACAAACACCTCCGGCTTCCACCACTTCGCCGTCGGCCGAAACGGGAACCGGCAATCCTGTAACCAAGAACGACATCAGGATGCCCGCCGACTACGGCATCGTCCTTTCGGACGACCCGATCGAGCTCCGGGAGGGCGTGGGCTACGACCTGACCTACGACAGCTTCAACGGCCTCCAGTCCAAAGGGCGGATGGGCAAGCTGGATTCCGGGCAGGAAGGGTCCTTGGAGGTGTGCCGGTCGGACACGAGGTACACCGACATCATCAGAAACTCTGCCCTGACCAAAGGCGTGCGCATCTGCGTGCAGCGGAACGACCGCATCGGCCTTGTGACGATCAAGGAGGCTCCGCAGACCCGCGACGAGAGCAAGTACGTAACGCTCGACATAATTGTCTGGCCCTGAACCGCTCAGCGGCGACGAGCACCCACCGCCGTGACCTGGGGCTTGCCGCGTTCACGATCCACTTATTGCCCCATTGGCCCGTATCTCGGCGACACCCGCATCCGGGCCAGCACGCTCGCCGGAGCATCGAATTTTGAGCCGACCGTTCTGCTGGTGGGCTCTGTGCTTCTGACACGCGGCGGTCCATCCTCGCTGTCATGAAATGGCGTTGGCCCATCTTCGGTGGCAGTCAGTCCAGGTTCGCCGTCACAGGTCAGCCATGCCGCGCCCGGCGCCCCGGGTCGCCGGGCCTGCAACACGGGGCTGCAACGCACCCGTGTTGCAGCCCCGGCCTGCACGAACAGCCGTTGCTGTCCTGTCGCACTGAACCTTGAGCAATTCTCAGCGAAGTTGAACCTCGGCTGCGCCCCAGGTCAGAGGGCCGAGCGAGGCACCGTCGGCGCGTGCCCCCAGCCTCCAACCGATCGCCTCCGCGGTGGACAGGCCGGGCCTCAGCGCACTGCGGCAACGCCCTGACCTGCGTGCTTAACCTTCGCTGAGACGAACTGCGATCCGTCAAGGTTCGGTGAGAACCGCTCAAGGTTCGGTGCGACATGACAGTTGCGCCGCTTACTGTCCCGTCTCAGTCGATCTGGTCCCAGCCTCAAATGATCTGGTCCGATTCACTCAGCGTCTCCGATGATCCGGTCCGCCAGACACCTGCCGGGGCGGGAGGCAGCCCTCGCCGATTGAGCGCGGAGGCGGCTGGGGGCTCGTGTGTGGGGTTGTCACCGGTGACTGCGATGATCGCCCTGGCCAGCGTGGGCACGCTGGAATGGCGACTCTGGGGTGGCTCGCATGGATACGTGGCAGGAGCTTTCGGCGCTAGTGGAAGAGCGGCTGAAGGCGGTGTCGTCTGGCGAGCGTGGCGTGTTCGCCGCCGGCATCGCGGAACGCCTGATGAGTTGGCACGAAGCACTGCCGGAGGACGAGCAGGCGCCGTTCACCATGAGCCTGCGACCGCTGCTGAATTCCGTGTGGGAGGGGGCCCTGGGCGACTCGACAGCGTTCTCGGTGGTCAAGCGCGGTGTCGGCGAGTACATGCTCAGCGAGTACTGCCACAACGACGGCCAGGACGGGCCGGATGACGCGGACGAGTCTGCCGCAGCGGCGACCTTGTATGCCGCACATGCCTACCTGTTCGCCTGTCAGGAATTCGCCGTCTGGAACAGTAACCGGGCAGTTGAGGCGATCGACCAACACCTTCAGTGCCTGGCTGAACAGGAAGAAGACGAACTCCCCGTCGACATGGACGAGGCGCTCACCTCCGAGTTGCAGCGGCAACTACGGGATCTGGACCTGATCGCACGCTACTCAAAGGATCTTCGCCACGCCGGTTTGGGACTGCCCATCGACAAGTCCATCCGACTCCGGGTGGAGCTACGCGCTCCTCTCTCCAGCCGTGAGTGAGCTCGCAGGGAGCCCCCGACTCGTCCTCGGGTGGGGCACACCACTGCTGGCCAGCGTCGACCAGACTGTTTGAGACGGGCTGTCACCTCTTCGAGTGACGACAACCAGCTCTCTGTCATGAGCCTTCGCAGGGTGCATCACCCTCGCAGTGAAGGGGGAGATCGCGGCTGGGGGTGTCGGGGGGAGGTTCAGCCTTGAGGGACTTTGCGCGGGAGTGCGCCTCGGGCGTCGAGGTCGGGTTCGTCGACGCCGACGGTGTCGAGCGTTCCGGCCCATTGGCGCGCTGGTGGGGCGAAGCCTTCGAACTGGCGTCGCCGGTGCGGTCGTTCGCCTCGTTCAAGGGACAGAAGAACTTCACCGGTGAGTACTGGGCGGCGACCTCGCGAACTCAGGTGGGCTACGAGTGTGGGTGGAGCGGGACGCGGCGATGGCGCTGGACTTCGCCCCGCTGTCGTCGCGCTCGCCTCGCAGCCCTTCCGCCTCACCTGGACGGACGGCGAGCGGGAGCGCAGGCATACCCCGGACTACTTCGCGCGGTTGCTGGACGGCACCGGTGTGGTTGTCGACGTGCGGCCGGAGGGCCTGGTGGACGAGGACACCGCCGAGGTCTTCGCGTTCACCGCGCGGGTCTGCGAGGAGGTGGGATGGCAGTTCCGTCACGTCGGTGACCTGCACCAGCCCTACCGGGTGAACCTGCGCTGGCTGTCCCGATACCGCCACAGCCGCTGCCATCGCGCGCCGGTGGCGGACCGGCTGCGGAAGACCTTCGCTGATCCCCTGCCTCTTCTCGCCGGGGCCGAGCAGGTCGGGGACCGGCTGGCCGTGCTGCCGGTCCCCGACCTGCTCTGGCAGCAGGAACTGACAGCGGACCTGGCTACGGACCCGCTGGGCATCGACACGCTGGTGCACCCGGCGTTCCGGGGCCGGCGATGACGTCCGCGCGGCCGGGACGGCTGCGGTTCGGTGACCGGGTCAGGTTCCAGGAGCACACCTATACCGTGGTCGGCTTGACCGGAATGCAGGTCCGACTGGCCGACGCGCACGGCAGCGGCATGCTCGTCGACTAGGTCCACCTGCAGTCGGCCGGGGACTTCGCGGTTCTCGGGGACGGTGACCGCACCGCGCTGGGCTCGGCCGCGCTGCTGGACCGTCTGGCCGGCCCGGTGGCCGCGCGCTTTTTGGTGGCAGCGGCACCTGGTCGGGGGCGGGTGCTGGTGCTGGTGCTGGTGCGGGGGCTGTAGGGCCCTGCCCGGCCCGGTGTCCGGACATACGGCGGCCGCGACGGCTCCCCCTCCGCGCCGCCGCGGCCGCTCCCCCGTACCCCCGTACCCCCGTACCCCCGTCGAATTGTGGCTCTAGTTGGCCGGCTCGCCCGTGGCGTGCGTGTCCGTGGGCTTGATGGGGCTGCCGGTGGCGTGGGTGTCCATGGCCTTGATGTCGCCCCCCGTCGCGTGCGTGTCCTGGGTCGTCGCCGTACCCGAGTCCGCGCCGGTCGCGTGCGTGTCCGCGGGCTTGGTGATCGGGTCGGTCTTCTTCGCTTCGCTCATGGTCGTCATCTCCGTTGTGGCTGGCGAGCTGCGTGGGGGGCCCGCCCGGCTGTTCCCCCGTGGACTGCCGGGCGGGCCCCTGTCAGGGCCGATCACCTTAGTGGTTGGCCGCTCGTGTCGCCCCGCCTGCCCCCCGACGCGACGGATCGACACGCATGAGATTGCCGCCCGGCGATAAACGAACGATGAACGTCCGGGCCGAGCGCCGGTTATGGCTGCTCAGTGGCTACGCGCATCAGCAAGGTGCGGATCTCGGCCGCCTCGTCGGAGTCGAGGGCCTCGTAGATCGCGAGGGCTTCGTGCCAACAGGCCGCGGCCCGCCCCGACTGGCCTATTCCGTTGAGGGCGTGCCCAAGGACGGTGAGCACGTTCCCCCTGCGCCACTCCCCGCCGATGCCGCGCAGCACGGTCAACGCCATCTCCGCCTTGGAGGCGGCCTGTGCCGGGTTGTCCCCGGCCAGATCGGTCTCCGCGAGGCGGAACATGGTCATGCCCTCCCAGAGCCGCTGGCGGCTGTCGCGGAAGACGTCCAGGGCTTCCTCGAAGCTGTGGGTCGCCTCGGTGAGTTCGCCGCTCCGGGTCAGCGCGATCCCGAGCGCGTACCGGGCGTTGGCGCCCCGGAGCGAATGCCCCATGCTGTCGTAGATGCCGATCCCCTTCCGGGCCAGCGCGACAGCACTCGCCGTCCGGCCCATGGCCAGGTGGACCCGGGACAGATTGCAGAGGGAGGAGGCCTCGCCCGGGAGGTTCTCGCCCGCGCGGAAGTCCTCGATCGCGCGGGTCAGGTACTTCTCGCCGTCCTCGTGGCGGCTCTGGTAGATGGCGATGACCCCGCGGTGGTTGAGCGCCCAGCAGTCGGGCAGCGGATCATGCGCGTCCGGCGAAAGCCGCAGGACCTGGACGGCCTCCTGGTCGGCCTGCTTGAACCGGCCGGCGACCAGATGGGCGTTGCTCAGTGTGACCAGGGCGCGCCGCTCGGCCCTGCGGTCGCCGCACCGGCGCGCGGCGTCCAGCATGAAGGAGGCGGCGACCTCGTACTGCTTGGAGTTGGCACCGGACTCGGCGAGGTCCAGGGCGGCCCACAGGAGGTCGATCGCCCGGCGGAGCGTCTTCGGGCCGGATGACTGGGACAGGCAGGCCAGGAGAGTGCCGGCCTCCGAGTAGAGCCAGTCCTGGGCGTCGTGCCGATCGCTGAACAGCAGCCCCGGGTGCTCCGTCGGCTCAAGCTGATCCACCAGCCGGTCTCCCGGCCGCTCCAGCGCGTACACCCCCGCGGCCGTCGCCAGGTAGAAGTCCAGCAGCCGCGACAGCGCCGACTCCCGCTCCTCCGGAGCCTCCTCGTCCCGCTCGGCGCAGGAACGCGCGTAGAGGCGGACCAGGTCGTGGTAGCGGTAGCGGCCCGGCGCGGCGGACTCCACCAGGGAGGTGTCGACGAGGGCCTCCAGGAGGTCCTCCGCCGCGTGCGGCTCCAGGTTCAGCAGGGCGGCCGCGGCGGCGAGGGAGATGTCGGGGCCGTCCGCCAGGCCCAGGAGGCGGAAGGCACGCGCCTGGGCGGGCTCCAGCTGGCCGTAGCCGAGTTCGAAGGTGGCCTTCACCGCGAGGTCGCCCGCCTGGAGTTCGTCCAGCCGGCGGCGTTCGTCCGCGAGCTTGGCGGCCAGGACCGAGACCGTCCAGGTGCGCCGGGCGGCCAGCCGGGAGGCGGCGATGCGGATGGCGAGCGGGAGGAATCCGCAGGCGGCGACCACGTCGAGGGCGGCCTCGCGCTCGGAGTTGATGCGCTCCTCGCCCGCGATGCGGGTGAAGAGCTGGAGCGCCTCCTCGGGCGACATCACGTCCAGGTCGACCAGGTGCGCGCCCGCCAGGTCGACCATCCGGACCCGGCTGGTGACCAGCGCCGCGCAGCCCGCCGTGCCCGGGAGCAGGGGGCGGATCTGGGCCGCGTCGTGGGCGTTGTCCAGGAGGATCAGGATGCGGCGGCCGTCGAGCGTGGAGCGGTAGAGCGCGGCGCGTTCGTCGAGGGTGTCGGGGATCGCGGAGTCCGCCGTGCCCAGGGCGCGCAGGAACGCGCCGAGCACCGTCTCCGGTTCCGCGGTGCGGGAGCCCGCGCCCTGGAGGTCGACGTACAGCTGGCCGTCCGGGAAGTGCGGGCGGGCCTGGTGGGCGACGTGCACGGCCAGGGTCGTCTTGCCGACGCCGCCGATGCCCGCGAGGGCGGAGACGGCCATCACGGAGCCCTCCGCGGTGGCGAGCCGGTCGCCCAGCTCGCGGACGAAGGAGGCGCGGCCGGTGAAGTCCGGCACGGTGGCCGGGAGCTGGGCCGGGCGGACCGGGGCGGCGGCCTGGACGGGCTCGTCGACCGGGCGGGCCAGCTCCTCGTCGGCCTGCAGGATGCGCTGCTGGAGCTGGGCCAGCTCGGGGCGCGGGTCCACGCCCAGTTCCTCGGCGAGCAGCCGGCGGGTGTCCGCGTACACCGCGAGGGCCTCGGCCTGCCGGCCGCTGCGGTACAGGGCCACCATCAGCAGCTCGCGCAGCCGTTCGCGCAGCGGGTGCGCGGCGGTGAGCGCGGTCAGTTCGGAGACCGCCTCCGCGTGGCAGCCGACCTCCAGGTCCAGGTCGAGCCGGGTCTCGGTCAGCTGGAGGCGCCACTCCTCCAGCCGGGTGCGCTGGTTCTCCGCGTACGGTCCGGGCACCGAGGCCAGTGCCTCGCCGTCCCACAGGGCGAGCGCCTTGTTCAGCAGCACCCTGGCCCGGCAGCGGTCGCCCGAGGCGCGGGCCTTGTCAGCTCCGGCGGCCAGTTCCTCGGCCACGGTCACATCGAGCGCGTCCGGCCCGGTCCGCATGGCGTACCCGCCGGAATCGCTCTCCAGGGTCTGCGGGCCAAGGATCTTGCGGAGCCGGGAGGCGTACGTGCGTACCGCGGCCAGCGCCTGCGAGGGCGGCTCGTCGCCCCAGATGGCGTCGATGAGTTCACCGGCCGTGGCGGTGTGGCCGCCCCGCAGCAGCAGGGCCGACAGCAGGGCGCGCTGCTGCGGCGAACCGGACGGCAGCGTCTCGTCGCCCCGCCGGGCCCGTACCGGTCCGAGCACGGAGAAGCGCAGCTCTGTACCGTCCGTCGGCTGCCGCTCCGGAGCTCGTTGTTCCGGAACACGCACCCGTGACCCGTCGTCACGGCCCATTGCCGCCTCCTGTCCTGCTCTCTGCGCACTGCCCAGTGCCGCACCGAACATGTCGGGACACCGCCGAGGAGATCCGGATTGCTCCATACCGTTCGTATCGCCGTCAACAGTCTGCCTTGTGAAGGGCGGACACGTCAGCAGTGGGTGACTCTCTGCACGAGCCCTCGACAACGATTGTGGAACGGAGCCTCGCACAGATTGCTGACGGTTCGTCAGATCGGCGCTACCGTGGTACGCATGGAGACCTTCCCGAAGATCATCTCGGTGGACGACCACACGGTGGAGCCCCCTCATGTCTGGCGGGACCGGCTCCCGTCCAAGTACGCGGACTCCGGTCCGCGCATCGTCCGGGCGCCGCTCAAGGAAATGACGTTCATGGGCGGAAAGTTCGCGCCCGTGATGGGTGCGAAGGGCGATGACGGCCCGATCGGCGACTGGTGGGTGTACGAGGACCTGCACCGCCCGCTCACCCGCCTCGACACCTCCGTCGGCTACGACAGGGACGAGATCAAGCTCGAAGTCATCACGTACGAGCAGATGCGCCCCGGTTCGTTCTCGGTGCCGGAGCGGCTCGCCGACATGGACGTCAACCACGTGCAGTCCGCGCTCTGCTTCCCGACCTTTCCCCGCTTCTGCGGCCAGACCTTCACCGAAGCGAAGGACCGCGAACTCGGCCTGCTCGGCGTGCGCGCGTACAACGACTGGATGGTCGACGAGTGGTGCGGCCCGGACGCGCACGGCCGGCTCATCCCCCTCACCCTGGTCCCGCTCTGGGACGCGCGGCTGGCCGCGGAGGAGGTCAGGCGCAACGCGGCGCGCGGGGTGCGTGCGGTGGCGTTCTCCGAAATACCTCCACATCTCGGACTGCCGTCCATTCATACGGACGAGTGGGATCCGTTCCTCCGGGCCTGTGACGAGACGGGGACGGTGATCGCCATGCACATCGGCTCGTCCTCGAAGATGCCGTCCACCTCGGCGGACGCCCCGCCCGCCGTCGGTTCCACCATCACCTTCGCCAACTGCTGCTTCTCGATGGTCGACTGGCTGATGAGCGGCAAGTTCGAGCGCTTCCCGAACCTGCGGATCATGTACGCGGAGGGGCAGATCGGCTGGATTCCGTACATCCTGGAACGCGCCGACGTGGTCTGGGAGGAGAACCGGGGCTGGGGCGGGGTCGCGGACAAGGTCCACCGGCCGCCGTCGGAGCTGTTCACCGAGCACGTCTACGGCTGCTTCTTCGACGACGCCTTCGGGCTGAAGAACCTGGACGCGATCGGCGTCGCCAACGTCCTGTACGAGACGGACTACCCGCACTCCGACTCGACCTGGCCCAAGTCCCGCGAGGTCGGGGAGGCGCAGATGGGGCACCTGGACGCGGACGTGGTGGACCGCATCGTGCGCCGCAACGCGATCGATCTGCTCGGGCTCACCGACGACGGGCTGTGGGCGGGACCCGGCGCGTAGGAGCGGTGGGGCCGTCCGCACGAGGGGCGGCCCCACCCTCAGGCCGTCAGGCTCCCCTGATGACCGGCTCCTGGAGCTCCGTCACCCACCGCGACTCGTCCTCCGGGCACTCCAGGGTGACCTCGCGGGCGTACCCGGCAGACCGGTAGCCGGAGCCGTCGATCCAGCGGGCCAGGGTCTGGGCCGTCGGCAGCACGCCGTCCATCGCGCCCCGGTGGATGACGGTCGCCGCCTCGAACGGGGGCAGCTCGACCACCGTGATCCCGGTGTCGCCCAGCGGCCCCGGCGGTGCGGAGACCGTCACCCCGGCATGGACGACGACCGCGCCGCCGCCCTCGGGGGCGTCCTCGTAGCGCGCGATCCCCGGACCCGCCGGGGCGACCCCGGCCCGTTCCAGCAGCGGGAACAGCTGCTCGTACAGGGGGCGGATCACCGGAGTGATGTCCTGCGGTCCGTAGCCCGCGGCCACCCCGGTCAGCTCCGCGACCCGTACCGCCGCGATGTTCCTGACCACTACATCGTCCACTGGCATGTGTCCCTCGCTCTCGATCGACCGGAGCCTCGCCTCGACCTGGGCCAGCCGTGCCGCCGCCGCGGCCATCGCCTCCGCCAGCTCCGAGCGCCGCAGCCGGAGCATCCCGCGCAGCTCCTCCGGACCCACCTCCTCGTCGAGGACGGCCCGCACCTGCTGGAGCGTGAAGCCGAGGTCCTTGAGGGCGATGATCCGGTTGAGCCGGGCGAGCTGGCCGCCGCCGTAGTAGCGGTAGCCGGTGTCGGGGTCGGTACTGTCGGGGGGCAGCAGCCCGATCGCGTCGTAATGACGCAGCATCCGGGCCGACACCCGCCCGTGGCGGGCGAAGTCTCCGATGGTGAACATGATGTCTCCCAGTGCACGGCCTCACACGGTGTCAAGGTCAAGCATCGCGTGGCCCTGGGGCGGGTGTGACGCGGACCACTGGAACCTGCTCTCCGCCGGGGACAGGACATGACGTGGAGCATTCTCTGAGAGCCCGGATACGGGCAGGCGACCCGGACGCGTTCGGCGGCCTCTTCGACGACTACGCGCAGACGGTGTTCCGGTACGCGGTCCGCTCGACCGGCGACTGGGCCGGCGCGGAGGACATCGTCTCGCTCACCTTTCTTGAGGCATGGCGGCTGCGAGCGACCCTGCGGGAGTCGGACGAGGAGCTGAGGCCCTGGCTGCTCGGCATCGCGACCAACGTCCTGCGCAACACCCGCCGCGCCGCCCGGCGGCATGACGCCGCGCTGACCCGGATTCCGGTCGGACCCGCCGTGCCGGACTTCGCGGACGAGCTGGTGG
The DNA here is from genome assembly GCF_044751215.1 of Streptomyces sp. NPDC088730. Taxonomy (NCBI): domain Bacteria; kingdom Bacillati; phylum Actinomycetota; class Actinomycetes; order Kitasatosporales; family Streptomycetaceae; genus Streptomyces; species Streptomyces sp. NPDC088730. Next base: position 667,707 of record NZ_JBIVLK010000002.1, read on the forward strand.
GCCGCATCCACGACGCGGAACAGCTCGCCGCCGCGCAGGCCGCGCTGCGACGGCTCAGACCCAAGGAGCGGGAGGTGTTCCTGCTCTGCGTCTGGGACGGCCTGGACTACCGGGACACGGCACGGGCGCTCGGGGTCCCCGTCGGAACCGTCCGCTCCAGGCTCTCCCGGGCCCGGAAGCGGCTGAGGGAACTCACCGAGGACGAGAGAAAGAAAATCACGGAAACCACAAGAAACATGGAACTACCCGGATCAGCCGGACAGTACCTGAGTGACCGCGCCACCGCGGTCCGGTCGAACGAAAGGGAGGGAAACCGATGAGTGCCGACGCCGAGAAGGTTGCGGGGGAGCTCAGGGCGCAGCTGCCCGAGCCGCACGGACCGGTCCTGCCGGGCGACCGTCACCGGCTGCTCAGGGAGCATTTGATGAACGAGATCCACCAGACCCGGGTCCAGGACAAGGCCCGGGAAGGGAAGGCCCCGGCGGCGGTACGGCCACGCCGCAACCGCGCCTGGTACGCCGTGCCCGCGGGCATGGTCGCCGCCGGTGCGCTCGCCTTCACCTTCCTGGCGGGTCCCGGCGGGAGCGGCGGCGACACCGGGTACCACCTCAGCGCGGCCCCAGTGGTCAAGGTCGAGGTCGGCTCGGCGAACGGTGTCGGCGCGCTGATGGAGAACGTCGCGGAGCGCGCCTCGCAGGGCCCCGCGGCCCGCGTCGGCGTGAACCAGTTCGTCTACGTGCGCTCGCACTACTCCAACATGCAGGCCGAGGTCGGCAGCCCGTTCAAGCTGAAGACGTACTACCGGGAGGCGTGGACGTCCCAGAACCCCGACAAGGTGCAGAGCCGCCTCAAGCAGCCGGGCGACGACATCGTCTGGTCGGCGCCGCGCGAGGGTGACGAGGGGCTCGCGGAGTGGAACCGCAACCACACCTACGCCGCGCTGGAGAAGCTGCCCACCGAGCCCGACGCGCTGCTGAAGAAGCTCCGCGAGGACGCCGCGTACTCCGGCTCGTCCGATCAGAACCTCTTCAACTACGTGGCCGGCCTGATCAACGAGAACATCCTGCCGCCCGAGACCGGCGCCGCGATCTACCGCGCCGCGGCGAAGATCCCCGGCGTCGTCGCGCTGGACAGGGCCCAGGACGGCGACGGCCGCCCCGGGGTGGCCCTCGCCCGCACGGACGAGAGGGACCACGAGCGCAAGGAACTGGTCTTCGACGCCAACAGCTACGACTACCTGGGCATGCGCGCCTACCTGGTCCAGAACACCGAGCTGGGCAAGAAGGGCACGGTCACCGAGATGCAGGCCGTACTCGACCGCGGAGTCGTCGACAGCCGCGACGAGACGCCCGCGAAGTAGCGGGAGGCAGCCGGACGGCCGGGCCGCGGCACACAGGCAGGAGCCCCGCTCCTCCGCCGAGGCGGGGGAGCGGGGCTCCTTGGGTACTGCGTTACCGGCCGCGATCGGCCGACCCGGGCAACTAGGCCGGGGTGACGTTCTCAGCCTGCGGACCCTTGGGTCCCTGAGTGACGTCGAAGTTCACGACCTGGTTCTCCTCAAGGGAGCGGAACCCGGACGCGTTGATCGCGGAGTAATGGACGAAGACATCCGGGCCGCCGCCGTCCTGGGCGATGAAGCCGAAGCCCTTTTCAGCGTTGAACCACTTGACGGTTCCGGTAGCCATAAGCCCTCCTTGGGCCAAAGGGTTGCCCTGCTCCAGAACCTGCAAAGAAGTCTGAAAACTACAAAAGCCTGCGGGTTACATGCTCCGCAGGCTCTGTACTGCAAGGGAAACCAAACTGCAACTTGGCGTTGAGCCTAGCACGCAGGATGTGCGGAAGGGTAGAGGGAAAGATCACGCGACTCGAATGTTTGATTGCCGTGCGCACGAGCGGTCCGGGACCCTCTTCGAGCAGGGCCGGAAGCCCTGGGGAGAGGCCTCTTCCGCCGGGGCGGGGAGACGGGGCCGACGCCATTCCGGCGACCCGCCGGGAGAGGGACCGGCGACCCGCCGGGAGAGGGATCGCGCGGCGCCGCGCGCCCCCGGTGGGGCTGCCGGAGAGCGACAGGTCTAGCCTCGCGATGTGGACAATTCAACCGTCTCAACCGTCGCAGGCGACGACCGTCGCAACCGGCCGCGCGTCGGCCACATCCAGTTCCTCAACTGCCTTCCCCTCTACTGGGGGCTGGCACGGACCGGGACCCTGCTCGACCTGGAGCTCTCGAAGGACACCCCGGAGAAGCTCAGCGAGCAGCTGATCAGAGGCGATCTGGACATCGGCCCCATCACTCTCGTGGAGTTCCTGCGCAACGCCGACGACCTGGTCGCCTTCCCCGACATCGCGGTCGGCTGCGACGGTCCCGTCATGTCGTGCGTGATCGTGTCGCAGCGCCCCCTGGAGGACCTCGACCGGGCCCGGGTGGCGCTCGGCTCGACCTCCCGCACCTCCGTACGGCTGGCCCAGCTGCTGCTCGCCGAGCGGTACGGGGTGACCCCGGACTACTACACCTGCCCGCCGGACCTCGGCGTGATGATGCAGGAGGCGGACGCCGCCGTCCTCATCGGTGACGCCGCGCTGCGCGCCAACCTGCACGACGCCCCCCGCCTCGGGCTCCAGGTCCACGACCTGGGCGCGATGTGGAAGGAGTGGACGGGGCTGCCCTTCGTCTTCGCCGTCTGGGCCGCCCGCAAGGACTACCTGGCGGCCGAGCCCACCGCGGTGCGGAAGGTCCACGAGGCGTTCCTGGCCTCGCGGGACGTCTCCCTGGAGGAGGTCACCAAGGTCGCGGAGCAGGCGGCGCGCTGGGAGGCCTTCGACGCGGAGGTCCTGGAGCGCTACTTCACGACCCTCGACTTCCGCTTCGGCCCCGCGCAGCTGGCCGGCGTCCAGGAGTTCGCCCGCCGGACCGGCCCGACGACCGGCTTCGCCGCGGACGTGAACGTGGAGCTGCTCGGCGGCTGAGCGCACGCGAGGGCGGCACGCGACGGGTAGGTGGAATGCGGCATTCCGTCTACCCGTCGCCCTTTCCGTGTTGCCGCCTTCCCGTCGCCCGACTTCCCGCCTTCCCACGGGATGTCCCCGGGCGATATCGATTCGAGTGAATACGCGTTGAATGGCCGATTAGTGGGAAGCGTCGGAAGTGCGCCCCGGTGGCTTCCGTCAATCGGTCCGTCATCCGGGACGACACATTCGGGCTCTTTTCTTGTGATGAATGGCGCCGTTCGTTCCCTCGGGGGCGATATCGGCGGATGGTTTGCCTGGGACTCGAAGACCCTCGCCTCTAGGCTTCGGTCGGAGGTCCGGGCCGGTGTCCACAGGGGGAGTCCGCATATGCAGCCGCTGGAAGCCGGCGAACCGCTGAGCATCGGTGCCTACCGGCTGCTCGGCAGACTCGGTGCCGGCGGCATGGGGCGCGTCTATCTGGGACGCAGCGCCGGCGGCCGCACCGTCGCGGTCAAGGTGGTCCATCCGCACTTCGCGCTCGACGAGCAGTTCCGCGCCCGGTTCCGGCGCGAGGTGGACGCGGCGCGGCGGATCGGCGCCCAGTGGACCGCGCCCGTCCTGGACGCCGACCCCGACGCCCCCGTCCCGTGGGTGGCGACCGGCTACGTGGCCGGGCCCCCGCTCTCCGCCGCGGTGACCGAGCACGGCCCGCTGCCCGAACAGGCGGTACGCACCCTGGGCGCCGGGCTGGCCGAGGCGCTCGGCGCGGTCCATGAACAGGGCGTGATCCACCGGGACGTGAAGCCCTCCAACGTCCTGCTCGCCCTCGACGGCCCCCGGCTGATCGACTTCGGCATCGCCAGGGCCATCGACGCCACCGCCTCGCTCACCTCCACCGGGGTCTCGGTCGGCTCGCCCGGCTACATGGCGCCGGAGCAGATCCGGGGCCAGGAGATCTCGGGCGCGGCCGACCTCTTCTCGCTGGGCGCGGTGCTGGCGTACGCGGCCACCGGTGTCGCGCCCTTCCTCGGCGACTCGTCCGCCGTACTGCTCTACAAGGTGGTGCACGAGGAGCCGGAGCTGGGTGATCTGGAGGGTGAACTGCGCGAGGTCGTCGCCTCCTGCCTGGCGAAGGACCCGGCGCACCGGCCCAGTCCGGCCCGGCTCGCGGACCGGCTGGCCCCCGGCGGCGCGGCGGCCCGGGTGGCGGCGGGCTGGCTGCCCGGCCCGCTGGTGCGCGAGGTCAGCCGGTCCGCGGTCGCGCTGCTGGACCTGGAACCGCAGGACGCCCCGGTGCAGTCGGGGCCGGTGCCGTTCACCAACGCCTCGCACGGGTTCGACGGGGGCCCCGGCCTCGGGGTGTTCGGCCCGCCGGTCGAACCGGCGGCCCACCTGACCGGACCGGGTACGAGCCCGCCGCCGCACCCGCCCGCCCCCGGGACGGACGGGGTGCCGGGGCAGCGGGTGCCCGAGCCCCGGTTCACCGTCAGTGCGAGCGCCGGCTCCCGGCCGGGCGAGCAGCACCGGGGACGCCGGCTGAGCTGCACCGTCGCCCTCGCGGTGGCCGGCGCGCTCGCCGCGGTGACCGTGGGCAGTGCCCAGGTCTTCGACCTGATGCCGGGCGGTGGCGGCGGCGACACCGCGGAGCACAGAGGCACCGGCCGTGCCCCGGGCGCCTCCGCCTCCCCCGGGCCGACCGGCCCCGGGGACAGCGCGGCGACTCCGGGCGGTCAGGTCGGTGAGGTGCCGGAGGGCTTCATCGGCACCTGGGAGGGGCCGATCACCGAGAAGACGACCGGCCAGCCGCACGGCAGGCTCAGCGTGGTGATCAGGAAGGGGAAGAAGGGCGCCGACGTGGTCCGTACGAGCACGACGCTCTCCGCCCTCGGCGTCGAGGTCAGCTGCCACAGCATCGCGTCCCTCACCTCCGGCACCGAGAAGGAGCTGATGTTCCGGGAGCGCGCCGATCCGGAACGCCCCGGCACGGCGGGCCTGTGCACGACCACCACCACGGACATCCACTTCACCCGCGTCAGCGACGACACCCTCCGTTTCCGGTCCGACGAGCGGGGCGCGGGACTCCCCTACGGCACGCTCAACCGGTCCGGCGGCTGACCTGCGCCGGGGCTGGCGTACGCTGAACCGGTCCGTAGATCCGTTGAAAAACCGCCGAAAGGTGACAGCCCGGTGACCGAGAAGGCCGACCTCCAGCCCATCCTCGACCGAGCCGCCGAAGGCGGGCGGATCACTCCGGCGGAGGCGCTCGACCTCTACCGCTCGGCGCCGCTGCACGCGCTGGGCGCGGCCGCCGACGCCGTACGCCGACGCCGCTACGCCGGTACGGAGCACATCGCGACGTACATCATCGAGCGCAACATCAACTACACGAACGTGTGCGTGACGGCGTGCAAGTTCTGCGCGTTCTACGCCGCGCCGAAGGACACCGCCAAGGGCTGGTCCCGCGATCTCGACGACATCCTGCGCCGCTGCGCGGAGACCGTCGAGCTGGGCGGTACGCAGATCATGTTCCAGGGCGGGCACCACCCGGACTACGGCGTGGAGTACTACGAGGAGCACTTCTCCGCGATCAAGAAGGCGTTCCCGCAGCTGGTCATCCACTCGCTCGGCGCCTCCGAGATCGAGCACATGGCCCGGATCTCCAAGGTCTCCGCGGAGGAGGCCATCAGCCGCATCCACGCCGCCGGTCTCGACTCCTTCGCGGGAGCGGGCGCCGAGCTGCTGCCGGCCCGGCCGCGCACCGCGATCGCCCCGCTCAAGGAGTCCGGCGAGCGCTGGCTGGAGATCATGGAGATCGCCCACGGCCTGGGGGTCGAGTCGACCTCCACGATGCTGATGGGCACGGGCGAGACCAACGCCGAGCGCATCGAGCACCTGAGCATGATCCGCGACGTACAGGACCGCACCGGCGGCTTCCGCGCCTTCATCCCGTACACGTACCAGCCGGAGAACAACAAGCTGAAGGGCCAGACGCAGGCCACGCTCTTCGAGTACCTGCGGATCATCGCCATCGCCCGGCTCTTCCTGGACAACGTCGCGCACATCCAGGGCTCCTGGCTCACCACCGGCAAGGAGGTCGGCCAGCTGTCGCTGCACTACGGCGCGGACGACCTCGGCTCGATCATGCTGGAGGAGAACGTCGTCTCCTCCGCCGGAGCCAAGCACCGCTCCAACCGGCTGGAGATCATCGACCTGATCCGCAAGGCGGACCGGGTCCCGGCCCAGCGCGCCACCACGTACGAGCACCTCGTCGTCCACGAGGACCCGGCGAACGACCCGGTCGACGAGCGCGTCGTCTCGCACATCTCGTCCACCGCGATCGAGGGCGGCACCGCCCACCCGGAGCTCAAGCTCCTGAACGCCAACTGACGCCGTCGTGCTGACCGTCCACGCCGCGCCGCTGGTCCTTCCGGTCGGCGCGGCCGCCGTCGAGCGGGGCGCGGTGGCCGTGGACGGGGACCGGATCGTGGCTCTCGGACCGTACGGGACGGTCGCCGCCGCTCATCCGGCGGCGCGCGTACGGCAGTGGCCGGGCGTCATCGCCCCGGGCCTGCGGCAGCGGCACGCGGAGTGGCTGCTGACCCGCTGCTACCACCCCGACCCCCGCGAGGCGGACGCACTCGGCGCCGATCCGCTGTCGGGCGAGGCGTTCGCGCGGCTGGCGCGGGAGCTGGACGCGACCCGGTGGGCGGGCAGCGTACGCCGGGGCCTCCAGCAGATGCTGCGGTACGGGACGACGCACCTCACCGGTCCGTTCCGCGACCCGGCCGTGCGGACCGCGGTGTCCCGCTCCGGCCTGGTGGAGGTTCCGGGGAGTGTTCCGGGGGGCGATTCCACGGACGGGGAGGCGGATCTCGATCCGCTCGCCGGGGGCCGTGACCTGCCGGGCTCCGTGCACGCCCCGCTCGTCACCGGGGCCCGCGCCGACTTCGCGGTGTTCGACGTACCGGACGAGGCCGCGCTCGTCGCGGCGGGGGCGGGGTCCTGCGTGGTCACCGTCCTGGCCGGGCGGCTGGTGTACCGGCGGCGCTGAGCACACCGGGTGCCGCAGCCCGCGCCGGGTGCCGCGGCACGCCGGGTGCCGCAGGAGCCTCACGGCACCGACGGGCCGCCCAGGTACCGGCCCTTGGCGTCGTAGGGCCAGGCGTTGGCGACGCATCCTTTGAGTCCGTAGATCTGCTGCATCATGGCGGGGGCGGGCCGGCCTTTGGCTGGGCAGGTCTCGTGGCCGTGGCCGAGCCAGTGGCCGACTTCGTGGTTGATGATGAGGGCGCGGTATTCGGCGAGGGGTCCGTCGAACTCGGGTGAACCGGTCTGCCAGCGCTTGAGGTTGACCATCACGTCGACGCCGACGCGGCAGTTGACCTCGCCATGCGTGTCCAGACCGCTCTTCCCGCAGATCCTGTCCGTGGTCCGGGGCGAGGCGATCCGTATGACCAGCCCCGCGGGGCCCTCGGCGACCTGGCGGAAGGTGTTCTCGCCGTGATGCGACCAGCCCCGGGGCGCGGCGAGGATCCGGGTGACCTCTGCGGCCGCCTTGTCCGGGTCGACGCCGGAGCCGTCCTCCACCTCGACCCGGTAGGCGTGGCCCCTGCCGGTGGTCGACGCGGCCTTGCGGGCGACGCTGAAGGAGGCGGTGGGGCCCGAGCCGGCGGTACCGCCCGCGCGCTCGTTCTTCCACCGGAGCCCCGCCACGGTGGCCGCCACCAGCACGACCGGGACGACGGCGATGATGAGCAGCCGGTTCCGGCCACGCCCCCGCTGACCCCGCCGACGCACGTCCGATCCGGACATCCGCGCCCCTCCCCAGTGCTCCAAGTATTCCTACTGCCCTATGTAATGACCGCTGATGGCCCGGATTGGTTCAGTCCACTCGCCCGGGAACCGTGGGAGTGCGGGAGCCCTATGGGACGGAGGGGCCGCCCAGGTACCGGCCCTTGGTGTCGTAGGGCCAGGCGTTGGCGACGCATCCTTTGAGTCCGTAGATCTGCTGCATCATGGCGGGGGCGGGCCGGCCTTCGGCTGGGCAGGTCTCGTGGCCGTGGCCGAGCCAGTGGCCGACTTCGTGGTTGATGATGAGGGCGCGGTATTCGGCGAGGGGTCCGTCGAACTCGGGTGAGCCGGTCTGCCAGCGCTTGAGGTTGACCATGACGTCGACGCCGACGCGGCAGTTGACCTCGCCATGCGTGTCCAGACCGCTGCTCCCGCAGATCCTGTCGACGGTCGCCGCCGTGGCGATCCGGACGACCAGCCCCGCCGGTCCCTTCGTGACCTGGTGGAACGTGTGCTCGCCGCCGTGCGCCCAGCCGCGCGGCGCGGCGAGGAACCCGGCGATCTGGGTGGCGGCCTTCTCCGGGTCGACGCCGGAGCCGTCCTCCACCTCGACCCGGTAGGCGTTGCCGCCGCCCGAGGCCGCGCCCGCCCGCGCGACCGTGAAGGTGCCGGGGCCGTGGGAGGGAATGCCGGGACGGCCACCGCCCTTGGAGCCGGAGCTCGGCTTGGTCTTCGCGCTCACCTTCGGCTTGGCGCGCGCCTTCGGTTCGATACCCGCCCCGCCCTTCGGACCGGAACCGGCCGCGGAGTCCATGGCACGCGACGTGTCGCCGGTTCCGCTTCCGGAACCGGAAGAAGAACCGGAGCCGGAACCGGGACCGGCCGATCCGGACGCGGCCGCGGCGGCCGACAGATCGTCCCCGCCGGTCCACAGCGGCGAAGCGGCCACCGCGATGCAGATCACGGCCGTCGGTACGAGGACCGCGACCAGCAGCCGTACCCGGCTGCGGCGGCGACGGTCCTGCCGCGAGCGCCGCCGGTCCCCCCGGCCGCTCCGTCGCTGTTCCTGCTGTCTGCGTACCTCAACCGACACTGTCCGCGTACTCCTTCGATTCCATGGGGTGTGCCGCCGCGTACTTCACGAGCTCCAGAAGCCTGGAGTCTCCCGCGACGCCGAGCAGTTGATCGGCGGTGACGGGTGACGGCCCCCCTGTGCTGCCGTCACCGCCGACCGAGAGGACGACCGCGCTGCCGCCGTACGTGAAGCGGACCAGGGTGCGCGTGGCGGCCGGTGACCCGTCCGGGCCGGCGGCCGACGTCACGGCCCGGGCCTCGATCCCGCCGGGAAGCCGCGCTCGCTTGCAGTGCGGCAGGCCGTCCGGGTACTGGCGGCAGGGCGCTTCCTGCGGAGCGACACTCCGGTCGCTCCCGGGGCGTACCGAGAGGACGACCGGGAAGATCTCGCCGCCGCTCCCGGCCTGGTACTGGCTGACGGCGAGGTCCACCGGGTGGACCGGGCCCACCTTCCGTGGCAGCAACTCCGCGAGCAGCGCCGCGACATGGTGCTGGAACTCCTGCTGCCGGGCCCGCTCCGCGGCCGGCAGGTCGGCCATGGACGACTGGCCGGGGGACGGCTCGATGTGCACGGTGGGCGGCTCCGGCGCGTTGGTGGGCACCGGTGACGCCGGGGCCGACTGCGCCCCTGAGGACCCGTCCGACGGCACGGGCGACGGCGCGTCCGTCGGGACGTTCTCCGGGGCCGGCGTCGGCGCGATGCCCGTGGGCCGCGAGGCGGCGGACCACGTCCGGGCGGGTTCCGTACCGCCGCTGCCGTTGCCGTTCCACAGCGGCAGGACGGCGCCGAGTGCGCCGAGCGCCACCACGCCCGTCACCACCGCCCCGATGGTCGCGCGGGCCCGGATGCGGCGCCGGCGGCCCTGGACCAGGGCGGCGGGCACCAGGTCCGGCAGGGCCGGCGCACCGTCGGTCGCCTGCTCCATGGCCGCCCTGATCAGCAGGGACTCGGCCACCTCTGCCCCCGCGGCGGCCTCGGCCCCCTCGTCCGCGGCCCGGCCGGGAAAGCGGTCAGAAGACATGTCCACGACTGTTCTCCTCAGCTTCGGGTGGTGTAGAGGTGTGCGTCGCCCAGCCGCGTACGCAGGGTGGCGAGGGCGCGCGAGCACTGGCTCTTCACGGTGGACGGGCTGCACCGCAGCAGCTCGGCCACGGTCTCCACGCTCAGGTCCTCCCAGTAGCGCAGGACGACCATCGCCCTTGCGCGGGGCGGCAGTTCGGCCAGCGCGGCCAGCAGGGTGACCGTCAGTTCGGGGCCGACCGCCGGCGCGTGCGCGGCGATCGGCGTATGGGCACGGAAGTCGCGCAGCCGCCGGCGTCGCTCTGCGATGTAGGTGCGGGTCAGTACGGTCCTGGCATAGGCGTCCGGATGGTGGGCGGCGCTCACCCGGTGCCAGTGCTGGAACAGCTTGGCCAGCGTCGTCTGGGTCAGATCGCGGGCCGCCTCCGCGTCGCCGCACAGCAGGTACGCGGTGCGGTACAGCCTGCGCTGGCCCGCCCGCGCGAACTCCTCGAAGCTGTCGGCGTCCCGGCCGGTCCCCGCGCTCATCCGGCCCCTTTCACGGTCCGTCGGTGGTCTCTCCTCCTGTTACTGAGAGCGCACGGACCGGAAAGGTTGAAGCCGAATCCAAACCCGTGTCCGAATCCCGGACAGGGTGGTGCGAAGCAGGGCGGGGCCTCGGCAGGCCCGGTACGGAGTGTCCGCCGGGCCGGACACCGCGTCGCCGCCCTCGTGCCCGGCTCCGGCGGCGGGCCCGTCTCGGCGCTCCACCGGCGGACTGCTTGAATGGGAGGCGTGACCCGAGCCTCCCTGGACAAGCAGCCGCACGAAGTCGCCTCGATGTTCGACGACGTGGCGGCGAACTACGACCTGACCAACGACGTGCTCTCGCTCGGCCAGGCCCGGCTGTGGCGCAAGGAGGTCGCCAAGGCGGTCCACGCCCGCCCCGCGGAGAAGGTCCTCGACCTCGCCGCCGGGACCGCGACGTCCTCGCTGCCGTTCGCCGCGACCGGGGCGTACGTCGTGCCGTGCGACTTCTCCATCGGCATGCTCCAGGAGGGCAAGAAGCGCAACTCCTGGCTGCCGTTCACGGCGGGCGACGCGACGCGGCTGCCGTTCCGGGACGAGACGTTCGACGCGGTCACCATCTCCTTCGGGCTGCGCAACGTCCAGGACACGGACGCGGCGCTGAGCGAGCTGTACCGGGTGACGAAGCCGGGCGGCCGGGTCGTCATCTGCGAGTTCTCCCAGCCGGTCTGGACGCCGTTCCGGACCGTCTACACCGAGTACCTGATGCGGGCGCTGCCGCCGGTCGCACGCGCGGTGTCGTCCAACCCCGACGCGTACGTCTACCTCGCCGAGTCGATCCGCGCCTGGCCCGACCAGGCCGGGCTCGCCGCCAGGCTCCAGCGGGCCGGCTGGTCGGACGTCGCCTGGCGCAACCTCACCGGCGGCGTGGTCGCGCTGCACCGGGGCGTCCGCGCCTGAGCGCCGCACGGGGCGCGGCCGACATGGGGGAGCCCTTCGGGAGGTTGATCAGCGGGCCCCCATAGACTGCATGGGCCATGTGCCGCGCGGCACGCGATTTCGAGTCTTCGGGAGATCCGACCGTGACCGAGCCCCTGTCCGAACACAGCGCGGATGTGATCGTCGTCGGGGCAGGCCCAGCCGGCTCCACGACCGCGTACTACCTCGCCAAGGCGGGCCTGGACGTTCTCCTCCTGGAGAAGACCGCCTTCCCCCGCGAGAAGGTCTGCGGCGACGGCCTCACCCCGCGCGCCACCAAACAGCTCGTCTCCATGGGCATCGACATCTCCGAAGAGGCCGGCTGGCTCCGGAACAAGGGCCTGCGCATCATCGGCGGCGGCGTCCGGCTCCAGCTGGACTGGCCGGATCTCGCCTCCTACCCGGACTACGGGCTGGTCCGCAAGCGCGACGACTTCGACGAGCAGCTGGCCCGCCAGGCGCAGAAGGGCGGCGCCCGGCTGTACGAGCGCTGCAACGTCGGCGCCCCGATCACCGACCCCCGCACCGGCCGGATCACCGGCGTGCACGCGAAGCTCGGCGAGGAGAAGACCCCGGTCACCTTCCACGCCCCGCTCGTGGTCGCCGCCGACGGCAACTCCACCCGGCTCTCCCTCGCGATGGGCCTGCACCGCCGCGAGGACCGCCCGATGGGCGTCGCGGTCCGTACGTACTTCACCTCGCCCCGCCACGACGACGACTACCTGGAGTCCTGGCTGGAACTCTGGGACCGCCGGGGCACGGAGGACCGCCTGCTGCCCGGCTACGGCTGGATCTTCGGCATGGGCGACGGCACCTCCAACGTCGGCCTCGGCATCCTCAACTCCTCCGCCGCGTTCAAGGAGCTGGACTGGCGCGAGGTCCTCAAGGCGTGGTGCGCGTCGATGCCGGAGGACTGGGGCTACACCCCGGACAACATGACGATGCCGATCCGCGGCGCCGCCCTCCCGATGGCCTTCAACCGCCAGCCGCACTACACCAAGGGCCTGCTGCTCGTCGGTGACGCGGGCGGCATGGTCAACCCGTTCAACGGTGAGGGCATCGCGTACGCCATGGAGTCGGGCCAGATCGCGGCCGACGTCATCGTCCAGGCGCACGCCCGCGCGACCCCGGCCCAGCGCGAACTGGCCCTGAACAACTACCCGAAGGTGCTCAAGGAGACCTACGGCGGCTACTACACGATGGGCCGCGCCTTCGTGAAGCTGATCGGCAACCCGAAGGTCATGAAGGTCGCCACCCAGCGCGGCCTGACGCACCCGCTGCTGATGAAGTTCACCCTCAAGATGCTCGCCAACCTCACCGACCCGACGGGCGGCGACGCGATGGACCGCATCATCAACGGCCTCTCGAAGGTGGCCCCGAAGGCCTGACGGGACGGGCCCGCCCACCTCGGAGGACGTACGAAGCAGCCCTTGGCTCTCTGTTCGCGAGTCACCGGACGCGCCTGCGGGCCGCGCCGTGAAGGCGGCCTGGCCGTTCTTCCCAACCTCTGAGCCCCTGGCCAACGGCCGGGGGCTCAGAGGCGTGCGGCCCGCATCCAGCCCGCCTCCGGCCTGGACCGGCTTGGAAAGGCCTTGGTGGAGCGGTCCAGGAATGAGATTCTCTTCGCATCTGCATTCAGTGAACGCAGCTTGGTTCGGGGGGCTTCGTACTGTGTCCGTAACTGTGCCCGATTGGGCCGACACCCTGCTTGACGTCATCGGCGTCAATTGGCCGAACGTCGACGAAGACGCGTACCGAGACATGGCCGACGCCCTCCGGGAGTTCGCCGAGGACGTAGAGGATGACGGCCACCTTGCCAACCAGTACGTGCAACGTTTGCTCTCGTCCGGTCATGGTGAAGCCCTGGACGCGCTGGGCAGCCACTGGGGCAAGATCAAGAACAAGCATGTAAAGGATCTGGCCGACGGCGCTCGCACGATTGCCGGAGCCCTGGACAACGCGGCCACGGCGATCGAGGCCATGAAGTACGCGGCGCTTGTCCACCTGAGCGTGCTGGCGGGCAAGGCGGGCATCTCCATGGCCCTGATACCGGTGACCGGCGGGCTGTCCATGCTCATCGGCGGAGGAGCGATCGCGGTCGCCCAGCAGGCCATCCGCCGGGTCATCAAGGAGTGCCTGGAGGAGGTGGTCGGTTACATCGTCTCCGCTCTGACCGAACCGGCCGTCTCCGCGCTGGAGAACATGGCCGCGGATCTGGCGATACAGGTGGGCGCCAGCATGCTCGGGCTGCAGGACGGCGTCGACATGAACCAGGTCGGCCAGTCGGGCAAGGAGGGCTTCAACGAAGGGGTGGCGGGCGCCAAGGAGTCCTTCCAGCTCGCTTCGGCGAACGGCCCGGGGGGCGCATCCGGCAAGGGCGTGCACATCGAACACGGGGAGCACGACCGGGCCGGCACCAGCCTGAAGCTGGTCAGCGTCGACATCCACGGCAAGACGGCGGGCAGACTGGCCAAGGCCGGTACGCACCACAGCCGGACCCGGGGCAAGGACGATATCGCCGGCGCTCTCGATCCCGTGCTCGACAAAGCCATGAAGGCGCTGGGCAAAGCAAACAAGGCGATGGGCAACCACCTCGGCGAGGACCTGCCGAAGGCGGTCAAGGAGATATCCGAAGCCCAGAAGAAGATCGACCTGGATATCAAGGACCGGATGTCCAAGGTACGCAAGGACGACGGAGAATCCCTGCCGCGCCCCCGAACACGTCAGAACTCCGCTCGCACCAAGGCGGACGTTCTGAAGAACGCCAAAGAAGAGCCCCGCCGTCACAGCATCTCGCTGGACAAGAAGATATGCGAGAACGACCCGGTGGACGTCGCCACCGGTGAGATGACGCTGCCGCAGACCGATGTGACCCTGCCCGGCGTCCTTCCGCTCGTCCTGCGCCGGACACATCTCTCCGGCTACCGGTACGGCCAGTGGTTCGGACGCAGCTGGGCATCCACGCTGGACGAGCGGATCGAGCTCGACCCGCTCGGCGTCGGCGCGGTGTGGTCACGGGAGGACGGTTCGCTCCTCGTCTACCCACGACTGCCGCTGCCCGGTGACGACGACGGCGTCCTGCCCCTTGAGGGTGCCCGACTCCCGCTGGTGCACGGCGGACAGGACAACGCGGAGACCACCTATCGCGTCACCGACCCGCACACGGGCCTGACCCGTTCGTTCCGTGGCGGCCCGTACAACACGTCGCCGGCCTACTGGCTCGGAGAGATCGAGGACCGCAACCTCAACCGGATCTCCTTCGTCCGCCTCGGTGACGGCAGTCCGTCAACGGTCGCCCACTCCGGCGGCTACCGGATCGATCTGGCCGTCGAAGACGCCCGAATACGAGAGATGTCGCTGCGTACGCCGGACGGCCCGGTCGCCGTCATGCGCTACGACTACGACCACCTCGGCAACCTCGGCGGCGTCGTCAACTCCTCAGGGCTTCCGCTTCGTTTCACCTACGACGCGGACGCCCGGATCACGTCCTGGACCGACCGTAACGACTCCACTTTCCGCTACGTGTACGACGACGACGGTCGCGTCGTCCGCACGATCGGCCCGGACGGCTACCTGTCGTCCACGTTCGCATACGACGTCCACCCGGAGACGGGCGACCGCGTCACCCGGTATACGGACTCTCTCGGTGCGACCAAGGTCCATCACTTCAACAACCGGCTCCAGGCGGTCGCGGAGACGGGCCCGCTGGGCGGTATCACCCGCCGCAGTTTCGACCGCTACGACCGCCTTCTCTCCCGAACGGATCCGCTCGGCCGGACCACCGCATACACGTACGACGATCACGGAAACCTGACCCGGATCGAGCACCCTGACGGCAGCTCCGCCGACATCGAGTACAACGACCTGAACCAGTTCACCTCCGTCACCGGCCCTGACGGCGCGACCTCGCGGCAGGAGTACGACGACCGGGGCAACCCGACGCTCTTCACCCGGCCGAACGGCACGACAACCCGCCTCACCCACGGACCGGATGGTCAGCTCACCGGTGTCGACGACTCCCTCGGCGCGCTGGACCGGCTGCGCTGCGACAGGGCCGGTCTTCCGCTGGCGGTGCGCGGGCCGCTCGGGGGAGTCACCCACTACGTCCGCGACTCATTCGGGCGGGCGGTGAAGATCACCGACCCGCAGGGCCGCACCACCGAGCTGGAATGGACCGTCGAGGGCAGGCCCGCCCGGCGTACGGACCCCGACGGCTCGCAGCAGTCGTGGACCTACGACGGCGAGGGCAACTGCCTCGTCCACACCGATGCGGCGGGCGGCGAGACCCGCTTCGAATACACGCACTTCGATCTTGTCTCCGCACGCATCACACCCGATGGTGCGCGCCAGGAGTTCACGCACGATTCCGAACTGCGCATGTCCCGTGTCACCAATCCCCAGGGCCTGACCTGGGACTACAACTACGACGCTGCGGGACGCCTCACCTCGGAGACCGACTTCGACGGCCGCTCCCTCAGCTATACACACGACGCCTGCGGGCACCTCACCTCCCGCACGAACGCTCTGGGCCAGACAGTCCGCTACACCCGCGACACGGCGGGCCGAGTCACCGCCAAGGACGTCGACGGCACGGTCACGCGCTTCGACTACGACATCCACGGGCGCCTCGCCTCCGCGACAAGCGCCGGCACCGAGCTGTTCTACGTCCGCGACGGTTCGGGCAGGGTCCTCCGCGAGATCTGTGACGGCCGCGAACTGAGCAACACCTACGACGAGACCGGCCGCCGCACTCGCCGGGTCACACCGTCCGGGGCGGTCAGCAGCTGGTCCTTCCCCAACGGGCTGCGAGCCGAACTGAACGCTTCGGGGCGACACGTGGTCTTCGCCTTCGACGAGGCGGGGCGCGAGACGACCCGTCGGATCGGTGACGCGCTGACCGTGGACCACGCCTACGACCCTGCGGGCCGCCTGACCGACCAGAGTGTCCGCACGCCCGGCGACCGGATACTCCAGCACCGCTCGTACACGTACCGCGCCGACGGCCACCTGACCTCGGTCGATGAACTGACCAGCGGGCACAAGCGGCTGGAGGTCACTGGCGACGGCCGGGTCACCGGTGTCACCGCGGAGAACTGGTCGGAGCGGTACGCGTACGACGAGGCCGGTAACCAGACCACTGCCTCCTGGCCCGGTACGGACCCCGCCACCGGCCCGCGCGAGTACACCGGCACCCGCATCACCCGAGCCGGCCGCTGCCGCTATGAACACGACGCCCAAGGCCGGGTGATCCTGCGGCAGAAGGCCCGCCTCTCCCGCAAGCCCGAGACCTGGCGCTACGGCTGGGACGCCGAGGACCGTCTGGTCTCGGTCACCACACCGGACGGCACACGCTGGCGCTACCTCTACGACGCACTGGGACGCCGCACCGCCAAACAGCGCCTGTCCGGGGACGGAGCGACGGTCGCCGAGGAGGTGACCTTCACCTGGGACGGCGACACCCTGTGCGAACAGAACACCTCCACACCAGGCACCCCGGAATCCGTCGCCCTCACCTGGGACCACGACGGCGTGAAGCCGGTCACCCAGGTGGAACGACGGCTCGTGGACCAATCGGAGGTCGACCAGCGCTTCTTCGCGATCATCACCGACCTGGTCGGAACGCCCCGTGAACTCATCGACGAACAGGGCGAGGTGGTGTGGCACACCCGCGCCACCCTCTGGGGCACTACCTCATGGAACCGCGGCGCCGACGCCTATACCCCGCTGCGCTTCCCGGGCCAGTACTTCGACCCCGAGTCGGGACTCCACTACAACCGCCACCGCCACTACGACCCCGAAACCGCCCGCTACCTGTCCCCCGACCCTCTCGGCCTCGCCCCCGCCCCGAACGCGATCGCCTACGTCGACAACCCGACGCGGTGGATCGACCCGCTGGGGCTGGCGGGGTGCCCGCACCGGAGCGGACAGGACCCTCACAGCGTGGTGCTGGGGGTAAACCAGGAGCCCACCAACGCCTCGAACTCGCTGGCCCTGCATCTCCGCGCCAACGGCGAACCAGGGGCACACACTTACAACGGGGGCGACTACGCCCAGATCGAGCCGTCCGGGCCTGTGTGGATGACGAACGTCATGGCCGCTGTGGGCGACCGAGACACCACGTTGTTCATCACCCTCGACGGGATGCCGAACAGCAGGGGGGAGTATGGCAATTGGAACACCCCGGAGACCATCGTGGACGCCTTCCAGACCGCCGTTCGGAACGGCCAACCATTCAGTACCACCCCCGGGAACTATCCGGGCCCAGGCTTGGGGACGGCTTGGGAGATGAGCGTCGTCGCGCGCAATGTGCGTATGTACGAATCTGATGTGATGTTCAACGAGCCCGATCCGCTCGGACGCCCCTGGGAGGAAATAAGATGGTACTCAGGTAATGAGGAAGTCAAAAATGTCCCGAAGCCGGACATTCCTGAGGTGCAACCTCCTAAACCCAGAAAGGGATGAATCAGCAAATGGTAGATGATGAGGACCGCACACGAGCCGCAGAAATCGTCGCAGAGAAATGGAAGACGGTCCTCGATTCCAGCAACGGATTGATCGACCCGGCTATGCCCCGAGCGGCGTACGCGAACCCTCGCCTGCGAGAACTATTTCCTGTGGTAAGCCACGGAGCCCTGTACTTCAGCCGATGCATCCGATCCCCGTGGACCCAGGATGCGGGCGCCCTGTTCCCCCGCGGTGGCGGCGGGTTCGTGGTGATCCGCAGCTCTGACGGCACCACCCTCGGCGAGCCCGAGACCGTGGAGGAGGCAATCGATCTGATCGTCGCCAACCTTCCCGAAGGATGCGGCCCCGCCATCGATGGAACGGCTGACGACCTGTGACCACAGGTTCTTGATATGCCCTATCCGACCCTGATCCACCGGACAGACCCTAGACGGGCAGCGTCCAGCCGGGGCCGTCCGGAGACCTCAGCCACACCCGCTGGGCGCTGGGGGTGATCGTCATGCCGAACTCGGACAGGTGCGGCGAACCATGGGCCTGCCAGAGGGCGACCGAGTCCTCGACGGCGTCCCACAGCCTGAGCGGGCCACGCTGGATCACGTTCCATCCGTCGCCGCCCTCGGCCATCTGAGTCCTCGCCTGCGAGCCCGTGGCGACGTCGAGCAGGATCTGCTCGTGCCCCGCGCCGAGCCGTTCGGCCGACGGCGCGGCGAGTTGGGCGACGTACCGGCCGTTCCAGTCGTCGAGCAGGGCGGGGTCGATCCTGCTCCGCCGCTGTTCGCCCGGCAGCAGCTCGACGGGGCCGTGCGGGGGCCGGTCGTGTGAGCGGGCCGTCATGAACGAGGTGTACCCGGGCAGGAACCGGCCGGCTGCTCCGCCCTCGCCGTCGGCGGTGAGGAGCACCAGGCCGTGCCCGAACCCCCACCCGGCCAGCGTGACCAGCAGGGTGCCCCCTTCCTTGATCTGCCGAAGCAGGCCGTACGGGACATGGCGCATGGAGCAGAACGCGAGGACGACGTCGTACGGGGCCCGGTCGGCATGTCCGCGCAGACCGTCGCCCGTGATCAGGGTCGGTGCGTACCCGGCCTCGGCAAGGGCCCCGCGGGCGCGCTCGGCGACGGCGGGGTCGGCCTCGATCGCGGTGGTGCGGCCCTCGCCCGCGATCTCGCACACGTAGGCGGTCGACAGCCCCGTACCGGCGCCGATGATCAGGACCCGGTCGCCGGCCGAGACCCGGGCCTGCTCGATCATCCACAGGATCAGCCCGGGAAGGGTCGAGGACGATGTCGGCGTGCCGCCGGTGATCGGCGCGGCTGCCTCCTCCGCGAGTACGCCGTCGATCTGCGTGACCCACGTCGTGTTCCGGTAGGTGAGGCGCAGCCACTCCTCGGCCGGGACGTCGGCGCGCCGAGTCGGCGTCCACACGGTGACGCCCGGCGGGTCGCTCGGCAGGTAGACCGCGCGACCGAGGAACACCTCGCGCGGTACGGTCCGGGCCGCGCGGAGAACGTCCGAGTCGTGCAACAGGTCTTCGGCGACGAGCTGTTGGACGAGCCGGCGGCGAGGGACTGCGGAGTGCTCAGGGTTCATGTGGGTGCGCCCTTCTGGAGGATGTCGGCGAGCGCACTCGCGATGGCGCGGATCGTGGGCTCGTCGACGAATGCCCACTGCCCGTTCGGGTTGCATTCGAGGAACCACCATCGGCCGCTCCCGTCGAGGGCGAAGTCGAACGCGCCGAAGGTGAGCTCGAACGCGCGGAGGAAGCGACCGACGGCTTCGCGGACCTCCCACGGGACCGGTACGGGCGAGCAGGTGATCAGACGTTGGTCCTGCCGCCAGTCCAAGTGATCGCCGGCGGTGTCGATCCGTGTGGCGAACAACCTGTCACCGACGGCGGCGAGCCGGATGTCCGCGATCTTCGGGACGCAGGCTTGGAACAGGTGGGGACACAGGGCAATCGAATCATCGAGCTCGTCGGCGTGGACAGGGCGAACCCAGATGGTCCGGCTACACCCGTCCTCACCTGTGAGGTGCACGCCATGAACCGGTTTGTAGATCACGGGCCCGTGCTCGGCCGCGAAGGCGCGGGCGTCCCCGGGAACGTTCGTGATCAGGGTCTCGGGGACGGAGAAGCCGAGGCGCTCGGCCGTGCCGAGCTGGGCGAGCTTGTGGTCGGCAGCGCGGTTGCGGATGGGGTGGTTGACGTGCGGCACCTCGGGGAGCGCGGTCAGCATTCCGGTGTATCCGGCGCGGGACTGTTCGAGGGCGAAACGCTGTTGGGGCGACTCGCTCCGTCGTGGGTCGCCGTAGGGCGTGGGGCGCCGCCAGTAGACCGAGCGGACGGTGGTCAGGCCGACGCATCTGGAAGCTGTGCTCAGGTCCCCCGTGAACGGGGCCGCTCCGACCCGGACGCTCATGCGCGCCTGCCCGGCGAAGTCGACGGCGGGGTCGAGCCGTACGGCCGGGACACCTCGGCCGTACAGCTCGCTCAGCACCAGATCCGCTGTGACGTCACCGAGTGCGGTGATGACGAGAACCGGTGAGTCGGTCATGTCAGTCCGGTACGTGGTCTTCGAGGGCGTCCGAGTCCGCAGGGGCGGGCGGCTGCGAGCCACCGCCGTCGGCGCCGGTCGAGGTCGGTGAGGATGTCGACTGACTGGTGCCGTGCCCGCCGGTCATGTCGATGACCCGACCCCGCGCGTCGAAGTAGCGCGTCGTCTGCGTCTCGGGATCGATCCCGGTCCGGGTGAACGCGTACCGCACGGCGTTGGGATAGGGGGCCAGGCGCTTGACGCCCCACGGCTGGACTGAGATGGACATCGGGGTCTCCTTGATCTTCTTTGCCCGCCGCGAGCAGGCCCGGCGGGTGGTCCTCGACTGCCGTGGCGACAAGGCCCGTGGCTGAGGCTCATCGTTCACGGCGGATTCCTCCCGCTTCGTGCGGGAACATCTCGATGTATTGAGTACAACCGAAAGAAAGGGCCCCGGACAGGCGAGATGTGTAGTCCCGGGGTTGTCCCGCCCTCGCTCCCAGTACGCTGACGGTCACTGTCGATGATGGAATTGACGCGTGGACGATCCGATCCGGCACCCCCTCGCCTACGCCCGCGAACTGCGGGGGTGGTCGCAGAGCGACTTGGCCGCGCACCTCGACCGGGTCGCCCGCACTCATGGACTCCGTTCCGGTACCGACAAGACAGCCGTCAGTCGATGGGAGAACGGGCGCAAGAAGCCCGGTCCCGACTCGCAGATCCTGATAGCCGAAGCTTTCGGCGTCCCCATGAGGGAACTGGAGTCGCACGGCTGGCCCGACTGGCTGCCCGGCCGGGATCTTCCTATGCCGCTCGGGACGGCGCACACGGTTCACGTACTTCGAGACGCACAGAAAGCCGCCATGGACCGCCGCAGCTTCATGACCTACAGCGCGGCTGCGCTGGCCGGCCTCGCCGCCCAGTGGGCCACGATCGAGACGGACCGCCTCACCGCCGCACTCAGCGGGCGGACGGCTGTCGATACCGAACTCATCGACTGGCTGGAGGCCACCAGCGCGAAGCTGACGGCCTTACCGACCGAACAGCGCCAGCACACCATCAAGTTGGCGGATGCCCACCTCGCCACGGTCACCGACCTGATCGACGGCGGCCGGTGCACCGAACGGACCGGCAGGCGTCTGCACACCCTGGCCGCCGCACTGTCCACCACGTGCGGCTGGTACCGCTTCGACCAGGGGAAGCACTACGCGGCGGGCAAGCTCTGGACCGCGGCACTGCACTCCTCGCACGTCGCGGGCAACCGCGACTTCGGCGCCGGGGTGCTCTCCGACTTCGCCTACCAGTCGAACTGGCTCGGCAAGCCGGATGTCTCCGTGGACCAGCTCGGCCACGCGATCTCGGGCACCAGGCACCCCACCGCCCGGTCGCTGCTGTTCGTGCGCCGGGCCAGGGCCCACGCGGCTCTCGGACGGCGGACCGACTGCTACCGGGACCTGTCCTCGGCCGAGACCGAGTTGTCGGTGCGGGCCACCGATCCCGCGCCCGGATGGTGCGCGTGGATGAGCCCGGCGGACCTGGCGGTGGATTCGGGGCAGTGTCTGCTCGACCTCGGCCGGACGGAGGAGGCCCGCACCAAGATGACCGAGGGCATGGCCCTGCTGCCCAAGGCCAGGGACAAGACGCGCGGCATCTTCCTGACCTATCAGGCCAAGGGTTTCCTCCGGTCCAACGACATCGAACAGGCGCTGGCCGTCACTACCGAATCGCTGGACCTCGCCACCAGGATCGGCGCCGAACGCTGCGTCACCCTCGTCCGTGAACTGGCCCCGGCGTTCAAGCCCTACCGACAGGTGGAGGGCGTGGCCGACTTCATCGACCGTCTGCGATCCCGGTGACCCCAGCAGAGGCGGTGCGCCGATCACGTCCTCGTACAGCTGCCCGATGCCCTCAATCCGCGTGCCACCTGGCTGAGATGGACGCCGGGGCCTGACGGCCACGCCCCGGACCGAGGTCTATCGTCGGCGTTATGCCCGCCTCTGAACTGAATCCGATCCGCATCGTCTCCCGCGATTCGCCCATGGCCCTCGCCCAGGTGGAGCGTGTCCGCGCGCTGCTGGCCGCCCGCTACCCGGACACCGTCACCGAGGTCGTCCCGGTCAGGACGACCGGCGACAAGTGGATGGGC
This sequence comes from Streptomyces sp. NPDC088730, assembly GCF_044751215.1. Lineage (NCBI taxonomy): Bacteria > Bacillati > Actinomycetota > Actinomycetes > Kitasatosporales > Streptomycetaceae > Streptomyces > Streptomyces sp. NPDC088730. The sequence continues at coordinate 690,163 of NZ_JBIVLK010000002.1, forward strand.
GACCTCGCGGCGGTCGAGGGCAAGGGGGCGTTCACGAAGGAGGTCGACCAGGCGCTCCTCGCGGGCGAGGCGGATCTCGCGGTGCACTGCGTGAAGGACATCCCCGCCGACCGGCCGCTGCCCGCCGGTACGGCCTTCGCCGCGTTCCTTGCCCGGGACGACATCCGGGACGCGCTCATCCACCCGGAGGGCCTCCGCCTCGACGAGCTCCCGGCCGGCACCCGCGTCGGCACCTCGTCGGTCCGGCGCATCGCCCAGCTGGCCGCCTCGCACCCGCACCTGGACTGCGTACCGATGCGGGGCAACGCCAACCGCCGCCTGGAGAAGCTCGCCGCCGGGGAGGCCGATGCGCTGCTGCTGGCCCTCTCCGGGCTCGAACGCATCGGCCGTACCGATGTGATCACCGAAGTGCTGTCGTCCGAGCTGATGTGCCCGCCGATCGGCGCGGGAGTCCTCGCCCTGCAATGCCGCGAGGACGACACCGCCCTCATCGACGTGATCAGCGAGCTGGGTGACGCGGCCACTCACCGCGAGACGACCGCAGAACGCATGCTTCTGCACGTCCTGCAAGGGCACTGCAACAGCCCCATCGCCGGATACGCCCAGGTCGAAGGCAGCGGCGAACTCTCCCTCCGGGCCAAGGTGTTCACGCCCGACGGCAAGACCGTCCTCAACGCCCACGAGTGGGCGGGGCCCCTCGACCCGGCCACCCTCGGCACGTCCGTCGCCGTCAGCCTGCTGCGTCAGGGCGCGCGTGAGCTGATCGACGGCATCGCGCACTGAGTGGCGGCCGGGGGTGTGGTCGTCAGGTGGGGCAAGGGGCGCACGCGCCGATCGGTGTGGTGCCCCTTGCGGAGCAGCAGCGTGAACCCGCAGGGCTCGTCCCCGTCCTCGTCCCCTTCCCTGTCCTCATTGCCGTGCCGAACGGTAGTGCCCGCACATCACCAGGTCAGCTGTGCGGTGGCGCCGCCCTCCTCGGTGCGGTGTCGGTTCAGGTGGGCGTAGATGGTCTTGCCCTGACCCGGGCCGGGGACCGTGGCCACGTCGTCGGCGAGATGGCGGATCATGTGCCAGCCGAAGCCGCCCGTGCCCTCGCTCAGGTCCGGGTCGCGTTCGCACGGTGGTGAGGCGCTGAGGTCGCTGACCGCCACGTGCACCGACTCGGCGGTGGCGTCGAGCCGGAGGGTGTAGCTGCCGCCCCCGTGCCGTACCGCGTTGGTGGCGAGTTCGGACACCACCAGGATGAGAGTCTCCGCCGCTTCGGCTTCCAGCGCCGGGTCGAGACCGCGGGCGAAGGTGCGGGTGGCATCGCGGGCGCGAGCCACGCCGGACGGGCTGTCGTCCTCGATGACCAGGGCTGCGGGCACTGCCGCGCCGGTCGTCGCTGTGCCGTTCATACGCGATCACCCCACTGCGTTGGTTTTAACGCTAAGAGGTGCCCGTGCCCGGCCCATCGGACTTCACACTCACAGTGGAGCAATTTCCCTCACATGGGCACAGCAAGAAGATGCAGACTGTGCAACGAAGAAAAACTGTCATGGCGAGAGTAGACATCTGGGTTGTGCCGTGAGTAGTGTTTTCCTCGTAACCAGGACGGCAAAGACGGCACGGCAGACACGAACTGCCGTGCGCAGGACCGGAACAGGGTGCGGAACGGCGGTGGAGTGGCGGAGCCGGAAGTGGTGGGCTCCCTCGCTGGCAGCCGGGCCGAGCGGCCCCAGGGGTCGCGAGCAGCACCCGCGGTAACCGCAGGAACGACCGATTTCGTACGAGGTAAGGAGCCGACGCCATCAGGATCGCCCGGGTGAGAAGAAGCACCGCTCGGGTACCGCAGACCCCGGAACGGAAGGTGGTCCCCGGTCACGCATATGCGATCTCCGCACCTCTGCCCTCCCAGGCGGACAAGCGGAACAAGAAGGCCGGCGCAGTCAGCCGGTAGATGGTGTTGAAAGCTCGGGGCCCGGGTGCCGCAAGGCGTTCGGGCCCCTCGACCATGTCCCCGAAAGATGAGGTGCTATGCCCCCTCGCAGTCCCCGTCCCACCGACATCCTCGACGATGACGACTACCCCGCCTACACCATGGGCCGAGCCGCGGAGATGCTCGGCGCCGCCCCGGCCTTCCTCCGTGCGCTCGGCGAGAACCGGCTGATCACCCCCCTGCGGTCGGACGGCGGTCACCGCCGGTACTCCCGCTACCAGCTGCGCATCGCCGCCCGGGCCCGTGAACTCGTCGACCAGGGAACGAAGATCGAAGATGCCTGCCGCATCGTGATCCTCGAAGACCAGCTGGAAGAGGCCCGGCGCATCAACGCCGAATACCGCCGCGCGGCCGAGCAGGGAAACCCGCAGGCAACGGAAGCTTCCCGCTGACGGGTGCCGCGGAAAGGCTTTGAAGCGGAGAGCTCTCCCGCGCGAGCCCGGCCGACCACGAGAAGCTTCCTCTCAACAACCTCGCGAAGAGAGCTCTCCCGCGCGAGCGCGGCCGACCCCGAATCAGTGGGCCCTCGGCGGAGACGTCGGGGGCGTGAGCGTCGGGTGGAGCAGAGGGCGTACGTGCCACTCGATGTGGCGCCCCGTGCGGAGCGGCGGCGTGAACCCGCGGGGCTCGCCGCGACGCAGCGCCCCGAGCGGCTGAACCCAGCCGCCCAGTAGAGCGCCCGCCACCGAGCCTGACGGGCCGGTGGGGGACCACGACGCGCGGCGGGCGGGTACGGACCGCCACGACCGTGTGGTTTGTGCCGGTCCGTACCGGGACCGTACGCCGGGCGCGCTGCGCGTACGAAGGTATGAACAACCTTTCTCCGTCCGCCACTCGGACGGGTGAGCGTGGCCAAGATCGCCGGTACGGGGACCGCCCGCCTGGCCATGATGTCCCGGTCTTCGTACCCGTCCGCAGTCACCGAGCCCGTGCCGTACGGGCCGCTGCGGCACGGGCGAGGGGCGAGGAGCGCACGTTGTCCGTACAGCAGGGTGAGTCGGCGGAACACAGCATCGGGGCGTTCACCGTCGGCGGCGCGCCGGGTGCCGGGCCCACGCGTCAGGTGCAGGTCCGCAAGCCGGACGAGGAGTGGGATCTGCCGTACGGCTTCGCCCGCGTCTACTACGGCGCGGGCAACAGCGGCATCCGGCAGCCGGTGCTCATGGCCGACGGCTTCAGTCTGGGCCGGAGTGACCTCGACGCGCTCTATCGGGGGCTGGAGGGGAAATTCGCGTTCCTCAGTGCTCTGGGGGAGCGCGGCAGCGACGTCATCCTGATCGGCTACGACGACCGCAGTGCCTCGATCCTGGACAACGCGCGGACGGTGACCGGCGCCATCCACCGCACCATCGGGGAGCAGGTGGGTGACACTCCGCTGACGGTCGGCGGCTTCTCCATGGGCGGGATCGTGACCCGGTACGCGCTCGCCAAGATGGAGCACGACAGCATCGATCACCGTACGGCCGTCTACTTCTCCTACGACAGCCCTCACCGCGGTGCGGTGATCCCGGTCGGGCTCCAGGCGTTCGCCCACTTCATCCCGGTCGCGAACAACTTCGCGAAGCAGATGAACAGCTCGGCCGCCCGCCAGATGCTGTGGCGGCACTACGACAGCGAGCACGGGACGGTGCGGGTCGACCCGGAGCGCGAGAAGTTCCTCGAGATGCTGCGCGAAGTCGGCGGGTGGCCCCGGCGGCCGCGGCTGCTCGCCGTGGCCAACGGCCGGGGCAACGGCACCGGGCTCGAAGTCCCGCCCGGCCAGGTGGCACTGGCGAGCACCGGGAAGCTGGTCTACCCGGGAACGACGCTCTACACCCAGGCCGAAGGCCGCGAAGTCGTCGTCGCGGAGCTGAAGCGCCTCTTCCCGAAGGCCGAGAAGACGATCACGACCAGCGGCTTCCCGGCGCTCGACGGAGCTCCCGGCGGCTTCCTGGACTCGTACGGGATCCTGGCCGGCATGCTGGAGAAGTTCGGCGCCACCGTGGATCTGCGCCACCCCGATGTCTGCTTCGTTCCGTCGGTCAGCGCGGTCGCCGTCCGTGACATCGACCAGCCGGCGGACCTGTACGTGAGCATCGACGACCTGTCCCCGGAGGAGAGCGAGTTCGACGACTTCCTCTGCTCCTCGGCCACCACCAAGCACACGGCCATCACCGAAGAGCTGTGCACCTGGCTGCTGGACCGGCTGTAGAGCTGACCCCCGCGTATTCGCGGCGACGCCCGCGTATCCGTGGGCGCGGCTGCGACGTCCGCGCCCGGCCACGCGGGCCGAGGGCCGTCACTCCCGCGCCGGGGGTGACGGCCCTCGGCCCGCGTCAACGGCCTCGCGGACGCGGCTCCGCGCGCCCGGCGCCCACCACGGCCACCACCAGCCCCGCCACCACCGCTCCGCACCACATGACCGCCCGGAGCGAGGTGTGGTCGACGACCGCGCCGCCGGTGAGCGCGCCCGCGGCGAGTGTCGCCTGGAAGGACGCGGTGAACAGGACCGTGGCGGCCTCGGGCGCCTGTGGGGCCGCTCGGGCGAACCAGGTCTGGGAGCAGACCGGGACCGCGCCGTAGCCGAGCCCCCAGACGGTGAGCAGCGCGAGGGCGCCCGCGTCGGTGCGGCCCAGGACGGGGAGCAGGGCGGTCGCGGCGGCGATCGTGGCGGCGGCCGTCCCGAAGGCGAGGCGGGGGGCGCGCGTGACCAGTGCGCCGCCGATGAAGTTTCCGCCCACCCCGGCGGCGCCGTAGAGCAGCAAGTACCCGGTGATCCGCGCCGGACCGGTGCCGGTGATCTGGCGGAGGAAGGGGGTTACGTAGGTGTACGTGGCGAAGTGCGCCATCACGATGAGGAACGTGATCAGCAGCGCGTACCGGGTGCCCGTGCCGCGCAGCAGGGCGCGGAGCACCGAGGGGCGGGTGACCACCTCGGCCGGAGGCAGGGCGGGGAGCGTCAGGAGCAGCAGGGCCAGTGCGCCGGTGCTCAGCAGCCCCATCGCCGCGAACGTGGTGCGCCAGCCCGCCAGGTCGCCGAGGAACGTGCCGGCGGGGACGCCGAGGACCGAACCGAGGGGGACGGCCGCGAAGACGACCGCCGTCGCCCGCCCGGCCGAGGCGGGGCCGACCAGCCGGGCGGCGAGCCCGACGCCGATCGACCAGTAGCCGCCGATGGAGGTGCCGACGAGCACTCGGGCGACCAGCACCAGCCAGTAGGCCGGCGCGGCGGCGGTGAGGAAGTTGGCCACCGCGAGCAGCAGGACCAGGGCGCAGAGCATCAGCCTGCGGTCGACGCGCGCCGTCGCGAGGGTCACCGTCGGGGCGGCGACGGCGGCGAGGAGGCCGGGCACGGTCATCATCAGGCCCGCCGCGCCCTCCGTGACGCCGAACTCGGCGCCGATCGGGGTGAGGAGGCCGATCGGCAGGATCTCCGTGGTGACGATGGCGAAGAGGGCCAGGGTCAGGGCGGACACGGCCCACCAGCCGGGTAAGGACGTGCGGCGCGTGGTGCTGGTGGGGGTGATGAGTTCGGTGGGCATGACGGGGCCGTCCTGTGCGCGGTGGAGCGGGGCTGTTCGCTCCAGTTCACAAGCGCACGCGGACGGTGTCCGGCAGGTTCGCGACGTCAACGGTGACCTGCGGGGGTGATGTCGGGTTCCCGCCGGAGAAGGCACCCGGAAACGCCGAATGGCCGTGCTCCCGAGCGGGGGAGCGACGGCCATCCGATGTGCGCCGAGGCGCTTGTGAATCCGTGAACTCAGCTGATGTGAATCAGAGGACGCGGACCGCGCCCGACGGCGGGTCGTAGTCCAGGGACTTCTGCACCACACCGGTGGAGGAGTTCTGCGCGCCGACGAACTGGCCGCCGCCCACGTAGACCCCGACGTGGTACGCGCTGCCCGCGCCGCCCCAGTACAGGATGTCGCCCGGCTGGAGGTTGCCGAGACCGACCTGGGTGCCCGCGGTCGACTGGCTCTGCGAGACGCGCGGCAGGTCGACGCCCACCGTGCGGAACGCGGCCTGGACGAGGCCGGAGCAGTCCCACGAGTTGGGGCCGGTGCCGCCGGACACGTACGCGTCGCCCACCTGCATCTGAACGAACGAGACGACCGAGGCCGCGGAGCCCGATGCGGAGGAGGAGGCCGGCGCGGAGGCGGTCGAGACCGAGGAGCCGGAAGAGGAGGAGGAGCCCGAGGAGGCGCTGAGCGTGGTGCGCTCGGTGGAGCGGGAGGCGCGGGAGGCGCGCTCGGCGGCCTCCGCCTTGGCCTTGGCCTCGGCCTTCGCGGCGGCCTCTGCCTTCTTCTTGGCCTCTGCCTTGCGGACTGCCTCCGCCTTGGCCTTCTTGGCGGCCTTGGCGGCGGTGGCGGCTGCCGCGTCCTGGTTGGCCTGCGTCTCCAGGTCCAGGGCGACCTGCTGCGTGGCCTCCGCGGACGCCGCGACGGTGGTGGAGAGGCCGGCCGTGATGGTGGGCATCTCGATGGTCTGGGTCACCGGCTCGGCCTGGGCCGGACCGGCAGCGCCTGCGACCGCGATGGTGCTGAGGACGCCACCGGCAACTCCGGCCCGCAGCGCCGTCTTCGAGGCGCTTTGGCGGGGCTTCCGGTGGCTGGGTATGAGAGCGGTGTGGGACATGGGTACTAGCGCTATCAGGGCTCCAGGGGTCCCATCAAGAAACGTGTGTTGCGACACAGTTACGTTCGGAATCTGTGATTCCGCTTTCTGTGGGCCCTTATTGACGCCGTAACGGGCAAATCGGGCGGATGTCATCACGGCTGTGATCACGGGTTTTCGGCAATACGCCCGAATTGCCCGTCACTTACCATCCGTTCACGCCGTTGGCCAAGCCCGCTTGTGTGGCGGGGGTGGTGGAGTGATGCAGGTCACAGCGTGGTCTCTGTGTGATGGGCATACGAGCGCCTCGCGCGAGAGGTGTGGTGTGTGCGTCGAACTGGCCGCGCCTGATGGCCCATTCGTCCGGTAGTGGACTGATGTCCGGATGTTGGCATTTCGTCCATCGCGTCGCCTCGGGCCGGACCGACCCCGTCATCTCTCCGGTGATCCTCCGGCGGTCCCCGGTGGGCCGCTCCGCCGCAGAGTGGGGCAGATCCCTATATCACCGCATCGCGTCCATCGCCAATTTGGCTGTAGGCACCATCGCTTGATAGAGCAACACCTCTTTGACCAGCCATGACGGCACCGGATGTCACGTCTCGTGATCACTCGGCCGCTTCGTGTATGAAGATCACCGCTCATCCGACTTCATGATCGTTCGTCAGGTGGTGGAGATCACAAAGGCGTTGTCGTACCCCGTGTCGCAGATCACAGGACGGCGGGCATAGGATGCGGGGCAGTCGGGCTTGTGAACTGCCTCACATGTGCACGATCTTGGTGAGGTGGCGAGCCAGATCGCCCGATGCGGTCCAACGGTCAAGGACGACTGGAAGGAGCGAGGAGCGTGAATGCCTACGCGCCCATCCTCGTGCTCGGCGCCCTCGGGGCAGGGTTTGCGATCTTCTCCGTGGTCAGCGCCACGCTTATCGGCCCCAAGCGGTACAACCGGGCAAAGCAGGAAGCGTACGAGTGCGGTATCGAACCCACCCCCACTCCAGCCGGAGGCGGCCGTTTCCCGATCAAGTACTACCTGACGGCGATGCTCTTCATCGTCTTCGACATCGAGATCGTCTTCCTCTATCCCTGGGCGGTCACCTTCGACGCCCTGGGGATCTTCGGGCTCGTCGAGATGCTGCTCTTCGTGCTCACCGTCTTCGTCGCCTACGCGTATGTGTGGCGTCGCGGCGGCCTGGAATGGGACTGAGGGGCTGAGGGGCACACCATGGGACTCGAAGAGAAGCTGCCCAGCGGCTTCGTGCTGACCACTGTCGAGCAGGCCGCCGGCTGGGTACGGAAGTCCTCCGTATTCCCGGCCACCTTCGGCCTCGCCTGCTGCGCCATCGAGATGATGACGACCGGGGCCGGTCGCTACGACCTGGCCCGGTTCGGGATGGAGGTCTTCCGCGGATCGCCGCGGCAGGCGGACCTGATGATCGTGGCGGGACGGGTCAGCCAGAAGATGGCGCCCGTCCTGCGGCAGGTCTACGACCAGATGCCGAATCCCAAGTGGGTCATCTCCATGGGGGTTTGCGCGTCATCGGGCGGAATGTTCAATAATTACGCCATTGTTCAGGGTGTTGATCATATTGTGCCGGTTGATATCTATTTGCCGGGTTGCCCGCCGCGTCCCGAGATGCTGATCGACGCGATCCTCAAGCTCCACCAGAAGATCCAGGGCTCCAAGCTCGGGGTCAACGCGGAGGAGGCCGCCCGCGAGGCGGAGGAAGCGGCGCTCAACGCACTGCCCCTGATCGAGATGAAGGGGCTGCTGCGATGAGTGACCAGGAGCCCGGCGCCAACGGCGTCCCCTCCCCGCGCGACGAGACCGGCGAGGTCATCGGCGTACGCAGGGGCATGTTCGGCGCCAACAACGGCGGCGACACCTCCGGCTACGGCGGGCTCGTCCGTACCGTCACGCTGCCGGGCGCCACCTCGCGCCCGTACGGCGGCTGGTTCGACGAGGTGGCCGACGAGCTCGAAGGAGCCCTGGAGGAACAGGGCCTCCTCCCGGACAACGCCATCGAGAAGACCGTCGTGGACCGCGGCGAGCTGACCTTCCACATCGCCCGCGAGCACCTGCCCACCGTCGCGAAGACCCTGCGCGACGACCCGGCACTGCGCTTCGAGCTCTGTACGGGGGTGAGCGGCGTCCACTTTCCCGGTGACAAGGGACGCGAGCTGCACGCCGTCTACCACCTGCGCTCGCTCACCCACGGCCGGCTCATCCGGCTGGAGGTGTCCGCGCCGGACAGCGATCCGCACGTCCCGTCCCTCGTCGCGGTCTACCCGACCAACGACTGGCACGAGCGCGAGACGTACGACTTCTTCGGGCTCGTCTTCGACGGCCATCCCGCCCTCACCCGGATCATGATGCCGGACGACTGGCAGGGCTTCCCGCAGCGCAAGGACTACCCGCTCGGCGGCATCGCCGTCGAGTACAAGGGCGCCCAGATCCCGGCTCCGGACCAGCGGAGGTCGTACTCCTGATGACCACTCCCCACGCGACACCCAGGGCCACGACCGAGGGGACTGTATATACGGTCACCGGCGGCGACTGGGACGAGGTCGTCCAGTCGGCGGCCGCCTCCGACGACGAGCGCATCATCGTCAACATGGGCCCCCAGCACCCGTCCACCCACGGCGTGCTCCGGCTCATCCTGGAGATCGACGGCGAGACCGTCACCGAGGCCCGCTGCGGCATCGGCTACCTCCACACCGGCATCGAGAAGAACCTCGAATTCCGGAACTGGACGCAGGGCACCACCTTCGTCACGCGCATGGACTACCTCACGCCGTTCTTCAACGAGACGGCGTACTGCCTGGGGGTGGAGAAGCTCCTCGGCATCGAGGACCAGATCCCCGACCGGGCGACCGTCCTGCGCGTGCTGCTGATGGAGCTCAACCGGCTCTCCTCGCACCTGGTGTGCATCGCCACCGGCGGCATGGAGCTCGGCGCCACGACGATCATGATCTACGGCTTCCGCGATCGTGAACTCGTTCTCGACCTCTTCGAGCTGATCACCGGACTGCGGATGAACCACGCGTTCGTCCGGCCCGGCGGTCTCGCCCAGGACCTGCCGCCCGGCGCGGTCGACCACCTGCGCGAGTTCGTGAAGACCATGAAGAAGAACCTGCCGGAGTACGACAAGCTCGCCACCGGCAACCCCATCTTCAAGGCCCGCATGCAGGACGTCGGCTACCTCGACCTGACCGGCTGCATGGCGCTCGGCGCCACCGGTCCCGTCCTGCGCTCCGCCGGACTCCCGCACGACCTGCGCAAGACCGATCCCTACTGCGGGTACGAGAACTACGAGTTCGACGTCCCCACCGCGGACAGCTGCGACTCCTACGGACGCTTCCTCATCCGGCTGGAGGAGATGCGCCAGTCGCTGCGGATCATCGAGCAGTGCATCGACCGGCTCGAACCCGGACCGGTCATGGTCGCCGACAAGAAGATCGCCTGGCCCGCGCAGCTCGCGCTCGGACCGGACGGACTCGGCAACTCGCTCGACCACATCAGGAAGATCATGGGCACCTCCATGGAGGCCCTGATCCACCACTTCAAGCTGGTGACCGAGGGCTTCCGGGTCCCCGCCGGGCAGGCGTACACCGCCGTCGAGTCGCCCAAGGGCGAACTCGGCGTGCACGTCGTCTCGGACGGATCCACCCGCCCCTACCGGGTCCACTTCCGCGACCCGTCCTTCACCAACCTCCAGGCCATGGCGGCGATGTGCGAGGGCGGCCAGGTCGCTGACGTCATCGTCGCCGTCGCGTCCATCGACCCCGTGATGGGAGGCGTCGACCGGTGACCGAAGCACGCAGCGAAGTCAGTCTGGGGATGCCGCAGCTCCCCGCCCCCGCCTACCCGGCCGAGGTGCGCGCCAGGCTCGAAGCGGACGCGAAGGAGGTGATCGCCCGCTACCCCGGCAGCCGCTCCGCGCTGCTGCCGCTGCTGCACCTGGTGCAGTCGGAGGAGGGGTTCGTCTCCCGTACGGGCATGGCGTTCTGCGCCGAGCTGCTCGGCCTCACCACCGCGGAGGTCACCGCGGTCGCCACCTTCTACTCGATGTACCGGCGCAGGCCCAGCGGCGACTACCAGGTCGGCGTCTGCACCAACACGCTCTGCGCGGTGATGGGCGGCGACGCGATCTTCGACACGCTCAAGGAGCACCTCGGCGTCGGCAACGACGAGACGACGGAGGACGGCAAGGTCACGCTCGAACACATCGAGTGCAACGCGGCCTGCGACTTCGCGCCCGTCGTGATGGTGAACTGGGAGTTCTTCGACAACCAGACGCCCGAGAGCGCGACCCGGCTCGTCGACGACCTGATCGCCGGGCGCACCGTCGAGCCGACCCGCGGCGCCCCGCTGTGCTCGTACAAGGACACCGCCCGGATCCTGGCCGGTTTCCCCGACGAGCGCCCCGGCGCGGTCGAGGCGACCGGCGGCGCCGGACCCGCCTCGCTGATCGGCCTGAAGCTGGCCAAGGGCGAGGCCACGCCGCAGCCCCGCGTGGTGAGCCCGCGCGGCGAAGCCCCGCGCGACGAACCGCAGAAGGGTGCCGAACACCTCAGCTCCCACGACGCGCCACAAGAGACCTCGGCATCCGACCCGGACAACCCGGCCGGTCCCGCCGCCGAGGAGGGGGAGTGATGACGTTGGCCGCCGAAATCGACAAGAACGGGACCAGCCCCGAGAAGATCCTGGCACCGGTCCTCTCCGCCTTCTGGGACGAACCCGAGTCCTGGACCCTGGAGACCTACCGCCGCCACGAGGGGTACGAGGGACTGCGCAAGGCCCTCGCCATGTCCCCCGACGACCTCATCGCCTACGTCAAGGACTCCGGTCTGCGCGGCCGGGGCGGCGCCGGCTTCCCCACCGGGATGAAGTGGCAGTTCATCCCGCAGGGCGACGGCAAACCGCACTACCTGGTGGTCAACGCCGACGAGTCGGAGCCGGGGACCTGCAAGGACATCCCGCTCCTCTTCGCCAACCCGCACAGCCTCATCGAAGGCATCGTGATCGCCTGCTACGCGATCCGCTCCTCGCACGCCTTCATCTACCTGCGCGGCGAGGTCGTCCCCGTACTGCGGCGGCTGCACGAGGCCGTGCGCGAGGCGTACGAGGCGGGCTATCTCGGCAAGGACATCCTGGGCTCCGGTCTCGATCTGGAACTCACCGTGCACGCGGGTGCCGGCGCCTACATCTGCGGTGAGGAGACGGCGCTGCTCGACTCCCTCGAAGGACGGCGCGGCCAGCCCCGGCTGCGGCCGCCCTTCCCCGCGGTCGCCGGTCTGTACGCCTGCCCCACTGTGGTGAACAACGTCGAGTCCATCGCCTCGGTTCCCGCGATCCTGAACAAGGGCAAGGACTGGTTCAAGTCGATGGGCAGCGAGAAGTCCCCGGGCTTCACGCTCTACTCGCTCAGCGGACACGTCGCCGGACCCGGCCAGTACGAGGCCCCGCTCGGCGTCACCCTGCGCCAGCTCCTCGACATCAGCGGCGGCATGCGCCCCGGCCACCGGCTCAAGTTCTGGACCCCGGGCGGCTCCTCCACCCCGATGTTCACCGAGGAGCACCTCGACGTACCCCTCGACTACGAGGGCGTCGGCGCCGCCGGTTCCATGCTCGGCACCAAGGCGCTCCAGTGCTTCGACGAGACGACCTGCGTGGTGCGAGCCGTGACCCGGTGGACCGAGTTCTACGCCCACGAGTCCTGCGGCAAGTGCACGCCCTGCCGCGAAGGCACCTACTGGCTGGTCCAGTTGCTCCGCGACATCGAGGCCGGCAAGGGGCAGATGTCCGACCTGGACAAGCTGAACGACATCGCCGACAACATCAACGGCAAGTCGTTCTGCGCCCTCGGTGACGGCGCCGCCTCACCGATCTTCTCCTCGCTCAAGTACTTCCGCGAGGAGTACGAGCAGCACATCACGGGCCAGGGCTGCCCGTTCGATCCCGCCAAGTCGACCGTCTGGGCCGACGACAAGAACGCTCACCGGGGGGTGAACGCATGACAGTCACCACGAGTGCGCCCTCCGGGGGCGGCGAGGCGGCTCTTCCGCCCGAGGACCTCGTCACGCTGACCATCGACGGCATCGAGATCAGCGTGCCCAAGGGCACCCTGGTCATCCGGGCCGCCGAACTCCTCGGCATCGAGATTCCGCGCTTCTGCGACCACCCGCTCCTCGACCCGGCCGGCGCCTGCCGCCAGTGCATCGTCGAGGTCGAGGGCCAGCGCAAGCCGATGGCGTCCTGCACCATCACCTGCACCGACGGCATGGTCGTCAAGTCGCAGATCACCTCGCCCGTCGCGGAGAAGGCGCAGAAGGGGGTGATGGAGCTCCTGCTCATCAACCACCCGCTGGACTGCCCGGTCTGCGACAAGGGCGGCGAGTGCCCCCTGCAGAACCAGGCGATGTCGCACGGCGGCGCCGACTCCCGCTTCGACGGCAAGAAGCGCACCTTCGAGAAGCCCGTCCCGATCTCCGCGCAGGTGCTGCTGGACCGTGAGCGGTGCGTGCTCTGCGCGCGCTGCACCCGGTTCTCCAACCAGGTGGCGGGCGACCCGATGATCGAGCTGATCGAGCGCGGCGCGCTCCAGCAGGTCGGCACCGGCGAGGGCGACCCGTTCGAGTCGTACTTCTCCGGCAACACCATCCAGATCTGCCCGGTCGGGGCGCTCACCTCGGCGGCCTACCGGTTCCGCTCCCGCCCCTTCGACCTGGTGTCCTCGCCCTCGGTGTGCGAGCACTGCGCCGGCGGCTGCGCGACGCGCACCGACCACCGGCGCGGCAAGGTCATGCGGCGGCTCGCCTCCAACGACCCCGAGGTCAACGAGGAGTGGCTCTGCGACAAGGGCCGCTTCGGCTTCCGCTACGCCCAGCAGCGCGACCGGCTCACCACCCCGCTGGTGCGGGGCGAGTCCGGCGAGCTGGAGCCGGCGAGCTGGCCCGAGGCGCTGGAGGCGGCGGCCGCCGGTCTCGCCGCGGCCCGCGGCCGGGCCGGGGTCCTCACGGGCGGCCGGCTGACCGTCGAGGACGCCTACGCGTACAGCAAGTTCGCCCGGATCGCCCTGGGCACCAACGACATCGACTTCCGGGCCCGGGTGCACAGCAGCGAGGAGGGCGACTTCCTGGCCGCCCGCGTCGCCGGGCGCGGCCGCGACCTGGACGGCAGCGGGGTCACCTACACCTCGCTGGAGAAGGCCCAGGCCGTGCTGCTGGTCGGCTTCGAGTCGGAGGAGGAGGCGCCCGGCGTCTTCCTGCGGCTGCGCAAGGCCCACCGCAAGAGCGGCCAGCGGACCTTCGGGATCGCCTCGCACGCCACCCGCGGCCTCACCAAGGCGGGCGGCACGCTGCTGCCGGCCGCCCCCGGTACCGAGACGGAGTGGCTGGACGCGATCGCGGGCGGCGTCGGCCTGGACGGCGACGGAGCCGCCGCGGCCGAGGCGCTGCGCGGCGAGGGCGCCCTGATCGTGGTGGGGGAGCGGCTGGCCGGAGTACCGGGCGGGCTGAGCGCCGCGGTACGGGCCGCCACCGCCACCGGCGCCACCCTGGTGTGGATCCCGCGCCGGGCCGGCGAGCGCGGTGCGGTGGAGGCGGGCGCGCTCCCGTCGCTGCTGCCCGGCGGCCGCCCGGCCACCGACCCGCGGGCCAGGGACGAGGTGGCGGCCCTCTGGGGCGTCGCCGAGCTCCCGTCCCGGTTCGGCCGCGACACCGGCCAGATCATCGAGGCCGCGGCCTCCGGCGAACTGGGCGCGCTGCTCGTCGCCGGGGTCGAGACCGCGGACCTGCCGGAGCCCGGCCGGGCCCTGGAGGCCCTGGACCGGGTCGGCTTCCTGGTCTCCCTGGAGCTGCGCCCCAGCGAGGTCACGGACCGCGCCGACGTGGTGTTCCCGGTGGCCGCGGTCGCGGAGAAGTCCGGCACCTTCCTCAACTGGGAGGGCAGGGCGCGGATGTTCGAGGCCGCGCTGAAGCCGGAGCAGATGACCCGGACCCTGGCGCCGGGCGACGCCCGGGTGCTGCACATGCTGGCCGACGCGCTCGACGTCCACTTCGCGCTGCCGGACCTGAAGTCGGTCCGCCGCGAGCTGGACCGGCTCGGCGGCTGGCAGGGCACGCACACGGCGGACCCGCGCGAACCGGCCCAGCCGCTGCCCCGGCCCGGTGACGGCGAGGCGGTCCTGGCGGGCCACCGGATGCTGCTCGACCTGGGCCGGCTCCAGGAGGGCGACACGGCGCTGGCCGGGACGCGGCACGCCGCGGTCGCCCGGCTCTCCGCCGTCACCGCCGCCGAGACCGGCGTCAAGGACGGCGATCTGCTGGCCGTCAGCGGCCCGGTCGGGAGCGTCGAACTCCCGCTCCAGGTCACGGACATGCCGGACCGGGTGGTCTGGGTGCCGCTGAACTCCACCGGACGGGGCGTGCCGGCCGGAACCGGCGCCCAGCCCGGCGGTCTGGTGCGGATCGGTCCCGCCGCACCGGGTACTCCCGACGAGACACCGGAGGTGCGAGCGTGACTGCCCTCGCTCAACTGGCCGCGGCCCCGCACGGTGCGGTGCTCGCCGCAGAGGACCTGTCGATGTTCGGCACCGACCCCTGGTGGCTCGTCGTCGTCAAGGCGGTCTTCTGCTTCGCGTTCCTGATGCTGACCGTGCTCTTCTCCATCGTGTGGGAGCGCAAGGTCGTCGCCTGGATGCAGCTGCGCATCGGTCCCAACCGGCACGGCCCCTGGGGCATGCTCCAGTCGCTCGCCGACGGCATCAAGCTGATGCTGAAGGAGGACCTGGTCGTCAAGCGGGCCGACAAGGCCGTCTACATCCTCGCCCCGATCGTGGCCGCCGTACCGGCGTTCATGGCGATCGCGGTGATCCCGTTCGGCCCGTCCGGCAACGAGGTCTCGATCTTCGGCCACCGTACGGCGATGCAGCTCACCGACCTGCCGATCGCGATGCTCTACATCCTCGCGGTCGCCTCGGTCGGGATCTACGGCATCGTGCTGGCGGGCTGGTCCTCCGGATCGACGTACCCGCTGCTCGGCGGTCTGCGCTCGTGCGCGCAGATGATCAGCTACGAGATCGCGATGGGCGCCGCGTTCGCCTCGGTGTTCCTCTACTCCGGGTCGATGTCGACCTCGAAGATCGTGGAGGCGCAGCAGGACCGCTGGTTCATCCTGCTGCTGCCGGTCTCGTTCATCATCTACATCATCACGATGGTCGGTGAGACCAACCGCGCCCCGTTCGACATGCCCGAGTCCGAGGGCGACCTGGTCGGCGGCTTCAACACCGAGTACTCGTCCATCAAGTTCGCGATGTTCATGCTCGCCGAGTACGTCAACATGGTCACCGTCTCCGCGGTCTCCATCACCCTGTTCCTGGGCGGCTGGCGGGCCCCGTGGCCGATCAGCACCTTCTGGGAGGGCGCGAACCACGGCTGGTGGCCGATGCTCTGGTTCGTCCTCAAGGTCCAGCTGCTGCTGTTCTTCTTCATCTGGCTGCGCGGCACGCTGCCCCGCGTCCGCTACGACCAGCTGATGAAGCTGGGCTGGAAGGTACTGATCCCGGTCTCCGTGGTCTGGCTGATGCTGGTCGCCACGGTGCGGGCGCTGCGCAACGAGGGCTACGACTACTCGAAGATCCTGCTCTACGTGGCAGGGGCCGTGATCGCGATCCTGCTGATCTCCTTCGTCGTCGACATGTTCCGCGACCGCAAGGGCCGGGCCGACGCGGCGGAGGCGGAGCCGGAGCCGGCGTTCGACCCGATGGCGGGCGGGTTCCCGGTGCCACCGCTGCCCGGACAGACCCTGCCGCCGGTGCCCAGGCGAGTGCCGCGCCGTGAGCGCGAGCTCGTTGTCAGTGGTGGCGTGGATACTCAGAGTGACGGAAATCCGAGTGACGGAAAGGAGGCCGACCATGTCTGAACTGCCTGAGTCGCGGGGGTCGGAGCGGCCGCCGAAGGCCACCGGGCCGACGGGGTCGAGCGTGGCTTCCGGGGGCTCGGGGGCCGGCGGGTCCGCCCAGTCCCCGCAGTCCTCGGACGACAAGTTCCAGAATCCGGTGGCCGGCTTCGGCGTGACCTTCAAGGCCATGTTCAAGAAGCGGCTGACCGAGCAGTATCCGGAGACGCCGAAGGTGACGGCGCCGCGCTTCCACGGCCGGCACCAGCTCAACCGCCATCCGGACGGCCTGGAGAAGTGCATCGGCTGCGAGCTGTGCGCCTGGGCCTGTCCGGCGGACGCGATCTACGTCGAGGGCGCGGACAACACCGAGGAGGAGCGCTACTCCCCGGGGGAGCGCTACGGCCGCGTCTACCAGATCAACTACGCGCGCTGCATCCTGTGCGGACTGTGCATCGAGGCCTGCCCGACCCGGGCGCTGACGATGACCAACGAGTTCGAGCTCGCCAACACCACCCGCGAGAGCCTCATCTACACCAAGGACGAGCTGCTCGCGGGCCTGGAGGAAGGCATGGTCGAGAGCCCGCACGCGATCTTCCCCGGCACGGACGAACAGGACTACTACCGGGGCCTGGTCACCGAGGCCGCTCCCGGTACGGAACGTCAGACCGCCGTCTCCAAGGGCGAGAAGCCGTCCGACAACGAGAGCAACGGCTCGACGCAGGAGGTGGACGCATGACCGGCCTGGCCGCCGCGGCCTCCCAGACGTCTACGGGCGAGGCCGTCCAGTTCTGGGTGCTCGGCATCGTCGCCGTGATCGGCGCGCTGTCCACCGTACTGATGAAGAGGGCCGTGCACAGTGCGCTGAGCCTCGCCGGGACGATGATCATCCTGGCGGTCTTCTACCTCGCCAACGGGGCGTACTTCCTGGGCATCGTCCAGGTCGTCGTCTACACCGGCGCGATCATGATGCTGTTCCTCTTCGTGGTCATGCTCGTCGGCGTCACGGCGGCGGACTCACTGAAGGAGACGCTCAAGGGCCAGCGCTGGCTGGCCATCGGCTGCGGCCTCGGTTTCGGCGTCCTCCTGATCGCCGGCATCGGCAACGCCTCGCTGAACAGCTTCAACGGGCTCGGCACCGCCAACGCCGAGCACGGCGGAAACGTGGAGGGGCTCGCCAGCCTCATCTTCACCAAGTACGTCTTCGCCTTCGAGATCACCGGTGCCCTGCTGATCACCGCCACCGTCGGCGCGATGGTGCTCACCCACCGCGAGCGCACCGAACGGGCCAAGACCCAGCGGGAGATGTCCGAGGACCGGGTACGCAGCAGCCACCTGCCGCCGCTGCCCGCCCCCGGCGTCTACGCCCGGCACAACGCCGTGGACATCGCCGGTCTGCTCCCCGACGGCACACCGTCCGAACTCACCGTGATGCAGACACTGCGCAAGCGCGGCCAGATGCGTGATGTGTCCAACGAGTCGCTGGCCGAACTCAAGGCGCTGGAGCAGCGCTCCGGCGAACGGCTCGGCCGGGACACCGCCGAGGAAGAGGAGGTCGCCAAGTGAATCCGGTCAACTACCTCTATCTCGCCGCACTGCTGTTCACCATCGGCGCGTCCGGAGTGCTGATCAGGCGGAACGCGATCGTGGTGTTCATGTGCGTGGAGCTGATGCTCAACGCCTGCAACCTCGCGTTCGTCACCTTCTCCCGTATGCACGGCAACCTCGACGGCCAGATCATCGCGTTCTTCACGATGGTCGTCGCCGCCGCGGAGGTCGTCGTCGGGCTCGCGATCATCGTGTCGCTGTTCCGTTCCCGCCACTCGGCCTCGGTGGACGACGCCAGTCTGATGAAGCTGTAGAGGGGCGCAGGACCAAATGAACGCAGAGAACCTGATTGCGCTGCTTGTCGCGGCGCCCCTGCTCGGAGCGGCGGTGCTGCTGTGCGGCGGCCGGCGCCTGGACCGCGTGGGCCATTATCTCGGCACCCTGCTCGCCGGCGCCTCCTTCGTCATCGGAGTGGTGCTCTTCCTCGACATGCTGGGGAAGAGCGCGGACGACCGGGCGCTGCACCAGAGGCTGTTCAGCTGGATTCCGGTCGAGGGCTTCCAGGCCGATGTGGCCTTCCAGCTCGACCAGCTGTCGATGACGTTCGTGCTGCTGATCACCGGTGTGGGCACGCTGATCCACATCTACTCGATCGGCTACATGGCGCACGACGAGCGCCGGCGCCGCTTCTTCGGCTATCTGAACCTCTTCCTCGCGGCGATGCTGATCCTGGTCATCGCCGACAACTACCTGCTGCTGTACGTCGGGTGGGAGGGCGTCGGTCTGGCGTCGTACCTGCTCATCGGCTTCTGGCAGCACAAGCCCAGCGCGGCCACCGCCGCGAAGAAGGCCTTCCTGGTCAACCGGGTCGGTGACATGGGCCTGTCGATCGCGATCATGCTGATGTTCACCACCTTCGGCACCTTCGCCTTCGGCCCCGTCCTGGCGGCCACCGACGGGGCGAGCGAGGGCAAGCTGACGGCGATCGGCCTGATGCTGCTCCTCGCCGCGTGCGGCAAGTCGGCCCAGGTGCCGTTGCAGTCCTGGCTCGGTGACGCGATGGAGGGCCCGACCCCGGTCTCGGCCCTGATCCACGCCGCCACCATGGTGACCGCGGGCGTCTACCTCATCGTCCGGTCCGGCGACATCTTCAACGCCGCGCCGGACGCACAGCTGGTCGTCGTGGTCGTCGGCGCGGTCACCCTGATCTTCGGGGCGATCGTCGGTTGCGCGAAGGACGACATCAAGAAGGCCCTCGCCGGCTCGACGATGTCGCAGATCGGCTACATGATCCTGGCCGCCGGGCTCGGCCCGATCGGCTACGTCTTCGCGATCATGCACCTGGTGACCCACGGCTTCTTCAAGGCCGGGCTCTTCCTCGGCGCCGGTTCGGTCATGCACGGCATGAACGACGAGGTCGACATGAGGAAGTTCGGCGGCCTGCGGAAGTACATGCCGGTCACCTTCGTCACCTTCGGCCTCGGCTACCTCGCGATCATCGGCTTCCCCGGACTGTCCGGCTTCTTCTCCAAGGACAAGATCATCGAGGCGGCCTTCGCCAAGGGCGGCACCGAGGGCTGGATCCTCGGCGCGGTCACCCTGCTGGGCGCCGCGATCACCGCGTTCTACATGACGCGCGTGATGCTGCTGACGTTCTTCGGCGAGAAGCGCTGGGTCCCCGACGCGGAGGGCCACGAGCCGCATCCGCACGAGTCCCCGAAGTCCATGACGATCCCCATGATCGTGCTCGCCTTCGGTTCGGTCTTCGCCGGTGGCTTCTTCTCCATCGGTGACCGCTTCCTGCACTGGCTGGAGCCCGTCACCGGCCACGACCACGGAGACGCCCCGGTCAGCGCGAGCACCGTCACCGCCGCCACCATGGTGGTGCTGGTGATCGGAGTCGGCATCGCCTGGCTGATGTACGGCCGCAAGCCCGTGCCCGCGGTCGCCCCGCGCGGCTCGCTGCTCACCCGGGCCGCCCGCCGCGATCTCCTCCAGGACGACTTCAACCACGTGGTCCTGGTCCGCGGCGGCGAGCACCTCACCCGCTCCCTGGTGTACGTGGACCACACCCTGGTCGACGGGGTCGTCAACGGCACGGCCGCCTCCATGGGCGGGCTCTCCGGCCGGCTGCGCAAACTGCAGAACGGCTACGCCCGCTCCTACGCGGTCTCGATGTTCGGCGGTACGGCGGTTCTCATCGCCGCGACCCTGCTGATGAGGGCGGTCTGATCACATGTCCTTTCCCCTCCTGACAGCGACGGCGGTGCTCCCGGCGATCGGCGCGATCGCCACCGCCGCCGTCCCGGCCGCACGGCGCACCGCCGCCAAATGGCTGGCGCTGCTCTTCTCGCTGGGCACCCTGGTGCTCGCGGGCATCGTGCTCGCCCGCTTCGAACCCGGCGGCAGCCGCTTCCAGCTCACCGAATCGCACGCCTGGATCAAGGACTTCGGCGTCCGGTACGAACTCGGGGTGGACGGCATCGGGGTGGCGCTCATGGCGCTCACCGCCCTGCTGATGCCCTTCATCATCCTGGCCGGCTGGCACGACGCCGATCCGTCCCCAAGCTCTCAACTCCGTTCGAGCAGGGGAGGCCCCAACGAGAACAAGCCCTATCGATGGCGGCCCACCCAGGGCTTCTTCGCCCTGATGCTGATGACCGAAGCGATGGTGATCCTCTCCTTCGAGGCCACCGACGTCTTCGTCTTCTACATCCTCTTCGAAGCCATGCTCATCCCGATGTACTTCCTCATCGGCGGCTTCGGTGACCGGGCCACCTCCTCCGCGGCCGCCGCGGCGGCCGGTGGCGGCGACGAGAACGCCGCGACGCAACGCTCGTACGCGGCCGTGAAGTTCCTCCTCTACAACCTGGTCGGCGGCCTCATCATGCTGGCCGCGGTGATCGGGCTCTACACGGTCGCGGGGACGTTCTCGCTCTCCGAGATCGCCGAGGCCCGCGCCAACGGCACGTTCTCCATGGCGACCAGCACCGAGCGCTGGCTCTTCCTCGGGTTCTTCTTCGCCTTCGCGGTGAAGGCCCCGCTGTGGCCGCTGCACACCTGGCTGCCCAACGCCATGGGCGAGGCGACCTCCCCGGTCGCCGTGCTGCTCACCGCGGTCGTCGACAAGGTCGGCACCTTCGCGATGCTGCGCTTCTGCCTCCAGCTCTTCCCGGAGGCCAGCAAGTGGGCCACCCCGGTGATCCTGGTCCTGGCGCTGATCAGCATCGTCTACGGGGCGCTGCTCGCCGTCGGCCAGCGCGACATCAAGCGGCTGATCGCCTACGCGTCGATCTCGCACTTCGGCTTCATCGTCCTCGGCATCTTCGCGATGACGAGCCAGGGCCAGTCGGGCGCGACGCTCTACATGATCAACCACGGCATCTCGACGGCCGCGCTGATGCTGGTGGCGGGCTTCCTGATCACCCGGCGCGGCTCGCGGCTCATCTCCGACTACGGCGGAGTCCAGAAGGTGGCGCCGATCCTGGCCGGCACCTTCCTGATCGGCGGTCTGGCCACCCTTTCGCTGCCGGGGCTCGCCCCGTTCGTCAGCGAGTTCCTGGTCCTCGTCGGTGTGTTCTCCGCCTATCCGGTGGCCGGCATCATCGCCACCACCGGGATCGTGCTCGCCGCGATCTACGTCCTGGTGCTCTACCAGCGGACGATGACGGGGCCGGTCAAGGCCGAGGTCCAGGGCATGACGGACCTCAGGGCCCGTGAGCTGGTGGTGGTCGTCCCGCTGATCGCACTGCTGATCTTCCTGGGCGTCTACCCGAAGCCGCTGACGGAGATCGTCAACCCCGCGGTGCAGCACACCATGTCGGACGTACAGAAGAAGGACCCGCAGCCCGAGGTGGAGGCCGTCAAGTGAGCGCAACAGCTGTCCACAGCCTGTGGACAATGGCGGGCGGGGTGACATCGGCCGCTCCTGACGAGAAGTTCAAGGCGCCGGTCATCGAGTACGCCCAGCTGACCCCGGTCCTGATCGTGATCGGAGTCGCCGTACTGGGCGTGCTCGCCGAGGCCTTCGTGCCGCGCCGGGCCCGCTACCACACGCAGATCTTCCTGACCGTCGTCGCGCTGGTCGCCGCGTTCGCCGCGGTGATCGGCCTGGCGGCCGACGGGTACGGCACGACGAAGGCGCACATCGCCGCGATGGGGGCGGTCGCCATCGACGGGCCCGCCCTGTTCCTCCAGGGCACCATCCTGCTGACGTCGCTGGTCGCCGTGTTCACCTTCGCGGAGCGGCGGCTCGACCCCGCCTCGCACGGCAACCGGGTCGACTCGTTCGCCGCGCAGGCCGCCTCGGTCCCCGGCAGTGACAGCGAGAAGGCCGCGGTCAAGGCCGGGTTCACCACCACAGAGGTCTTCCCGCTGATCCTCTTCTCGGTCGCGGGCATGCTGGTCTTCCCGGCGGCCAACGATCTGCTGACGCTCTTCGTGGCCCTGGAAGTCTTCTCGCTCCCGCTCTACCTCCTGTGCGCCGTCGCCCGCCGCAAGCGGCTGATGTCGCAGGAGGCCGCGGTGAAGTACTTCCTGCTCGGCGCCTTCTCCTCGGCGTTCCTGCTCTTCGGGATCGCCCTGCTCTACGGGTACGCCGGCTCCGTCTCGTACGCCAAGATCGCCTCCGTCGTGGACGGCTCCATCCAGAAGATCGACCCGGCGCTCGCGGACACCATGGGCAACGACGCGCTGCTGCTCATCGGCGGCGCGATGATCCTGACCGGCCTGCTCTTCAAGGTCGGCGCCGTCCCCTTCCACATGTGGACCCCGGACGTCTACCAGGGCGCCCCGACCCCGGTCACCGGCTTCATGGCCGCGGCCACGAAGGTCGCCGCGTTCGGTGCGCTGCTGCGCCTGCTGTACGTGGTGCTGCCGGGCCTCACCTGGGACCTTCGCCCGGTCATGTGGGGCGTCGCGATCGTCACGATGCTGGGCGGCGCGATCGTCGCCATCACCCAGACCGACATCAAGCGGCTGCTGGCCTACTCCTCGATCGCCCATGCCGGATTCATCCTGGCCGGTGTCATCGCGGCCACTCCGGAGGGCATCTCCTCCGTCCTCTTCTACCTGGCCACGTACTCCTTCGTGACGGTCGGCGCCTTCGCCGTCGTCACCCTGGTGCGCGATGCGGGCGGCGAGGCGACGCACCTGTCGAAGTGGGCCGGGCTCGGCCGCCGCTCCCCGCTGGTCGCCGCGGTCTTCGCGGTGTTCCTGCTGGCCTTCGCCGGTATCCCGCTCACCTCGGGCTTCTCCGGGAAGTTCGCGGTGTTCAAGGCCGCGGCCGACGGTGGCGCGGGCGGACTGGTCGTGGTCGGTGTGATCTCCTCGGCGATCGCCGCGTTCTTCTACATCCGGGTCATCGTGCTGATGTTCTTCAGCGAGCCGAAGGCGGACGGCCCCACGGTCGCCGTCCCGTCCCCGCTGACGATGACCACGATCGCGGTCGGTGTCGCGGTCACGCTGGTGCTGGGCCTGGCCCCGCAGTACTTCCTGGACCTGGCGAGCCAGGCGGGAGTCTTCGTGCGGTAGGGCGGCGGGGCGGTAGCGCGAGGCGTACCACCGCGGGAACAGCGCCGGACGGGCTTGGAAGTCAAGCCCGTCCGGCGCTGTCGTACGCGGCGCCTATCGTGGCAGGAGAGCGCCAGGAACGGGCCGGATGCCGGGGACAGAGCGATGAGCGGGACGGGCAGGACAGACGTGACAGACGTGACCATGGATGTGACCGAGAGCGATGCGCGGCAGACGCTCCACCGGGTCTTCGGGTACGAGGCGTTCCGGGGGGAGCAGGAAGCGGTCGTCGACCACGTGGTGGCCGGCGGGGACGCCGTCGTGCTCATGCCGACCGGTGGCGGCAAGTCGCTCTGCTACCAGATCCCGTCCCTGGTCAGGCCCGGTACGGGCATCGTCATCTCGCCGCTGATCGCCCTGATGCAGGACCAGGTGGACGCGCTGCGGGCGCTGGGTGTGCGGGCCGGGTTCGTCAACTCCACCCAGGACCACGACGAGCGGCGCTCGATGGAGGCCCAGTTCGTCGCGGGCGAGCTGGACCTGCTGTACCTCGCGCCCGAGCGGCTCCGGCTGGACTCCACGCTCGGCCTGCTCTCGCGCGGCGAGATCTCCGTCTTCGCCATCGACGAGGCGCACTGCGTCGCCCAGTGGGGCCACGACTTCCGGCCCGACTACCTGGCCCTGTCCGTCCTGGGCGAGCGCTGGCCCGACGTCCCGCGGATCGCGCTGACGGCGACGGCGACCGCGGCCACCCACCAGGAGATCACCCAGCGCCTCGGCATGCCCGACGCCAAGCACTTCGTGGCGGGCTTCGACCGGCCCAACATCCAGTACCGCATCGTGCCCAAGGCCGACCCGAAGAAGCAGCTGCTGTCCTTCCTCAAGGAGGAGCACGCCGGGGACGCGGGCATCGTCTACTGCCTCTCGCGCAACTCCACCGAGAAGACCGCCGAGTACCTCTGCCGCAACGGCATCGAGGCCGTCCCGTACCACGCGGGTCTGGACGCCGGGATCCGAGCCCGCCACCAGTCCCGCTTCCTGCGCGAGGAGGGCCTGGTCGTCGTCGCGACGATCGCCTTCGGCATGGGCATCGACAAGCCGGACGTCCGCTTCGTCGCCCACCTCGACCTGCCGAAGTCCGTCGAGGGCTACTACCAGGAGACCGGCCGGGCCGGCCGTGACGGCGCCCCCTCCACCGCCTGGATGGCCTACGGGCTCCAGGACGTCGTCCAGCAGCGCAAGCTCATCCAGGGCGGCGAGGGCGACGAGGCCTTCCGCCGCCGGGCCGCCTCGCACCTGGACTCCATGCTGGCCCTGTGCGAGACCGTGCAGTGCCGCCGGGCCCAGCTGCTCAAGTACTTCGGCCAGGAGCCCGCCACCGCCTCCTGCGGCAACTGCGACACCTGCCTGGCCCCGCCCGAGACCTGGGACGGCACGGTGGTCGCCCAGAAGCTGCTGTCCACGGTCGTACGGCTGAAGCGGGAGCGCGGGCAGAAGTTCGGCGCGGGCCAGATCATCGACATCCTGCTGGGCCGCAAGACGGCGAAGATCATCCAGTTCGACCACGACCAGCTCTCGGTGTTCGGCATCGGTGAGGAGCTGGCGGAGGCGGAGTGGCGCGGCGTGGTCCGCCAGCTGCTGGCCCAGGGGCTGCTCGCGGTCGAGGGTGAGTACGGCACGCTGGTGCTCACCGAGGAGAGCGGTTCCGTGCTAGGCCGGGAGCGCGAGGTGCTGCTGCGCAAGGAACCGAAGAAGATCGCCCCGGCCCGCTCCTCCTCGAAGAGCGGCAAGGGCAAGGCGGCCGCCGTCGCGGACCTCCCGGAGTCGGCGGTCCCGGTCTTCGAGGCACTGCGCGCCTGGCGCGGCGCCCAGGCCAAGGAGCTGGGCCTCCCGGCGTACGTGATCTTCCACGACGCGACGCTGCGGGAGATCGCCGCGCTCCGGCCGGGTTCGCTCGCGGAGCTGGGCGGGATCAGCGGACTGGGCGAGAAGAAGCTGGCGACGTACGGGGAGGGCGTGCTGGAGGTACTGGCGGGGCTCCCGGCCGCCGACGCGGAGCCCGCAGCCCCGGCCGAGACGGCCCCGGCGCCCGCGGCCTCCGCTCCGGCCGAGACGGCCCCGGCGCCCGCGGCCTCCGCCCCGGCAGCAGCCCCCGCGCCCCAGGCCCGGGTGCCCGCTCCGGCTCCGGCACCCGCCGCTCCGGCCGCTGCCCCCGGCGCCGACCCGGAGTTCGACTGGGACGAGGAGCCGCCGGAGTACGAGTGAGGAGCACCGCCGGGGTCCCGGAACGCGGCGGGCCTACTGCGGGTCCGCCGCCCGGCGCCTGGAGACGATCGCGGCCAGGTCGAGATCGACCGCGAAGGGCGCGGACACCTTCATCCGGTCGTGAAAGATCCCGGTGGAGGTGTACGCCCCGGTCGCCGGCTCCAGTTCGAAGACGTACACCACCGCGCGGCCGTCCTGGTTCTCCACCCGCCAGTAGTGCGGGATCCCCGCCCGCGCGTACTTCACGGGTTTGGTCTCGCGGGACGCGTGACGGACTCGTCGGACACGACCTCGATCGCGAGCAGCACGCTGCTCGCGGGGAACCGCGTCTGCCGCAGACTCTCGACCGCGTCGGCCCGGACGACGACCACATCCGGCTCGGGCCGGTTCTGGAAGTCGACATCGATGGTGAACTCTCGAAAGACCTCCAGGTCGAGCGGCGCTATCGACTGCAACTGCCACAGATTCGGGAGTGTGTCCAGGTCATCGGCGGTCCAGCCGCCCACGGGCGGAACCGCCCACCGCGGCTCGGGGGCATCGGGCTCGACGCTCATCAGTGCTCCCGTGGCTGGAGTCTGGCGGGTTCGTCCAGCGTATCCGCACGTCACTGGCACGGGCCTGCCCGACCGTGTGAACGAGTCACGCGCCGTTGACCGCCATCCCCCGCCCCGCATAGGCCCGCACATCCGCGTCCGGGTCCGACACCGCCCCCGCCAGGGCCTCCCGTGCCGCCGCCTCGCCCGGGTGACGGAGCAGTGCCAGCACCGCGGCCTTGCGCACGTCGGCGTTCCGGTCGCCCAGCGCGCCGGTCAGCGGGGTGACCGCCTGCTCCGGGTCCGCCGAGGAGAGGCCCTTCGCGGCGCCCGCCCGGACCTGCCAGGCCGGATCGGTCAGCGCGGCCACCGCCCGCTCGGCGTACGCGGCCGGGCAGCCCGTCTCCGCGAGCGCGCCCAGCGCCGCCGCGCGGACCAGCGCGTCCGGGTCGTCCAGCAGCGGGGTGAGCGGTTCCGGTGCGGGGGAGCGGATCGCCGCCAGGCCCTTCGCCACCGCCACCCGTACCTCGCGGGACGGGTCGGAGGCCGCCCGGACCAGCCCGGCGACGGCGTCCACCGACACCAGCGCCCGCACGGTCTCCACGCGCACGTCGAGATCGGCGTCGGTGAGCGTGCGGGCGTACAGCTCCGCGTCCCCCAGCCGCAATGACCGCAGGGTGTCGAGGGAGGCGGCCCGGACCACGGGGTCGGCCGAGGCGAGCGCGGTGATCAGAGGGGTCCGCAGGGCGGGTGAAGGCGTCAGCACCTCGACCAGTTCGCGCAGGGAGGCCGCGACGGCCGCGCGCACGGCGGCGGCGGGATCGGCCAGCGCGCCGGCGAGGGCCGGGCCCGCGCCCCGCGGGGTCGACTCGGTGAGCGCGGCGACGGCGGCCCGGCGGACGGACGGATCGGGGTCGGCCAGGTAGGGGGAGAGGGCCGCCAGTTCGGGTTCGCCCTCGCTCAGCGCCAGCAGCTCCAGAATGCGCGGCGATGTGGAGGCGAGGGGACCGGCCACGGCGGGAGCAGCCGTGCGCGCGGACGCGGAGGCGGGCGCCGCGTCGCGAGGTCCCGCCGTCCCCACCCCCTCCGGCTCCACCTCGCCGATCCTGCGCACCGGGCCCCCGACCGGCTCGAACCCCTCCACCGGGACCAGATAGGGCGCCACCGGCCGGGCCGTGAACTCCATCGCGCCGGAAGCCGACTTGTACAGGTCCAGGTGGTGGAACCAGTCCGTGTCGTCCCGCTCCGGATGGTCCGTGCGCTCGTGGTAGAGGCCCCAGCGGGACTCCGTGCGGGCCAGCGAGGAGCGGGCCGCCATCTCGGCGCAGTCCCGGATGAACGACACCTCGGCGCACCGCATCAGCTCGTGCGGGGTCTTCGCGCCCATCTCCGCGAGGTCCGTGCGCATCCGCTCGAACGACTCCAGGGCGATCGAGAGCCGGGCACCGGACTTGGGCGGCGCCACGTAGTCGTTCACGAAGCGGCGCAGCTTGTACTCGACCTGCGGCTGCGGGGGCCCGTCCGGGTTGCGCAGCGGCCGGTAGACCAGCTCGTGGGCCGCGCGCAGCTGCTCGGCCGGCAGCTCGCCCTCGTACGGCGTGAACCGGGCCGCGTCCTCGCCCGCCAGGTCGCCGAAGACGAACGCGCCGATCATGTAGTTGTGCGGGACGCAGGCCAGGTCCCCGGCCGCGTAGAGCCGGTCCACGGTGGTGCGGGCCCGGTCGTCGACCCGGACGCCGGAGGCCGAATGCCCGCCGCACAGGCCGATCTCGGAGATGTGCATCTCGATGTCGTGGGTGCGGTAGTCGTGGCCGCGCCCCGCGTGGAACGTGCCCCGGGTGGGCCGCTCCGTGGTGTGCAGGATGTTCTCCAGCGCGCTGACCGACTCCTCGGGGAGATGGCTCAGCTTCAGGTAGACCGGGCCGCGGTCTGAGGCCACTTCCGCCGCGAACTCGGCCATCATCTGCCCGGACCAGTAGTCGGAGTCCACGAAGCGTTCGCCGTGCCGGTTGACCTGGTAGCCGCCGAAGGGGTTGGCGACATAGGCGCAGGCCGGGCCGTTGTAGTCCTTGATCAGCGGGTTGATCTGGAAGCACTCGATGCCGGTCAGCTCGGCGCCCGCGTGGTAGGCCATGGCGTAGCCGTCACCGGCGTTGGTCGGGTTCTCGTACGTGCCGTAGAGGTATCCGGAGGCCGGCAGGCCGAGCCGTCCGCAGGCGCCGGTGGCCAGGATGACGGCGCCCGCCCGGACGGTGACGAACTGCCCGGAGCGGGTGTTGAAGCCGGCCGCCCCGATCGCCCGGCCGTCGTCGCCGGTGAGGACGCGGACGGGCATGACGCGGTTCTCGATGCGGATGAGTTCACGCATCTCGCGGCGGCGCAGCTGCCGGTAGAGGACCTTCTTCACGTCCTTGCCCTCGGGCATCGGCAGCACGTACGAGCCGGAGCGGTGCACCTGGCGGACCGCGTACTCGCCGTGCTCGTCCTTCTCGAACTTCACCCCGTACGACTCCAGCCGCCGCACCATGTCGAAGCCGCGCGTGGCGGTCCGGCGGACGGTGGACTGGTCGACGATGCCGTCGTTGGCGCGGGTGATCTCGGCGACGTAGTCGTCGGGTTCGGCGCGGCCCGGGATCACCGCGTTGTTCACGCCGTCCATGCCCATGGCGAGGGCGCCCGAGTGGCGGACGTGCGCCTTCTCCAGCAGGAGGACGGAGGCGCCGTGCTCGGCGGCGGTGAGGGCGGCCATCGTGCCGGCCGTACCGCCGCCGACGACCAGTACGTCGCAGGAGAGTTCCTCGGCGTCGGCGAGGGCGGGGATCTGCACGGGAGGGCCTTTCGGGAGGAGGGGGCTCAAGGGGTGAGGGATTCCAGCACCTCGCGGCGCAGGGCGGCCGTCGCCGGGTCCGTGTGGGCGGCGCGCTCGCGCGGGCGCGGCACGGGCAGCACCCGGCCGGTGGAGAGCAGCGCGACGCGGTCGCCGAGGAACAGCGCCTCGTCCACGTCATGCGTGACGAACACGACGGTGGCGCCGGTGCCGCGCAGCACGTCCACGAGCAGCTGCTGCATCCCGGCCCTGGTCTGGGCGTCCAGCGCGCCGAACGGCTCGTCCATCAGGACGGCGCGCGGACCGGCGGCCAGCGCGCGGGCCAGCTGGACGCGCTGGCGCTGGCCGCCGGAGATCCGGTGCGGAAGCTTCGTGGCGTGCTCCGCCAGGCCGACCCGGGCCAGCCAGGCCCCGGCGCGTGCCCGGCGCTCGGCACGCCCCGCCCCCTGGATGGCCAGCGGCAGTTCGACGTTGGCCCGGACCGTGCGCCACGGGAGCAGCGCGTCGTCCTGGAAGACGAGGGCCCGCTCGGCGCGGGGCGCGGTGAGGGGTTCGCCGTCCTGGCTCACCTCGCCGTCCAGCGGCGGCAGCAGCCCGGCGAGGGTGCGCAGGAGCGTCGACTTCCCGCAGCCGGACGGTCCGACGACGGTGAGGATCTCGCCGGGTACGACGTCGAGGTCGAGCCCGTCCAGGACGGGCACCCCGGCCCGGCCGAGGGTGACGCCCCGCAGGGTGAGCCGCACGCCGTGGGAGTCAGTGGTCATGAGCGCACCCGTTCCTGTTCCGGTGCCGTACGGGCCGGGTGGACAGCGGCCGCCGCCGGGGCGGGCCGACGGCGTACGGGAGCCGGCGGGCGGCTCTCCGTGCGCGGCAGCCAGCGGGTCAGCCTGCGGCCCAGCAGCTCGACCGCCGTCGAGGTCAGCCAGCCGAGCAGACCGATGGTGGCCATGCCGACGAAGACGCCCGGATAGTCGACGACGGTGTAGTCCTGCCAGGTGCGGTAGCCGACCCCGTACTCGCCGGAGATCATCTCGGCGGAGATCACACAGATCCACGACACCCCGATGCCGACGGACAGGCCGCCGAGGATGCCGGGGAGCGCTCCGGGCAGGACGACGGACCGCAGGACGCGCCACCGCCCGCCGCCCATCGTCAGGACGGCCTCCTCCCACATGGGCGTCAGCGCCCGCACCGCGTGCCGGGTGGAGACCATGACGGGGAAGAACGCCGCGGTGCAGGTGATGAAGACGATGCCCTGCTCGTTGCTGGGGAAGAGCAGGATCGCCACCGGGACGAGCGCGATCGCCGGTACCGGGCGCAGCACTTCCAGGACCGGGCCGAGCAGATCGGCGGCGACGCGCGAGCGCGCCACGGCCGTGCCGACGGTGACGCCGAGCACGGCGGCCAGCGCGAAACCGGTGACGATCCTGGTCAGGCTGTCGGTCAGGTCCTGCCAGTACGCGTCGCCGGAGATCCGGCCGGCGAAGGCGCGGGCCACCTCCGTGACGGTCGGGAACTGCTCGAAGCGCAGCCAGAGGTTGATGTCGTAGGAGGTCAGCGCCTGCCAGAGACCGAGCACCGCGACCAGCGAGAGCGCCCGGCGCACGAGCGACCACCGGCCGCTCATGAGGCGGACCGGGCCTTGTCCAGCGCGGCGGCGTACGGGAGGGTCCGGGCGCCGGGGTGGGCCGACACGTACGCTCGGGCCGCGGACCCGGTGACGAAGGGCCGCAGTCCGGTCCCGTCCGAGACCCACACCGCCCGGTCCGCGAACCAGAGCGTGCCGGTGGACGCGTCGGGGACGTACGCCGCCCGGACCGCGTCGCGGTGCGCGGCCACGTACCGCAGCAGCGCGGTGGGGGTGGGGTACGCGGTCGTGGTGTCCTCCCCCCTGAGCCACACCTCGCCACCGCGCCGGGCGGGCGGACCCGCGGCCAGCGCCTTCGCGTAGCCGGAGCCGTACACCCGCCGCAGATAGCGGTCGTCGACGAACGCGTCCACATCGACGTCGCCGACGAGCTTCGCCGAGCGCAGCACCGGGACGTCCTTCTTCAGCGCGGCGATCAGCGCGGGCTTCAGTGTGGTGTCGAAGGTGGCGATGCCCTGGGCGCCGTTGTAGAGGTGGACGACCTCGGCCGGCAGCCCGGTGGCCTTCGCGACCGACTCGGAGGCCGGCACGGGGTGCCGGTGGAGGTAGTCGGTCGCCCGGCCCTGGGCGCGGAGGAAGTCCTCCACGACGCCGGGCCGCCTCTGCGCGAAGTCCTGGCCGACCGTGACCCCGTGGAAGGTCGGCAGCTTCAGCTCCGCGCCGTCGTACAGCGCCTTGGCGCGGCCCTGGAAGGCGAGCAGTCCCGGCCAGGCGACGAACTGCGAGAGGGCGTCCGCGCTGCCCGCCTGGAGCGCCGAAGCGCCCACCGCGGGCTGCTGGTTGAGCTTGCGGATGTCCTTCTCCGGGTCGAGGCCGGCCTGCCGGAGGGCGCGGACCAGGGTGCCGTCGGCCGCGGAGCCGATGCTCGTGGAGACCTTCCTGCCACGCAGGTCCGCGAGCGAGCCGAGCTCCGAGTCCGGCGCGGTGACCACGGTGTTGAGGCCGCCCGCCAGGTTGTACCCGGTGACCGAGACGAGCCGGGTCGGGCGGTTCAGCTGCTTGCCGCGGGCCGCGTTGATCAGGAGCGGGAAGTCGCCCATCGAGCCGATGTCGATCTTCCCGGCGGTCATCTGCGCGGTGATCGGGGCGCCGGTGGCGTAGTCCTGCCACTTCACCTCGTACGTGATGCCGTCCCGTTCACCGCGGCTGCGCAGCTCGTCCTCGAAGTAGCCGAGGGAGCGCAGCAGGGTGCCCGCCGTGACGGTGTTGATCGTCCGGGACTGGTAGCCGACGGTCACCGTGACGGTGCCGCTGCCGCCCGCGCTCGCCGGGCTGCCGCAGCCCGCGGCCGTCAAGGCCAGCAGAGCGGCCCCGAGCAGGGCGCCGAATGCCTTGCTTCGCATGGGGAACCGGGCCTTTCAGCGGAGTAGGTAGGGCATGTTGACGGTGACCGCGTCGGTGGGGCACCGGGCCGCGCACGGTCCGCAGTACCAGCACTCGTCCACGTGCATGTACGCCTTGCCGCTCTCCGGGTTGATGGCGAGGGAGTCGAGCGGGCACATGTCGACGCAGAGCGTGCAGCCGTCGATGCACTTCGACTCGTCGATGGTCACGGGCACGTCGGCCCGCTGGGGCGCCAGAGGCATGGCGGTCTCCAGGTAAGTGGTGATCAGGCGGGAGGGGAGCGGTCAGCCGGACCGGTGCAGCAGGGCGCTCATGCTGATGCGGTCGCCGCGGAAGCGGATGAACTCCAGGTCGACCGGGCGTCCGTCGGCGAGATGGGTGAGGCGCTCCAGCATCAGTACGGCGGCGCCGCGCGGGGTCTCCAGGACGGCGGCGGAGTGCGCGTCGGCGTTGACGGCCTCCAGGGTGATCTCGGCGGTGCCCAGCGGCTGCCCGGTCAGGGACTCCAGCAGCCGGAACACGTCGGTGTTCTCCAGGTCGGCGCCGAGGAGCCCGGTCCCGATGTCCATCGGTACGTAGGTGAGGTCGAGGGAGAGCGGCAGCCCGTCCAGCAGCCTGCGGCGCTCGATGTAGAGCACGTCGGTGTGCTCGGCGACGCCGAGCCGCCGGGCGACGGGTGCGGGTGCGGGGACGGGGCCGACGGTACGGACCTCGTTGGTGACTCGGCCGTGTTCGCGCAGGATCTCGGCGAGCCCCTGGAGCCGGTCCAGGGCGTGCGGGTACTTCTCGTTGACGACGACGGTGCCGACCCCGGGCTGCCGTTCGACCAGGCCCTCGCCGCGGAGCAGGTCCAGGGCCTGGCGGACGGTGTTGCGGGAGACGCGGTAGTCGGTGCCGATGGTGTCCTCGTACGGCAGCACGCCACCCGGGAACGCGCCCGTGCGCACCTGGTGGCGCAGCAGGTCGGCGAGGAGCCGGGCACCGTCCGCGCGCAGTCGGCGCCGGCGGGCGGCGGCGACCGGCACGGTGTGCTCGCGGATGCGTTCGGCTGGCATGCGGTGGACCATACCGACGCCCTAAGGGAGTTGGTGTTGCCGCAGTGTTGCGCCACTTGGGTGCACCCGGTGAACAGCTGTGACCTGCGGCGGTGTGGCCGGTGGCGGGGAGATCTGCCACCGGCGCCCGGGGGGCGGGCGGGCCCTACCCCCCGTCCCCCGACTGGTTCGCCCTGTCCTGGCGGACGTTGCGGAGTACCGCGTGGGCGGGCCAGTGGTCGCGGACCAGTCGGCGCATCGCGCTGCGGCTGCCGCGCTCCGTGCCGACCGAGCGGGACAGGCCGGCCGCCGAGACGAGGGCGGCCAGGGCCCGGCTCCGCGGGTCGGGGAAGCCCGCTCGCTCGGCGGCGTCGAAGCGGGTACGGGCCAGGGCGGCCAGGTCCTTCGCCGCCACCGGGTGGCGGTGGTACGGCAGCAGGCCGAGGAAGCGGCGGGTCTCGCGGCGCAGGACGCCGCGCTCCACCAGGGCGTCCAGGTACAGGCCCTCGACCGGCCGCCCGGTGTGCCGCACCCAGCGCTTGGCCGACGCCCCGGAACCCCCGCCGCCCTTGCCGGGTGCCGGCAGGCTGCGCGTCACCGCGGCGAGCACCGGGTCCGGCGGCTCCAGCGGGTCGGTCACCCGGAAGCGCCCGCCCTGCCCGGTGACCCGGCCCTGGAGCTCCAGCTCAGCCAGGGCGGCCCCGGCCATCGCGTACTCCAGGAAGCGGTTGCGGCAGTACGGTTTGCCGCGGACCGGGTCCAGGGCCAGCAGCAGCAGTTCCTCGGGCAGCGTCGGCGTGGGCGGCGGCGGGATCATGGCGCGGACACGATCCGTCCGGTCACCTCGCCGAGACCGACCCGGGTGCCGTCCGGGCCCGGCGCCCACGCCGTCAGCGTCACCGTGTCCCCGTCCTCCAGGAACGTCCGCTTGCCCTCGGGCAGCTCCAGCGGATCGCGGCCGTTCCAGGTGAGTTCGAGCAGGGAGCCGCGCTGGGCGGGCTCGGCGCCGCTGATGGTGCCGGAGCCGTACAGGTCGCCGGTGCGCAGCGAGGCGCCGTTCACCGTCATCTGGGCCAGCTGCTGGGCCGCCGTCCAGTACATGGTGGAGAACGGCGGCTCGGCGACGACGTGGCCGTTGACGGCGACGGAGAGCCGGAGGTCGTAGCCGCCTGGCTCGTCCTCCTCCGCGTCGTCGAGGTAGGGCAGCAGCGGGAAATCGCGGGCGGGCGGGGCGGTGCGGGCGGCGTCCAGGGCCTCCAGCGGAGTCACCCAGGCGGAGACCGAGGTGGCGAAGGACTTGCCGAGGAAGGGGCCCAGCGGCACGTACTCCCAGGCCTGGATGTCGCGCGCCGACCAGTCGTTGAGCAGTGACAGGCCGAAGACGTGCTCGCGGAAGTCGGTGAGCGCGACCGGGTGCCCCTGCTCGGAGGAGGTGCCGACGACGAAGCCGACCTCGGCCTCGATGTCCAGCTTCACCGACGGTCCGAAGACCGGGGCCGGGTCCGCGGGGGTCTTGCGCTGGCCGGAGGGGCGTGCCACATCCGTGCCGGAGACCACGACCGTGCCCGCCCTGCCGTGGTAACCGATCGGCAGGTGCTTCCAGTTGGGGGTGAGCGCGTCGCCGTCCGGGCGGAAGATCCGGCCGACGTTGGTGGCGTGGTGCTCGCTGGCGTAGAAGTCGACGTAATCCGCCACCCGGTAGGGCAGGTGGAGCGTCACGGACTCCACCGGGTGCAGCAGCGGCTCTATGTCCGGGCGGTGGGCCGGGACCGTCACCCAGGCGGTCAGGGCGCGGCGCACATCGCTCCAGGCGGTGCGGCCGGCCGCGAGCAGCGGCATCAGGTCGGGCTGGGCCAGCAGTTGCGCGTAGGGCGAGCCGAGGGCGAGCGCGGCCGCCCCGGCGTCGAGCACATGGCTGCCGATGCGGACGCCGACGCGCCGCTCTCCGGGCCGGTCGGGGGCGGAGAACACGCCGTACGGAAGGTTGTGCGGACCGAAGGGATCGCCCTCGGCCAGTTCGAGCGGGCTGCTCTGCTCGGGCATCTGTTGCTGCCTCGCTTTCCAGGTCGCTTGGGGGACACGTTACGTCGGGGGTGTCACCCGGCGGCAGAGCCCCAACTACCCCCCATTGCCCGGAAAGTCCCGCCGTATCCCCGCGCGCCCGGAAGTACGCGGGGATGCGGCGGGCGATTCACCCGGCCGTGCGCGGAATCCGCTTCTCCCAGGTCCGGTGGAAGACGACCTCGCCGCTGTCCTTGCAGACCACCTCGTTGGAGGTGATGAAGTGGGTCGCGTCGGCGCTGATCTCGGAACGTGTCTCGATCAGCGCGTCCCAGCCCGTCTCCGGCCGGTGCAGCCGGACCGTCCAGTCGGAGCGGGTGCGCGCGGAGAGCGGGTCGCGCTCCTGGATCGTGTACGTCTCGACCGCGTCCTCGGTGAATTCGAGGCCGTCGGGGTAGACCCGGGTGCCGCCGTAGCGCGGGTCCACCTCCATCCGCCACTCGCCCTTGGCGACGTCGCGGATCACCAGCCGCTCGGGGCGCTGCTCGTCGAGGGTGGCGGGGTAGACCACGCCGAGCGGCTCCGACTGCTCGGGCTCCTCGAAGTGGA
Source organism: Streptomyces sp. NPDC088730 (assembly GCF_044751215.1). Classification (NCBI taxonomy): domain Bacteria; kingdom Bacillati; phylum Actinomycetota; class Actinomycetes; order Kitasatosporales; family Streptomycetaceae; genus Streptomyces; species Streptomyces sp. NPDC088730. The sequence goes on from NZ_JBIVLK010000002.1 coordinate 725,952, forward strand.
TCGCGGGGTCCTCGGTGTGCCGGCGCACCGGCAGTTCGACGAAGCTGCCCTCGGCGTCCAGCGTGAAGCCCGCCGAGCCGGCCTGCGGCCAGATCCACGGCCAGTACGAGGAGGAGACCGCGAGCCTGATGCGGTGGCCGGGCGGGAAGGTGTGACCGATCCCGTTCAGTTCGAACGTCACGTCCTCCGTGGCCCCGGCGGGCCAGTCGTCCGCGCGGTCCCGGCCGTGCCGGGCGGCGAGGTTGAGGACGCCCCGGGTGACGAGCGTGGAGGAGCCGTCGGGTGCGACATCGCAGAGCCGGGCGATGGCCTGGCCCCGGGCGACGTCCATCCGGATGCGCAGCCGAACCCGGGGGCGGCCCAGGATCTCGATCGGGGCCTCCTCGACCGGGAATTCGAAGGACACCGACTTGGCGTCCTCGTCGCGCTGGTCGGGCGGCAGGTCGGCGTCGTTGCCGAACGGGAAGAACCGGCCCGCGTCCACCCCGGTCTGCTGCGGTGAGTCGACGGTCTGCGGGCCGCCCTTGAGGGCGTACGCGACCGGCGAGACGTTCTCCGAGGGCCAGCTGGTGTCCCCGACCCAGCGGCCGGGCAGGGTCTCGTACACGGTGGCGGGCCGGTGCGACTCGCTGATCCAGGACCTCAGCAGCGGCTCCGACATGACGCCGGTGTCCTTGTCCTTGAGGTGCTGGTCCCACCAGCGCAGCGTCTCCTGGAGGAAGCCGATGCCGGGCCCCGGCGGCAGTCCCCGGTCGGGGTACTGGTGGGACCAGGGCCCGATCAGGCCGCGGACCTTCGACGGGTCCAGGTGCTCGACGAGCCGGAGCACGGTGTCGCGGTAGGGGTCGTGCCAGCCGCCGGCCGCGAGGACGTTCGCCCGGATGGCGGAGTAGTCCTCGCAGACGCTGCCGTGCTTCCAGTAGTCGTCCCGCGTCTGGTGGTCGAGCCAGGTGTGGATGAAGGGGTCGACGGCTTCGAGCCGCTTCAGCCACATGTCCTTCCACACGTCGCCCACCTGCGCCGGGTCGGGCGGGCGGCAGACGAAGGCGAGCATCGTCGCGGCCCAGGCGTGCATGTCCACGGCGAGGACGGAGCCGCCCATGTAGTGGACGTCGTTGTCGTAGCGGTCGTCCGCCGAGCACACGGTGACGATCGCCTTGAGCGGCTCGGGGGCGAGCGCGGCGATCTGGAGGGAGTTGAAGCCGCCCCAGGAGATGCCGAACATGCCGACGCGCCCCGAGCACCACTCCTGCCGGGCCAGCCAGTGGATGACGGCGACACCGTCGGCCAGCTCCTGCGCGTCGTACTCGTCGCCCGGCAGCCCCTCGCTGTTGCCGTGGCCGCGTACGTCGACGCGCACCGAGGCGTAGCCGTGGCCCGCGTACCAGGGGTGGCGCTGCGCGTCGCGCGGCGCGGTCCAGTCGCTCAGCCGGTAGGGCAGGTACTCCAGCAGGGCGGGCACCGGTTCGTCGGTGACCGGCCGCCAGATCCGGGCGTACAGCTGGGTGCCTCCCCCAGAGCCTTCGGCCTGGGAGGTGCCCCCGGGCAGCGGGATGCGGATGTCCTCGTGGGTCGTCTCGTACGGGAATTCGGTGCGGATGTGCATGGGGGTACCTCAGTGGACGGGGTGCATGGTGCGCTTCAGCCAGGGGGCGGCGGCGACGACGGCCACACCGGCCACCACCGCAATAGCGCCATTGACACCGAAGTAGGCGGGGTTGGAGACCTCGCCGTACAGCTTCACGATCTGTGCCTGGATTCCGTTGGCGAGGGCCAGTGAGAGGAACCAGAGCGCCATGGTCTGGCTGGCGAACGCCTTGGGGGCGAGCTTGGTGGTCGCGGACATGCCGGAGGTCTCCAGCAGGATGTCGCCGAGTCCGAGCAGCAGGTAGGAGCCGACGATCCACCAGGCGGCCATCCGGTAGCTGTCGTCGGCGTGCCCGGAGGTCGGCAGGACCATCAGCAGGAACGAGAGACCGCCGAGGATCACGCCCATCGCGATCTTGTTGGACGCGTGCGGCTGGCGCGGCCCCATCTTCGCCCAGACGGCCGCGACCACCGGAGCGAGCGCGACCTCGAAGGCGCCGAGCGCGGAGGCGTACCAGCTGGCCGGGAAGTGGAAGCCGAAGATCTCCGTGCGGGCGTTGGTCGACGCCAGCAGCATCATCGTCGAGTAGGCCTGGAAGAGGATGAAGTTGAAGACCACGGAGGCCAGGAACAGCACCACGTACGGGCGCAGCCTGCCGCGTTCCTCCGGGGTGACCCGGGGGCTCCTGAACATCACCACGAAGTACACGACCGGGGCGATCACCGAGATGAGGGTGAGCAGGTCGACGAAGCGGTCCATGGTCAGCCAGCCCGCCAGGGCCAGTGCGGTGGCGACCGCGGCGACCACGACGGCGCCGATGAGGATGAGCCGGACGGCCCGGCGCATCGGCGCGGGGGCCAGCGCGAACTCGGCGGTGTTCTTACGCCCGGCCAGGTGACGCCGGCCCAGTACGTACTGGATCAGGCCGAGCGTCATACCGAAGGCGGCGGCCGAGAAGCCCCAGTGCCAGCTCGCGTGGTCGCCCAGCCAGCCGGTGATCAGCGGTCCGAGGAACGCCCCGATGTTGATGCCCATGTAGTAGAGGGCGAAGCCGGCGTCGCGGCGCTCGTCGTCGGTCCGGTAGAGCTTGCCGACCATGGTGGCCACGTTGGGCTTGAGCAGCCCCGTACCGGCGCTGATCAGGCCCAGCCCGACCCAGGTCATGGTCGCGGTCGGCACCGCCATGGCGTAGTGGCCGCAGGCGATGAGGATGCCGCCGTACAGGACGGCCCGGTAGGAGCCGAGGATGCGGTCGGCCAGCCAGCCGCCCGCCACGGAGACCAGGTAGACGAGGGTTCCGTACGCCGCGGAGACGGAGGCGGCGGTGCCGGGCTCCATGCCCATGCCGCCGTTGGCGACCGTGTCCGCGAAGTACAGGACGAGGATGGCCTGCATGCCGAGGAACGAGAACCGCTCCCAGACCTCCAGGCCGGACAGGGTCATCAGACCCCGTGGCTGGCCGAAGAAGGCGTGGTCGTCACCCGGCGGTGGCCGGGTCGGATCGGTGTCGTGAGCGGTGTGGGACAAAGGGACTACTCCTGATCGTATGAGCTGATCCCGAACATACCGGCGGTGGCGGGAAGGCGCCCACGGTGATCCAAAGGGGACCGGATACGCTGACTTGAGTGATGGCAGCGACACATCGACATTCCGTGTGATCGTCAGCAGACAGGAGATCCCCTCGTGACCGTCGTCGGGCCGTTCGGACTGAGCGTGCGGGACCAGGCGCTCGAAGCCGGTGTCCAGGCCGGTTTGGCTGCTGTCGAGTCGGGGCTGCTCGATGCGACCAAGAGCGAGGTGCCCTTCATCACCGAGGCCGCACAGCACTTGGTGCACGCGGGGGGCAAGCGTTTCCGGCCATTGCTCGCGATGCTGGCGGCCCAGTTCGGTGACGCCGACGCCCCGGGCGTGGTGCCCGCCGCCGTGGTCGTCGAGCTGACGCACCTCGCGACGCTGTACCACGACGACGTGATGGACGAGGCCGACGTGCGGCGCGGGGTGGACAGCGCCAATTCCCGCTGGGGCAACTCGGTGGCGGTGCTGACCGGCGACTTTCTCTTCGCGCGCGCGTCGCACATCCTGGCCGACCTCGGCCCCGAGGCCGTCCGCATCCAGGCGGAGGCGTTCGAGCGCCTGGTCACCGGCCAGATCCTGGAGACCGCGGGCCCGCGCGACGGGCGTGACCCGGTCGACCACTACCTTGAGGTGATGCGCGGCAAGACCGGCTCGCTGGTCGCCGTGGCCTGCCGCTTCGGCGCGATGATGGCCGGCGCCGACGACGCGGCGACCGACACGCTCACCCAGTACGGCGAACGGCTCGGCGTCGCCTTCCAGCTCGCCGACGACGTCCTGGACATCGCCTCCGACTCCCACGAGTCCGGCAAGACCCCCGGCACCGACCTCCTCGAAGGCATCCCGACCCTGCCCGTCCTCCACCTGAGGGCGCGGGCCGAGGCCGACGGCAGGCCGGACGACCTGGAGCTCGTCGCCCTGCTGGACGGCGACCTGACGCAGGACGGCCGGCTGGCCGAGGCGCTGCGCCGGCTGCGCGCCCACCCGGCGCTCGAACAGGCCCGTCGCGACACCGTCCGGTACGCGGAGGAGGCGCGGGCCACGCTGGCACCGCTGCCCGCCTGCTACGCCAAGTCGGCGCTGGAAGAGATGTGCGACGCCGTGGTGCACCGCGCCGGCTGAGAGCCCGCCGGTGCCGGTGGCCGGATCTGCGTGCCGCCCCCTACGGGTAGGCGGAGCGAGGGCCCCGCGGTGTCATACCGAAGAGGTATGAGGAGTTGCTCCCCCGGGCTGACGCTTCGGGCTCCCGGATTTGGTCAGATGGAGAACAACCACTCCTGACCAAAACGGGTGAGAATGGCGGCACGGAGTGGACGAGTGCATCCCGACGGAAGCCGCCGACCACGGAGGTAGGGCACACATGGCACCGAACGACAGCGCAGACACCAACGGCACGGCCCCGCACGGCCCCGCACGGCCCGTCGCGGGCCGCCGGAAGGCGGTGCGCTACATCGTCCCGGTCGCGGTGGCGGGTGTCGCGGCCGCGACGATCGGGCTGGTCCCGGCGCTCGCGAGCTCGGGCGATCCCGATCTGCCGGAGATCACCGCGCAGGAACTCATCGAGAAGATCGCCGCCTCGGACACGGAGCAGCTGTCCGGCACGGTGAAGATCAGCACCGACCTCGGCATCCCGTCCCTGGGCGGGCTGGCCGGTTCCTTCGTGCCGGACGGCGCGGGGGAGAAGGGCGGCGCGAGCGCGGACCCGCAGTCGAAGCTGACCGAGCTGGCGTCCGGCACGCACACCCTCCGGGTGGCCGCCGACGGCCCCGACAGGCAGCGGGTGTCCATCCTGGACAACGCGTCCGAGTACAGCCTCATCCACAACGGCGACGAGGTCTGGGCGTACGACAGCAAGTCCAACGCCGTCTACCACGCGAAGGAGAAGGCCGGGGAGCACGCGAAGCGCGGGGACCAGCCGGTCCCCGACGGCGTACCGACCACCCCGAAGGCCTTCGCCGAACAGGCCCTCAAGGCGGCCGACGGCACCACGTCCGTGAAGGTCGGGGGCACCGCGCAGATCGCGGGCCGCGACGCCTACCGGCTGGTCGTCAAGCCCGAGCAGAGCGGCTCGACGATCGGCTCGATCACCGTCGCGGTGGACGCGAAGACGGGCGTGCCGCTCAAGTTCACCCTCCAGCCCAGCAGCGGCGGCAAGGCGGCGATCGACGCCGGGTTCACCTCCGTCGACTTCGGCAGGCCGGCCGCGTCCTCGTTCACCTTCACTCCGCCCAAGGGCGCCGAGGTCACCGAGGCGGACAGCGCCGCGAACCAGGAGAAGGCGCACAAGGCCGAGGGCGGTCTCGGCCCGTTCGAGGGCCTGAACGCCAAGGGCGAGGGCGTGAAGGTGACCGGCAAGGGCTGGAGCGCGATCGCGGAGATCAAGGCCCCCGGCGGCAGCGGCATGCCCTCGGAGTCCTCGGACGGCAAGGCGTCCGGCGACATTCCGGCCGAGGCGCAGGGGCTCCTGGACTCGATGGGCGACAAGGTCACCGGCACGTTCGGCTCCGGCACGGTCTTCAAGACCCGCCTGGTCAACGCGCTGATGACCGATGACGGCCGGGTGTACGTCGGCGCGGTCACGAAGGACGCGCTGGTGAAGGCGGCGGACAACGCCGGCTGACATCCGAACACCCTGTGCACGATGCCTCCGCCCCGCCGTAGCCTCCGTACGGCGGGGCGGACGCGTCCGCACCGGAAGCCGCGCGGAGCGGGCCATCGAGCCATGGGGAGCAGACATGACAGGGGCCGCAGCCGTGCCCGTGATCGAGACCCGCGGGCTGACCAAGCGGTACCGGGGCGGCCAGCTCGCCGTCGACGGGCTGGACCTCACCGTCCCCGGCGGCAGCGTCTTCGGCTTCCTCGGCCCCAACGGCTCGGGCAAGACGACCACCATCCGGATGCTGATGGGGCTGATCGACCCGACGTCCGGCACCGCGAGCGTCCTGGGCCGCCCCATGCCCGGCGCCGCCCGTACGGTGCTCCCGCACGTCGGGGCGCTGATCGAGGGGCCCGCCCTGTACGGGTTCCTGAGCGGCCGGGACAACCTGGTGCGCTACGACTGCGCCGACCCGACCGCCGACCCGCGCACCAGGGCCGCCCGCGTCGGTGACGCGCTGGACCGGGTCGGCCTGGCCGCGGCGGGCGGCAAGAAGGCGCGGGCGTACTCGCTGGGCATGAAGCAGCGCCTCGGCCTGGCCGCCGCGCTGCTCAGACCCCGCAGGCTGCTCGTGCTGGACGAGCCGACCAACGGCCTGGACCCGCAGGGCATGCGGGAGATCCGCACCCTGGTCCGGGAGCTGGCCGCGGAGGGTACCACGGTGTTCCTCTCCTCCCACCTCCTGGACGAGATCGAGCAGGTCTGCACCCACGCGGCGGTCATGGCACGCGGTCGGCTGCTCACCCAGGGCCCGGTCGCCGAACTCGCGGCGGGCACCCGCGGCCGGCTCGCCGTCACCACCCCGGACCCGGCCGACGCCGCCCGCGTCCTGAAGGAGCACGGAGTCACCGGACTCACCCTCGACGGCGACCGGGTACGGGCCGACGCCCCGCCGGGCTCCGTCGAACTGGCGGACCTGAACGCGGCCCTGGTGAACTCCGGCGTCCGGGTACGGTCCTTCGGCGTCGAACGGGCCTCCCTGGAGGACGCCTTCGTCGCGCTCACCGGAGAGGGATTCGATGTCGCAGGCTGAACAGGCGCGCGAGGAGGCCCCGCCGCTCCGGCGCAACCCGCTGTGGACGCTCGGCATCCTGCGCTCCGAACTGACCACCACCCTGCGCCGCTGGCGCACCCTGGCCCTGCTCGGGGTGCTGGCCGCCGTGCCCGTACTGATCGGGATCGCGGTGCGGATCGAGACGGCGAACGGCTCACCGGCCGGTCCCGGCGAGGGCGGGGCCGGGCCCGCGTTCCTCTCCCAGGTGACCAACAACGGCCTCTTCCTGGTGTTCGCCTCGCTCGCCGCCACGCTCCCGGTCTTCCTCCCGATGGCGGTCGGCGTGATCGCGGGCGACTCCGTCGCGGGCGAGGCCAACGCGGGAACGCTGCGCTATCTGCTGGTCGCGCCGGCCGGCCGGACCCGGCTGCTGCTCGCCAAGTACGCCACCACGCTGGCCTTCTGCCTGCTCGCGACCCTGGTGGTGGCGGCGTCCGCGCTGGCGGTGGGCGCGCTGCTGTTCCCGGTCGGAGACGTCACGACGATCTCCGGCACCCGGATCGGCTTCGGTGAGGGCCTGGTGCGGGCGGCGGTCATCGCGGTCGCGGTCGCGGCGTCACTGACCGGCTTCGCGGCGCTCGGACTGTTCGTCTCGACCCTGACCAACAGCGGCATCGCGGCCATGGCGGCGACGGTCGGGGTGCTGATCACGGTGCAGATCCTGGACACCATCCCGCAGTTGCACGGGATGCACCCGTACCTCTTCCCGCACTACTGGCTGTCCTTCGCGGACCTGCTGCGCGCCCCGGTCTACTGGGACGACCTGGTGAAGAACCTGGAACTCCAGGCGCTGTACGCGGCGGTGTTCGGCTCGGCGGCCTGGGCGCGTTTCACGGCGAAGGACATCACGGCCTGACCGTGGACGGAGGCCTCACCCGCACCGTCGGCCGGGCGAGCCGTCCCCCGATCGGCTCGTCGCGGCACGAACGGCACGAACGGTGCGAAGGATGAGAACGAGCCGACACGGTACGTTCCGTTTCCGCCTGAGCATTGTTCGACTTCTGGCGACGGACTGTCAATAAGGATTGGCTCGAACAGCCCTATGCTCACCGAATGATCACATCGCCGAGTTCGCTGCGCCGTAGCGAGAGCTCACGCAGGGCGACGCTGGAGGCGGCCCTCGATCTCTGCACGGAGAGGGGTTACGGCCGTGTCACCGTTGAGGCCATCGCGGCGCGGGCGGGTGTCAGCAAGAAGACGATCTACCGCTGGTGGCCGTCGAAGAGCGCGGTGCTGCTGGAGGCGTTCACGGAGGCACTGGTCCAGGCCGCCCCGTCCGCCGACACCGATGACATCGCGGCGGACCTGCGGACCCATGTGAACGGCGCGGTCGGCGTGCTCTCCGTACCGCCCTTCGGCCCCGCGTACGCCGGAATACTCTCCGAGCTCCACCACGACGACGAATTGGCCGAAACGGTTCGCACCCAGCTGATCGAACCCCGTTTCGAAGAGGTGGTCGTCAGGCTGCGCGTGGCCCAGGAACGGGGCCAGATCCCGCCGGGCGCCGATCTGCGGCTGGCGGTGGAGATGCTGTACGGCCCGGTCTACTACCGCCACGTCCTGCGCAAGCCGATGCAGGACCCGGAGGCGGTGGCGCTGCTGGTCGACCGGGTGCTGCGGTCGCTGGGGGCGACGCTGGGCTGACGCGGTCGGCCTCGGCAGGGAGGTCACGGCCACTGGGGCGCGACGCGGACCCCGCTCAGGGGTGCTGCGAGCCCCGCCAGCCGTGGATCAGCAGATCGAACACCGTCTCCACGGAGGCGCGGGGGTCGTGCCCGGACGCGGCCAGGGCCGGGACTTCCAGGACGAACCGGGCGAGCGCCGCACACGCGAGGTCATCGGCCTCCCGGCCGAGCTCCTGCGCGATCGCGGCGCCGAGGGCGCTCGCGTGCCGCATCCACATGCGTTCCCAGTACTCGCGCAGCGCGGGCGTCGCGTCCACCAGGGCGGTGAACCGGTCCCGGCGCGGGTCCGACGCCATCCGCGCCCAGGACGTCAGCGCGTGGGCGCGGAGCGCCTCGACCACGTCCTGCCCCGGGGGCCGGTCCCGGACGGCGGCGGTGAGCGAGGCCTCGACCTCCGCCTCCCGGTCGAAGACCAGCGCCTCCTTGCCCGGGAAGTGGGCGAACAGGGTCGTCGTCGACACGTCGGCCTTCTCCGCGATGTCGCGCACGCTCACCCGCTCGTATCCGTGCTCCAGGAAGAGTTCCAGGGCGGCATCGGCGATGGCCTGCCTGGTCGCGGCCTTCTTGCGCTCGCGGCGGCCGACGGCCGGAGTGTCTGGCATGGCGCCCACCCTACCGCATAGCTGGAATGAAGCAGAAACCGTAATGGTTGCAGTTTCTTACTTGTTCCTGCTTTGCTGGGGCCGGCAGGGGTTGCCGCCCATCGGGGCGTGAGGTCACCGGGGCCCCGCCGACGGAAGGAATCCGCCATGAACACCGCCATGAACACCACCACGAACAGCCCGGCACCCGCCCGAGCCCGCATCGCCGTCATCGGCGCCGGACCGGGCGGTCTCACCTGCGCGCGCGTCCTCCAGCGGCACGGCATCCCCGTGACCGTCTACGACCGCGACCCGGACGAGAACTCCCGGAACCAGGGAGGCTCGCTCGACCTGCACGACGACAACGGCCAGATCGCACTCCGCGAGGCGGGCCTGCTGGAGGAGTTCTTCGCGCTCGCCAGGTTCGAGGGGCAGGAGATGCGCCGGCTGGATCCGGCGGGGAGCGTCCTGGACCACCACATGCCGGACACGGACGAAACGGCCCGGCCCGAGATCGACCGGGGACAGCTGCGCGGTCTCCTGCTCCGCTCGCTCGACGGGGGGACGGTCCAGTGGGGGCGGGCCCTCGACTCGGTGAGCGGACCGGCCGGCGGGGCGCGCACGCTGAGGTTCACCGACGGGACGGCCGTCGAGGCCGATCTCGTGATCGGTGCGGACGGCGCCTTCTCCCGCGTCCGCCCTGCACTCTCGCCCGCGACACCGCACTACACGGGGGTCAGCTTCCTCGAAGCACGGTTCGACGCCGTGGAGAGCGCGCACCCCGAGCTCGCGGAGCTGGTGGGAGGCGGCAGCGCCCATGCCGCCGACGGGGACCGCGGCCTCTTCGCGCAGCGGAACAGCGGCGGCCACCTGCGCGTCTACATCATGCGGCGCGTCCCGCTGGACTGGATCGCGGCGGCGGGGCTCCGCCCGGCGGACACCGAGGGCATCCGCGCACAGCTGCTCCGTGAGTACGCGGCCTGGTCGCCGCGGGTACTCCGGATGATCACGGAGAACGACGGCCCCTACGTCGACCGGCCGATCCTCGCCCTGCCGGTGCCGCACACCTGGGAGAGCGCACCCGGCGTGACGCTCCTCGGGGACGCGGCACACCTCATGCCGCCGTTGGGCGTCGGCGTCAACCTCGCCATGCTCGACGCCGCCGAACTCGCCCTCTCGCTCGTCCGCTCCGCCACCGTCGACGACGCGGTGCGCGGCTACGAGAAGACGATGCTCCCGCGCTCGGCCGAGGTGGCGCGCACGCTCGAAGGCGGCGCCGAATTCCTGCTGGCCGCCGCCGGCCCCGACGACGACGGCCCGGTCCGGGACCGGGCCTGACACCCGTGCGTGGGGGCGCTGTTCAGCCGAAGAGCCGCTCCAGGACGACCGCGACCCCGTCGTCCTGGTGGGACAGGGTCACCTCGTCCGCCGCTTCCCGCAGGAGCGGATGGGCGTTGGCCATCGCCACCCCGTACCCGCAACTGCGGAACATCGGAAGGTCGTTCGGCATGTCCCCGAAGGCGATCGCGGTTGCCGGGTCCAGCCCCAGATGCTCGGCGGCGAACGCGATACCGGCGCCCTTGTCGATGCCGTACGGCTGGAGCTCGACCGTGCCGGGCCCGGACAGCGTGACGGTCGCCAGCTCCCCGACGGCCGCGTGCGCCGCGGCGGCCAGGGTGTCGTCGTCCAGTTCCGGATGGCGGATCAGCACCTTGATGACGGGGGCGGCCCACAACTCGTCGCGGTGGGAGGTCCGGTGGGCGGGCAGCGCCGGATGCGGCATCAGGTAGCCCGGCTCGATCAGCGTCCGGCCGCCGGGCCCGTCCTGGTCCACCGCGGCGAAGACCTGCCCGACCTGCGCCTCTATCTTGCCGAGCGCGGCGGCGGCCGCCTCCCGGTCCAGGCCGACCGTACGGATCATGCGCCCCGCCCCGGCGTCGTACACCTGTGTGCCCTGCCCGCAGACGGCGAGCCCCCGGTACCCCAGCGCGGCGAACAACTCCCGTACGCCGGGCACCGGCCGGCCGGTGGCGACGAGGTGGCGGGCCCCGGCGGCGGCGGCGAGGCCGAGCGCGGCGCGGGTGCGGGGGCTCACGGTGTCGTCGGGGCGCAGCAGGGTGCCGTCCAGGTCCGTGGCGACGAGGGCGTATGCGGGTGGGAGAGGCATGGGGCGAGCGTATGCGGCCGGCGCCGGGCGCGGGGAGCGCCGTCACGGGGGCCAGCGCGGACGCCACGAGCAGCGCTGCGGCGAACAGGCGGCGGGAGGGGGTGGGTCGGATGCGGGGCACCTCTTCGTGCGGGGGAGGCGGGACGGCGTGAACATCACCACCCGGGCCCGCGGCGCAGACCCGATTCCCCTCCGGATGCGGAGGAGTCCACTCATTCCGCGCCCGGCCGGCACCGACCCCGCCCTGCCCCCCGCTCACTGCACGCAGAACTCGTTCTTCTCCGGGTCGGTCATGACCGTCCACGTCCCGCCCGGTTCCGCGACCTCGCGGAGCACCTTCGCGCCCAGCCGCTCCAGGCGGGCCACCTCCGCGTCGCGGCGGTCCGGTCCGGCGTGCACGTCCAGGTGGAGGCGGTTCTTCACCGTCTTGGGCTCGGGGACCCGCTGGAACAGCAGGCGGCGCCCGAGCCCCGTACCGCTCTCCGGCTCGTACGCGTCGTCCGGGTGCCGGGCCGCCGCCAGGTCGAGCCAGGCCCTGCGGCCGTGCGCGGTCGTGGTGACCGCCTCCGGTACGGCGCCGAGGCCCAGGAGGCGTTCCACCAGAGGGCTGTTGTCCTCGATCTCGTAGCCCAGTGCGGCGGCCCAGAATCCGGCCTGGGCGTGCGGGTCTGCGGCATCGACGACGATCTTCCAGTCAAGGGGCATGGCGCCATTCTCATCCGGGCCGGGCCCGCTCCCCGGTCTGGCCGGTGTCCGGCGTGGCGGGGCCGTCAGGCCGGCCGGACCGACGCCAGCCGGGCGTAGGCGACCACGTTGGACTGGTAGCCGCCGGCGCTGGGGTCGTAGGCGCCGCCGCAGGTCAGCAGCCGGAGCTGGGCGTCCTTCGTCGGGCCGTAGACGAGGGCGCTGGGGAAGTCGCGCTTCTCGTACTCCCGGACCGCGTAGACGCGGAACGTCGCGATCCGCCGGTCCGCGCGGCGGACCTCCACGGTGGCTCCGGGCGGCAGCGCGTCGAGTCCGGCGAAGGCGGCCGGGCCGGTCGCGGTGTCGACGTGGGCCACCACGATCGCGTTGCCCGGGGAGCCCGGCGGCACCCCGTCCCGGTACCAGCCGGCCAGGTTGCGGTCCGCCGGATCGGGCACGCCGAGCCGGCCCCGGCTGTCCAGGGTCAGGCCCACCAGGGGGGCGCTGACCCGGAGTCCGGGGATGTCGATGCGGACGGGGCGGGCGGCGGGGAGCGCGGCCGGCAGGGGCCCCGCTCCCGTGGACGAGGGGCCGGACCGGGAGGCGGTACCGCCGCCGGGCTCCGCGAGGGGGGAGCCCAGCAGCAGGACCAGCGCCGCCGCGGCGGCCGGGATCAGCCCGGCCGCCCGGGTCAGGCGCGGGAACGGTGCTCGGGGCAGCCGTTCCCGCAGCATGCGGGGGCTCAACCGCGCCGGCGCCGGGCCGCGCGGAGCCCGTGGACCGAGGCGGCGACGGCTGCCAGCAGCCCGGCCGCGCCGATCGCCAGGCCGGGGCCGGAGAGGCCGTCGGAGCCGGAGCCGGTCAGGGCGGTGGAGCCGTCACCCGCGTCGACCGGACCGTTCGGCAGGGGTGCGCCACCGTTGCCGTGGCCGCCGGGCGGGGTGGGCCTGGGGTGGTGGGGGTGGCTGGGGGACGGCGACGGGCTGGGGCGGGTGCCGGCCGCGATGATCCGGCTGTGGTCCGTGGCGCTCACGCCCGTGCGCACCGGGCCGTCGGTGCCGTCGACGGTGACGGTCAGTTCGGTCGTCACGTCGAGCCGCCCGGCCGGCGCGCCCTCGGCCGCGGCCAGGGTGAACGCGGCCCCGGCCGTTCCGCCCGGCTCCAGCGTGCCGCCCGCCCGGAGCCCGGTCCGCAGCTCACCGGTGAGCGACCCGTCCGTCTCCCGGGTGAGCGGGACCGCCGAGCCCTCGGACACGACGGTCAGCTGGTACGGCTTCAGACCGGCCGGGCCCTTGAGCGTCAGACGCGTGCCGATGCCCTGGTACTCGGGGCCGTCCGCCGGATCGGTGTAGGAGACGTCGGCCGGCCGGGGGCCGTCGCCCGCCTTGATCCGCTCCGGGGCGGTGAGCGCCGCCGACGCCCGGCCGGTGACGGCGAAGTCCCAGGTGGTGCCCTGGGCGGTGATGTTGTCGACGTAGGTGTTCAGCGTGCCGTTCGGGTCACCGAGCCGGCCGATGTTGGCGATCACCCCGTACGCCCCCTCGCACGCCGTGACGAAGTGCGACAGCGGGGCGTCCCCGCCCGCCGGGACGCCCGCCACGGCGCGCGAGGTCCGCATCACGGAGTCGTCGGTGAGCCGGTACTTCTGCCAGGTGTCCGGCTTCAGCGCCGCGCCCTGCGCGTCGGTGTTGGCGCCGGGTTCGAACGACAGGGTGGTGAAACCCCCGCAGGACGCCGGGAACTGAAGGTTGGCGCCGATACCGGTGGCGCTGGAGCCCTCGGACGCCGTGTACGCCCAGTACGAGACGCCCGCGTCCAGCAGCGGCCGGATCGGCACCGGGGTCCACGTCGCGTTGAAGTAGTGCGCGGCCTGGGCCTGTTGCCCGGCCGCGATCGCGAGGCGCAGGCTGCCGTTCAGGTGGACCGGGTCGGGCTTCGGGGAGATCTCCTGGACCCCCGGGTCCCGGTCCGGGGTCGTTTCCTGGAGGCGGAGCCAGGGGCCGGCGGGGCCGAGCCCGTCCTGGTGGACGGTCCGCACGGTGTCGTCCGCGACCGCGGTGGCAGCGATTCCGCAGGCGAGGAGGGACACGGCGGACAGGGCGGCGGTGGCGGTCGCGGTGCGCAGGAGCGTCCGGGACGTCCCCGACGTGCGGATGGATCGGGTCATAAGATGTGAGGAAAATATAAGCAGCGGGTCATCAGGGGGACGACCCGCTGCGACGCGCTCAAGCTCGCTCCAATGCCCCACCCTTCAGGTACGCGGCGACGGCCCGGTGGTCCCCGGCCGGGGCGATCAGCCCCACGTGGTTGTCCGGGCGGACCAGTACCAGGACGTCCTCGTCCGGCCCGATGCCGTACGCCGAGCGGGCCCGGCCGCCGTGGTCGGCCAGGACACCGTGCGAGGCGGCCCCGTTCGCCTCTGCCACCACTCCGTCCACCTCGGTCACCGCGTACGCCCGCAGTTCGCCGACGTGTGCGGAGGTTGCTGCTCGCAGGGCCTGTACGGTGCCGGGGCCGAAGCCGAGCAGGGTGAAGTGCGGCCCGGCGAAGGCCTCGAACAGCCGGCGGGGCGCTCCGGTGGCCGCGTCGGCGCAGGGCGCGTCCGGCGCCCGGTCGCCCGCGCGCAGCCGGGCGGTGGAGCCCCCGGGCGCGAGGGAGCTCCAGTGGTAGCCGTCACCCAGGCCGTAGGTCTGCGGGGTGACCGCCGAGTCCAGGCCGCCGCCCGGCTCCTTGATCGCCTCCAGCGTGGCCCGCAGCCGCTCCGCGCTGATGTCCAGGGTCCTGGCCGCGATCGGCAGCCGCTCCTCCTCGTAGCTGTCGAGCAGCTCGGGCGGCGCCTGCCCGGTGGCGGCCCTGGCGAGCTTCCAGCCCAGGTTGTACGCGTCCTGGATGCCGGTGTTCATGCCCAGGCCGCCCGCGATGGAGTGCACGTGCGCCGCGTCCCCGGCCAGGAACACCCGGCCCACCCGGTAGCGGTCCGCCAGCCGCTCGTTGAACCGGTAGGAGGAGAGGAGCGTGGCCTGCGTGAGGAGTTCGCCGGGCAGCCGGGTGTGCTTGGCGAAGAGCCGCTGGAAGCCCGCCAGCGACGGGGGCGCGGGGCGGCCCGCAGCGTCCGTCTCCGGGGAACCCTGGAACCACCAGCCGGAGGGCGTGCCGGGGATCGGGCAGAGCATCACGCCGCCGTCCTCGTCGAACCACTGGTGCCAGACGCCCCGGTCCGGCCCCGCCACCTCGACGTCGCCGCAGACCATCGCCTGTTCCTCGTCCGTGCTGCCCTCGAACGGGACGCCGAGCAGCTTGCGCACCGCGCTGTGGCCGCCGTCGCAGCCCACCGCGTACCGGGCCGCGATCTCCCGGCCGCCGGTCAGGGACGCCGTCACGGAGTCGTCGTCCTGGGCCAGCCCGACGAGTTCGGCGCCGAGTTCCACCCGTACGCCGTACTCCGCGAGCCGGGCGCGCAGGATCTCCTCCAGCCGCCACTGGGCGATCAGCCAGGGCCGGTCGTAGGGGGCGTCCGGCGTCGGGCGGGCCGCCGCGTACGGGTCGGTTTCCGCGATCACCTCTCCGGCGCGGTACTTGCGCATCGGCAGCGGCGCCGATCCGGCGGCCAGCACCTGATCGATGACACCGAGGTCCTCAAGGACCTCCAGTGAGCGCGGGTTGGGGCCCTTGGCCCGCGAACTGCGCGGGAACCGCCGGGACTTGTCGATGATCCGGACGCCGGTGCCACGCCGGGCCAGATCGATGGCCAGGGTCAGTCCGGTCGGCCCGGATCCCACGATCAGCACGGTGTTCGGGGGCTTGGGCATGCGTACTCCTCGGTTGGCGTTCCCGTCCGGATCAATGGAAACGCAACCGAGTTAAAAAAGCAACCAGGTAACTTTTATGAGGTGCGGATCATGGCGTCGGAGTCGTCACCGCGGACGGGGGCGGAGCGGAACCGGAATCGTCCGGGGCGGGCCTCGCCTGCTGCGCCGCCGCCTCCCGCGCGGCCAGCGCCCGCATCCTCGTCCGCCGCGACGTCCGCAGCGCGTCCCAGGTCAGCAGGGTGAGCGCCAGCCAGACCAGGCCGAATCCGGCCCACCGCTCGGGCGGCATCGCCTCGTGGAAGTAGACGATCCCCAGAATGAACTGGAAGACCGGCGCCAGGTACTGCAACAGGCCGAGCGTGGAGAGGGGCACGCGGATCGCCGCCGCCCCGAACAGGATCAGCGGCCCCGCCGTCACCACCCCCGTCGAGGCGAGCAGCGCGCCGTGCCCGATACCCCCGGAGAGGAACGTCGACTCGCCCCGTGCGCCCAGCCAGAGCAGATAGCCGAGCGCGGGCACGAACACCACCGCCGTCTCGGCCGCGAGCGACTCCAGGCCGCCCATGTTCACCTTCTTCTTCATCAGGCCGTACGTCGCGAAGGAGAACGCCAGGACCAGCGAGATCCACGGCGGCTGCCCGTAGCCGATCGCCAGGACGAGCACCGAGGCCACGCCCGTGCCGACCGCCACCCACTGCACGGGGCGCAGCCGTTCGCCCAGGAGCAGGACGCCCATGGCGATGGTGACCAGGGGGTTGATGAAGTAGCCGAGCGAGGCCTCGACGACGTGGCCGTGGTTCACGGACCAGATGTACAGACCCCAGTTGACGCTTATCACCACCGCGGCGACGGTGATCAGCGCCAGCTTCCGCGGCTGTCGCAGCAGCTCCCCGATCCAGGACCAGCGGCGCAGCGCCAGGAGGGCGATGCCGACGACGCCGAGGGACCAGACCATGCGGTGGGCGAGGATCTCGACCGCGCCGGACGGCTTCAGCAGCGGCCAGAAGAGCGGGACCAGTCCCCATAGTCCGTAGGCGGCGAATCCGGACAACAGCCCGGCCCGCTGTTCGTTCGTCCCCTTCACGGGTCCTCCCGGCAGATGTGCGTCGACGCTTCGTCAGCCAGACGAAGGTAGCGCCGACCGGGCCCGGTGTCATTGCCGTACCGCCAGACGGTCATGACACCGGGCCCGGTCGGCGCTGTCTCCCGCTCCTGCCGCAGGTTTCCGCTTGCCGGGGCTCTGCTACCGCTGGGCGGCGACCGCCTCCGCGACGGTGTCCGCGAGCGGGGTGGTCGGGCGGCCGATCAGCCGGGCCAGTTCGCCGCTGGTGCCGGCGAGGAGTCCGCGCCGTACCGCCTCGTCCACGTCCACCAGGATCGCGGCGAAGTCGGCCGGCAGACCGGCGCCGACCAGGATCTCCTGGTGCGCGGCGGCCGGGACGTCGTTGTGGACGATCTCCTGGCCGGACGCCCGGCTCACCTCGGCGGCGTACTCGTCGAGCGACCAGGCGACATCGCCGCTCAGCTCGTAGGCCTTGCCCAGGTGGCCCTCGCCGGTCAGTACGGCGGCGGCCGCCGCCGCGTAGTCGGCGCGGGTGGCGGAGGCGATCCTGCCGTCGCCCGCGTTGGCCACCACGGCGCCGTGGGCCAGGACGGGGGCCAGGTTCGCCGTGTAGTTCTCGGTGTACCAGCCGTTGCGCAGGAAGGTGTGCGGCAGTCCGGAGTCGAGGATCAGCCGCTCGGTCGCCTTGTGCTCCTCGGCCAGCAGGAAGTCCGCGTCCGGGCCGCCCAGGATGCCGGTGTACGCGAGCTGCGCCACGCCCGCCGCCCTGGCCGCGTCGATGACGGCGGAGTGCTGCGCGACCCGGCTGCCGACCTCGCTGCCGGAGATCAGCAGGACCCGGTCACCGGCCCGGAAGGCGCCGTCCAGGGTCTCCGGGCGGCTGTAGTCCGCGATCCGGAGCTCGACGCCGAGGGCGGCGATCCCGGCGGCCTTCTCCTCGTTCCGGACGACGGCGGCGATCCCGGCGGCGGGCGTGGTGGCCAGCAGTCGGTCGACGACGAGGCGGCCGAGCTCTCCGGTGGCTCCGGTGACGACGATGCTCATGGGGGTTTGCTCCTCTTTAGGTGCTCATGTTCTGTTCGTGCGATCTGCTACTCACCATAGGGAGAGCGCTAACCAAAAGAAAGTACGCACTTTGAAGTAAGGTACTGGTATGGGCGTAAGCAGCGTAAGGGACATCAGGGACATCAGGGTCAGGGATGCCGCGGTGCGGGGGCCCGATGTACGGGAGCCGATGTGCCCGTCCCGGGTGGTGCTCGAACACGTCACCAGCCGCTGGGGGGTCCTGGTCCTCGCCGCCCTGCTGGAGCGCTCGTACCGCTTCAGCGAGCTGCGTCGCGAGGTCGGCGGAGTCAGCGAGAAGATGCTGTCGCAGACGCTCCGGACGCTGGAGCGGGACGGTTTCGTGGACCGCGACGCCAAACCGGTCATCCCGCCCCGGGTGGACTACACGCTCACCGCGATGGGCCGGGAGGCCGCCGAGCAGGTGTGGAGCCTGGCCCGCTGGTCGGAGCGGCGGCTGGACGCGGTGGACGCGGCGCGCAGGGCGTACGACGCGAGCGGCCGGGGTTCCGGCTGAGCCGTGCGCCGGGCGGTCAGCCCGCATGGGGCCGGTGCCGCTCCTCCATGGCCCGCAGCGCCCGTGAGACGTCGAACGGCAGGATCGTCACCACCACGTGCGGCAGCTGCGTCAGCGTCTTGCCCATCTTCTCGCCGGTGCCCCGGTGCAGCAGCTTGCCGAGCGCGTTGCTGTACATCCGCCGGGGCACCAGGACCGTCAGCCAGGTCTTCCCGTCCTCTGTGCTGCGGTACGCGAGCTCCTTCATCGCGTGGCGCAGCCGCCGGTCCGGACAGGCCACCAGCTCCAGCGGGACGGCGGTGGCGGAGGTCGCCCCCCAGCGGGCGGCCAGCCGCCCGGCGTACGCCTCGTCGATCGAGAAGTGCACCGCCCGGATCTCGTCGGGCCGCAGCTCATGGGCGTACCGCAGAGCCGTCAGCGTCGCCAGGTCGAGCGCCTCGACCAGCACCAGGACCAGGTGGCGGCTGTACACCGCCCGGTCCGCCCCCGGGGCCTGGATGCCCTGGAGCGCGGCGGCCTCGCGCCGGTACTCCCGGTTGATCCGGGTCAGCGTCCACACCCCCAGCGGGAAGACCACCACGACCAGCCAGGCGCCCTCGGTGAACTTGGTGACCGCGAAGATCAGCACGACCGCGGCGGAGGTGACCGCCGCGAGCGCGTTGAGCGTGATCTTCGCCCTGCGGTACCGGTCCCGGCGCCGCAGGTGGTAGACGGTGAGCCCGGCCCCCGCCATGGTGAACGCGGTGAACACGCCGATCGCGTACAGCGCCACCAGCTTGTCCACACTGGCGCCGGTCGCCAGGAGCAGCGCCAGCGAGACGACGGTCAGCGCGATGATGCCGTTGGAGAACGCGAGACGGTGCCCGCGCCGGGTCAGCACCCTGGGCAGGAACCGGTCCTCCGCGACGAAGCTGGCCAGGTAGGGGAAGCCGGTGAACGGGGTGTTGGCACCCGTGTAGAGGACCAGCGCGGTCGCCAGCTGCACGAAGACCAGCCCGGCCGTGCCGAGGACCCCGCCGCCGAAGGCGAGATGGGCCTCCTGCGCGATGACGGTCGGCGTGCCGTCCGTGTACGGGACGGCATGGGTGAAGTGCGCCAGCGTCGAGACGCCGAGTACGAGGACGCCGAGGATCACGCTCATCGTGATGAGCGTGCGCCGGGCGTTGCGGCCCTGGGGCTCACGGAACGCGGAGATGCCGTTGGAGATCGCTTCGAGCCCGGTGAGCGAAGAGCCGCCGTTGGCGAACGAGCGCAGCACGATGAAGAGCGAGGCCCCGTACAGCCAGCCGTCGCCCGGGGTGCCGAACGGCACGACCCCGGCGGCGTGCGGATCGGCGTGCGGCAGCCCGCCGGTGAGCCCGCGCAGCGCGGAGGCGAGCAGGACCAGCCCGACGGCGGCCATGAACAGGTAGGCGGGCAGCGCGAAGAGCCGGCCCGCCTCCCGGACCCCGCGCAGGTTCCCGTACGCCAGGAGCACGATCACGGCGACGGAGACCGGCAGCTGGAGATGGTCCAGGCCGGTGAACTCGTCGCCCGCCAGATGGGCGAGCGAGATGAGGGCGTTGGTGCCGGCCGAGACCTGCACGGCGACGGTGACGATGTAGTCGACGAGCAGTGCCACGGCGGCGATCTGCGCGACGTTCGGCCCGAAGTTCTCCCGGGCGACGACGTACGAGCCGCCCGCGCGGGTGTAGATCGTCACCACATCGCTGTAACAGAGCGTCAGCAGCAGCAGGACCAGCAGGATCGCGAAGGTCACCGGCATGAGCAGCGTGAACGCGGCCGCGCCGACGACCGGCACCAGGACCCGGAGCATCTCCTCCGAGCCGTAGGCGGACGAGCTGATGCAGTCGGAGGCGAGCACCCCGAGCGCCGTCCGGTTGCCCAGCTTCTCGTCGCTGATGTGCTCCGTGGTCAGCGGCTTGCCGAGCAGGTGTCTCTTGACGCGGTACACCGGACGGTCCAGGGTCATGGCCACATGGTGCGCGGGCGCCGGCCGGTGACCGGTCCGCAATCGCCGTACAGCGGGAAAGTCAGCCCGTTCGGCCATGCGACGCGGCCCCCGCGGGAGTCTCCCTCCCCGGGGGCCGCGTCGCGTCGCCGAAGGTGGCCGGCGGTGCTCCGGGGGCCACGGCCCGTCGTCGACCGCCGTCGTCGCCCGAAGCGCGGCGGACGGCGGTTCGACGAGAAGCCCTAGCCGACCACGGTCCAGTTGTCGTTGCCCGCGAGCAGCGCGCCCAGGTCGCCCTTGCCGTTCCGCTCGACGGCGGTGTCCAGCTGTTCGGCCATCTGCGTGTCGTAGACCTGCCGTTCGACGCTGCGCAGCACCCCGATCGGGGTGTGGTGCAGGGTGTCCGCGTCCGCCAGCCGGGACAGTGCGAAGGCGGTGGTGGGGCTGGTGGCGTGGGCGTCGTGGACCAGGATCCGCGAGCGGTTGTCCTCGGTGACCGTGACGACCGAGAGGTCACCGGTCAGTGAGTCCCGGACGACGCCCTTGGTGTTGTCGGTGCCGAAGATGATCGGCTGTCCGTGTTCCAGCCGGATCACGGCTTCCTGGGCCTGTTCCCGGTCCTTGAGGACCTCGAAGGCGCCGTCGTTGAAGATGTTGCAGTTCTGGTAGATCTCCACCAGGGCTGTACCGGGATGGTCGGCCGCCGCCCGGAGCACGCTGGTGAGGTGTTTGCGGTCGGAGTCGACGGTGCGGGCGACGAAGGACGCCTCCGCGCCGATGGCCAGTGACAGCGGGTTGAAGGGGGCGTCCAGCGAGCCCATCGGCGTCGACTTGGTGATCTTCCCGACCTCGGAGGTGGGGGAGTACTGGCCCTTGGTGAGCCCGTAGATCCGGTTGTTGAAGAGGAGGATCTTCAGGTTCACATTGCGGCGCAGGGCGTGGATGAGGTGGTTGCCGCCGATGGACAGCGCGTCGCCGTCACCGGTGACCACCCAGACGCTCAGGTCCCGGCGGGAGGAGGCGAGCCCGGTCGCGATCGCCGGGGCCCGGCCGTGGATGGAGTGCATCCCGTAGGTGTTCATGTAGTAGGGGAAGCGTGAGGAGCAGCCGATGCCGGAGACGAAGACGATGTTCTCCTTCGCCAGACCCAGTTCGGGCATGAAGCCCTGCACGGCGGCGAGGACCGCGTAGTCGCCGCAGCCGGGGCACCAGCGCACTTCCTGGTCGGACTTGAAGTCCTTCATGGACTGCTTGGCCTCTGACTTCGGGACCAGTTGCAGGAGCTCGTTGGTGTCTGCCGCGGGCTGCAGGAGCTCGTTGGTCTCAGGCATCGATGGCCTCCTTGAGGGCCGTCGCGAGCTGCTCGGCCTTGAACGGCATGCCGTTGACCTGGTTGTAACTGTGCGCGTCAACCAGGTACTTGGCCCGGATGAGGGTGGCCAGCTGTCCCAGGTTCATCTCCGGGACGACGACCTTGTCGTAACGCCTCAGCACCTCGCCGAGATTTCGGGGGAACGGATTGATATGGCGCAGATGTGCCTGGGCGATGGGCTCGCCGGCCGCGCGCAGCCGGCGGACGGCGGCGGTGATGGGGCCGTAGGTGGAGCCCCAGCCCAGCACCAGCGTCCGGGCCTGAGCGGGGTCGTCGACCTCCACGTCCGGGACCTCGATGCCGTCGATCTTGGCCTGCCGGGTGCGGACCATGAGCTCGTGGTTGGCCGGGTCGTAGGAGATGTTCCCGGTGCCGTCCTGCTTCTCGATGCCGCCGATGCGGTGTTCGAGGCCGGGGGTGCCGGGGACCGCCCAGGGCCGGGCCAGGGTCTGCGGGTCGCGCTTGTACGGCCAGAAGACCTCGGTGCCGTCGGCCAGCTCGTGGTTGGGGCCGTGGGCGAACTGCACGCGCAGGTCCGGGAGCCCGTCGGTCTCGGGGATGCGCCAGGGCTCGGAGCCGTTGGCGAGGTACCCGTCGGAGAGCAGGAAGACCGGGGTGCGGTAGGTCAGGGCGATCCGGGCGGCGTCGAGCGCGGCGTCGAAGCAGTCCGCCGGCGTGCGGGGGGCGACGATCGGGACCGGGGCCTCGCCGTTGCGCCCGTACATCGCCTGGAGCAGATCGGCCTGCTCCGTCTTGGTGGGCAGCCCGGTGGAGGGGCCGCCGCGCTGGATGTCGATGATCAGCAGCGGCAGCTCCAGGGAGACGGCGAGTCCGATGGTCTCCGACTTCAGCGCCACCCCCGGCCCCGAGGTGGTCGTCACCCCGAGCGCACCGCCGAACGCGGCGCCCAGCGCGGCGCCGATGCCCGCGATCTCGTCCTCGGCCTGGAAGGTCCGCACGCCGAAGTTCTTGTGCTTCGACAGCTCGTGCAGGATGTCGGAGGCCGGGGTGATCGGATACGAGCCCAGGTAGACCGGCAGGTCCGCCTGCCGGCCCGCGGCGATCAGCCCGTAGGACAGCGCGAGGTTCCCCGAGATGTTGCGGTACGTACCGGTGGGGAAGGCCTGGGTGGCCGGGGCCACCTCGTAACTGACCGCGAAGTCCTCCGTGGTCTCCCCGAAGTTCCACCCCGCGCGGAACGCCGTCACGTTCGCCTCGGCGATCTGCGGCTTCTTCGCGAACTTCGCCCGCAGGAACGTCTCCGTCCCCTCCGTCGGGCGGTGGTACATCCAGGACAGCAGCCCGAGCGCGAACATGTTCTTGGAGCGCTCGGCCTCCTTGCGGGGGAGCCCGAAGTCCTTCAGCGCCTCGATGGTGAGCGTCGTCAGCGGCACCGGATGGACGTTGTACGCCTCCAGCGAGCCGTCCTCCAGCGGACTTGTCCGATATCCGACCTTGGCCATCGGGCGTTTGGTGAACTCGTCGGTGTTCACGATGATTTCGGCGCCGCGCGGCACATCCGCGATATTCGCCTTCAGCGCGGCCGGATTCATCGCGACCAGCACGTTCGGCGCATCACCCGGGGTCAGGATGTCGTGGTCCGCGAAATGCAGCTGGAACGACGAAACCCCAGGCAGGGTGCCTGCGGGAGCCCGGATCTCGGCGGGGAAGTTCGGCAGGGTGGAGAGGTCGTTCCCGAAGGAAGCCGTCTCCGAGGTGAACCGGTCACCCGTGAGCTGCATACCGTCACCGGAGTCACCCGCGAAACGGATGATCACCCGGTCCAGACGGCGGATCTCTTTGTCACCGTTGTCTGTTGCGGACTGGGGGGCACGCTGTCCCCCCACGAGCGCCTCACTGGCCTCATCGGCCTGTTCGGCGGGGCTACTGACCTGGCTGGTCACTTACTGGACCTCCCTCGGCGCGGTGGCTCGGAACCATCCGGCCCGCCGGCGGTCCCAGGCTCCACCCTACGTCTGTAAGGGTCGCCTTCCTCTGGCCGATCATAAGTTGGACGGCATTTTGAGACGCCTGTCCGGCGCCGTCCCGCCATGATTCATCAGCCGCCCGGATCCTCGTCGGACCCTCACTGGAGAGGGCGTGGAGCGAGTCGCGAGCGTTCCCGGCCCGGCGGTCGGACGCGGGGCCGGGAACCGTCGGGAACCGTCAGGAATTCAGATAGGTCAGTACCGCCAGCACCCGCCGGTGGTCGCCGTCGCTGGGGGACAGTCCGAGTTTCTGGAAGATGTTGCTGACGTGCTTCTCCACCGCACCATCGCTCACGACCAGCTGTTTCGCCACCGCGGAGTTGGTCCGCCCCTCCGCCATCAGGCCGAGGACCTCGCGCTCACGGGGCGTCAGCCCGGCCAGCACGTCCTGCTTACGGCTCCGGCCCAGCAGCTGCGCGACCACCTCCGGGTCCAGCGCCGTACCGCCCTGCGCCACCCGGACCACCGCGTCCACGAACTCCCGCACCTCGGCGACCCGGTCCTTCAGCAGATACCCCACGCCCCGGCTGGATCCGGCCAGCAACTCGGTGGCGTACTGCTCCTCGACATACTGCGAAAGGACCAGTACCCCTATGCCCGGGTACTCCTTTCGGAGCCGTACGGCGGCCCGCACGCCCTCGTCCGTGTGGGTCGGGGGCATCCGCACGTCCGCGACCACGACATCGGGCAGTGCGTCCTGCCCGGCGAGGTCGCCCACCGTCTTGATCAGCGCCTCGGCGTCCCCGACCCCTGCCACGACGTCATGACCGAGATCGGTCAGCAGCCGGGTGAGCCCCTCCCGGAGCAGTACCGAATCCTCGGCGATGACTACCCGCACCCTGTCCTCCACCACGACGTCTGTTCCCCCACCACTCGCTGTTCCCGCCGGTATGCCGTTCAGCATCCAGCATCCCAGTATCGGCGGTGACGCCGCGAGCGTTCGAAGGGTTGCGTTCGGCGGGGCAGGGGGCGCGTTCGAAGGGATGCGTCGCGTGGGGCGGCGGGCGAGGGGGCGGCCGCGGTCAGCCGCGCCAGGGGAGCTCGGCCGTGATCTTGGTCGGGCCGCCCACCGGGGACTCGACGACCAGGATCCCGTCCACCGCGTCCAGCCGCTCCGTCAGACCGGCGAGACCGCTGCCCGACGTCAGGCCGGCGCCGCCGCGTCCGTTGTCGGTGACCTGGAGCAGCAGCCGGTCCGCCGTCCGCCACACCTCGACGGACGCCTGGGTCGCGTGGGCGTGCTTGCTGACGTTCTGGAGGAGCTCGGACACGGTGAAGTAGGCGATGCCCTCGATGGCCTGCGCGGGCCGGGACGTCAGGTCGACCTCGACGGTGACCGGGACGGTGCAGCGGGAGGCGATGGCGGAGAGGGCGGCGTCGAGGCCCCGGTCGGTGAGGACGGCGGGGTGGATGCCCCTGGCCAGGTCGCGCAGTTCCTGGAGGGCGACCTTGACCTCGCCGTGCGCCTCGTCGACCATCCGGGCCGCGGCTTCCGGGTCGTCGGTCAGCTTCTCCTTGGCGAGGCCCAGATCCATGGCGAGGGCGACGAGCCGGGCCTGGGCGCCGTCGTGGAGGTCGCGTTCGATGCGGCGCAGGTCGGCGGCGGCGGTGTCGACGACCACACCCCGGTCCGACTCCAGCTCCGTGACCCGTGTCGCCAGCCGGGACGGACCCAGCAGCCCGGTCACCATCAGCCGGTCCACCGAAGTGAGACCGCGCACGATCCACGGGGTGACCAGGACGAACAGCAGCCCGATGGCGCTGGTCAGGGCCAGCTCGGCGGGGGAGTCCAGATAGACCTGGTGCCCGTCGTCCCCGTACAGCTGGACTCCGTCGACGCCCGTGTAGGCCGGGAAGATCCAGTGCCACGCCGGGTAGGTGAAGGCCGCCAGGCCCCAGGACCACAGGACCGTCGGGACGATGAAGCCGAAGACGGCCCACGGCAGGTGCAGCAGCGAGTAGAGCAGGTGGCGCCAGGACACCCCGCTCTTCAGGACCGCCCCGACCCACGACATCAGCCCGCCGGTCCGCCCCCGCACCGGCTCCGGGGACGCCACGTCGAGCCCCAGCAGCCCACGGGCCCGCGCCCGCTCCAGCGCGCCGAACCCGCGGCACATGGCCAGGCCCCCGGCCAGCACCGGAATCCCCAGGAAGGTGATGAGCAGCCCTGTGCCCAGCGACGTCATGGCGATCGCGAGGGTGAAGAACACGATGCTGAGGGGCAGGCTGAGCAGCAGATACGTGGTCTCGCGCCAGGTCCGGGCCTCGAAGGGGGCGCGCAGCACGGCGGGGAAGACGCGCTTCGCGTCGGCGCGGTCGTCTCCGGAGGACCCGGTCCCGGACCCCGGACCGGTGCCGGAGCCGCTGCCGAAGCCGGTGCCCGAGCGCTGCTGGTCCCGCGTATCCGGTCCGTATGCCGTGGCCATGGCGTCCATCCGTTTCTTCCGCGTCTGCTGTTCTGGTTCTGGTTCGGTTCGGTTCTGTACGTGCTCCGTGCTCCGTGCTCCGTACTGCTTCAAGGGTGCTGTCCAGGGCGGCGGCGCACCATGAGGCCGGTCTCCCTCTTCAGCGGGGGGTTTTCCCCACCCTGGAGCCCGTCCGGGCCTGACCCGCGGGCCGCGGCCGGACCCGGGGCCGGCCCGGACGGGCTCCAAGTGCTCACGCCTTCCCCGTCCGGCCGCGTGCGGCGGCCTTCTCGTCCTCCCGGTCGCGCCAGGGCAGCTCCGCCGTGACGGTCGTCGGGCCGCCGGGCGGCGAGTCGAGGACGAACAGCCCGTCCACGGCGCCGAGCCGCTCGGCCAGCCCGGACATGCCCGTGCCGCCGTCCATCGAGGCCCCGCCGCGTCCGTCGTCGGTGACCTGGAGCAGCAGCCGGTCCGCGTTCCGCCACACCTCGACGGACGCCGTGCGCGCCCCGCTGTGTTTGCTGACGTTCTGGAG
This sequence comes from Streptomyces sp. NPDC088730, assembly GCF_044751215.1. Lineage (NCBI taxonomy): Bacteria > Bacillati > Actinomycetota > Actinomycetes > Kitasatosporales > Streptomycetaceae > Streptomyces > Streptomyces sp. NPDC088730. Next base: position 752,641 of record NZ_JBIVLK010000002.1, read on the forward strand.
GAGCTCGGACACCGTGAAGTACGCGATGCCCTCGATGGCCTGCGCAGGCCGCCCCGGCAGATCCACCCCGACCGTCACGGGGACGGTGCAGCGGGAGGCGATGGCGGAGAGGGCGGCGTCGAGGCCCCGGTCGGTGAGGACGGCGGGGTGGATGCCCCTGGCCAGGTCGCGCAGTTCCTGGAGGGCGACCTTGACCTCGCCGTGCGCCTCGTCGACCATCCGGGCCGCGGCCTCCGGGTCGTCGGTCAGCTTCTCCTTGGCGAGGCCGAGCCCCATGGCGAGGGCGACGAGCCGGGCCTGGGCGCCGTCGTGGAGGTCGCGTTCGATGCGGCGCAGGTCGGCGGCGGCGGTGTCGACGACCACACCCCGGTCCGACTCCAGCTCCGCGATCCGGCGTTCCAGTTCGTCGGAGGGGGAGAGCAGTCCGCGCACCATGCCCCGGTCGGCGTTGGCCATGAACCGCGCCGTATAGGGGAGTACCGGCCACAGGACGATCAGGCTCACGAGCGTGACCGCGAAGGTGAGCACCCCCCACGGCAGCCGGATGAAGGAGTACAGCACCGCGCGCCAGCCCACCGGGTCCTTCAGGCTCGTCCACAGCCAGGCGAAGAACCCCTCCTCGCGACGGACCCGAGCCATCGGGCTCGGCTCCTCGATCCGTACCCCGAGCAGACCCCGCGCCCGGCCCCGCTCGGCCCGGCCGATCAGCCGCGCACCCTGGAGCCCGACGGCCAGCAGAGGCAGACCGATCACCGTGACCGCGAGCCCGACCCCGATGGCGACCATGAGCACCGAGTACACGAATCCGAGGATCGCCAACGGGAGATTGGCGAGGAGATGCGCGATCTCCCTCCAGGTACACGTGTCGAAGGCGAAGCGGACGGGCGGCGGCCGGTCGTTACCGGGTACCTGCGGGCTCATGGTCATATGCCCAGCCTGCCGGGTGGGGCATCCGGACGCCATGGGGCTCGTGGGTGGCGATGAAGTGGGGATAACCCCACCCGTTGCCCGACGCGGCTGCTTACTGTTCCTTTACAGGGCCTAGACTCCCGTGCGTACAGATCGTCGAACAGGTTTGAGGGAGCGAGGGGGCGGACGTGACGGACGTTACGGACCTGTCGGGACCGGCCGTTCTCGCGTCGGAGTACTTCCACAGCTACTCGGTCGTCGGACTGCTCGCCGTGGTCGGTGTGCTCTTCGTCGCCGTCGCCTTCGGAGCCGGCCGGCTGATGCGCCCGGTGGTCCCGACGCGGGAGAAATTCCTCACGTACGAGTGCGGCGTGGACCCCGTGGGGGAGGGCTGGGCCCACACCCAGGTCCGTTATTACGTGTACGCCTTCCTCTACGTGATCTTCGCCGTCGACTCGATCTTCCTGTTCCCGTGGGCAACCGTCTTCGCCGCGCCCGGATACGGAGCGACGACGCTGGTGGAAATGTTCATCTTCCTCGGTTTCCTGGCCGTGGGACTGCTCTACGCATGGAAGAAGGGCGTCCTCGAATGGACGTGACGAGCCCGTCGTCAGCCGGTCAGCCGCAGTCGGGACCGGAGCCGGGTCCCGTACCCGTACCCGTATCCGAGCCCGAACCCGTACCCACGTTCCTTCCTGAGCCGAAGCGGCTGGGTGTGCTCTCCCGGCTCGCCCCCGAGCCGATGAAGGTGGTCCTCAACTGGGGACGCCGCTACAGCCTCTGGGTCTTCAACTTCGGACTCGCCTGCTGCGCCATCGAGTTCATCGCCGCCTCCATGGCGCGCCACGACTTCATCCGGCTCGGCGTGATCCCGTTCGCCCCCGGCCCCCGCCAGGCCGACCTCATGATCGTCTCCGGCACGGTGACGGACAAGATGGCCCCGGCGGTGAAGCGGCTGTACGAGCAGATGCCCGAGCCCAAGTACGTCATCTCCTTCGGGGCCTGCTCCAACTGCGGCGGCCCGTACTGGGATTCATACTCGGTGACCAAGGGGGTCGACCAGATCATCCCGGTCGACGTCTACGTCCCCGGCTGCCCGCCCCGGCCCGAGGCCCTGCTCCAGGGCATCCTCAAGCTTCAGGAGAAGATCGCTCGCGAGTCGCTGAGCGAGCGCTACGGGACGGGCGGCGGGGCCCGCCCCTCCACCGCGGCGCTGCGCAGCGGACTGGTCACCGCACCGTCCGCGCCCGACTCCGAGAAGGAGGAGGGGAAGTGACCGCCGCCGGGAACGCCGGGAACACAGAGAACGCCGGAACGGGCGGGAGCACCGGGAGCGCCGAGAGCTACGACCGGCTGCCGGACGCCGTCACCGAGATCTTCGGCGAGGACGCCACGGCGGAGCAGGCGTACGAACTGCTGACCGTCGACGTGCCGCCCGCGTCCTGGATCGCCGCGCTCGAAACGGCGCGCGACCGGCTCGGCTGCACCTACTTCGACTGGCTGAGCGCCGTGGACGAACCGGGCACGGGCTTCCGGGTCTGCGCCCACCTCGCCGCGCTGCCCGACCGCGCGGGACCCGGGCCGGCGGTCCGCCGGCTGCTGCTCCGTACGACCGTTCCGCACGAGGACGCCGTGCTGCCCAGCGCGATCGACGTCTACGCGGGCGCCGGCTGGCACGAGCGCGAGACGCACGAGATGTTCGGCATCGGCTTCGACGGCCACCCGCACCTGGTGCCCCTGCTGCTGCCCGAGGGCTTCGAGGGCCACCCGCTGCGGAAGGACTTCGTCCTGGCGGCCCGCGTGGCGAAGGCCTGGCCGGGCGCCAAGGAGCCGGGGGAGTCGGAGCACGGCGGCCCGAAGCGCCGCACGATGCTCCCGCCCGGCGTCCCCGACCCGAACGAGTGGGGCCCGCTGAAGGGCCAGCTCCCCCCTGCCCCCGCCCGCCCCGCCCGCGCGGCGAGGCCTGCGGGCGACCGCCCGGCCCGCCGCACCCGCAGCGCGAGCGACGGCTCGGCGGGCCAGCAGCCGGCTGCGGGCACCCCCGCCACGACGAACCCGGCACCGGGCCCCGCACCCACGTCGGGCGCGGCACCTGGCCCCGCGCCTACGACGAACCCGGCACCTGGCCCCGCACCTACGACGAACCCGGCACCTGGTCCCGCGCCTACCTCGGATGCGGCCCCGACTGCTGCGCCGGTCACGGATGCGCCGGCGCCTGCTCCGGCCGCGGGCGCATCAGCTCCGGCTCCGAGCGGGCCCCCTGAGGCCTCCGCTCCGGCGCCTGCTCCGGCTGCGGACGCGCCGTGGCACAACGCCCGCCCGGCCTTCGACGACGCACCGTCGGACGGAGCGCCGTCCCCGGCTGACCCCGGTGGCCCGGCTGACGCCGCTGCCACTGATCCGGCCCCATCCCAGCCCCTCCGGCGTTTGAGGAGCGGGGGTCCGGGGGCGGAGCCCCCGGTTCGGGAAGGGGCGGGTAGGGGAGAGCCCCCGCGCAGCGGCACCCCCACCACCGACCAACCCACAGACGCAGCGGACGCAGCAGACACAGACGCAGCAGACGCAGCAGACGCGGACGCGGCACACGCAGCAGACACAGACGCAGCGGACGCAACAGACACAGACGCAGCTGAACCCCGCAACACCCGCAGCACCCGCGACACCCCCGCCGGAGGCGATACCGAGTGAACGACGTACTGGACGTCGCCCTCCGCCTCGTCATCGTGTTCGCGGTGTTCATGGCCGTCCCCCTCATCGTGGGTCAGGCCGAACACAAGGTGATGGCCCACATGCAGGGCCGCCTGGGCCCCATGTACGCCGGCGGCTTCCACGGCTGGGCCCAGCTCGTCGCGGACGGCGTGAAGTTCGTGCAGAAGGAAGACATCGTCCCGGCCGACGCCGACCGCCGGGTCTTCCAGCTGGCCCCCGCCGTCGCGCTGCTCCCGTACCTCCTCGTACTCGTAGCGATCCCGATCGGTCCGGGGGAGGGCGCGGTCGGCCAGGTGGTCGACGCGGGGATCTTCTTCGTGCTCGCCGTGATGGGCGTCGGCGTGCTCGGCTCGCTCATGGCGGGCTGGGCCTCGGCCAACAAGTTCTCGCTGCTCGGCGGCATCCGCACCGCCGCGCAGCTGCTCGCGTACGAGCTGCCGATGCTGCTCGCCGCCGCGTCGGTGGCGATGGCGGCCGGTACGGTCTCGCTCCCCGGCATCCTCGACGCCTTCGAGTGGTGGTGGCTGCCCTGGCAGATCGTCGGAGCCCTGGTCTTCTTCGTGGCCGGGCTCGCCGAACTCCAGCGCCCGCCGTTCGACATGCCGGTCGCCGACTCGGAGATCATCTTCGGCGCGTACACCGAGTACACCGGCCTCCGGTTCGCCCTGTTCCTGCTCGCCGAGTACGCGGGCATCGTCGTGCTCTGCGCGCTGACCACCGTCCTCTTTCTGGGCGGCTGGCACGGTCCGCTGGGCGCCGACGGACTGGGCTGGGTCTGGACGCTCCTGAAGGTCGCCGTCCTCGCCTTCGTCGTCATCTGGCTGCGCGTGAGTTATCCGCGACTCCGTGAGGACCAGCTGCAGAAACTCGCCTGGACCACGCTCATCCCACTCGCTCTCGCGCAGATCGCGCTCACCGGCATCGTGAAGGTGGCGATCAACCAGTGACCGCATCGCTCCCGCCCTCCCGGCCCCGCATCCCCGGCGCGGGCCTGGCCAAGGGCCTCGCCGTCACGCTGCGGACGATGACGAAGAAGACCGTCACCGCCCAGTACCCGGACACTCAGCCCGAGCTGCCGCCCCGCTCCCGGGGCGTCATCGCGCTGTTCGAGGAGAACTGCACGGTCTGCATGCTCTGCGCCCGTGAGTGCCCCGACTGGTGCATCTACATCGACTCCCACAAGGAGACCGTGCCCGCCGCGGCCCCGGGCGGGCGCGAGCGCAGCCGCAATGTGCTGGACCGCTTCGCCATCGACTTCTCGCTCTGCATGTACTGCGGTATCTGCATCGAGGTGTGCCCGTTCGACGCGCTGTTCTGGTCGCCGGAGTTCGAGTACGCGGAGACGGACATCCTCGAACTGACCCACGAGCGCGACAAGCTCCGCGAGTGGATGTGGACGGTGCCTGAGCCGCCGGCGCTCGATCCGGGGGCCGAGGAGCCTAAGGAGATCGCCGCCGCGCGCAAAACGGCGGACAAGCTCCGGGCCAAGCGCGAGCAGGAGGAGGCGGCCGCCGAGGCCGCCCCCACCGCCCCGACGGACCAGGAGGGCCAGGCATGACGCCCGCCACCGTCCTCGCCGCCGGGAGCCACCCCGGCTTCCTCTCCCCGTCCGGTATCGAGATCGCCTTCGTCCTGGTCGGGATCGCCACCCTCGGCGCGGCCCTCGTCACCGTCACGACCAGGCAGCTGGTGCACGCCGCCCTCTGGCTGATCGTGGCACTCGGCGGCCTCGCCGTGGAATACCTCCTGCTCACGGCCGAGTTCATCGCCTGGGTGCAGGTACTGATCTACGTAGGTTCCGTCGTCGTCCTCCTGCTGTTCGGCCTGATGCTCACCAGGGCCCCCATCGGCCGCTCCCCGGACGCCGATTCGGAGAACCGCTGGGCCGCCCTCGCGGTGGCCGTCGCCGCCGCCGGCACCCTCGTATGGGTCGTCGTGGACGCCTTCCGGACCACTTGGATCGAACTGGACGGACCGGCCCAGGGATCGACCGAAGTCACCGGCGCCTTCCTCTTCCGGCACTGGGTACTCCCCTTCGAAGCGCTCTCCGTTCTCCTCCTCGCGGCCCTCGTCGGCGCGATCGTCCTGTCCCGCAAGGGCCGGGGGAACACGACCCGGACGAGCACGACTGGGCCGAGCACAGCCCCGACAAGCGCGGGCCGGACAAGCACGACCCCGACAAGCACGACCCGGACGCGCACGAGCCGAGAGGACAAGAGCTGATGCACCTCGCCTATCCCGCCGTGCTCGCCGTCCTCCTCTTCTGTACCGGCCTCTACGGAGTCCTCGCGCGCCGCAACGCGATCCTGGTCCTGATGTCCGTCGAGCTGATGCTCAACGCCGTCAACCTCAACCTGGTCGCCTTCGACGTCTGGCTCCGCGACGCCCTGCACTCCGGCCAGGCCCTCACCCTGTTCACCATCGCCATCGCTGCGGCGGAGATCGGTATCGGACTGGCCATCGTGCTCGCCGTCTACCGCAACCGGGGCAGTTCCGACGTCGACCGCCTCCGCGACACCGCCGAGACCGACGAGGCCGAAACAGTCCCGGCAGGCGACGACGACGAGAGCGACGCCGAAGCCCCGCAAGCCGCCGAAGACCCGGCCACTGCTCAGGCAGGGAAGGCAAAGAAGGCAGAGGCCACCCCGTGACCACCACGACCCTCGCCGTCCTCGTCCCCCTCCTCCCGTTCCTGGGAGCCGCGGCCGGACTCCTCCTCGGGCGCGGCTCCCCGGGTTTCGTCCGCCCGCTGGCGGTACTGCCCTCCCTCGCCTCCCTCGTCATCGCGGCCGTCGTCGCCGCACGCCAGGGCGGCGGACGGGCCATCGACGCCGCGACCCAGCTCACCCCCACCGGATCGGTCCCGGTCGACCTGGCCCTGCACCTCGACGGCTTCGCGGTCCTCGTGGCCGTGCTGGTCGCCCTGGTCGCGAGCTGCGTGCAGATCTACTCGACCGCGTATCTGCGCGACGACCCCCGCTACCCCTCCTACGCGGCTCTCGTCTCCCTCTTCACCTCCGCGATGCTGCTCGTCGTCTACTCCGGCGACCTGATGGTGCTCCTGGTCGGCTGGGAGGTCATGGGCATCTGCTCGTACTTCCTGGTCGGCCACTACTGGGAGACGCCCGAGGCCCGCGCGGCCTCCCTCAAGGCGTTCCTGGTCACCAAGCTCGGTGACGTCCCCTTCCTCATCGGCCTGTTCGCCCTCGCCGCCGACACGGGTACCTTCCGCATCACCGGCATCCTGGGCTCCGTCGCCCACGGCGGCCTCGACCACCCCACCGTGATCGCCCTGCTGCTCCTGGCCGGCGTCGCGGGCAAGTCCGCGCAGTTCCCGCTGCACACCTGGCTGCCCGACGCGATGGCCGGTCCCACCCCCGTGTCCGCGCTGATCCACGCCGCGACGATGGTCGCGGCCGGCATCTACTTCGTGGCCCGGCTGCTCCCCGTCTTCGCCGCCTCCGGCGCGGCGCTCGTCGTCCTCGCCGTGATGGCGGCGGTCACGATGATCGGCTCCGGACTCGCGGCGCTCGCCCAGGACGACATCAAACGCGTCCTCGCCTACTCCACGATCGGGCAGCTCGGCTACATGTCCGGCGCCCTGGCCGTCGGTGACCGCGGGGCAGCCGTCTTCCACCTCCTCTCGCACGGTGCGTTCAAGGCCGTGCTCTTCCTCGCCGCGGGCGTCGTCATCCACGCCGCGGGCACCAACTCACTGGCCGCCATGTCCCGCATGGGCGGCCTCGCCAAGCGCATCCCGGACGCGTACTGGACGATGACCGTCGCGCTCCTCGCGCTGGCCGCCATCCCGCCGTTCGCCGGCTTCTTCTCCAAGGAAGCCGTCCTCGTCGCCGCCGAACACACCGCCCTCGGCGACCGCCACGTCGCCCCGGCCGCCGCCGGCTGGACCGTCCTGATCGCCGGACTCCTGGCCGCCGTGCTCACCGCCGCGTACGCCACCCGCCTCTGGCTCCTCGCCTTCCGGGGCCGGGGCGCAGAGGCCCCCGACCACGGCAGGCAGCCCGTCGCCATGACCTCGGTGCTGTGGGTACTGGCCGTCCCCACCATGGCGTTCGGACTGACCGTCGGCGTGATCACCGACTGGTTCGACGGCCACAGCCTCACCCCGTCGCTGACCACCGCCGTCCTGTCCACCGGCGTCTGCCTCGTCGGCGGACTCCTCACCTACGGGGCCTGGCGCCACACCACCGCGCTCACCGCCCGTGTCCCCATGGGCTCCGTCACCGCCCACCCCGACGCCGAACCGGCCCTCATCGAGGTCGAGGCGCTGGAGAGCCACACCGCCGCCTACGGAGACGCCGGTGACGCCCCCGACCCGGCCGACCCCGGCCGGCTGCTGCTCGGCCCGCTCCACCGCCACGCGGCCACCGGCTTCCACCTGGACGCCGTCTACGCGGCCCTGTTCGTTCGCCCGGTCCAGGCCGCGGCGAGCCTCGTCCGCTTCCTGGACCGCGAGGTCGTCGACACCTACGTACGCGGCTCAGCCACCGGTGCACGCTGGCTCGGCACCGCCGTCCGCCGTGCCCAGACCGGCAACGTGCAGACCTACCTCAGCGCGCTGCTCGCCGGTTCCCTGGTCCTGGCGGTCGCCGCCGTCGTCTTCGCCAACGTCAACGCCGGGTCGTGAGCCGTGATCGATATGAGCGAATCCGTGATGCAGTTCCTTCTGGCGTTCATCGTCGTCGCCCCGCTGCTCGGAGCCGTCGCGGCCCTGCTCCCGGCCCCGCCCGGACTGAAGGGCCGCAACCCCGACCAGGCCGTGCTCCGCCACGGCGTGACCGTGACCGGCGTGATCCTCCTCGCCGCGATCGTGCTCGCCCTGGGCTTCGACCACGACCACCCGTCGAAGATGCAGGCCACCACCGACATCAGCTGGATCCCGGCGCTCGACGTCCGCATCCATCTCGGCATCGACGGCATCTCGCTCCCCCTTCTCGTACTGACCGCGCTGCTGACCTTCCTCTGCGCGCTCCACAGCTACTTCAAAATGCCGGCGGGCCCCTCCCCGAAGGCCTTCGTCGCACTGATCCTGCTCCTGGAGTCCGGCACCCTCGCGACCTTCGCCGTCCTCGATCTGCTGCTGTTCTTCCTGGCGTTCGAGATGGTGCTCATCCCGATGTACTTCCTCATCGCCCGCTGGGGCGGTGCGCGGAAGCAGGCGGCCGCCTGGAAGTTCATCCTCTACACCCTGCTCGGCTCGGTCGTCATGCTGCTCGGGCTGCTCCTCATCGGACTGAAGAGCGGCACCTTCGACATGGTGGCACTCGCCACTGACAACGGCCGCGGCCTCACCTCGTCCGTGCAGGTCACCGCCGTTCTCGCGATCGGCATCGGACTCGCCGTCAAAACCCCGATGTGGCCGCTGCACAGCTGGCTGCCGGACGCCCACACCGCCGCCCCCACGGTCGGCTCGGTCCTCCTCGCGGGCGTCCTGCTGAAGATGGGCACGTACGGATTCGTCCGGATCCTGCTCCCGATCGCCCCCGACGGCATGCACACCTTCGCGCCCTACCTCGCGGCCTTCGCGGTCGCCGGCATCATCTACGGGTCGCTCGCCTGCCTGGCCCTTGCCCGGCCCGGTGCCAAGGGCGACCTGAAGCGCCTGATCGCGTACTCCTCCGTCGGACACATGGGCTTCGTACTCCTCGGCATCGCGAGCATGACCCCCACCGGCGTCAACGGCGCGCTCTTCGCCAACATCGCCCACGGGCTCATCACCGGCCTGCTGTTCTTCCTGGTCGGCGCGGTCAAGGACCGCTACGGCACCGCCGACCTCGACACCCTCTCCGGCGCCACCGGCGCCGCGCTCTACGGCAGCGCCCCCCGCCTCGGCGGCCTCCTCGCGTTCACCGCGGTCGCCTCCCTGGGCCTGCCCGGACTCGCCGGGTTCTGGGGCGAGATGCTCACCCTGTTCGGCGCCTTCGACCCGGCCGACGGCCTGAGCCGACCCGCCTTCCTGACGTTCATGTCGATCGCCGCGTTCGGCACCCTGCTCACCGCCGCGTACATGCTCATCCTGGTACGCCGCGTCTGCATGGGCGCCAAGCCCGGGGAACCGCACCGGATCCCCGACATCCAGCACCACGAGTTCGCCGCCTGGACCCCCCTCGCCGCCCTCACCGTCCTGGCCGGGCTGTGGCCCGCCGTCCTCCTCGGCCTCACCGACCCGGCCGTGCAGAAGCTCCTCGCAGGAGGCAAGTCGTGACCACAGCGGCCGACAGCACCACCGGCCTCGTCCAGACCGCTGCGGGGGACGCCTCCGACCTCGTCCGGACCGCGGCCGGAGGCACGTCCAGCCTCGTCCAGTCCGTCGACTGGCTCGCCATCGCGCCCCCGCTCACCGTCGCGGCCGTCGCCCTCGTCATCCTGGTCGCCGACCTCTTCGTACCCAAGGAACGCAAACCGCTGCTCGGCTACGGAGCCGTCGCCGGTCTCGTGGCCGCCCTGGCGCTGCTCCTCCCGCTGCGCGACGGCGACCGCTCCACCTTCTGCCTCACCACCGGCACCCACGCGTGCAGCTACACCGCCGACCACTTCACCCTGGCCATCCAGCTCCTCGTGCTCGGCGGCGCGCTGCTCACCGCGCTGTTGTCGGTCGGGGACACCCGCAAGCTGCCGGCCGGCGAGTTCTGGTTCCTGCTGCTGTCCTCCGCGGCGGGCGCCGCGCTGCTGCCCGCCGCCCGCGACCTCGCCACGCTCGTCGTCGCCCTCGAAGTCGCCTCGCTGCCCGCCTTCGCCCTCGTCGGCATCAAGCGCGGCGACCGGCGCTCCTCGGAGGCCGCGCTGAAGTTCTTCCTGTCCTCCGTCGTCGCGACCGCGGTGATGATCCTCGGCGTCAGCTTCGTCTACGCGGCGACCGGCACCCTCCACCTCACGGAGATCGCCGGCCGTCTCGACGAGGTGCCCGGACAGCTCTCCACCCTCGCCGAGGCGGGCGTCGCCCTCACCCTCGTCGGCTTCGCCTTCAAGACGGCCGCCGCGCCCTTCCACTTCTGGGTCCCCGACACCTACGTCGGCGCCCCGCTGCCGATCGCCGCCTACCTCTCGGTCGTCGGAAAGGCGGTGGGCTTCTCCGGCCTCATCCTCGTCACCGTGGTCGCTTTCCCCTCCTACGCGGACGTCTGGGGCCCCGCCCTCGCCGTCCTCGCCGCGCTCACCATGACCGTGGGCAACGTCGCCGCGCTGCGCCAGAGCGCCACCCGCGCCCGCAGCGCCGTGCGCCTCCTCGCCTGGTCGTCCGTCGCGCAGGCCGGCTACCTCCTGGTGCCGATCGCCGCGGCGGCGTACGCCGGCGACCGGCAGATCGGCTCCACCGTCGCGTACGCCCTGATGTACGCCGTCGTGAACCTCGGCGCCTTCGCGGTGGCCGCCCTGGTCGCCCGTACCCACCCGGGCAACCGGCTGGCCGACTACCGCGATCTCTACGCCACCCGCCCCCTGGCCGCCCTCACCCTGGGCTTCTTCCTGCTCTGCCTGGCCGGGCTGCCGCCGGGCATCATCGGCCTTTTCGCCAAGGTCACCGTCTTCTCCTCCGCCGTCGACGCCGGACTCGGCTGGCTCGCCGTCGTCATGGCCGTCAACGTCGTGATCGCGCTGTACTACTACCTCCGGTGGACCGCCGCCCTGTTCCGCGGCCCCGCGGAGGACGAGGCTCCGGACGGCGCTCAGGACCGGGCGGCCGAGGACGGTACGGACCGGCGGCCCGCCGCCGCCCACCGGGCCCCGGCACCGCTCACCGCCGCGATCGTCCTCACCGCCGCCGCCGGCATCGCCCTGTCGGGCGCCCCCCAGGCCGTCCTCCGGTTCGCCGGCGTCAACCTGTTCTGACGTCCCCCAAGATCGGTTTGCCCGGAGCGGTCCGGGCAGGGCAGGGTCATGCCCGCGCGACGGCGCGTACGGACGTCACATCACAACAGAGGGGTCAGAGGCAGTGCTGAACGGGTTCAAGGAATTCATCCTGCGCGGAAACGTCATCTCCATGGCGATCGGACTCGCCGTAGGAGCCGCGTTCACCGCGGTCGTCACCGGGTTCAGCAACGCGTTCATCGTGCCGCTGATCGGCCTCGTCACCCGGGGCACCGGCGACTTCAGCAAGGCTGAGTTCACGTTCGACGGTGTGACGTTCCCCTACGGCCTCTTCGTCGCCGCCGCGATCGCCTTCCTCATCACCGCCGCGGTCCTCTACTTCTGCGTCGTCGTCCCCATGGCCAAGGTCCAGAACCGCTTCACCGCGAAGAAGGACGAGGAGAAGGCCGACATCAAGGCCGCCCTGCGCGACTGCCCCCGCTGCTACACGGAGATCCCGGCCGTCGCCTCCCGCTGCGCCCACTGCACCAGCGAGGTCGAGCCCGACCCCGAGGCCCTGGCGCTCGCCAAACTCCCCGTCCAGCGCTGACCCGGCGGTACCCCTCCACCCGTACGGCCTACGGCCCGCTCCGGAGCGAACACCCGGAGCGGCCCGGCCCCGCGGCAGCGAGCACAAGGGAACTAGCTCTCCCCGCCTGGCGTTGACCAGTACGGGAGGCTCCACTGGGGAGTGGAGCACCACCAAGCAAGGGTTCCCCTGCTGCACCATTTGGAGGGCGTACCGTGCACCGCCGGCACAACGGGCTGAGAACCGCCGTACTCCTCGGGGGCCTGTCCGCACTCATCATTCTCATCGGCAGCTTCTTCGGACGTACGGGCCTGGTCGTCGCGCTCCTGGTAGCCGTCGGCACCAACGCCTACGCGTACTGGAACAGCGACAAGCTGGCGCTGCGCGCCATGCGCGCCCGCCCGGTGAGCGAGTTCGAGGCGCCCCAGCTCTACCGCATGGTCCGCGAGCTCTCCACGACCGCCCGGCAGCCCATGCCGCGGCTCTACATCTCCCCGACGCAGGCCCCCAACGCCTTCGCGACCGGACGCAACCCGCGCAACGCCGCGGTCTGCTGCACCGACGGCATCCTCCAGATCCTGGACGAGCGGGAGCTGCGCGGCGTCCTCGGCCATGAGCTGAGCCACGTCTACAACCGCGACATCCTGATCTCGTCCGTCGCCGGAGCCCTCGCCTCCGTCGTCATGTTCCTCGTCAACTTCGCCTGGCTGATCCCGGTCGGCCGCTCCAACGACGACGAGGGCCCCGGCATCCTCGGCATGCTCCTGATCATGATTCTGGGCCCGCTCGCCGCCTCCGTCATCCAACTGGCCGTCAGCCGCTCCCGGGAGTACGAGGCGGACGCCTCGGGCGCCCAGCTCACCGGTGACCCGCTGGCCCTTGCCGCCGCCCTGCGTAAACTTGATGCCGGAACCAAGCAGCTTCCGCTGCCCCCCGAACCGCGGATCGAGACAGCGAGCCACATGATGATCGCCAACCCGTTCCGCCCCGGCCGGGGCATGTCCAGGATGTTCTCGACCCACCCGCCGATGGCTGAGCGCATCGCCCGACTTGAGCAGATGGCAGGTCATCGCCCATGAAGACAATTCTGAACGTTATCTGGCTGGTCCTGTGCGGCTTCTGGATGTTCCTGGGCTACCTGCTCGCGGGACTCCTGCTGTGCATCACGATCATCGGCATCCCGTTCGGCCTCGCGGCCTTCCGTATCGGCGTCTACGCCCTGTGGCCCTTCGGCCACCGCGTCGTCGACCGCCGGGACGCGGGTGCGCCGTCCTGCGTCGGCAACGTGCTCTGGCTGGTCCTCGCCGGCTGGTGGCTGGCGCTCGGTCACATCACCACCGGCATCGCCCTGTGCATCACGATCATCGGCATCCCCCTGGGCATCGCCAACTTCAAGCTGATCCCGGTATCGCTGATGCCCTTCGGCAAGGAGATCGTCAGCACCGACGAGCAGTTCGCCGGCTGGTGAGGGACGGCTGCTGACGGCCGGCACCGCGCCTGGCGCAACCGCGCCGCGAGTGGCGTACGGCCAGCTCACAGCCCATGTCTCGCAACCACCCGCCCCTCACCCGCGTCTTGGATTCCAAGACCGAGTGATGGGTAGGTTCGCACGCATGACGATTATTGGCTGGATCATTCTTGGACTTGTCGCGGGCGTCATCGCCAAGATCCTGCTGCCGGGACGCGACCCCGGCGGCCTCGTGGGCACCACGCTCATAGGCATCGTCGGCGCCTTCGTGGGTGGCTGGATATCCGCGCGCTTCCTGGACCGCCCGATCTCCAAGGACGACTTCTTCGACGCGGCGACCTGGATCTCGGCCATCGGCGGCTCGCTGATCCTGCTGATCGCCTACCGGCTGCTGTTCGGGAACTCCCGCGAACGCCGCTGACGCCTTGCCGTTATCAGTCCTCAGACACCCAACCCGGTCTCGCGAAGGGTCAGATTGAGCCGGCCACCGCTCATGCCTGTCGCGGGACCGGCCGTCCCCGGGTGGATCCTCGGCACCCCGTGGAACGCGAAACGCGAAGGCCCACCGAAGACGAACAGATCGCCCGAGGCCAACTCCACGTCGGTGTACGGCCTTCCGCGGCCCTCCGTGTTGCCGAAGCGGAAGACGCAGCTGTCACCGATGCTCAGCGACACCACAGGCGCACCGGACCGCTCCTCCTTGTCCTGGTGCATGCCCATCCGCGCCGTGTCGTCGTAGAAGTTGATCAGCGCGGTGTCCGGCGCGTAAGCCGGTACCGGGCTCTCCTGCCCGTACGCCGCCACCAGCGCGGCCCGCCCCAACTCCCCGAGCCACTCCGGGAACGGGGCGACCGGTGCGCCGTTCACGTCGTCCGCCGTGCGGGTGTAGCGGTACGGCTGCCAGTGCCACCCCAGGCACACCGTCCGTACGGACATCACCCCGCCGCCCGGCAGCGCCGTGTGCCGCAAGGGCACGGGCCCGCGCGCCCACTCCCGGCAGGCCGCCACCAACTCCCGCTGCCGCTCCTCGGAAAGCCATTCGGGAACATGCACCGCCCCCGGCGCGATCTCCGCCCGAGGCCGGGGGAAGAGCCCGGCCATATCAGCTCACCGCCAGGGCGCCCTCAAGCCCGAGAAGCCGCTCCTTGTGCTCCAGGCCGCCCGCGTAGCCGCGCAGCGCCCCGTCGGAGCCGATCACCCGGTGGCACGGCCGTACGACCAGCACGGGATTGCGCCCGATCGCCGTTCCCACGGCGCGCACCCCCGCCCCGGAGGCGCCGACCCGCTCGGCGATCTGCCCGTACGACACCGTCTCCCCGTACGGGACCTCGTCCAGCGCGGCCCACACCCGGCGCTGGAACTCGGTGCCCAGTCCGTCCGCGAGGGCGATGTCGAAGCGGGTCCGCCGCCCCTCGAAGTACTCCCGCAGCTGCCCGACGATTGCCGCGAAGGCCCGGGGCTCATGGATCCAGCCGTCCTGGACGACCGCCGCGCCCTTCTGGCCCGGCAGGGAGAGCGAGACGAGCGCGACCCCGTCGCCGGCCGGTCCCGCGGCCTTCTCGCCGACCAGCAGCAGCTCGCCCAGCGGGCTGTCGACCGTCGTGTACATGGTCATGGCTCGTCCCTCTTCTCGTCCGGCGGACAGCGCGGTCATCGGCTGCCACGGACCAGTCTGCGTCGCCCGAACCGCCGGGACCGGCGGTATTCGGACATGACGTCCGGGCGCGGAACCACGCGTTCCGCCCCGCACCCGGACCGCCGCGTCCTACCGGTAGTTCGCGAACTGCACGGCGAAGTCGAAGTCCTGGCCCTTGAGCAGCGCCTGAACGGCCTGCAGGTCGTCCCGGCTCTTCGAGCTGACCCGCAGCTCGTCACCCTGGACCAGGGCCTTGACGCCCTTGGGGCCCTCGTCACGAATGATCTTCGCGACCTTCTTGGCGTTCTCCTGGGAGATGCCCTCCTCGATGGTGGCGAAGAGCTTGTACTCCTTGCCGGACAGCTGGGGTTCGCCCACGTCCAGCGACTTCAGCGAGATGCCGCGCTTGATCAGCTTGGACTGGAAGATGTCGAGGATCGCCTTGACCCGCTCCTCGCCGCTCGCCTCCATGAGGATCTTCTCGCCCGACCAGGAGATCGAGGCGCCGGTGCCCTTGAAGTCGTATCGCTGCGAGATTTCCTTGGCGGCCTGGTTGAGGGCGTTGTCGACCTCCTGCCGCTCGACCTTCGAGACGATGTCGAAACTGGAGTCGGCCATGACGTGTGGCTCCTTGTATCGGGGGTGCTGGAAACGGAATGTCTACGGGGCGGCCGCGGGGCCCACTGGCACCACGCCGCCGACCAAAGCCTAGCCACCCCGGCCCGCGCGGGCCGCTGATCAATCCGGTGGCGTAGCACCCCTGGGCATCAGGTATCGTTTACGTCGTTGCCACAGAGCGCCGTCGAGAGACGGGCCCGACGGCAGCATCCCTTGGCGGTGTGCCCGAGTGGCCAAAGGGAGCAGACTGTAAATCTGCCGGCTCAGCCTACCCAGGTTCGAACCCTGGCGCCGCCACAAAGCAAGGCCCTCGTCCTCGGACGGGGGCCTTCTCTGTTGTGCCGGTGGCGAAGGGCGTACCCGTGGAAATGGAATCCGTACTCGTCAGTGCCTGCCTGCTGGGCGTGCCCTGTCGCTTCGACGGCCGGGGCAAGGCCTCCGCCGAGCTCGCCGCGGCCATCGGTGACCGCCGGGCCGTCTCCTGCTGCCCCGAGGTCGCCGCCGGGCTGCCCACGCCCCGCCGCCCCGCCGAGATCGTCGGCGGCGACGGCCATGACGTGCTGGACGGCCGCGCACGCGTCGTGGACGACTCCGGGCACGATGTGACCGAGGCGTTTCTGGACGGCGCGCGGCGGGCCCTGGAGGCGGCGCGCGGGGCGGGTTGCACCGAGGCGTTGCTGATGGCCCGGAGCCCTTCGTGCGGGCGCGGCAGGGTTTATGACGGGACGTTCACCGGGGAACTGCGCGAGGGCGACGGGGTGACGGCGGCCCTGCTGGAGCGGCACGGCATCGCCGTACGTCCGGCGCCGGGCGGCTGACCGGGACGGCCGGCCCCCGGCGCCCCGTCGTCAGTTGCCCGCGACGTCCTTCACCGCGACCATCACCGGCACGTTCCCCGAGATGAGCTCCAGCGTCAGGCCCGCCGTCGCCGGGGTGTCCAGCAGCTCCATGAGCGCGGCCGCCACGTCGTCGCGCGGGACCGGGCCCCGGCCGGTCGAGGCGGCGAGCAGCACCTGGCCGGTGCCGGCGTCGTTGGTCAGCATGCCGGGGCGCAGGATCGTCCAGTCGAGCGCCTTCCTGGAGCGCACGTACGCGTCCGCCGCACCCTTGGCCCGCAGATACGCGTCGAACACCTCGTCGCCGGGGTGGTCGGCGTCGGCGCCCATGGACGAGACCACGACGTAGCGCCGTACCCCCGCCCGTTCCGCCGCGTCCGCGAAGAGCACGGCGGCGCCGCGGTCCACCGTGTCCTTGCGGTCCGTGCCGCTGTTGGGGCCCGCGCCGGCCGCGAAGACCACCGCGTCGGCCCCGCGCAGCGCCTCCGCGGTCTCCTCCACGGTGGCCGATTCGAGGTCCAGGACCACCGGCTCCGCGCCGACGGCCCGCAGGTCGTCACGCTGTCCGGGATCGCGGATGATCCCCACCGCCTCGTCCCCGCGCGCAGCGAGCAGCCGCTCAAGCCGCAGCGCGATCTGACCATGTCCACCTGCGATGACAATGCGCATGGTCACGACCGTACGCCGGACTGCGCCGCGGCGCGCTCAAGCCCCGCCGCCGGGACCGGAATCCGGCCGTCCCTGGCGGGGGAGTCCGGCGCCGCCCGTCTCGGAGTCGCAGTACTCGCGTACGGCGCTGGTCCGGGCCACCACCCGGCCGCGGTGCACCACGATCCGGCTGTACGCCAGGGAGAGCACCCCGGTGAGCTGCTCACCGCGCACGGCCAGCAGCTCGGCCGGGAAGCCCGCCTCGATCCGCACCTCCGGCAGCCCCATCGCCCTTCTTGCCTCCGCGGACACCGCCTCGTAGGCGTGCTCTGCGCTCAGCCCGCTCTGCGAGGCCAGCAGGAAGGCGGCCTCCAGCGGATCGCCGCGCCCCACCGGGTTGGCGAGGTCGCGCAGGGCCCCGCTGCCCGCCGCGACCCGCACCCCGGCCGCCCGCAGCAGCCGTACCGGGGCGGTACCCCGGCGCTCCGCCCCGCAGCAGCCGCCCTGGGGCAGGCAGATGACCGTCACGCCGGACGCGGCGAGCTGGTCCGCGGCGCGGCCCGCGGCCTCCCCGGGAAGCCGGGAGAGGCCCGCACAGGGGCCGATGGCGACCCCCTGGCGCACCCCGCCGGCCATGGTGGCGAGCCGGGCCAGCCGGGCCGGGTCGTCACTGTCCGTGTGCAGGTCCACGGGGCAGCCGTGTTCGGCGGCGATCTCCAGGACGGCTTCCGCGTACCCCGTCGGGTCCGGATCGAGGTCGGGGCAGCCGCCGACCGCGCCGGCGCCCATCTTCACCGCGTCGCGGAGCATGGCCAGGCCGTCGGCGCCCGCGATGCCGGTGAGCAGCCGGGGGACGGCGACCGCGGTCAGATCGGCGAGCCCGCGCAGCGACCGGCGTGCCTGGAGGACGGCTTCGAGGGCGGCGAGGCCCTGTACGTCGCCGATCCGCACGTGTGAGCGCAGCGCGGTCGCGCCGTGCCCGAGTTGCAGCAACGCGGCCTCCGTGGCGCGCCGCTGGACGTCCTCGGGGAGCTGCGAGGCCGGTCCGGGGGCTCCGGTCACGGTGGCGTCGGCGGTGAGCGCGGTGTCGCTGTGGGCGTGCGGTTCGGCGGGCGCCGGCAGCAGGAGGTGGCCGCGCAGATCGATGCGCGCGCCGGACGCGGAGAGGCTGCCGGCGGTGCCGACGGCCTCGATCCGGCTGCCGCCGAGCCGTACGTCCACGATGCGGCCGTCGGTGAGACGGGCGCCGCGGAGCGTCAGTGCCGTGCTCTCCCGGCTGTTGGACGCGTCGGCCGTGTGGTCGTCCGGCGGCCGCGGCCTGCTGTCGGGCATCGCGCTCCAGGGAAGGGGGCAGGATCACGCAGAGTGAGTCGAGCCTAGAGGTGTGACGCACCGGGTTCGAGGAGGAGCTGAACAGTCGTACCGGTGTCGTCCGCAGGGGTCCGTGGCGGGGCCCGTGGGACGGGGGCGCAGGTGTGTGGCGGAAGGTGATCCGGTGACTGCTGAACCGCTGATCAAGCGCCGGACGGACGGTCGATCAAGGGTCCGGAGCGGCGCCGGCCAAGGGCTTTGGATGAGGCTTCGAAACGGATTTGGGCGATCGGCGACCGAGCGTGTAATGTCTTCATCGCTCGCCCCAATAGCTCAGTCGGTAGAGCGTCTCCATGGTAAGGAGAAGGTCTGCGGTTCGATTCCGCATTGGGGCTCTGGTGATCGGGAAACCCCGCTTCGGCGGGGAGACTCATCATCAAAGCGGTGTAGCTCAGTCGGTAGAGCAAGCGGCTCATAATCGCTGTGTCACCGGTTCAAGTCCGGTCACCGCTACTAACAGTAGCCGATTGTGGGGTCGGTCCTCCGATCGGCTACTCTTTTTTTTGCGTTCATCCGTCCACCGTCCGTCCAAGGAGCACTCACGTGGCTGCCACCGACGTCCGCCCGAAGATCACGCTGGCCTGCGTGGAGTGCAAGGAGCGGAACTACATCACCAAGAAGAACCGGCGTAACAACCCGGACCGTCTTGAGATGAAGAAGCATTGCCCGCGCTGCAACTCGCACACTGCGCACCGCGAAACGCGCTGAATCAGGCTCGTACACGAGGCCGTCCCCGTTGGGGGCGGCCTCGTGTCGTTGTACGAAGCTGTACTCCGAGACTTCGGCCCATTCGTCTTTCATCAGGAGGTTGCGAGCCCATGGCGCTCGATCAGTCCTTCGTGGGGCGGACCTATCCGCCCACCACGCCGTACGAGGTCGGCCGGGAGAAGATCCGGGAGTTCGCCGAAGCGGTCGGCGACGCCAATCCCGCGTACCTGGATCCCGATGCGGCCAGGGCGCTCGGTCACAGCGATGTGATCGCCCCGCCCACGTTCGTGTTCTCGATCACCTTCAAGGCCGCGGGGCAGGTCGTGCAGGACCCGCAGCTGGGCCTGGACTACAGCCGCGTCGTCCACGGCGACCAGCGGTTCGTGTACGTCCGCCCGGTGCGGGCGGGGGACCGGCTGACGGTCACGTCGACCATCGAGACGGTCAAGTCCATGGCAGGCAACGACATCCTGGACGTCCGTGGCGAGGTTCACGACGAGTCCGGTGAGCTTGTCGTGACGGCGTGGACGAAGCTGGTGGCGCGCGCCGCCGAGGAGGCGTGATGACGGCGAAGGTGAGTTACGCCTCGGTCGAGGTCGGTACGGAGCTGCCGGCGCGGTCCTTCCCGGTCACCCGGGCGACGCTGGTGCAGTACGCGGGCGCCTCCGGCGACTTCAACCCGATCCACTGGAACGAGAAGTTCGCCCGCGAGGTCGGACTGCCGGACGTGATCGCGCACGGCATGTTCACCATGGCCGAGGCGATCCAGGTGGTCACGGACTGGACCGGCGACCCCGGTGCGGTCATCGAGTACGGGGTCCGGTTCACCAAGCCGGTCGTCGTACCGAACGACGACAAGGGCGCCCTGATCGAGGTCAGCGCCAAGGTGGCCGTGCTGCTGGATGACAAGCGGGTACGGGTCGACCTGACGGTGATGAGCGACGACAAGAAGGTGCTGGGCATGTCCCGCGCCGTGGTCCAGCTCGGCTGACTCCGTAGTAGAGGTGCACTGTAAGGGGCGTGGTCCTGGGACCGCGCCCCTTACGCGTGCGGCCCGGCAAGGCTGGGGCCGGGTTCTGATTGACCAAGTTAGTGATTGAGTACTAACTTATCTGTATGGCAAGGATGAGTGCGGACGAGCGGCGCGAGAGCGCCATCCGCGCGGCGATCACCGAGTTCGCCCGCGGCGGGTACAACGGCACGTCCACCGAGGTGATCGCCAGACGGGTGGGCGTCTCGCAGCCGTACCTCTTCCGCCTCTTCCCCAACAAGCAGGCGATGTTCCTGGCCGCCGCCGAGCGGTGCATCGCGGACACCCGTCAGGTCTTCGCGGACGCCGCCGACGGGCTCGAAGGCGACGAGGCGCTGCATGCCATGTCAGAGGCCTATCGGCGCTTGATCGTGCACGATCACGACCGGCTGCTGATGCAGATGCAGATGTACGCGGCCGTCGCGGCGGCCGAGGCCGCCGGGGACCACGAGTTCGGCGAGTCGCTGCGGGCCGGCTGGCTGCGGATGTTCGACGACATCGCCCTCGCGCTCGGTGTGGATGCCGAGAAGGCGACCGCGTTTCTCGCGTACGGCATGCTCGTCAACACCCTGACCTCGCTCGGCTATCCGACGGACCACCGGGTCTGGTCCGGGTTCCGGGACCCGGGCGCACAGAACACCTGAACCAGCACCCGGCCGCACCGGGCGCCTGAACGGCGCACCCCGGGGTGGCCCGGTTTTCTGTCCAGAGAAGTTAGTAATCAATAACTAACCTGCAAGGAGAGCAGTGGAACAGCACGCGCAGGGCCGCCGGGGAGCGGTCTGGGCCCTCGTCATCACCAGCATCGCGGGCTTCATGGCGGCCCTCGACAACCTCGTCGTCACCACCGCCCTGCCGTCCATCCGAGAGAGCCTGGGCGGCGAGCTGGGGGAGCTCGAATGGACGGTGAACGCCTACACCCTCACCTTCGCCGTCCTGCTGATGCTCGGCGCCTCCCTGGGTGACCGGTTCGGCCGCCGCCGGCTCTTCGTCATCGGGCTCACCGTCTTCACCGGCGCCTCCGCCGCGGCCGCCCTCTCGCCCGGGATCGGCGAACTGATCGCCTTCCGCGCGGTCCAGGGCGTCGGCGCGGCGATCATGATGCCCCTGACGCTCACCCTGCTCACGGCCGCCGTGCCGCCCGCCCGCCGCGGGGCCGCGCTGGGCATCTTCAGCGCCGTGACCGGACTGGCCGTGGCCAGTGGGCCACTGGTCGGCGGCAGCCTCACCGAGCACCTCTCCTGGCAGTGGATCTTCTGGCTGAACGTGCCGATCGGCCTGGTCCTGCTGCCGCTCGCCCGGCTGCGCCTGGCCGAGTCGTACGCCCCGGACTCCCGGCTGGACATCCCCGGCACCCTGCTGGTCAGCGGCGGGCTCTTCGGGATCGTCTACGGCCTGGTGAACGCCAACGCCGACGGCTGGACCGACCCCGTCGTCCTGAGCGCGCTCGGCGCCGGTACCGCGCTCATAGGCGCGTTCATCCGACACGGCTTCCGCGCCGAGAACCCGATGCTGCCGATGCGGCTCTTCCGGGGCCGGGCGTTCTTCGGGATCAACATGGCCGGTCTGCTGATGTTCCTCGGAATGTTCGGTTCGATCTTCCTGCTCAGCCAGTACTTCCAGGGGGTGATGGGCTACTCGCCCGCCGAGGCCGGTCTGCGGATGCTGCCCTGGACCGGAATGCCGATGCTGGTGGCGCCCGTCGCCGGGCTGCTCGCCGACCGGTTCGGCGGCCGCCCGGTGGTCGCGACCGGACTCGCCGTCCAGGCCGCAGGCCTCGCCCTGTTCGCCATGGCTCTGGCCCCCGATGCCTCCTACGCCTCGCAGCTGCCCGGACTGATCGTCGGGGGCGTCGGCATGGCCCTGTACTTCGCACCCGCCGCCAGCCTGGTGATGTCCAGCGTCCGCCCGGCCGAACAGGGCATCGCCTCCGGCGCCAGCAACGCGCTGCGCGAGGTCGGCGGAGCCCTCGGGGTCGCCGTGCTCGCCACGGTCTTCTCCTCGCAGGGCGGTTACGACTCCGCGCGGACCTTCACGGACGGGACCGTCCTCGCGGTCCGGCTCGGCGCCGGAGCGGTGGCCCTCGCCGCCCTCGTCGCCCTGATGATCCCGGGCCGTCGCGGCACACCGGCGTCGGGCGCGGACCAGCCCGGAGAGCGGGTCCCGGTGGCCGCCTGAGGGGGTGTCACCCCGGTACGGTCCGCGGTCCCGCCCGGGTGGCGGGGGAGCGGACCGTACTCTTGTCCCGTGCAGGAACTCCACGACGCCCCCCTCGCCCCCCTGACCACCTTCCGGCTCGGCGGCCCCGCCACCCGCCTGATCACCGCGACGACCGACGCCGAAGTGGTCGACGCCGTACGCGCGGCCGACGACAGCGGCACCCCGCTCCTGGTCATCGGCGGCGGCAGCAATCTGGTCATCGGTGACAAGGGCTTCGACGGCACCGCCCTGCGCATCGCCACCAAGGGATTCGTGCTGGACGGCGCGAACCTCGAACTGGCCGCCGGAGAGATCTGGACGGACGCCGTCGCCCGCAGCGTGGAGGCCGGTCTCGCCGGGCTCGAATGCCTGGCCGGAATCCCCGGCTCCGCCGGAGCGACCCCGATCCAGAACGTCGGGGCGTACGGGCAGGAGGTGTCGTCCACCATCACGGAGGTCGTCGCCTACGACCGGCACAGCCATGAAACGGTCACCATTCCGAACAGCGAGTGCGACTTCTCGTACCGGCACAGCCGCTTCAAGGCCGAACCCGACCGTTTCGTGGTGCTGCGCGTCCGCTTCGGGCTGGAAGAGGCGGGCGGACTGTCCGCCCCCCTGAAGTACCCGGAGACGGCCCGCGCCATGGGCGTCGCCGAGGGCGAGCGGGTGCCCGCCGCCGCGGCCCGTGAGACCGTGCTCCGGCTCCGGGCGGGCAAGGGCATGGTGCTCGACCCCGAGGACCACGACACCTGGTCGGCCGGCTCGTTCTTCACCAACCCGATCCTGGACCGGGAGCAGTTCGAGGCGTTCCTCGCCCGAGTGGCGGACCGGCTCGGACCGGAGGTCTCGCCCCCCGCCTTCCCCGCGGACGAGGGACACACCAAGACGTCGGCCGCCTGGCTCATCGACCGGGCCGGATTCACCAAGGGATACGGCACCGGCCCCGCCCGCATCTCCACCAAGCACACCCTCGCCCTCACCAACCGGGGCGCCGCGACCACGGAGGACCTGCTGGCCCTCGCGCGCGAGGTGGTCGCCGGGGTCCACGAGGCCTTCGGCGTCACGCTGGTCAACGAGCCGGTGACCGTGGGCGTGACCCTGTAGCGGGGCCACGCGCGTACTGAGCGGCGGCCCCATCGCACGGAATCGCACGGCCCCTGCACGGAATCGCACCGCCCGTGCGGACCGCACGCGCTCCCGTGCGGCCGCCGTTTCAGTACAGGCCCCTGCACGGAATCGCACGGCCCGTGTGGACCGCACGCGCGGCCGCCGCTTCAGTACGCCACGCCCACGCCCTGCTTCAGCGCCGCCGGGTCGTCGATCAGCGCGAGCATCGCGTGCGCCACGTCGGCCCGGGAGATGGACCGGCCGCTGCGCGGGTTGCTGCCGATGACCGTCCGGTACGAACCCGTCAGCGGGCCGTTGGTGAGCTTCGGGGGCCGTACGGACGTCCAGTCCGTCGCGGAGGCCGCGAGGGCGGCCTCCATGGCGGTGAGGTCCGCGTAGACCTCCTTGAGGATCGCGCCGATCGCCCCGAGCATCATCCGGTCGATCAGCGGGTCGTCCGCCGGCTTCGGCGCGACCGGGGCCGCGCTCACCACGAGCAGCCGCCGCGTCCCCTCGGCCTCCATCGCCGTCAGCACGGCGCGGGTCAGCCGCTCCGCGATGCCGCCTGCCCTCCGGCCCCGCGAGCCCAGGCCGGAGAGGACCGCGTCACGGCCCGTGACCGCCTCGCGCAGCGCCTCCGGGTCGTCGACCCGGGCCACCGTGTGAACCGTCAGGCCGGAGAGCGGCACCGACAGGCGCGCGGGGTCCCGCACCACAGCCGTCACTTCGTGTCCCGCGGCCACCGCCTGGCCGACGATCTCCTGACCGATACCGCCTGTCGCGCCGAACACTGTGAGCCTCATGACACACCCTCCTTGGGTGGGTAAGTATTCACTCACCTCTAGGGTGAGTGAATACTTACCCGTCCGTCAAGCTTCGTTGGAGTGCACATGGAGCAGAAGCCGGCCCGCGCCCGCATCATCGACGCCGCTCACCGGCTGATGCTCACCATCGGCCTGGCCCGCGCCACCACCAAGGAGATCGCCAAGGCCGCCGGCTGCTCGGAGGCCGCGCTCTACAAGCACTTCACGAGCAAGGAGGAGCTGTTCGTGGTGGTCCTCAAGGAGCGGCTGCCCAAGGTCGACGGCATCCTGAAGCGGCTGATTGCCGATCCGGGGGAGGGGGAGCGGACGGTCGAGCGGAATCTCACCGAGATCGCCCGCGAGGGCGCCCTCTTCTACGAGCAGAGCTTCCCGATCGCGGCGTCCCTGTACGCGGACCCGAGGCTCAAGGGCCGGCACAACGCGGCGATGCGGGAGCTCGGCACCGGCCCCCACGTGCCGATCCACCATGTGGACGCCTATCTGCGCGCCGAACAGTCCGCGGGCCGGATCCGGGCCGACGCCGATACGTACGCGGCCGCGTCCATGCTGATGGGGGCCTGCGCCCAGCGGGCGTTCGCCTACGACGCCACGGAGACGGGCAGGCCACCGCAGCCGCTCGACGCCTTCGCCGCCTCCGTCGCCCGGACCCTGCTCAGCGGGCTCACCGACTGACGCGGGCGGGCGTCAGGCGACCGGCCTCGCCAGCCAGTCGTCCACGCCCGACAGCAGCTCGGCCCGCACCGTCTCCGGCGCCGCCGAACCCCGTACCGACTGACGCGCCAGCTCCGCCAGCTCCTCGTCGGTGAACGCGTGATGGCGGCGCACGAGGTCGTACTGCGCGGCCAGCCGGGAGCCGAAGAGCAGCGGGTCGTCCGCGCCGAGCGCCATCGGCACCCCGGCCTCGAACAGGGTGCGCAGGGGTACGTCGGAGGGCTTCTCGTAGACGCCGAGCGCCACGTTGGACGCCGGGCACACCTCGCAGGTCACCCCGCGCTCCGCCAGCCTGCGCAGCAGCCGCGGGTCCTCCGCGGCCCGCACTCCGTGCCCGACCCGGGACGCGTCGAGGTCGTCCAGGCAGTCGCGGACGCTGGAGGGGCCCGACAGCTCACCGCCGTGCGGGGCCGCCAGCAGGCCGCCCTCCCTGGCGATCGCGAAGGCCCGGTCGAAGTCACGGGCCATGCCGCGCCGCTCGTCGTTGGAGAGCCCGAACCCGACGACGCCCCGGTCGGCGTAGCGCACCGCGAGCCGGGCCAGGGTCCTGGCGTCCAGCGGATGCTTCATCCGGTTCGCCGCGATGACCACCCGGATCGGCAGCCCGGTCTCCCGCGACGCGCTGTCCACCGCGTCCAGGATGATCTCGATCGCCGGAATGAGCCCGCCGAGCAGGGGTGCGTACGAGGTGGGGTCGACCTGGATCTCCAGCCAGCCGGAGCCGTCCGCCACGTCCTCCTGGGCGGCCTCGCGGACCAGCCGCTGGATGTCCTCCGGCGAGCGCAGACAGGACCTGGCGATGTCGTAGAGCCGCTGGAAGCGGAACCAGCCGCGCTCGTCCGTCGCCCGCAGGCTCGGGGGCTCGCCGCCGGTCAGTGCCTCCGGCAGCCGCACGCCGTACTTGTCGGCGAGTTCGAGCAGCGTCGTGGGCCGCATCGACCCGGTGAAATGCAGGTGCAGGTGGGCCTTGGGCAACAGCCGTACATCACGCTCCATCCAGAGATCTTGCCGCACGGACGGGGTGTCGCGGTAGCCGGATTCCCCATCGGATTGCCCCCCGAACAGGAAAGCGACCCCCGGCCGTGGCCGAGGGTCGCCCGCTGGATACGTCCAGTGCTCAGGCCTTGGCCTCGCCCAGCAGCTTCTGGAGCCGCGACACGCCCTCGACGAGGTCCTCGTCGCCCAGCGCGTAGGAGAGACGCAGGTAGCCCGGCGTACCGAAGGCCTCGCCCGGTACGACCGCGACCTCCGCCTCGTCCAGGATCAGCGCCGCCAGCTCCACCGAGGTGGCCGGCCGCTTGCCGCGGATCTCCTTGCCGAGCAGCTCCTTCACCGAGGGGTACGCGTAGAAGGCGCCCTCGGGCTCCGGGCACAGCACGCCGTCGATCTCGTTGAGCATCCGCACGATGGTGTGCCGGCGGCGGTCGAAGGCGGTGCGCATCTCCGCGACCGCGTCCAGGTTCCCGGAGACGGCGGCCAGCGCGGCGATCTGGGCCACGTTGGAGACGTTGGACGTGGCGTGCGACTGCAGGTTGGTCGCGGCCTTCACGACGTCCTTGGGGCCGACGATCCAGCCCACGCGCCAGCCGGTCATCGCGTACGTCTTGGCGACACCGTTGACCACGATGCACTTGTCGCGCAGCTCGGGCACGATCGCCGGCAGCGAGGTGAACGTCGCGTCGCCGTAGACCAGGTGCTCGTAGATCTCGTCGGTCAGCACCCACAGGCCGTGCTCGACGGCCCAGCGGCCGATCGCCTCGGCGTCGGCCTCGCTGTAGACCGCGCCGGTCGGGTTCGACGGGGAGACGAAGAGGACGACCTTCGTACGCTCGGTACGGGCCGCCTCCAGCTGCTCCACGGAGACCCGGTAACCGGTGGTCTCGTCGGCGACGACCTCCACCGGGACACCGCCCGCGAGGCGGATCGACTCGGGGTAGGTGGTCCAGTACGGAGCCGGGACGATGACCTCGTCGCCCGGGTCGAGGATCGCGGCGAAGGCCTGGTAGATGGCCTGCTTGCCGCCGTTGGTCACCAGGATCTGGGAGGCGTCGACCTCGTATCCGGAGTCGCGCAGCGTCTTCTCCGCGATGGCGGCCTTGAGCTCGGGGAGCCCGCCGGCCGGGGTGTAGCGGTGGTACTTCGGGTTGCGGCAGGCCTCGACCGCGGCGTCGACGATGTAGCCGGGGGTCGGGAAGTCGGGCTCACCGGCACCGAAGCCGATCACCGGACGGCCGGCGGCCTTGAGGGCCTTGGCCTTGGCATCGACGGCGAGGGTGGCGGACTCGGAGATTGCACCGACGCGGGCGGAGACCCGGCGCTCGGAGGGAGGAGTAGCAGCGCTCATGCCCCCCATGCTCCCAGACCGTATTCCTGGCCGGCACAGGGGTTTCAGGGACCGGACACCACGTGGACAGCATGCGGACGGGGAAGCGGACAGCATCGGACAGGAGCGGTCGGGAGCTATCTGTTCGACGCCGGGCCGCTGAGCACGTACACTCACCTGTCGTTGGCCTTCACCAGCCGCACCGTTCCTGCACCCGGGGCATCCCGGAGCATGCGGTAGGTTGGTGGAAACCACAAAGGGTCGTAGCTCAATTGGTAGAGCACTGGTCTCCAAAACCAGCGGTTGGGGGTTCAAGTCCCTCCGGCCCTGCTACACACTCCTTCGCCAGGATGTGTGCGCATGTACGTACTTCAATGCATCGCCGTGCGGCTCCACCGGGCGCGGCACGGCCATGACCCGGAATCAGGTGAGAAGCGTGACGGACGCCGTGGGCTCCATCGACATGCCTGATGCCGAGGATGAAGTCCCCGAGTCGAAGAAGAAGACCCGGAAGGGCGGAAAGCGCGGCAAGAAGGGCCCTCTGGGCCGTCTCGCGCTGTTCTACCGCCAGATCGTTGCCGAGCTCCGCAAGGTTGTCTGGCCGACTCGCAACCAGCTGACGACATACACCTCCGTGGTGATTGTGTTCGTCGTCGTCATGATCGGTCTCGTTACCGTGATTGACTTCGGTTTCCAGCGGGTCATCAAGTACGTCTTCGGCTGATCCCGCGGAGGGCGCCTCATGGGCGCCCCTTTCGCATGTTCCACCCATTTGTATCCAGGAAGAAGCAGCCACCGTGTCTGACCCGAACCTGAACGACGCCGTCGAGCCGACGGCGGGCGCCTTCGAGTCCGCCGAGGACGAGCTCGACATCGTCGAGGCGGCGGACGCTGTGGAGCCGGACCAGGCTGAAGCTGCCGACGCCGCCGCGGGCGAGCCCGCCGAGCAGGCCGCAGTGAACCCCGAGCCCGCCGATGAGGACGCGGAGGACGAGGCCGCGGAGGCCGAGGCCGTCGCGGACATCGAAGGTGCCGAGGCCGCCGAGGAAGCCGCCGAAGAGGCGGAGGCCGAGGAAGCCGCCGACGAGACCGACGAGGAAGAGGCCGAGCCGGCCGCCCCCGTCGACACCGTCACGGCGCTGCGCGAGGAACTGCGCACCCTGCCGGGCGAGTGGTACGTCATCCACACGTACGCCGGTTACGAGAAGCGTGTGAAGGCAAACCTGGAGCAGCGCGCCGTCTCGCTGAACGTGGAGGAGTTCATCTATCAGGCCGAGGTGCCTGAGGAGGAAATCGTCCAGATCAAGAACGGCGAGCGCAAGAACGTCCGTCAGAACAAGCTCCCGGGTTACGTCCTGGTGCGCATGGACCTGACGAACGAGTCCTGGGGCGTCGTCCGCAACACTCCCGGTGTCACCGGCTTCGTGGGCAACGCCTACGACCCGTACCCGCTGACCCTGGACGAGATCGTCAAGATGCTGGCGCCGGAGGCCGAGGAGAAGGCCGCCCGTGAGGCCGCGGAGGCCGAGGGCAAGCCGGCTCCGTCCCGCAAGGTCGAGGTCCAGGTGCTGGACTTCGAGGTGGGCGACTCGGTCACCGTCACCGACGGTCCGTTCGCGACGCTGCAGGCGACGATCAACGAGATCAACGCCGACTCGAAGAAGGTCAAGGGCCTCGTCGAGATCTTCGGCCGCGAGACACCGGTCGAGCTCAGCTTCGACCAGATCCAGAAGAACTAGGGCTGCCCGCTCGCCTCTGGACACATGCCTACCGAGCAGGTCAGACAGGCTGTCGAAGCCGGTCTGACCTGCTCGGTTTTTGGTCGCGCAGCTATACCCGTTATCGTTGTGCGGTATGCCTGCATCCGGATGACCGGATGACGGCGAAAACTCTCACTAGGACCCGGAGAGAGCACATGCCTCCCAAGAAGAAGAAGGTCACGGGGCTTATCAAGCTCCAGATCAACGCCGGTGCGGCCAACCCGGCCCCGCCGGTCGGCCCCGCACTGGGTCAGCACGGCGTCAACATCATGGAGTTCTGCAAGGCCTACAACGCCGCGACCGAGTCGCAGCGTGGCATGGTCGTGCCGGTGGAGATCACGGTCTACGACGACCGCTCCTTCACCTTCATCACCAAGACTCCGCCGGCCGCCAAGCTGATCCTCAAGGCCGCGGGTGTGGACAAGGGCTCCGGCGAGCCGCACAAGACCAAGGTTGCCAAGCTGACGGCCGCCCAGGTCCGCGAGATCGCCACGACGAAGCTCCCCGACCTGAACGCCAATGACCTCGACGCAGCGTCGAAGATCATCGCCGGCACCGCCCGTTCCATGGGCATCACGGTCGAAGGCTGATTCAGCCCCACCCCCTCAGTGGTAGGACCAAGCGCTGGTCCGCACCACGACTCCACACTCTGAAACCACAGGAGTAGAAGTGAAGCGCAGCAAGAACCTCCGCGCTGCGGACGCCAAGATCGACCGGGCGCGTAACTACGCTCCGCTCGAGGCCGTCCGTCTCGCCAAGGACACCGCCTCCACGAAGTTCGACAGCACCGTCGAGGTCGCCTTTGCCCTGGGTGTTGACCCTCGCAAGGCCGACCAGATGGTCCGTGGCACCGTGAACCTCCCGCACGGCACCGGCAAGACCGCCCGGGTCCTGGTCTTCGCGACCGGTGACCGTGCTGCGGCCGCGGAAGCCGCGGGCGCCGACATCGTCGGCGCCGACGAGCTTATCGACGAGGTGGCGAAGGGCCGTCTGGACTTCGACGCCGTCGTCGCGACCCCGGACCTCATGGGCAAGGTCGGCCGCCTCGGCCGCGTGCTCGGTCCGCGTGGTCTGATGCCGAACCCGAAGACGGGCACCGTCACCCCCGATGTCGTGAAGGCTGTCAACGACATCAAGGGCGGCAAGATCGAGTTCCGCGTCGACAAGCACTCGAACCTGCACTTCATCATCGGCAAGTCCTCGTTCGACGAGACCAAGCTGGTGGAGAACTACGCAGCGGCGCTGGACGAGATCCTCCGTCTGAAGCCGTCCGCCGCCAAGGGCCGCTACATCAAGAAGGCCACCCTGGCCACCACGATGGGCCCCGGCATCCCGCTGGACGCCAACCGCACCCGTAACCTCCTCGTCGAGGAGGACCCGGCCTCCGTCTGAGCCTCCGCGCTCGTACGACCGCCGTGTCACGTGTGACATTGACGGGCCCCGCAACCTTTCGAGGTGCGGGGCCCGTCCTCGTATGTACGTACCGAGGGCCGTCGGTGCCGTGCGCTGGCCGTACATACCGGGACTGTCGGTGCCGTGCGTTAGCGTGAGGTGACCGGGAGCCGACAAAGGGGTGGGAGCGGATATGAGGACGAGCACCGTACGACGCGTGGGTCTGTCCGTGGCAGTGGCGGCGGCGCTGACGTCGGTCGCGGCCTGCGGCGGATCGGACGACAAGAACGGGAGCGACGGCGCCGCGGCGTCGAAGGCCGGGCCGATCGCCGCACTGCTCGCGGTCCAGAAGAAGACCGGCGGGGCGAACTCGGCCAAGGTCGAGGGCACCACCGCGATGGGCAGCACGATGTCCATGAAGCAGACCGGATCCCTCGACTGGTCCGACGGCATCAGCGGTGCCATGGAGATCAAGTACACCGGCGGCTCCATGGCGGACGCCATGAAGCAGGTCGGCGGCGACGGCACGATGCAGGCGCGCTACTTCAAGGACGGCTACGCGGCCAACATGGGCGATGCCTTCGCCCAGCAGTCCGGCGGCAAGCACTGGATCAACTACAGCTACGACGACCTCGCGGAGCTCTCCGGGGCCTCCGGCGAGGTGATGAAGGACCAGATGCAGAACACCACCCCCGACCAGGGGGTGAAGGCGCTGCTGGCCTCGGGCGACGTGAAGAAGGTCGGCCAGGAGGATGTCCGGGGCGTCACCGCCACGCACTACTCCGGCACGGTCGACGTCGCCGAGCTGACCGCCAAGAACTCCGAGCTGGACGCCGACCAGCTCGCCGCGTTCAAGAAGCAGCTGAGCGATGCCGGAGTCTCCACGGAGAAGGTCGACATCTGGGTCGACAAGGACGACCTGCTGGTGAAGAAGACCGAGCGCGGCCAGATGAAGACGGGCGAGCTGAACTCCACGGTGTTCTACAGCGACTACGGCACCAAGGTGTCGGTCGAGCGGCCGCCGGCCTCCGACAGCGTCGACTTCAAGGAGCTCCTGAAGAAGCAGCAGGGCGCGTCCGGCAGCGCGTCCTAAACCTCCCGGAGCACTCGAACCGGGAGGGATTTGCTCGGCGCGGCTCCGGTCGCGTACTCTTCTGCAGAAGCCAAAGACCGCTGGTCGTTGCTGCTTTCCCGCAAGGGGACAGCAACCGAAGGATCCGTTGAGCACGGACGACCTGCGCAGGTGACTGTGGAAAGCTCCCGGACTTCGTGCGGTTGAGCTACGCCCTGGCACCTGTGCCGGGGCGTTTCGTCTTTTCCGGCCCCTTCTGAGCGGTCCTCATCACCCGGAAGGAGGCCGACGCTCATGGCAAGGCCCGACAAGGCTGCCGCGGTAGCCGAGCTCGCGGAGCAGTTCCGCAGCTCGAACGCCGCTGTGCTGACCGAGTACCGGGGTCTCACCGTGGCACAGCTCAAGCAGCTGCGCCGTTCGCTCGGTGAGAACGCCCAGTACGCCGTGGTGAAGAACACGCTGACCAAGATTGCGGCCAACGAGGCCGGGATCGACACGCTCGACGACCTGTTCGCAGGTCCGACGGCGGTTGCCTTCGTCACCGGTGACCCGGTGGAGTCGGCGAAGGGTCTTCGTGACTTCGCCAAGGACAACCCCAATCTCGTCATCAAGGGCGGTGTCCTTGACGGCAAGGCGCTGTCCCCCGATGAGTTCAAGAAGCTCGCGGACCTCGAGTCCCGCGAGGTTCTGCTCGCCAAGCTGGCCGGTGCCATGAAGGGCAAGCAGACTCAGGCTGCGCAGCTCTTCCAGGCTCTGCCGTCGAAGTTCGTCCGCACCGCGGAAGCGCTTCGCGCCAAGAAGGAAGAGCAGGGCGGTGCCGGTACTCCGGCTCCCGCCGAGGCCGCCGAGTAATTTCGCTCAGCGGTCCAGCGGGCTCCACGTACGCCCGCCGACATATACATCCGGCACCTGCCGAATAGTGGAAGGACGCCTATCATGGCGAAGCTGTCCCAGGACGACCTGCTCGCGCAGTTCGAAGACATGACCCTCATCGAGCTCTCCGGCTTCGTGAAGGCCTTCGAGGAGAAGTTCGACGTCACCGCCGCCGCCGCGGTCGCCGTCGCCGGCCCCGCCGCCGGTGGCCCGGCCGCCGAGGCCGAGGCCGAGCAGGACGAGTTCGACGTCATCCTCACGGGTGCCGGCGAGAAGAAGATCCAGGTCATCAAGGTCGTGCGTGAGCTGACCTCGCTGGGTCTCAAGGAGGCCAAGGACCTCGTGGACGGCGCCCCGAAGCCCGTCCTGGAGAAGGTCGCCAAGGAGGCCGCCGAGAAGGCTGCCGAGTCCCTCAAGGGCGCCGGCGCCTCCGTCGAGGTCAAGTGACCCTGCGGGTCGTCTGACCCGTCTGGACCCCCGTGCCGCGAGGCGCGGACGTCACATCGCGAAAGGCGATCACCCGTACGGGTGGTCGCCTTTCGGCGTACCCGTGGGAGTGCCTTGCTCTTCCCGCGCTGACGAGTATGGTGATCTTCGCCGTGCGCCTCTCGGAGGGGAGTGCGAACGGCGCGCGGGGGCGGCGTACCCGGGTCCCCGGAGCCCGTAGGGGCTGGGGGGCCTTGACGAACCGCACGAGGCGCGCAATTCTCAAGGCGCGTCGTCATATCGATCCGGATCCGAGGCATGGATCGAGGGCGAAGAGGGCAGTAAAGAAGAGCGCAGCTCATCCAGGGCTACGCAGGGCTAGACATAGGTGTTGAGAACAAGCTGTTGCGAGCAACGTGGGTCTCTGAGAACCCCGACTGGACATCAGTGTGCCTCTTGGCTACACTGACCCTTTGCGCTGCCTGTTAGCTGCCTCCTGCCCGTCACCAGGGGCATACCCATCTTGTGCACCGTGGACTGAGCATCCCTGAAGAGGGACATCTATCCATGTGTCCAGTTTGGGACCGGTACGCGCGTAGTGAGTCCGAGCCCTCGGAAGGACCCCCTCTTGGCCGCCTCGCGCAACGCCTCGACCGCGAATACGAACAACGGCGCCAGCACCGCCCCGCTGCGCATCTCTTTTGCAAAAATCAAGGAGCCCCTCGAGGTTCCGAACCTCCTCGCGCTGCAGACCGAGAGCTTTGACTGGCTCCTCGGTAACGCCGCCTGGAAGGCTCGCGTCGAGGCTGCTCTGGACAGTGGACAAGACGTCCCCACCAAGTCCGGCCTGGAGGAGATCTTCGAGGAGATCTCACCGATCGAGGACTTCTCCGGGTCGATGTCGCTTACGTTCCGCGACCACCGCTTCGAGCCCCCGAAGAACTCGATCGACGAGTGCAAGGAGCGCGACTTCACGTTCGCCGCTCCGCTCTTCGTCACGGCCGAGTTCACCAACAACGAGACCGGCGAGATCAAGTCCCAGACGGTCTTCATGGGCGATTTCCCGCTCATGACCAACAAGGGCACCTTCGTCATCAACGGCACCGAGCGTGTCGTCGTGTCGCAGCTGGTCCGCTCGCCGGGTGTCTACTTCGACTCCTCGATCGACAAGACGTCCGACAAGGACATCTTCTCCGCCAAGATCATCCCCTCCCGGGGTGCCTGGCTGGAGATGGAGATCGACAAGCGCGACATGGTCGGTGTCCGCATCGACCGCAAGCGCAAGCAGTCCGTCACCGTCCTCCTGAAGGCTCTCGGCTGGACCACCGAGCAGATCCTCGAAGAGTTCGGCGAGTACGAGTCGATGCGCGCCACCCTGGAGAAGGACCACACCCAGGGCCAGGACGACGCACTGCTCGACATCTACCGCAAGCTGCGTCCGGGCGAGCCGCCCACCCGCGAAGCTGCTCAGACGCTGCTCGAGAACCTCTACTTCAACCCGAAGCGCTACGACCTCGCGAAGGTCGGCCGCTACAAGGTGAACAAGAAGCTCGGCGCGGATGAGCCGCTCGACGCCGGTGTCCTCACCAGCGACGACATCATCGCGACCATCAAGTACCTGGTGAAGCTGCACGCCGGGGAGACCGAGACCGTCGGCGAGTCCGGCCGTTCGATCGTCGTCGAGACCGACGACATCGACCACTTCGGCAACCGTCGTCTGCGCAACGTCGGCGAGCTCATCCAGAACCAGGTCCGTACGGGTCTGGCTCGTATGGAGCGCGTCGTGCGTGAGCGGATGACGACCCAGGACGTCGAGGCGATCACGCCGCAGACCCTGATCAACATCCGGCCGGTCGTCGCCTCCATCAAGGAGTTCTTCGGCACCAGCCAGCTGTCGCAGTTCATGGACCAGAACAACCCGCTGTCGGGTCTCACCCACAAGCGCCGCCTGTCGGCTCTTGGCCCGGGTGGTCTCTCCCGTGAGCGGGCCGGCTTCGAGGTCCGTGACGTGCACCCGTCCCACTACGGACGCATGTGCCCGATCGAGACCCCTGAAGGCCCGAACATCGGTCTGATCGGTTCGCTCGCCTCGTACGGCCGCGTCAACGCGTTCGGCTTCATCGAGACGCCGTACCGCAAGGTCGTCGACGGCCAGGTCACCGACGAGGTCGACTACGTCACGGCCGACGAGGAAGACCGTTACGTCATCGCCCAGGCGAACGCGACGCTCTCCGACGAGCTGCGCTTCACCGAGCCCCGCGTCCTGGTCCGCCGTCGTGGCGGAGAGGTCGACTACGTGCCCGGCACCGAAGTCGACTACATGGACGTCTCGCCGCGCCAGATGGTGTCCGTCGCCACCGCGATGATCCCGTTCCTGGAGCACGACGACGCCAACCGTGCCCTCATGGGCGCGAACATGATGCGTCAGGCGGTGCCCCTCATCAAGTCGGAGGCCCCGCTCGTCGGCACCGGCATGGAGTACCGCTGCGCCACCGACGCCGGTGACGTACTGAAGGCCGAGAAGGACGGTGTGGTCCAGGAGGTCTCCGCGGACTACATCACCGTGACGAACGATGACGGCACGTACACCACGTACCGCATCGCGAAGTTCATGCGCTCGAACCAGGGCACCTCGGTCAACCAGAAGGTCGTCGTCTCCGAGGGCGACCGGGTCATCGAGGGCCAGGTGCTCGCCGACGGTCCGGCCACCGAGAACGGTGAGATGGCCCTGGGCAAGAACCTGCTCGTGGCGTTCATGCCGTGGGAGGGTCACAACTACGAGGACGCGATCATCCTGTCGCAGCGCCTCGTGCAGGACGACGTCCTCTCCTCGATCCACATCGAGGAGCACGAGGTCGACGCCCGTGACACCAAGCTCGGTCCGGAGGAGATCACCCGGGACATCCCGAACGTCTCCGAAGAGGTCCTCGCGGACCTCGACGAGCGCGGCATCATCCGGATCGGTGCCGAGGTCGTCGCCGGCGACATCCTCGTCGGCAAGGTCACGCCCAAGGGCGAGACCGAGCTGACCCCCGAGGAGCGCCTGCTCCGCGCGATCTTCGGTGAGAAGGCGCGCGAAGTGCGCGACACCTCGCTGAAGGTGCCGCACGGTGAGATCGGCAAGGTCATCGGCGTCCGCGTCTTCGACCGCGAAGAGGGCGACGAGCTGCCGCCGGGCGTGAACCAGCTGGTCCGCGTCTACGTCGCGCAGAAGCGCAAGATCACCGATGGTGACAAGCTCGCCGGCCGTCACGGCAACAAGGGCGTCATCTCGAAGATCCTGCCGATCGAGGACATGCCGTTCCTGGAGGACGGCACCCCGGTCGACATCATCCTCAACCCGCTGGGTGTCCCGTCCCGAATGAACCCGGGACAGGTCCTGGAGATCCACCTCGGCTGGCTCGCCAGCCGCGGCTGGGACGTCTCCGGCCTCGGTGACGAGTGGGCCAAGCGCCTGCAGTACATCGGCGCCGACCAGGTCGCCCCCGGCACCAACGTCGCGACCCCGGTCTTCGACGGTGCGCGCGAGGACGAGATCACCGGCCTCTTCCAGGCCACGATCCCGAACCGCGACGGCGACCGGCTGGTCCAGCCCTCGGGCAAGGCCAACCTGTTCGACGGCCGCTCCGGCGAGCCGTTCCCGGAGCCGGTCTCGGTCGGCTTCATGTACATCCTCAAGCTCCACCACCTCGTCGACGACAAGCTCCACGCTCGTTCGACGGGTCCGTACTCCATGATCACCCAGCAGCCGCTGGGTGGTAAGGCCCAGTTCGGTGGACAGCGCTTCGGTGAAATGGAGGTGTGGGCGCTTGAGGCTTATGGCGCCGCGTACGCCCTCCAGGAGCTGCTGACGATCAAGTCCGACGACGTGACCGGCCGCGTGAAGGTCTACGAGGCCATCGTCAAGGGCGAGAACATCCCCGAGCCCGGCATTCCCGAGTCCTTCAAGGTGCTCATCAAGGAAATGCAGTCGCTCTGCCTCAACGTGGAGGTGCTGTCCTCGGACGGCATGTCCATCGAGATGCGCGACACGGACGAGGACGTCTTCCGCGCGGCGGAGGAGCTCGGTATCGACCTGTCCCGGCGAGAGCCGAGCAGCGTCGAAGAGGTCTGACGGGTTGGCCGGCCGGATCTCCGTGATCCGGCCGGCTCTCCCCGGACCCGTTCAGACCATTGCTGAAGTGCCCCGATTTCTCGCGTTGACGCGAGGGGGCTCGAACCCCCGAAAGAGGGATTGACGACAAGTGCTCGACGTCAACTTCTTCGACGAGCTGCGGATCGGCCTTGCCACCGCGGACGACATCCGGACCTGGTCCCACGGCGAAGTGAAGAAGCCGGAGACCATCAACTACCGCACGCTCAAGCCCGAAAAGGACGGACTCTTCTGCGAGAAGATCTTCGGTCCGACCCGGGACTGGGAGTGCTACTGCGGCAAGTACAAGCGTGTCCGCTTCAAGGGCATCATCTGTGAGCGCTGTGGCGTCGAGGTCACTCGCGCCAAGGTGCGCCGTGAGCGCATGGGCCACATCGAGCTTGCCGCTCCCGTCACCCACATCTGGTACTTCAAGGGCGTCCCGTCCCGACTGGGCTACCTGCTGGACCTCGCGCCGAAGGACCTTGAGAAGGTCATCTACTTCGCCGCGTACATGATCACGTTCGTCGACGAGGAGCGCCGTACCCGCGACCTCCCGTCGCTGGAGGCGCACGTCTCCGTCGAGCGCCAGCAGGTCGAGAACCGTCGCGACTCCGACCTGGAGAACCGCGCCAAGAAGCTGGAGACCGACCTCGGCGAGCTGGAGGCCGAGGGCGCCAAGGCCGATGTGCGCCGCAAGGTGCGCGAAGGCGCCGAGCGTGAGATGAAGCAGCTGCGCGACCGTGCGCAGCGCGAGATCGACCGTCTCGACGAGGTGTGGAGCCGCTTCAAGAACCTCAAGGTCCAGGACCTGGAGGGCGACGAGCTGCTCTACCGCGAGCTGCGTGACCGCTTCGGCACGTACTTCGACGGCTGCATGGGCGCCGCCGCCCTGCAGAAGCGCCTGGAGTCCTTCGACCTCGACGAGGAGGCCGAGCGCCTCCGCGAGATCATCCGCACCGGCAAGGGCCAGAAGAAGACCCGTGCGCTCAAGCGCCTCAAGGTCGTCTCCGCGTTCCTGCAGACCAGCAACAAGCCCAAGGGCATGGTGCTCGACTGCGTGCCGGTCATCCCGCCGGACCTGCGTCCGATGGTGCAGCTGGACGGTGGCCGCTTCGCGACCTCCGACCTGAACGACCTGTACCGCCGTGTGATCAACCGCAACAACCGCCTCAAGCGTCTCCTTGACCTCGGTGCCCCCGAGATCATCGTGAACAACGAGAAGCGGATGCTGCAGGAGGCCGTCGACGCGCTGTTCGACAACGGCCGCCGCGGTCGCCCGGTCACCGGTCCCGGTAACCGCCCGCTCAAGTCCCTCAGCGACATGCTGAAGGGCAAGCAGGGCCGATTCCGTCAGAACCTTCTCGGTAAGCGTGTGGACTACTCCGCGCGTTCCGTGATCGTCGTCGGCCCGCAGCTCAAGCTGCACCAGTGCGGTCTGCCGAAGGCCATGGCGCTGGAGCTCTTCAAGCCGTTCGTGATGAAGCGCCTGGTGGACCTGAACCACGCGCAGAACATCAAGTCGGCCAAGCGCATGGTCGAGCGCGGCCGCACGGTCGTGTACGACGTCCTGGAAGAGGTCATCGCGGAGCACCCGGTTCTCCTGAACCGTGCGCCCACGCTGCACCGTCTCGGCATCCAGGCCTTCG
The DNA here is from genome assembly GCF_044751215.1 of Streptomyces sp. NPDC088730. Taxonomy (NCBI): domain Bacteria; kingdom Bacillati; phylum Actinomycetota; class Actinomycetes; order Kitasatosporales; family Streptomycetaceae; genus Streptomyces; species Streptomyces sp. NPDC088730. Next base: position 791,437 of record NZ_JBIVLK010000002.1, read on the forward strand.
AGCCGCAGCTGGTCGAGGGCAAGGCCATCCAGATCCACCCGCTCGTCTGCACCGCGTTCAACGCGGACTTCGACGGTGACCAGATGGCCGTGCACCTGCCGCTCTCCGCGGAGGCGCAGGCCGAGGCCCGCATCCTGATGCTGTCCTCGAACAACATCCTGAAGCCGGCCGACGGTCGTCCCGTCACCATGCCGACCCAGGACATGGTGCTGGGCCTGTTCTTCCTCACCACCGACGGTGAGCTCCGTGACACCAAGGGCGAGGGCCGCGCGTTCGGCTCCACGGCCGAGGCGATCATGGCGTTCGACTCCGGTGAGCTGGCGCTCCAGTCGTCCGTCGACATCCGCTTCCCGGTGGGCACCATCCCGCCGCGTGGCTGGGTGCCGCCGGTCGCCGAGGAGGGCGAGCCCGAGTACCAGCCGGGTGACACCTTCCGGCTGCGCACCAGCCTGGGCCGCGCGCTCTTCAACGAGCTGCTGCCCGAGGACTACCCGTTCGTCGACTACTCGGTCGGCAAGAAGCAGCTCTCCGAGATCGTCAACGACCTCGCGGAGCGCTACCCCAAGGTCATCGTGGCGGCGACGCTCGACAACCTGAAGGCGGCGGGCTTCCACTGGGCCACCCGTTCCGGAGTCACCGTCTCCGTCGCGGACATCGTCGTCCCCGAGGCCAAGAAGGCCATCGTCAAGGGCTACGAGGACCAGGACGAGAAGGTCCAGAAGCAGTACGAGCGCGGTCTGATCACCAAGGACGAGCGCACGCAGGAGCTCATCGCGATCTGGACCAAGGCGACCAACGAGGTTGCCGAGGCGATGAACGCGAACTTCCCCAAGACGAACCCCATCTTCATGATGGTTGACTCGGGTGCCCGAGGAAACATGATGCAGATGCGTCAGATCGCCGGTATGCGTGGTCTGGTGTCCAACGCCAAGAACGAGACGATTCCCCGTCCCATCAAGGCGTCCTTCCGTGAGGGCCTCACCGTTCTGGAGTACTTCATCTCCACGCACGGTGCCCGTAAGGGTCTGGCGGACACCGCCCTGCGTACCGCCGACTCGGGTTACCTGACCCGTCGTCTGGTGGACGTCTCGCAGGACGTGATCATTCGCGAGGAGGACTGCGGCACCGACCGCGGCCTCAAGCTCAAGATCGCCGTCAAGGGCGCCGACGGCGTGCTCCGTAAGACGGAGGACGTCGAGACCTCGGTCTACGCCCGCATGCTCGCCGAGGACGTCGTCATCGACGGCAAGGTCATCGCGCCTGCCAACGTCGACCTCGGTGACGTCCTGATCGACGCCCTGGTGGGCGCCGGCGTCGAGGAGGTCAAGACCCGCTCGGTCCTGACCTGTGAGTCCGCGGTCGGCACCTGTGCCTTCTGCTACGGACGCTCGCTCGCCACCGGCAAGCTGGTCGACATCGGTGAGGCGGTCGGCATCATCGCCGCCCAGTCCATCGGTGAGCCCGGCACCCAGCTGACGATGCGTACCTTCCACACCGGTGGTGTGGCCGGTGACGACATCACCCAGGGTCTGCCCCGAGTCGTCGAGCTCTTCGAAGCCCGTACGCCGAAGGGTGTCGCCCCGATCTCGGAGTCCGCTGGCCGGGTCCGGATCGAGGAGACCGAGAAGACGAAGAAGCTCGTCGTGACGCCGGACGACGGCAGCGAGGAGATCCCGTTCCCGATCTCCAAGCGCGCCCGTCTGCTGGTGGGCGAGGGCGACCACGTCGAGGTGGGCCAGAAGCTCACCGTGGGTGCCACCAACCCGCACGACGTGCTGCGGATCCTCGGTCAGCGCGCGGTCCAGGTCCACCTGGTCGGCGAAGTCCAGAAGGTCTACAACTCGCAGGGCGTGTCGATCCACGACAAGCACATCGAGATCATCATCCGGCAGATGCTCCGCCGCGTGACGATCATCGAGTCCGGCGACGCGGAACTGCTGCCGGGCGAGCTCGTCGAGCGCTCGAAGTTCGAGACCGAGAACCGTCGTGTGGTCACCGAGGGCGGACACCCCGCCTCCGGCCGTCCGCAGCTGATGGGTATCACCAAGGCCTCGCTGGCGACGGAGTCGTGGCTGTCCGCGGCTTCCTTCCAGGAGACGACCAGGGTCCTGACGGACGCGGCGATCAACGCCAAGTCCGACTCCCTGATCGGCCTCAAGGAGAACGTCATCATCGGTAAGCTCATCCCGGCCGGTACGGGTCTGTCCCGCTACCGCAACATCCGGGTCGAGCCCACCGAGGAGGCCAAGGCCGCGATGTACTCGGCCGTCGGCTACGACGACATCGACTACTCGCCGTTCGGCACCGGCTCCGGCCAGGCCGTTCCGCTGGAGGACTACGACTACGGTCCGTACAACCAGTAGGCGAGTCGCCTGATACGACCGGAGGGCGGTCACCCCGTACGCGGGGTGGCCGCCCTCCGGCGTGGTGCGGGTGCCCGCCTCGGCGGCCGCGCACGGGCCCGGCGGAGCGCGGCTGGGGTGGGGGTCGCCCGGATGGCGCGTCCGGGTGGACAGTACTTGTTTTGACCGGAGTCGATGAGGTAGGTACGATCAGACCTTGTGCCTGGGTTGTGCCTGGGCTCGTGTGCGTGTCCTCAACCGCACGGCGAGTCCGTCTTTGGCCACCGTGATCTGTGGATGAACCGCCTTCAGGGCAGTGACCCGCAGTATCCGACACACCCGACCGCGTGGGTCGGAGTTGTTCCAGGTTAGTTTCACCGACGGCACACAGAAACCGGAGAAGTAGTGCCTACGATTCAGCAGCTGGTCCGGAAGGGCCGGCAGGACAAGGTCGAGAAGAACAAGACGCCCGCGCTCGAGGGTTCTCCCCAGCGCCGCGGCGTCTGCACGCGTGTGTTCACGACCACCCCGAAGAAGCCGAACTCCGCGCTCCGGAAGGTCGCACGTGTGCGTCTGACCTCCGGTATCGAGGTCACGGCCTACATCCCGGGTGAGGGACACAACCTGCAGGAGCACTCCATCGTGCTCGTGCGTGGTGGCCGTGTGAAGGACCTGCCGGGTGTTCGTTACAAGATCATCCGCGGCTCCCTTGACACCCAGGGTGTCAAGAACCGCAAGCAGGCCCGCAGCCGCTACGGCGCCAAGAAGGAGAAGTAAGAATGCCTCGTAAGGGCCCCGCCCCGAAGCGCCCGGTCATCATTGACCCGGTCTATGGTTCTCCTCTTGTCACCTCGCTGATCAACAAGATCCTGCTCAACGGCAAGCGTTCCACCGCCGAGCGGATCGTGTACGGCGCCATGGAAGGCCTCCGCGAGAAGACCGGCGCTGACCCGGTCATCACGCTGAAGCGCGCGCTTGAGAACGTCAAGCCCTCGCTTGAGGTCAAGTCCCGCCGTGTCGGTGGCGCCACCTACCAGGTGCCGATCGAGGTCAAGCCCGGTCGCGCCGCCACCCTCGCGCTGCGCTGGGTCGTCGGCTACTCCCGCGCCCGTCGCGAGAAGACGATGACCGAGCGGCTCATGAACGAGCTGCTCGACGCCTCCAACGGTCTTGGCGCTGCCGTCAAGAAGCGCGAGGACACCCACAAGATGGCCGAGTCGAACAAGGCCTTCGCGCACTACCGCTGGTAGTCGCTTACCCCATCGAGACCGAGAGAAGATTGAGCCTTATGGCCACCACTTCGCTTGACCTGGCCAAGGTCCGCAACATTGGGATCATGGCCCACATCGACGCGGGCAAGACGACCACCACCGAGCGGATCCTCTTCTACACCGGCGTTTCGTACAAGATCGGTGAAGTCCACGACGGCGCTGCCACGATGGACTGGATGGAGCAGGAGCAGGAGCGCGGCATCACGATCACGTCTGCCGCGACGACCTGCCACTGGCCGCTCAATGATGTTGACCACACGATCAACATCATCGACACCCCGGGTCACGTCGACTTCACCGTCGAGGTGGAGCGTTCGCTCCGCGTCCTCGACGGCGCTGTCACCGTGTTCGACGGTGTGGCCGGCGTCGAGCCCCAGTCCGAGACCGTCTGGCGTCAGGCGGACCGCTACGGCGTGCCGCGCATCTGCTTCGTCAACAAGCTCGACCGCACGGGCGCGGAGTTCCACCGCTGTGTCGACATGATCGTCGACCGCCTCGGTGCCGTCCCGCTCGTCATGCAGCTCCCCATCGGCGCAGAGGCCGACTTCAAGGGCGTCGTCGACCTCGTGTCGATGAAGGCCTTCGTGTGGCCCGAAGAGGCCGCCAAGGGCGAGATGTACGACACGGTCGAGATCCCGGACACCCACAAGGAGGCTGCCGAGGAATGGCGCGGCAAGCTCCTTGAGGCCGTCTCCGAGAACGACGACGAGATGATGGAGCTGTACCTGGAGGGCGTCGAGCCCACCCAGGACCAGCTGCACGAGGCGATCCGCCGGATCACCCTCGCGTCGAAGGGTTCCGCCGACTCCGTCACGGTCACCCCGGTGTTCTGTGGCACCGCGTTCAAGAACAAGGGCGTCCAGCCCCTGCTCGACGCGGTCGTCCGTTACCTGCCCTCCCCCCTGGACGTCGAGGCCATCGAAGGCCACGACGTCAAGGACCCCGAGAAGGTCATCGAGCGCAAGCCTTCGGACGACGAGCCGTTCTCCGGCCTGGCGTTCAAGATCGCGAGCGACCCGCACCTCGGAAAGCTCACCTTCGTCCGGATCTACTCCGGTCGCCTTGAGGCCGGCACCGCGGTGCTGAACTCGGTCAAGGGCAAGAAGGAGCGCATCGGCAAGATCTACCGCATGCACGCGAACAAGCGTGAGGAGATCGCGTCGGTGGGCGCGGGCGACATCATCGCTGTCATGGGGCTCAAGCAGACCACGACCGGTGAGACGCTCTGTGACGACAAGAACCCGGTGATCCTGGAGTCCATGGACTTCCCGGCGCCGGTCATCGAGGTCGCCATCGAGCCGAAGTCCAAGGGCGACCAGGAGAAGCTGGGTGTCGCCATCCAGCGCCTCTCCGAGGAGGACCCCTCCTTCCAGGTGCACTCCGACGAGGAGACCGGCCAGACCATCATCGGTGGTATGGGCGAGCTTCACCTCGAAGTGCTCGTCGACCGCATGAAGCGCGAGTTCCGCGTCGAGGCGAACGTCGGCAAGCCGCAGGTCGCGTACCGCGAGACGATCCGCAAGGCCGTCGACCGTATCGACTTCACGCACAAGAAGCAGACTGGTGGTACCGGCCAGTTCGCGAAGGTGCAGATCGCCATCGAGCCCATCGAGGGCGGCGACGCGTCGTACGAGTTCGTCAACAAGGTCACCGGTGGCCGCATCCCCCGGGAGTACATCCCCTCGGTGGACGCGGGTGCTCAGGAAGCCATGCAGTTCGGCATCCTGGCCGGCTACGAGATGGTGGGCGTCCGCGTCACCCTTCTCGACGGTGGTTACCACGAGGTCGACTCCTCGGAGCTCGCCTTCAAGATCGCCGGTTCGCAGGCGTTCAAGGAGGGTGCCCGCAGGGCGTCCCCCGTGCTCATGGAGCCGATGATGTCCGTCGAGGTCACCACCCCCGAGGACTACATGGGTGACGTGATCGGCGACCTCAACTCCCGCCGTGGCCAGATCCAGGCCATGGAGGAGCGCAGCGGCGCTCGCGTCGTGAAGGGCCTCGTGCCCCTCTCGGAGATGTTCGGCTACGTCGGAGACCTCCGCAGCAAGACCTCGGGTCGCGCAAGCTACTCGATGCAGTTCGACTCCTACGCCGAGGTTCCGCGGAACGTCGCCGAGGAGATCATCGCGAAGGCCAAGGGCGAGTAACTCTCCCGAGCTCACGCTTTAGGCTTGTCACCGGAGCCCGGTGGGGCATTCGGCGCAGCGCGCAAGCACTGTGCGGAATGCCCCCGGGTCCCGGCATCCCAGCAAAGATCACCTGGCGCCGATGAAGCAAGGCGTACAGAACCACTCCGCAGGAGGACCCAGTGGCGAAGGCAAAGTTCGAGCGGACTAAGCCGCACGTCAACATCGGCACCATCGGTCACATTGACCACGGTAAGACGACCCTCACGGCCGCCATTACCAAGGTGCTGCACGACGCGTACCCGGACCTGAACGAGGCCTCGGCCTTCGACCAGATCGACAAGGCTCCCGAAGAGCGCCAGCGCGGTATCACCATCTCGATCGCGCACGTCGAGTACCAGACGGAGTCGCGTCACTACGCGCACGTCGACTGCCCGGGTCACGCTGACTACATCAAGAACATGATCACGGGTGCGGCGCAGATGGACGGCGCCATCCTCGTCGTCGCCGCGACCGACGGCCCGATGCCGCAGACCAAGGAGCACGTGCTCCTGGCCCGCCAGGTCGGCGTTCCGTACATCGTCGTCGCGCTGAACAAGGCCGACATGGTGGACGACGAGGAGATCCTGGAGCTCGTCGAGCTCGAGGTCCGTGAGCTCCTCTCCGAGTACGAGTTCCCGGGCGACGACCTTCCGGTCGTCAAGGTCTCGGCGCTCAAGGCTCTTGAGGGTGACAAGGAGTGGGGCCAGACCGTCCTCGACCTGATGAAGGCCGTCGACGAGTCCATCCCGCAGCCCGAGCGTGACGTCGAGAAGCCGTTCCTGATGCCGATCGAGGACGTCTTCACGATCACCGGTCGTGGCACCGTCGTCACCGGTCGTATCGAGCGTGGTGTCCTCAAGGTCAACGAGACCGTCGACATCGTCGGTATCAAGACCGAGAAGACCACCACCACGGTCACCGGCATCGAGATGTTCCGCAAGCTGCTCGACGAGGGCCAGGCCGGTGAGAACGTCGGTCTGCTCCTCCGTGGCATCAAGCGCGAGGACGTCGAGCGCGGCCAGGTCATCATCAAGCCCGGTTCGGTCACGCCGCACACCGAGTTCCAGGCCCAGGCCTACATCCTGTCGAAGGACGAGGGTGGCCGTCACACCCCCTTCTTCAACAACTACCGCCCGCAGTTCTACTTCCGTACCACGGACGTGACGGGCGTTGTGACCCTTCCCGAGGGCACCGAGATGGTCATGCCGGGTGACAACACCCTCATGGACGTCGCGCTGATCCAGCCGGTCGCCATGGAAGAGGGCCTGAAGTTCGCCATCCGTGAGGGTGGCCGGACCGTGGGCGCCGGCCAGGTCACCAAGATCCTCAAGTAAGTCCTTGAGCGTCTGACCTGGTAGCTCCGCACAGAGCACCGAGAAGGGCCCCCTCCCATCGCGCAAGCGGTGGGAGGGGGCCCTTCCTCATGCCGTCAGGCGGTGACCGCGGGGTGGCGGATCATGAAGACATCCACCGGGTCCTCGCGCTCCAGGACGAACCCGTGCCGCTCGTACAGCCGCCGGGCCGCGCTGCCCTGGAGGACGTTGAGCCGGACGGTGACCCCTTCGGCGTCGGTAGTGGCCAGAAGCTCGCCCAGCACCGCCGAGCCGATGCCCGCGCCCTGGAGGCCCTCGGCGAGGAAGAAGTTCTCCAGGCACCAGCCGTCCTCGACGGGCCGGAGGGTGACACTGCCGCCGAAGCGTCCGTCCACGACGATGATCGAGGTGTACTCCGGCAGGTAGGAATCCCGCAGCCGCTGGCGCACCCGGTGTTCGTCGTAGCGCCCCAGCCGGACGAGATCCGGGCGCATCACGACCGCCCGGATCTCGGCTATGGCCTCAAGATCCTCGGGGGTGGCGGGGCGCAGCGCCCAGGCTTGAGTGGTACGTACATGCATGGCGGGATTGTGCCAGAGGCGGGGGCCGGAAGCGCAGGTGGGACGGGGCGGACCGGATTCGGACCGGTGTCCTCCGCCACGATGTGAAGGCGCGACAACCACTGCGCTACGCACCCCGTCCCGCTTCGTACACCGGCTGTGTGCGCGGTACGGGGTGGGTCTCGGTGCGGAGCGGACCGCGGCGAACAGCAATGTCTGTCGGGCTCGGGCCGGGCGGTGGAGCGAGATCTGGCGGCGTGCGGCCTGAGCCGGATGAGGGCGGTCGGTCCCCGGCCCCGACGGGGACCGACCGGCGAGCGTGCGTATGCGGACGCGGGCCCTGGGTGTTCGAGGTGGGGCCGGGGTCAGTGGTCCTCGGTGAAGACGTCCTCCGCGGTGGTTGCGGTGGCGGCGCGGGTGAGCCACCGGTGCAGGAGCGGGAGGTCGGTGCAGCTGGTGATCTTTTCGCGGGTCTCGTCGGTGAGGGCGATGCCGCGTGCCTGGAGGATGAGGAGGAGGCCCTCTTCCATGCCTTGGGCGCGGCCTTCGTCCCGGATTTCTTCTGACATGAAGGACTTGTAGAAAGAGGTATCCACGGCCACCAGGTTCCTCCACTGTTGTGCGGCCGGGCGGTTGCCCAGGCCCTGTGCGGTGAGTTCGACGATGGGGTCTGCGACGTCCTCCGGTGCTTCGCGCAGCGCGGCGGAGAGCGTTTTCAGTATGGCACCGACGTCCGGATTGTCGGCGTGCGTGATGGCGGCGAGGGTGGCGAGTGCGAGGTCCTTGCGCGCCTCGGCCACGTTGGTGATGACCGGCATGTTGTGCGGCCCCGCGACGAGGGGGTTGAGGGTGAGGGTCGGCCATTGGCGGAGGCCGATGGTGAGGGGGCGTGCGGCCCATTCGGCGGTGGCGTGGTCCTGGCAGACGACCAGGAGGAGGACGGGCAGCCCGTCGTACCTGTTGTGCAGATAGCTGACGTAGTAGGGCCAGCTGGTCGTCTTGCGCCGGTCCTTCTTGCCCTGGGCCTCGATGGCGAGGAGAAAGGGTCCGTCGCTCTCTGTCTCGATGCGCAGGAGGGTGTCGACTCGGCGTTCGACGGGTTTGGCCTCGGTGAGGTCGGTCGGCAGGACGGTGGCCGAGATGGGCTGTGGGAGGTCGATGCCGAGCACTTCGGAGACGCGGGAGAACAGGCCCGGGTACTCCTGGAAGATGCGGTGCATCGCCTCGTGGGGTGAGCTGACCATGCAGGTCCGTTCCGGGTTGAGGGTGAATGGGCGTTACGCGGTGGCGCCGTGCGGGGCGGCCGGATCTTCGGTTCGGCAGTCGCGGCAGTGCCCTGGCTCTGTGACGTGGAAGGCGCGTTCGCAGGTGTCGCAGTTCTGGAGCGGGACGACGAGGACCTTGCGGCGGGGTGGGCTGGGTGGCGGCCTCGCGTGGTGGTGGGGCGGCGGGTGCCGTCGGCGGTTTGCGGGGTCGGGGGCGGGGGCGGGGTTCTGGAGCGGCCGTCGTGGACGGCTTGGCGCCGGGCTGGTTGTACGAGACCGTGCGCGTGACCATGCGTCCGCTGGGGAGGCGAACGCGGCTGCGGTGCAGGTAGTCCTCCGCTTCCAGCTCGTGCAGGGCGGCCGTGATCCGGGCCTCGCTCTCCGGGAAGCGGTCGGTGAGGACCTTGATGCCGGCCTTCGCCCCGGCGGGCAGCGACTGGATGTGCGCGGCGAGGCCGATCGCGACGAGGGACAACTCGTGGTGCTGGGCGAGGTGGTTGCCGATGACCGTGAAGCCGGATACGTGGCGGGTGTTGACGTGGACGACGCCGGATGCCGGCGTGACGTCGGGCCGGGTGCCGGCGGAGCCGGGCGGGGCGCCCGGGGGCGCGATAACCTGCTGGGTATCCATGGGGAAGGGTCTACTTCCTCGTGGGCAGGCCCCTGGCTGAGATTCGCGTCTCGCCGGGGGCCGTCTCGTTCTGTGGTTGTCGCGGCGAGCATATGCCAGCCAACCCGGGCCAAATCCAGCCGAGTTGTCATATGTCACCCGTGTGAGTGACGCAGCTCAGGACGGGGCCGGGTGGGGTTTGGATGGGTTGTTTTCCCGAGTTCTTTAAAAGCCTTTAGAGGTCGTGGCCGGCCGCGTCGCGGTTCACCGGGTCGTGGCCGATGGGGTCGTGGGCGCTCGCGACCCGGTGGGCTCGGTCACGGTACGAGGTCGAGCTCCGCCCAGACCGTCTTGCGCGGGACCGGGCCCAGGACGATGCCCCAGCGATCGGCGAGGGCCTCGATGATGAGCAGACCGCGCCCGCTCTCCGCGTACGGCTCCGGGATCGCCGCGACGGGCAGGCGGTCACCCCGGGTGTCGGTGACCTCGATGCGCAGCCGGTCGGCTGTGTCCACGACGAGGCTCAGTTGGAAGTCCCGGCCCGGCACGCGGCCGTGGACCGTGGCGTTGGCGGCCAGCTCCGCGACGATCTGCCCGGCCGACTCGGACGGCAGGCCCCAGAGCCCGAGGTGGGCCACGGCGAGGAGGCGGGCGAGCCTGGCGCCCCGGCGGGTGGGGGAGAGTCGCACGGTGAACGTGCGCTCGTGGGTGGGGTGTTGGGGGGTGGCGGTTTTCTGGTTCACGTCACTCAGCGTGGCCGGTCCTGCGTACTCTGCCCAGTGACGAAACCTTTGCGTACGGTGATTGTCCCGGGCTTGTCCAGTGCTGTCCCGGCTGTCCGGAGTGACGTGCGGGGAACAGAGGCGGTTGAGGGAGAACGGCACGCACGTCGGAAGTGGGGCAACGGATGAGTGTGGACGGGACCGGTACGGAGCAGGGCGGCGGGGCGGACGAGCCGGGTTGGGACGTCGATCCCGATGACGAGTCCGGCGTCGCGGTCGTTGCCGCCGTGGGACGCCAGATCAAGGCCTGGCGGGAAGCGGCCGGGATGCGGGCCGCCGAGTTCGGGGCGGCGCTCGGTTACGGGGAAAACCTCGTCTACAAGGTCGAGGGCGGGCGCCGTATCCCCCGGCCCGAGTTCCTGGACCGGGCGGACGACCTGGTGGGCGCGGGCGGCAAGCTCGCCGCGATGAAGCGGGATCTGGCGGAGGTGCGGTACCCGAAGAAGATTCGGGAGTTGGCGAAAATGGAGGCGCAGGCGGTCGAACTCTCTGCGTACGGGAGCCACAACCTCCATGGCCTGTTGCAGACCGAGGAGTATGCGCGAGCGCTGTTCGGGATGCGGAGGCCCGCCTTCTCGCTGGACAAGGTGGAGAGTCTGGTGGCCGCTCGCATGGCACGGCAGTCCATCTTTGACCGCTCTCCCTGCCCGGAGCTCAGCTTCGTCCAGGAGGAGGTGACACTGCGACGGCACCTTGGGGGCAGAACGGTGCTGCGTCGACAGTTCGAACATCTCTTGGAAGTGGGGCAGTTGCGGAACGTCGAGATTCAGGTGATGCCGACCGGTCGCGACGATCACGCGGGGATGGGTGGCGAGATGCAGGTGTTGAAGTTCAGGGATGGCTCGGCCGTGGGTCGCTCCGAAGGCGACTTCGGCAGCCGCCCGGTTTCGGACCCGAAGCATCTCCGGATCGTTGAGCTGCGGTGTGGCATCATCCGGGCTCAGGCTCTCACGCCTCGGGAGTCGCTTGCCTTCATCGAGCAACTGCTGGGAGAGATATGATCAGCGAGACCTCTGCCGGAGAAGCTTCCCGGCTGGAGTGGTTCAAGAGCAGCTACAGCGACAGCAGCAACAGCAACGAATGCGTCGAGGTCGCCGCCACCCCCGGCACGGTGCACGTGCGCGACTCCAAGAACCTGCCGGGGCCACGCCTCTCCTTCGCGGCGGGCGCTTGGGCGGGCTTCGTTCCATACGCCTCCGGGCGCTGACTCCCCTTACGTAGGCCCGCCTCGGGCCCGGCGCGGGGGCGCCACCGCTCTTCAGGCGGGTCCGTCCGCGAACGCCGCGTCCCCGCTCGACCGCAGCGCTGACAGCTCCACCGGCGCCAGCGACGCGTCCCGGATTCCGCGCAGCAGCTCCGCCCCGATCTCCGCCAGCCGGGGCCCGTCCGGCGGGGTCGCGCCCAGGCCGATCGCGTACCCCGTGCGGCCGTCGGCCGTGACCGGGTGCGGCCAGACGCGGCAGTCGGGGGCGCCCGCCTCGGCGAGGGCGGTGCGCAGGGCGAGGAGGCGGCCGCGCAGTCGGCCCTCGTCCGGGCCGGGGTGTGCGGAGGCGAGGGCCCAGGAGGTGTGGCGGTCCCGCAGTACGGGCGGGGCAGAGAGAAGGGGGCGGGGATCGTCACCGTCCTCCGCCGACTCCAGGATCTCCCAGGCGCGGTACAGCTCGGCTGCGAGGAGATCGCGGCCGGCGGCCGAGACCTGCGTGGTGCAGGAACGTACCGGAGCGGTAGGGATCAGCACCGTGACCGGGTCACCGGCCGCCGCAGCCCCGCCCACCGGCTCGGCCCAGTCCCACGCCGCCCAGGTCGCGAAGAAGTGCCGGAGCAGCGGGAGCGGTGGCAGGTCGCCGGACTCGTGCGCGGTACGGGCCGCGAGGACGGTCCAGGCCAGGCCCGGCAGCCCGCCGCAGGGCGCGGAGTCCAGGCCTCGGGCCCTCGCCCAGACCTTGACGTTCCGGGCGAGGGCCTCGAAGGCCGCCCCGTGGGGCTCCGCCGCCGCGAGCACCGCCTCCGCGTCGCTCACCGCGCTCAGCGCGATCGCCGCCGCCTCGCCCAGTTCCGCGCGGTGGGCGACCGCGTCGGCCGGGGAGAGCGACCCCGTCGCCACGGTGATCAGGTCGATGCTCAGCCCGTCCAGGCGGAGGCGCAGCCCCGGCACCCGGGCGCCCGTCACCTCGCGCACGGCCCGCGCCTCCGGGAGCGCGGCGGCCAGCCGTTGCCGCAGCTCCGCCGGGGCGGGCGCGCCGGGCAGCGCGGCCACCAGGTCCAGGTCCGCGTCCGGGAGCGCGCAGCCCATGCGCCGGGAGCCGACGAGGTGGACCCGGGCGCCCGGGAGGGCGGCGGCGACCCGTTCCGCGAGTCCTTCCGTTGCCGCGGGTACGGGCGGGCCCAGCTCTACCCGTACCCCGTAGTGGTCGGAGATGCAGAGCCCCGCCGGGCCCGGCGCTTCGCCGGTCAGCTCCGCCGTCCGCGCCCGCAGCTGGTCCGTGCGCAGCAGCACCCGGTCCAGCCGGGAGGCACGGCCGGAGAGGGAGGAGACGGCCGCCAGGGGGTTCGCGGACGGGTCGAAGGTCGGGGTTGCGTCGGCGGCGCCGTGGACCTGGTGCCACGCGTCCGTCATCGCCAGCCGGGTTTGCGGGCGGTCGCCGCCGTCGTTGAAGTCCCCGAGGAGCAGCACCTCGCCCTCGACACCCGCCAACCCCGTTGCCAGATCGGCCAGTTCGGTGTCGCGGCGGGTGGCTCCCGCGGGGGAGTGGTCGCTGCTCAGGTGGGTCACGGCCACGGTGACCGGGCAGCCGTCGGCCGTCTCCACCACGGCCGCCGCCACCGCCTTGTGCGGGGCGAGGACGTGCAGCCCCGCCTCGCGCACGGGGAGCCGGCTGAGCAGCAGCAGACCGCAGTCCGCCACGTCCCGGCCCGCCGGTTCGGTGGCGAGCGTGTATCCGTCGCGCACCCAGCCGGTCCCCAGCAGCAGCTCCAGCAGCGCGGGCTCCGCCTCCTGGAGCGCGATGACGTCCGCGTCCGCCGCGTGCAGCGCGTCGAGCAGCAGGGGGCGGCGGCGCGCCGTGTCGATCCGGTCGGCGTCGTACCGGTCCCAGAGGGTGTTCCAGGTCAGCACGGTCACGGAACCGGCCCGGCTCGCCCGCCCGGCCCCTGCCGGTTCCCAGGTGCTCGTAGCAGGTGCCGGTTCCCAGGTCTCCGTAGTAGGGGAGTACGCGTGCGGGGTCCGGGACGTGAAGTAGGGGGACGGGAGCCTGCGCCGAGTGCGCGTCCGGCCGGCGTCCGTCGCGTCGATCCGGTCGGTGCCCGTGGACCGGTCCCACACCACCTCGCCGTCCGCCTCGAAGAACAGCACCCGGTGCCAGGGGATGTCCCCGCCCGGGGTGAACCGCTCCAGCGGCACCCGCTCGGGGTCCCGGCCGCGCTGGGCGACGCCCAGGACGAAGCGGGCCGGGTCGAACCGGGGGTCCCAGCGGACCCGGTGGTAGATCTCCTCGCTGGTGCGCATCAGGCCCGGTCCTCCACGGTCGTGCTGCTGCCGATGTACCAGGTGCGGTGCGCCTGGCCCGGGTACGGGGGTACGAACCGGCGCAGCTGGGAGGCCAGTACCTCCGGGGGCACCGGGTGGGCACGCCGGGCGTTGCGCGCGGTCAGCTCGGCCTCGCCGGTCCAGGCCACGGCGTGGGTGAGCAGCGCGTCCCGGCGGCGGGCGGCCGCGTGCACCAGGCTGCGCTGGTGCGGGTTGAGCGAGGTGGCGTCCCAGACCACGGTGGCGCCGGGGACCAGGGCCGCGTCCAGCCGCCGCAGTCCCTCGCGCAGGACGTCCGCGTTGGCGCTCTGGTCGGCGCGAGAGCCGCGGGTCAGGCGCAGGTCGTCGAGGGATATATAGGTGTCGGTGCCCGGCAGGGCACGGCCGAAGGTGCTCTTGCCGCTGCCCGACGGACCGACCAGGTGGACCAGGCGGGGGAAGTCCCCGTCCCGCCACCGCCAGGTCGCGGCCGCCGCCTCCTCCGCGGTGCTGATCCGGCCCAGCGCGTACGCCTGACGGGCCTGCGCCAGGCAGCGGTCCGCGGCATCCGGCTCCAGACCGGCGAACGCCTCCCGGAGCCCGTCCGGCTCACGTATCTCCTCGGCGTGCAGCCGCGACCACTCCACCTGTTCTCGGGCCTCCGGGCTCACGGCCAGGGCGCCGGCCACCGCGTGCAGCACCGGCAGCCGGGCGGCGAGCGACATCCGCGCCAGCCCGCCGTGCCGCTCCTCGTCCGGGTACGGGCGGTGCAGCGAAGGGGCCAGCCCCACCAGGTCCGCGACCCGGCGGGCGAGCGGCATGCCGAGCGGGCCGGCCAGCGCGGGGGCCAGGACCGCCCGCCGGGTGCGGTGCAGCAGCGCGGCCAGCACCCCGGACAGCCGGTCGTCACCGGTAAGGCTCAGCGCGTCCAGGGCGTCGGCCGCCGCGAGGGCGGCGGGTGCGTCCGCCGCGGCGAGGCAGGCCGGTGCGTCCGCAGCCGTGAGGCCGTCGGGTGTGCCACCGGCACCGGCACCGGCCGAGGCGGCGGCACCGGCACCGGCACCGGCACCGGCCGAGGCGGCGGCGGTGAGCGCCACCGGGTCGACCGGAGCGCCCGAGCGCACGTCCCAGAGGGCGGCGGACGGGCCCAGCGCGTTCTCCACCACCGCCGCGTGCATCCAGTGCGTGTCCGTGACGACGTGGCCCGGCCGTACCCACTTGGCCACCCGCCGCCCGAACTCGGCGGCCCCGAAGCTCGCGGCGGGGCGGACGACGTAACCCTCCTGGCGTCCGGTGTCCAGGCGCAGGGCGCGCAGGGTCCGTTCCGCACGGGCGTCGAACACCCCGCGCCACAGCACCGGCGGGGTCGGGATGCCGAGGCCGTGCAGGAACGCCACGGTCCGGTCCCACCCCAGGCAGGTGTCCCCGTCCCAGACGGAGAAGCCGTAGAAGTGGCCCGCGAGGTCGTCGTAGGGGATGGAGTGGCGGGCGAACACGTTCTCGCCGCAGATCCGCCATCCCGCCGGGACGCGGGGGCCGACGCGTCCCTGGAGCGCCTTGACCCGGGCCCGGGAGGGGTGGTGCGCCGAATCGAGCGAGCGGGCGTGCAGCCCATCGGCGTAGAGCGTGGTGTTCTCGCCGTCCATCTTCTCCGTGACCACGACCTCCGAGCCGGTGAGTCCGGCGAGGTCCGTGCGGCCGGTGAGCCGTACGTCGTCCGAGGAGGCCCCCGGTGACCAGGGCAGATGCGGGGTGCGCGGATAGTGCGTACGCATGGATTCCCGCCCCCGGTGTCGTGCCTGGCCCGGCCGGTCACTGTAGGGGCGGGGGGCCGCGGCGCTCGACCGAATAACCCGGCCGGGGGAGGGGAGCGGGGGTGATGGAGGCGTGCCCGCGTTTGACCATTCATCCCCGGGGGGTAAGATCCCCGGCCGATTGGCCAGGCTCACACCCCGTATGGCACACTGACCAGGTTGCTCGGTTGAGTGTCAATGCTGCGCGCCTCCCGCCGGGAGGACCGGAAGCGAGTCCCACAGTACTCGTCGGCCCTATGGGCCGGACGTACGGGAATCTTTCGGGAAGCGTATGTGTGCCACCGGCCAGGCACCCGGTGGGGTTCCTCCCCCGGCATCCGCGGTCTCAGGCCCGCACCCCCTTGGTTGGGATCTTCTTCGGGAGATTTTCGTAGAGGGGATGCGACACGCCCGACCGCGTGGGTCGGAGGCGGAGTAATCAGAACCCCGGGTTCCAGAGCGTTACGAGAGACAGGACTACTAGTAGCCATGGCGGGACAGAAGATCCGCATCCGGCTCAAGGCCTACGACCACGAGGTCATCGACTCCTCGGCGAAGAAGATCGTCGAGACGGTGACCCGCACTGGTGCGTCGGTCGCAGGCCCGGTGCCGCTGCCCACTGAGAAGAACGTGTACTGCGTCATCAAGTCGCCGCACAAGTACAAGGACTCGCGCGAGCACTTCGAGATGCGCACGCACAAGCGCCTCATCGACATTCTCGACCCCACGCCGAAGACGGTTGACTCGCTGATGCGCCTCGACCTGCCGGCGGGCGTCGACATCGAGATCAAGCTCTGAGGGGACGGGCCGAGATGAGCAAGAACATCAAGGGCGTCCTGGGCGAGAAGCTCGGCATGACCCAGGTCTGGGACGAGAACAACCGGGTTGTCCCGGTGACCGTCGTCAAGGCCGGTCCGTGCGTCGTGACGCAGGTCCGTACGAACGACAGCGACGGCTACGAGTCGGTCCAGATCGCCTTCGGCGAGATTGACCCGCGCAAGGTGAACAAGCCCCTCAAGGGTCACTTCGCCAAGGCCGACGTCACCCCGCGCCGCCACCTGGTGGAGCTCCGCACCCCTGACGCCAGCGAGTACACGCTGGGCCAGGAGGTCACTGCCGAGGTGTTCGAGTCCGGCGTCAAGGTCGACGTCACGGGCAAGAGCAAGGGCAAGGGCTTCGCCGGTGTCATGAAGCGTCACAACTTCAAGGGCCTCGGCGCCGGCCACGGCGTCCAGCGCAAGCACCGTTCCCCCGGTTCGATCGGTGGCTGTGCCACCCCTGGGCGTGTCTTCAAGGGCATGCGCATGGCCGGTCGGATGGGTAACGAGCGCGTCACCACCCAGAACCTGACCATCCACGCGGTTGACGCGGAGAAGGGTCTGCTGCTCATCAAGGGCGCGGTCCCCGGTCCGAACGGCGGCCTCGTCCTGGTCCGTACCGCGGCCAAGGGGGCTTGAGGTAATGAGCACCATTGACATCCTTTCGCCGGCAGGCGACAAGGCCGGTACCGTCGAGCTCCCCGCGGAGATCTTCGACGCGAAGACCAGCGTTCCGCTGATCCACCAGGTCGTTGTCGCACAGCTGGCAGCTGCCCGTCAGGGCACGCACAAGACCAAGCGTCGTGGCGAGGTCCGCGGTGGTGGGCGCAAGCCTTACCGCCAGAAGGGCACCGGCCGCGCGCGCCAGGGTTCGACCCGCGCACCGCAGTTCGTCGGCGGTGGCGTCGTCCACGGCCCGCAGCCGCGTGACTACTCGCAGCGCACCCCCAAGAAGATGAAGGCCGCCGCCCTGCGCGGTGCCCTCTCCGACCGGGCGCGCCACTCCCGCATCCACGTCGTCACCGGCGTGGTCGAGGGTGCCGCGGTCTCCACGAAGGCAGCGAAGTCGCTGTTCGGCAAGATCTCGGAGCGCAAGAACGTGCTCCTGGTCGTCGACCGCAACGACGAGGCCGCGTGGCTCTCCGCACGCAACCTGCCCCAGGTGCACATCCTGGACCCGGGCCAGCTGAACACGTACGACGTGATCGTCTCTGACGACGTGGTCTTCACTCAGGCCGCTTTCGAGTCCTTCGTGTCTGGCCCCCAGACCGCTGAGACCGAAGGGAGCGACGCCTGATGAGCGAGGCGACCGTTACCAGCAAGACCTACTCCGACCCGCGTGACGTTCTCGTCAAGCCGGTTGTTTCGGAGAAGAGCTACGCGCTGCTCGACGAGAACAAGTACACGTTCATCGTCGCGCCCGGCTCCAACAAGACCCAGATCAAGCAGGCCGTCGAAGCGGTCTTCTCGGTCAAGGTCACCGGGGTCAACACGATCAACCGGCAGGGTAAGCGCAAGCGCACCAAGACCGGTTTCGGCAAGCGCGCTGACACCAAGCGCGCCATCGTGACCCTCGCTGAGGGCGACCGAATCGACATCTTCGGCGGCCCGACCTCCTAACGGAGGTCGAGTCGTCCGGAATCGGACGAGGACTGAGAAATGGGTATCCGCAAGTACAAGCCGACGACCCCGGGCCGTCGTGGCTCCAGCGTCGCCGACTTTGTCGAGATCACGCGGTCCACGCCGGAGAAGTCGCTGGTCCGCCCCCTGCACAGCAAGGGCGGCCGTAACAACACCGGTCGTGTGACCGTTCGCCACCAGGGTGGTGGCCACAAGCGCGCCTACCGCGTGATCGACTTCCGTCGTCACGACAAGGACGGCGTGCCGGCCAAGGTCGCGCACATCGAGTACGACCCGAACCGCACCGCGCGCATCGCGCTCCTGCACTACGCCGACGGCGAGAAGCGCTACATCATCGCGCCGCGCGGCCTGGGACAGGGCGACCGTGTCGAGAACGGTCCGGCCGCCGACATCAAGCCCGGTAACAACCTGGCGCTGCGCAACATCCCGGTCGGTACGACCATCCACGCCATCGAGCTGCGGCCCGGCGGCGGCGCGAAGTTCGCCCGTTCCGCGGGTGCCTCCGTGCAGCTGCTGGCGAAGGAGGGCACCATGGCCCACCTTCGTATGCCGTCGGGTGAGATCCGCCTGGTCGACGCCCGCTGCCGCGCCACGATCGGTGAGGTCGGCAACGCCGAGCAGTCGAACATCAACTGGGGCAAGGCCGGTCGCATGCGCTGGAAGGGCGTTCGCCCGTCCGTCCGCGGTGTTGCGATGAACCCGGTCGACCACCCGCACGGTGGTGGTGAAGGCAAGACCTCCGGTGGACGTCACCCGGTCTCGCCGTGGGGTCAGAAGGAGGGTCGTACTCGCTCGCCGAAGAAGGCATCGAGCAAGTACATCGTCCGCCGCCGCAAGACGAACAAGAAGCGCTAGGAGCGGGTTTAGATGCCGCGCAGTCTCAAGAAGGGGCCCTTCGTCGACGGCCACCTCGTCAAGAAGGTGGACGTACAGAACGAAGCCGGCACCAAGAACGTCATCAAGACCTGGTCCCGTCGCTCGATGATCATCCCGGCCATGCTGGGTCACACCATCGCGGTGCACAACGGCAAGATCCACGTCCCGGTGTTCGTCACCGAGTCGATGGTCGGCCACAAGCTCGGCGAGTTCTCGCCGACTCGCACCTTCCGCGGCCACGTCAAGGACGACCGGAAGTCGAAGCGCCGCTAGCGCGGGGTGGAAACGACTATGACTCACACCGAAGGGACAACCATGGAAGCCAGGGCCCAGGCGCGGTACATCCGCGTCACGCCCATGAAGGCCCGCCGAGTGGTGGACCTCATCCGTGGCATGGATGCCACGGAGGCTCAGGCGGTCCTGCGTTTCGCCCCGCAGGCCGCGAGCGTGCCGGTTGGCAAGGTGCTTGACAGCGCCATCGCCAACGCTGCACACAACTACGACCACCCCGACGCTTCTTCGCTGGTCATCAGCGAGGCGTTTGTGGACGAGGGTCCGACCCTGAAGCGGTTCCGTCCGCGTGCTCAGGGCCGTGCCTACCGGATCCGTAAGCGGACCAGCCACATCACCGTGGTCGTCAGCAGCAAGGAAGGAACCCGGTAATGGGCCAGAAGGTTAACCCGCATGGGTTCCGGCTCGGCATTACCACGGACTTCAAGTCCCGTTGGTACGCCGACAAGCTGTACAAGGACTACGTCAAGGAAGACGTCGCCATTCGTCGCATGATGACGAAGGGCATGGAGCGGGCCGGCATCTCGAAGGTCGAGATCGAGCGCACCCGCGACCGCGTCCGCGTTGACATCCACACCGCCCGTCCGGGCATCGTCATCGGCCGCCGCGGCGCCGAGGCCGATCGCATCCGTGGCGAGCTGGAGAAGCTGACCGGCAAGCAGGTCCAGCTGAACATCCTCGAGGTCAAGAACCCCGAGGTGGACGCTCAGCTGGTGGCCCAGGCCGTCGCCGAGCAGCTCTCCTCCCGCGTCTCCTTCCGTCGTGCCATGCGCAAGAGCATGCAGAGCACGATGAAGGCCGGCGCCAAGGGCATCAAGATCCAGTGCGGCGGTCGTCTCGGCGGCGCCGAGATGTCCCGCTCGGAGTTCTACCGCGAGGGCCGCGTGCCCCTGCACACGCTCCGTGCGAACGTCGACTACGGCTTCTTCGAGGCCAAGACGACCTTCGGCCGCATCGGTGTGAAGGTCTGGATCTACAAGGGCGACGTCAAGAACATCGCCGAGGTCCGCGCCGAGAACGCTGCTGCCCGTGCGGGCAACCGCCCGGCCCGTGGCGGCGCTGACCGTCCGGCCGGCCGCGGTGGCCGCGGTGGCGAGCGTGGCGGTCGCGGCCGCAAGCCGCAGCAGTCGGCTCCGGCCGCCGAGGCCCCCAAGGCCGAGGCGCCCGCCGCTGCTCCGGCGGCTGAGAGCACCGGAACGGAGGCCTGACCGAAATGCTGATCCCCCGTAGGGTCAAGCACCGCAAGCAGCACCACCCGAAGCGCAGCGGCATGTCCAAGGGTGGCACGCAGGTTGCGTTCGGCGAGTACGGCATCCAGGCGCTGACCCCGGCGTACGTGACGAACCGTCAGATCGAGTCCGCTCGTATCGCGATGACCCGTCACATCAAGCGTGGCGGCAAGGTCTGGATCAACATCTACCCGGACCGCCCCCTGACGAAGAAGCCTGCCGAGACCCGCATGGGTTCCGGTAAGGGTTCTCCCGAGTGGTGGATCGCGAACGTCAAGCCGGGCCGGGTGATGTTCGAGCTGTCCTACCCGAACGAGAAGATTGCTCGTGAGGCGCTCACCCGCGCTGCTCACAAGCTTCCGATGAAGTGCCGGATTGTTCGGCGCGAGGCAGGTGAGTCGTGATGTCGGCCGGTACCAAGACGTCCGAGCTGCGCGAGCTGGGCAACGAGGAGCTCCTCAACAAGCTCCGCGAGGCCAAGGAAGAGCTGTTCAACCTCCGCTTCCAGGCGGCGACCGGACAGCTCGAGAACCACGGCCGGCTCAAGTCCGTCCGTAAGGACATCGCCCGGATCTACACCCTGATGCGTGAGCGCGAGCTCGGCATCGAGACGGTGGAGAGCGTCTGATGAGCGAGAAGACTGTGACTGAGACCAACACTGACCGCGGTTTCCGTAAGACCCGTGAGGGTCTCGTCGTCAGCGACAAGATGGACAAGACCGTCGTCGTCGCTGTCGAGGACCGCGTCAAGCACGCGCTGTACGGCAAGGTCATCCGCCGTACGAACAAGCTCAAGGCTCACGACGAGCAGAACGCCGCCGGCGTCGGCGACCGTGTCATCCTCATGGAGACCCGGCCGCTGTCCGCCACGAAGCGGTGGCGCGTCGTCGAGATCCTCGAGAAGGCCAAGTAATTCCTGAGAGGCATTCCTCTCAGGCAGGTTCCGCCAGGCTCGGTGGGGGCTCGCTCCGGTAACGGAGCGGCCCCCGCCGGGAACCGGCAGACGATCAGGAGATAGACGTGATCCAGCAGGAGTCGCGACTGCGCGTCGCCGACAACACGGGTGCGAAGGAAATTCTCACCATCCGTGTTCTCGGTGGCTCGGGTCGCCGCTACGCGGGCATCGGTGACGTCATCGTCGCCACCGTCAAGGACGCGATCCCCGGTGGCAACGTGAAGAAGGGTGACGTCGTCAAGGCCGTCATCGTTCGCACCGTCAAGGAGCGTCGTCGTCAGGATGGCTCGTACATCCGCTTCGACGAGAACGCCGCCGTCATTCTGAAGAACGACGGCGACCCCCGCGGCACCCGTATCTTCGGCCCGGTGGGCCGTGAGCTGCGCGAGAAGAAGTTCATGAAGATCATCTCGCTCGCGCCGGAGGTGCTGTAAGCATGAAGATCAAGAAGGGCGACCTGGTTCAGGTCATCACCGGTAAGGACAAGGGCAAGCAGGGCAAGGTCATCGTTGCCTACCCTGCTCAGGACCGCGTCCTCGTCGAGGGTGTCAACCGGGTCAAGAAGCACACGAAGGCCGGTCAGACCGCTCGCGGTTCGCAGACCGGTGGCATTGTGACGACCGAGGCCCCCGTCCACGTCAGCAACGTGCAGCTGGTTGTTGAGAAGGACGGCAACAAGGTCGTTACTCGCGTCGGCTACCGCTTTGACGACGAGGGCAACAAGATCCGCGTTGCCAAGCGCACCGGTGAGGACATCTGATGACTACCACCACAGCGCCGCGTCTCAAGACGCGCTACCGCGAGGAAATCGCCGGCAAGCTGCGTGAGGAGTTCTCCTACGAGAACGTCATGCAGATCCCCGGTCTGGTCAAGATCGTGGTCAACATGGGTGTGGGCGACGCCGCCCGCGACTCCAAGCTGATCGATGGCGCCGTGCGCGACCTCACCACGATCACCGGCCAGAAGCCCGCCGTCACCAAGGCCCGCAAGTCGATCGCGCAGTTCAAGCTGCGCGAGGGGCAGCCGATCGGCTGCCACGTCACCCTCCGCGGTGACCGCATGTGGGAGTTCCTGGACCGTACGCTGTCGCTCGCGCTGCCGCGTATCCGTGACTTCCGTGGCCTGTCGCCGAAGCAGTTCGACGGCCGTGGCAACTACACCTTCGGTCTCACGGAGCAGGTCATGTTCCACGAGATCGACCAGGACAAGATCGACCGGGTCCGGGGCATGGACATCACCGTGGTCACCACGGCGACCAATGACGACGAGGGTCGTGCCCTCCTTCGTCACCTCGGCTTCCCGTTCAAGGAGAACTGACCGTGGCGAAGAAGTCCCTGATCGCTAAGGCCGCCCGCAAGCCGAAGTTCGGCGTCCGCGGGTACACCCGCTGCCAGCGCTGCGGCCGGCCCCACTCCGTCTACCGCAAGTTCGGCCTGTGCCGCGTGTGCCTTCGTGAGATGGCTCACCGTGGCGAGCTGCCGGGCGTGACCAAGAGCTCCTGGTAATCCTCCTTCGCCCTTTGGGCGTTGGGATTATCCGGAAGCTCTCGGTAAGTATCTGGTCGGCAGGAGCCCGGTCTCACATGCCGTAGGCTTGTGTGGTTGGGCGCCTGCCGCCCTAGACCGACTTACTACGCCGTAGGTCCCCGCACCGCACCCGTCCCGCCACTGAGTGGGGAGAGGGATGGCGCATACAGGAAACCCCGGCGAGAGAGGCCGAAGGCCAACTCATGACCATGACTGATCCCATCGCAGACATGCTCACGCGTCTGCGTAACGCGAACTCGGCGTATCACGACGACGTCAAGATGCCGCACAGCAAGATCAAGTCGCACATCGCGGAGATCCTCCAGCAGGAGGGCTTCATCACCGGCTGGAAGGTCGAGGACGCCGAGGTCGGCAAGAGCCTCGTTCTCGACCTGAAGTTCGGTCCGAACCGCGAGCGTTCGATCGCCGGCATCAAGCGTATTTCGAAGCCGGGTCTGCGTGTATACGCAAAGTCCACCAATCTGCCGAAGGTTCTGGGCGGCCTGGGCGTGGCGATCATCTCCACGTCCCACGGTCTCCTGACCGGCCAGCAGGCCAGCAAGAAGGGCGTAGGTGGGGAAGTCCTCGCCTACGTCTGGTAGTCGGGAACGGAGGAAAAGCTCATGTCGCGAATCGGCAAGCTCCCCATCCAGGTTCCCGCCGGTGTGGACGTCACCATCGATGGCCGCACGGTCGCGGTGAAGGGCCCCAAGGGTTCCCTCTCGCACACCGTCGCCGCGCCGATCGAGGTCACCAAGGGTGAGGACGGCGTCCTGAACGTCGTCCGCCCGAACGACGAGCGTCAGAACAAGGCCCTCCACGGCCTGTCCCGCACGCTGGTGGCGAACATGATCACCGGCGTGACCACGGGATACATCAAGGCGCTCGAGATCAGCGGTGTCGGTTACCGCGTCCAGGCGAAGGGCTCCAACCTGGAGTTCGCCCTGGGCTACAGCCACCCGATCCTCATCGAGGCCCCCGAAGGCATCACCTTCAAGGTCGAGTCGCCCACGAAGTTCACTGTCGAGGGCATCGACAAGCAGAAGGTCGGCGAGGTCTCGGCGAAGATCCGCAAGCTGCGGAAGCCCGACCCGTACAAGGCCAAGGGCGTCAAGTACGCCGGCGAGGTTATCCGCCGCAAGGTCGGAAAGGCGGGTAAGTAAGCCATGGCATACGGTGTAAAGATCGCCAAGGGCGACGCCTACAAGCGTGCCGCCCTCAAGCGCCGCCACATCCGCGTCCGGAAGCACATCTCCGGTTCGCCCGAGCGTCCGCGCTTGGTTGTGACGCGTTCGAACCGCCACATGGTCGCTCAGGTCATCGACGACATCGCGGGCCACACGCTCGCGTCGGCGTCGACGCTCGACGCTTCCATCCGCGGCGTCGAGGGTGACAAGAGTGCCCTCGCCAAGCAGGTCGGGGCCCTGGTCGCCGAGCGCGCCAAGGCCGCAGGCGTCGAGGCCGTCGTGTTTGACCGCGGTGGCAACCAGTACGCCGGGCGGATTGCCGCTCTGGCTGACGCCGCCCGTGAAGCCGGGCTGAAGTTCTAAGCCCCGGTTCCTACGCACAGCGGACGTAACAGAGAGAGGTAATTCCAATGGCTGGACCCCAGCGCCGCGGAAGCGGTGCCGGTGGCGGCGAGCGGCGGGACCGGAAGGGCCGTGACGGCGCCAGCGCCGCCGAGAAGACCGCGTACGTCGAGCGTGTCGTCGCGATCAACCGTGTCGCCAAGGTCGTGAAGGGTGGTCGTCGCTTCAGCTTCACCGCGCTGGTCGTGGTGGGCGATGGTGACGGCAGCGTCGGTGTCGGATACGGCAAGGCCAAGGAAGTTCCCGCGGCCATCGCCAAGGGCGTTGAAGAGGCCAAGAAGAGCTTCTTCAAGGTTCCGCGTATCCAGGGCACCATCCCGCACCCGATCCAGGGCGAGAAGGCCGCGGGCGTTGTCCTGCTCAAGCCTGCTTCCCCCGGTACCGGTGTGATCGCGGGTGGCCCCGTGCGCGCCGTTCTCGAGTGCGCCGGCGTTCACGACATCCTGTCGAAGTCGCTCGGTTCCTCGAACCCGATCAACATCGTGCACGCGACGGTGGCGGCCCTCCAGGGCCTGCAGCGTCCCGAGGAGATCGCGGCCCGCCGCGGTCTGCCCCTTGAGGACGTGGCCCCGGCCGCTCTGCTCCGTGCCCGAGCGGCGGGTGTGTGATGGCGCGCCTCAAGATCACGCAGACCAAGTCGTACATCGGCAGCAAGCAGAACCACCGCGACACCCTTCGTTCGCTCGGGCTCAAGCGCCTGCACGACGTGGTTGTCAAGGAGGACCGCCCCGAGTTCCGCGGAATGGCTAACACCGTCCGCCACCTCGTGACGGTTGAGGAGGTCGACTGACATGGCGGAGAACCAGCCGCTGAAGGCCCACGACCTCCGGCCTGCCCCGGGCGCCAAGACCGCCAAGACCCGTGTGGGTCGAGGCGAGGCGTCCAAGGGTAAGACCGCCGGACGTGGCACCAAGGGCACCAAGGCCCGCTACCAGGTTCCGGAGCGCTTCGAGGGCGGGCAGATGCCCCTCCACATGCGTCTCCCGAAGCTCAAGGGCTTCAAGAACCCGTTCCGCACCGAGTACCAGGTCGTGAACCTGGACAAGCTCGCGACGCTCTACCCCGAGGGTGGAGAGGTCACGGTGGCCGGTCTGGTCGCCAAGGGCGCGGTGCGCAACAACCACCTCGTCAAGGTCCTCGGACAGGGCGAGATCTCCGTGGCGCTGCAGGTTTCGGTTGACGCCGTCTCCGGCTCCGCCAAGGAGAAGATCGCCGCCGCGGGCGGCACCGTCACCGAGCTGGTCTGAGACAACTCGGACACATAGGTGGCCTGAACATCCGACCGGGGATGCCTCTCATATGGGGCATCCCCGGTTGGTCGTTCCTAGGGGGGCATGTACGCCGGTAAGGTGGCGTCCGTTGCTGTGGTAAGCCCTGGACGCATGTCGTCCGGGGACCTTTGACTGTTACGTATTCGTCAATCCTCAAGACCGTCACCTCTACGCATTGCGCGGGGGTCGCAGGAGGCACCGTGCTCACCGCGTTCGCCCGGGCGTTCAAGACGCCCGACCTGCGCAAGAAGCTGTTCTTCACGCTCGGCATCATCGTGCTCTACCGGCTCGGGGCGCATATCCCGGTCCCGGGGGTGAGCTACGAGAACGTCCAGACCTGTGTTGATCAGGCAAGCAAGGGCAATAACAGCCTCTTCGGCCTGGTGAACATGTTCAGCGGTGGTGCACTGCTGCAGATCACGATCTTCGCGCTCGGCATCATGCCGTACATCACGGCCAGCATCATTCTTCAGCTGCTGACCGTGGTGATTCCCCGACTAGAGGCGCTCAAGAAGGAGGGGCAGTCCGGCCAGGCCAAGATCACGCAGTACACGCGTTATCTGACGGTCGCGCTCGCCATCCTCCAGGGCACCGGCCTGGTGGCCACCGCACGCAGCGGAGCGCTCTTCAGCGGCTGCCCGGTCGCCGACCAGATCGTCCCGAACCAGTCGCTGTTCACGACCATCACGATGGTCATCACGATGACCGCCGGCACCGCCGCCGTCATGTGGCTCGGTGAGCTGATCACCGACCGCGGCATCGGCAACGGCATGTCGATCCTGATGTTCATCTCGATCGCCGCCAGCTTCCCCGGCGCCCTGTGGGCCATCAAGACGAGCGGCAAGCTCGCGGACGGCTGGATCGAGTTCGGCACCGTCATCCTGATCGGCTTCGTGATGGTGGCCCTCGTGGTCTTCGTCGAGCAGGCCCAGCGCCGCATTCCGGTCCAGTACGCGAAGCGGATGATCGGCCGCAGGTCCTACGGTGGTACGTCCACCTATATCCCGCTGAAGGTGAACCAGGCGGGTGTGATCCCCGTCATCTTCGCTTCTTCGCTGCTCTACATCCCGGCCCTGATCGTCCAGTTCTCCAACTCCCAAGCGGCTTGGGCGACCTGGATCAAGGACCACTTCGTCAAGGGCGACCACCCGTACTACATCACCGCCTACTTCCTGTTGATCGTCTTCTTCGCCTTCTTCTATGTGGCGATTTCGTTCAACCCCGAGGAAGTCGCGGACAACATGAAGAAGTATGGTGGCTTCATCCCGGGTATCCGGGCTGGTCGACCTACTGCCGAGTACCTGAGCTACGTGCTCAACAGGATCACTTGGCCGGGCTCGCTGTACCTGGGTCTGATCGCTCTGGTGCCAACGATGGCGTTGGCAGGCTTCGGTGGCGCTAACCAGAACTTCCCGTTCGGCGGGACGAGCATCCTCATCATCGTGGGTGTGGGTCTGGAAACCGTGAAGCAGATTGAGAGTCAGCTCCAGCAGCGCAATTACGAAGGGTTCCTCCGCTGATGCGAATCGTCCTCGTCGGCCCGCCGGGTGCCGGCAAGGGAACGCAGGCTGCGTACCTTGCCAAGAACCTGTCGATTCCGCACATCTCCACGGGCGACCTCTTCCGCGCCAACATCAGCCAGGGCACCGCCCTTGGCAAGCAGGCCCGCGCCTACATGGACGCGGGCCAGCTGGTGCCGGACGAGGTCACGATCGGGATGGCCAAGGACCGGATGTCCCAGTCGGACGCGGTCAACGGCTTCCTGCTCGACGGCTTCCCGCGCAACGTGGGCCAGGCCGAGGCTCTTGATGTGATGCTCAAGGACGAGGGCGTAAAGCTGGACGCGGTTCTCGATCTCGAAGTCCCCGAGGACGAGGTCGTGAAGCGGATCGCGGGCCGTCGCATCTGCCGCAACGAGAGCGCGCACGTGTTCCACGTGACGTACAACCCGCCGAAGACCGAGGGTGTCTGCGACACCTGCGGCGGCGAGCTGTACCAGCGCGACGACGACAGCGAAGAGACGGTCCGCACCCGGCTGGAGGTCTACCACACGCAGACCGAGCCGATCATCGACTACTACAGGGCTCAGGACCTGGTGGTCACCATCTCCGCGCTCGGCAAGGTCACCGATGTGACCGACCGGGCCATGGAGGCGCTGAAGAAGTCCGACGAGGGCTGACAGCGAAGCCGTAGAACCCGTAGTACTTGTGCAGTCGGCCGCGGCGTCCATGGACGCCGCGGCCGACTGTTTGCGGCCGTATCGTGGACCCAGCGGGGCCGGCCCCGCAGGGCCGCCCCCGGCACCGTCATCCATGCAGAAAGGCGCCGCGCAATGGTGCAGATCAAGACCCCCGAGCAGATCGCGAAGATGCGTGAGGCGGGGCTGGTGGTCGCTGCCATTCACGCGGCCACCCGAGAGGCCGCCGTTCCCGGTGCCACCACGCTGGACCTGGACCAGGTCGCCCGCAAGGTGATCGACGAGCACGGTGCGAAGTCGAACTTCCTCGGGTACGGCGGATTCCCCGCGACGATCTGCACCTCGGTCAACGAGGTCGTCGTCCACGGCATCCCGGACGAGAAGACCGTCCTCAAGGACGGCGACATCATCTCCATCGACGCCGGCGCGATCATCGACGGCTGGCACGGCGACGCCGCGTACACGGCCTTCGTCGGCACCGGTCACGCTCCGGAGCTCATCGAGCTGTCCCGGGTGACCGAGGAGTCGATGTGGGCCGGCATCGCCGCGATGAAGGTGAACAACCGCCTGGTCGACATCTCGAAGGCGATCGAGTCCTACATCCGCCGCCAGCCCCGCCCGTCGACCGGCAAGTACGGGATCGTCGAGGACTACGGCGGCCACGGCATCGGCACCGAGATGCACATGGACCCGCACCTGCTGAACTACGTCGCCCGCAAGCGCGGCAAGGGCATCAAGCTGGTCCCCGGTGTCTGCCTGGCCATCGAGCCGATGGTGTCCCTCGGGACGGCCCGTACCGAGGTGCTGGAGGACGAGTGGACCGTCATCACCCCCGACGGCAGCTGGTCCTCCCACTGGGAGCACTCCATCGCCCTCACGGAGCAGGGCCCGCTGGTGCTCACCGCACCGGACTGCGGCCGCGAGAAGCTCGCGCAGTACGGCATCGAGGCGGCACCCGACCCGCTGGGGTGATTGAGGCCCACCAGGAGGTCTAAGGATCTCCGGCGCGGGGCAAACTTGACGGATTCGTCTTTTGGGGTCCGCTGACGTAGACTGACTCGTCGGCTCTCGTGCATCAGTGTGCCCGTATGTGCGCACACGAAGGCACGGAGCCGATCAAGGTAGCCGATTCGAAAGGCGAAGCGTGGCCAAGAAGCAAGGTGCCATCGAAATTGAGGGCACCGTGATCGAGTCTCTCCCTAACGCCATGTTCAGGGTGGAGCTCCAGAACGGTCACAAGGTCCTCGCGCACATCAGCGGGAAGATGCGGATGCACTACATCCGAATCCTTCCCGATGACCGGGTCGTCGTGGAGCTCTCCCCGTACGACCTGACGCGTGGCCGGATCGTCTACCGCTACAAGTAGATCTTGCCCACATCCCGCTGCGGCGGGGTGCTGGCACTGACCCGGAGAACCTGACATCCCATGAAGGTCAAGCCGAGCGTCAAGAAGATCTGCGACAAGTGCAAGGTGATCCGCCGTCACGGTCGGGTCATGGTCATCTGCGACAACCTGCGCCACAAGCAGCGCCAGGGCTGACGCACGACCCCCTGCATCTCGCAGACTTCGCGCGACGCACGTAAACGTACATACGCAGTGCCCGTCCAAGCCACGGCTGACGACACCTCCGGCGGGGGCCGGAGACCCGGGCGTACCACCGGCTCCGAGTGAGCGGTCGGCGGTCGGGAGCGGCACTGCGGAAGACCCCCGAAATAACAACTGGAGCCATTGAATGGCACGCGTTTCAGGTGTTGACATCCCGCGCGAAAAGCGCGTGGAGGTTGCCCTCACCTACGTCTTCGGTATCGGGCGCACCCGGTCCAAGGAGATCCTCGCCACCACCGGCGTGAACCCGAACACCCGCGTTCGTGACCTGGCCGAGGAAGACCTGGTCAAGATCCGCGAGTACGTGGACGCCAACCTCCGCACCGAGGGTGACCTCCGCCGCGAGATCCAGGGCGACATCCGCCGGAAGATCGAGATCGGCTGCTACCAGGGCATTCGTCACCGCCGTGGTCTGCCGGTGCACGGTCAGCGCACCAGCACGAACGCGCGTACCCGCAAGGGCCCGCGTCGCGCGATCGCCGGTAAGAAGAAGCCGGGCAAGAAGTAGTCCTCAGCGGACGCACTGCGAACGTCCGGTTCCCCGGGCATCCGCAGCATCCAGCGGTCTTCGCTGTAGGACCGATCACCTCCCCTCTCCATCTGGAGTAAAGACATGCCCCCCAAGGGTCGTCAGGGCGCAGCCAAGAAGGTGCGTCGCAAGGAAAAGAAGAACGTCGCTCACGGCCACGCGCACATCAAGAGCACGTTCAACAACACCATCGTCTCGATCACGGACCCCTCGGGCAACGTGATCTCCTGGGCCTCCGCCGGCCACGTCGGCTTCAAGGGCTCGCGCAAGTCCACCCCCTTCGCCGCGCAGATGGCCGCCGAGTCGGCCGCCCGCCGCGCGCAGGAGCACGGCATGCGCAAGGTCGACGTCTTCGTGAAGGGTCCGGGCTCCGGCCGCGAGACCGCGATCCGCTCCCTCCAGGCCACGGGCCTTGAGGTCGGTTCGATCCAGGACGTCACCCCGACGCCGCACAACGGCTGCCGTCCGCCGAAGCGTCGCCGCGTCTGATCCGTCACGGCCGGTGACGGCCGTGCGTCAGTAGCGTGGGTACGGGCGGTATGCCCCCTACGGGGGTGTGCCGCCCGTATCCTTGTTTCATCTGTCGGGCGTCAAATAGTGGTCGCCCACGACTGAAGGATTCACACATGCTTATCGCTCAGCGTCCGTCGCTGACCGAAGAGGTCGTTGACGAGTTCCGCTCGCGGTTCGTCATCGAGCCGCTGGAGCCGGGTTTCGGCTACACGCTCGGTAACTCTCTTCGCCGTACGCTCCTCTCCTCGATCCCGGGCGCCGCTGTCACCAGCATCCGGATCGACGGCGTTCTGCACGAGTTCACCACCGTGCCGGGTGTCAAGGAGGACGTCACCGACCTCATCCTCAACATCAAGCAGCTGGTCGTCTCCTCCGAGCACGACGAGCCGGTCGTGATGTACCTGCGCAAGCAGGGTCCCGGCCTGGTCACCGCTGCCGACATCGCCCCGCCGGCCGGTGTCGAGGTCCACAACCCGGACCTCGTCATGGCCACCCTGAACGGCAAGGGCAAGCTGGAGATGGAGCTGACCGTCGAGCGCGGTCGCGGCTACGTCTCCGCCGTCCAGAACAAGCAGGTGGGCCAGGAGATCGGCCGGATTCCGGTCGACTCCATCTACTCGCCGGTGCTCAAGGTCACGTACAAGGTCGAGGCGACCCGTGTCGAGCAGCGCACCGACTTCGACAAGCTGATCGTCGACGTCGAGACCAAGCAGGCCATGCGTCCCCGTGACGCCATGGCGTCGGCCGGTAAGACCCTGGTCGAGCTGTTCGGTCTGGCGCGCGAGCTCAACATCGACGCCGAGGGCATCGACATGGGCCCGTCCCCGACGGACGCCGCGCTCGCTGCCGATCTGGCGCTGCCGATCGAGGAGCTGGAGCTCACGGTCCGCTCGTACAACTGCCTCAAGCGCGAGGGCATCCACTCGGTGGGCGAGCTCGTGGCCCGCTCCGAGGCGGACCTGCTCGACATCCGCAACTTCGGTGCGAAGTCGATCGACGAGGTCAAGGCGAAGCTGGCCGGTATGGGCCTGGCGCTGAAGGACTCGCCTCCCGGCTTCGACCCGACCGCCGCGGCGGACGCGTTCGGCGCGGACGACGACGCGGATGCCGGTTTCGTGGAGACCGAGCAGTACTGAGTCGCCTCCGGCTGGGGTGCGTGGTTGTGCTGCGCGCCCCGGACCGGGCGAGGGCTTTGTCCTCAAGCGCCGGACGGGCTTGGTTTTGGCTCGTACGCGAGGGCTTTGTCCTCAAGGGCCGGACGGCTTGGATTTCGGGCTGATGTCCGATGACAGCCGTAAGGCTCGTAAGACTTCCGCGTGGCGACCGCCGCGCGGGAACTGACACCGGTACCTGATACGGCCGGTGCAGCACACAAGGAGAAATACCATGCCTCAGCCCGCCAAGGGCGCCCGTCTGGGCGGCAGCGCTGCGCACGAGAAGCTTCTTCTCAACAACCTCGCGAAGTCGCTGTTCGAGCACGGCCGCATCACCACGACCGAGGCCAAGGCCCGCCGCCTGCGTCCGGTCGCCGAGCGTTTCATCACCAAGGCGAAGAAGGGCGACATCCACAACCGTCGCCTGGTGCTGCAGTCGATCACGGACAAGGGCATCGTCCACACGCTCTTCACCGAGATCGCCCCGCGGTACGAGAACCGCCCCGGTGGTTACACCCGTATCACCAAGATCGGCAACCGTCGTGGCGACAACGCCCCGATGGCCGTCATCGAGCTGGTCGAGGCCCTGACCGTGGCGCAGGCTGCCACCGGTGAGGCCGAGGCCGCCACGAAGCGTGCGGTCAAGGAAGACGCGGCCAAGAAGGACGAGACCCCGGTCGAGTCCGTCGAGGACGCCAAGCCGGCCGCTGCCGACGAGGAGTCCAAGGACGCCTGAGCGTTCTGAGACCTCTGGACGGGCCCGCATCACCCTTCGGGGCGGTGCGGGCCCGTTCCGCTGTGTACGGATCTTGAAAGGACCGCTGGTGTGAGTGACGTGGTGGAGCCCGGTTTCGTACGGGTGCGGCTGGACCTGGCCTACGACGGCAAGGACTTCTCCGGCTGGGCGAAGCAGACGAGCCGGCGCACCGTCCAGGGGGAGATCGAGGATGCCCTGCGCACCGTGACCCGCTCCTCCCGGACGTACGACCTGACCGTGGCCGGGCGCACGGATGCCGGGGTGCACGCCCGCGGCCAGGTCGCGCACGTGGACCTGCCGGCCGGGGTGTGGGCCGAGCACGCGGACAAGCTGCTGCGGCGGATGGCCGGGCGGATGGCGCCCGATGTGCGGATCATGCGGATCGAGGAGGCGCCGGCGGGGTTCAACGCGCGCTTCTCGGCGCTGTGGCGCAGGTACGCGTACCGGGTGGCGGACCGGCCGGGCGGGGTCGATCCGCTGATCCGGGGTCATGTCCTGTGGCACGACCGGCCGTTGGACATCGACGCCATGAACGAGGCGGCGGCGCTGATGACCGGCGAGCACGACTTCGCCGCGTACTGCAAGAAGCGCGAGGGCGCCACGACCATCCGGACCCTGCAGCAGCTGCGTTGGGTACGGGACGAGGCGTCCGGGGTCATGACGGCGACGGTGCAGGCCGACGCGTTCTGCCACAACATGGTGCGGGCGCTGATCGGCGCCGCCCTGTTCGTGGGGGACGGGCGGCGCCCGGCCGCCTGGCCGGCCGAGGTACTGGCGGCCCGGGTGCGCGACCCCGGCGTGCACGTGGTGCGGCCGCACGGGCTGACGCTGGAGGAAGTGGCCTACCCGGCCGATGAGTTGCTGGCCGCGCGGGCTGTCGAGGCCCGTAACGTGCGGACGCTGCCGGGGGCCGGCTGCTGCTGAGCGGCCGGCCCCGGGCGGCGGGTCAGGTGGTGGGGGCGGTGGCCGCGGCCGAGGCCTGGACCTCGCCGCGGTGGCGGATCTGGCGGAACGTGAAGTCCGTCAGGTCGTTCCCCACCGCGAACACGTTGCTGTCGGCCTTGGTGACGCTCCTGCCGTTGGTGAAGCCGCCGATCGTGAAGTAGGCGTACCGGCCGTAGGAGTTGGCCGTACGGCGGCAGATGGCGCCGCCTCGGCAGAAGGTCGGAACGCCCGAGCCGCTCAGTGACGCGATGCCGCCGGTGGCCTGCTGGGCGGTCTTCTTGGCCTGGGCCTCGGTCTCGAAGACCGCCAGCCCGATCGTCACCGCCACGCCGCTGCGGCTGTAGGTGGCCCGGATGACCTGGTCACAGCCGTTGTTGACGAGGATCGAGCCGAGTGTGCCCTGCGTGGTGGCGGCGCACTTCGTCGTCCGGTTCGTGGCGCCCTTGGCGTAGACGCGGTCGCCCATCTTGAGCTGCTTGCCGGGGAAGAAGGCGTCCGCGCTGACGGGAGCCCGGTCCTTCTTCACGTCGGATATGTAGTCCTTCGGGTCCGGCGGTGGCGGCGGCTGCACCGCGGAGAAGGACGGCTCCGGCTCGGCCGTCTGGCTCGGCAGGTCCGTCGCCGACGGCAGCTGGCTCGCGTCCTTGCCCCCGGAAGCCCCGGTGCCGTCCTTGTCGGTCTTGATGACCGCCGTCGCCACGATCGCGGCGACGGCGGCGGTGGCCAGCGCGCCCCCGCCGATCATCAGCCACCTCTTGCGCCTGGTCCGCGCCGCGGACTGATCGGCCAGAGCCGACCAGTCCGGAGTACCGCTCTCCCCTGGCCCCCAGGAGGGCCCCCCTTGCCCAAAGCTCATGCCGCGAATCCTAGACGGAACAGAAACCGGTTGGGCCAGAGCTTCGCGGGCCGTGACAATGCTGTGTATGGGACATCTTGAAGCAGGCCATCTGGAGTACTACCTACCGGACGGGCGGGTGCTGCTCGGCGATGCTTCGTTCCGTCTGGCGGACGGCGCGGTGGTCGCCCTCGTCGGGGCGAACGGCGCCGGGAAGACCACGCTGCTGCGGCTGCTCGCCGGTGAGCTCCAGCCGCACGGCGGCTCGGTCTCGGTGAGCGGCGGGCTCGGCGTGATGCAGCAGTTCGTCGGCTCGGTACGCGACGAGCGCACCGTGCGCGACCTGCTGGTCTCCGTCGCCCAGCCCCGTATCCGCGAGGCCGCGCAGGCCGTCGACCGGGCCGAGGAGAAGATCCTCACCGTGGACGACGAGGCCGCGCAGATGGCGTACGCGCAGGCGCTCAGCGACTGGGCGGAGGCGCGCGGGTACGAGGCCGAGACCGTCTGGGACATGTGCACGACGGCGGCGCTCGGCGTCCCGTACGAGAAGGCGCAGTGGCGCGAGGTGCGCACGCTCTCCGGCGGTGAGCAGAAGCGGCTGGTCCTGGAGGCGCTGCTGCGCGGGCCCGACGAGGTGCTGCTCCTCGACGAGCCGGACAACTATCTGGACGTCCCCGGAAAGCGCTGGCTGGAGGAGAAACTGAAGGAGACCCGCAAGACGGTCCTCTTCGTCTCCCACGACCGGGAGCTGCTGTCCCGGGCCGCCGAGAAGATCGTCAGCGTGGAGCCCAGTGCGGCCGGCAGCGACGTCTGGGTGCACGGCGGCGGCTTCGCCACGTACCACCAGGCCCGCAAGGAGCGGTTCGCGCGCTTCGAGGAGCTGCTGAGGCGCTGGGAGGAGGAGCACGCCCGGCTGAAGGCACTCGTCCTGCGGATGCGGCAGCAGGCGGCGAACAGCCCCGACATGGCGAACCGGTACCACGCGATGCAGACCCGGTTCAAGAAGTTCGAGGACGCGGGCCCGCCGCCGGAGCCGCCCCGCGAGCAGGACATCAGGATGCGGCTGCGCGGCGGCCGGACCGGGATGCGGGCGGTGACCTGCAAGAACCTGGAGCTGACCGGCCTGATGAAGCCGTTCGACCTGGAGATCTTCTACGGGGAACGGGTCGCCGTCCTCGGCTCCAACGGGTCGGGCAAGTCGCACTTCCTGCGGCTGCTGGCCGGCGAGCCGGTGGCGCACACGGGGGAGTGGAAGCTCGGGGCGAGGGTGGTGGCCGGGCACTTCGCGCAGACCCACGCCCATCCGGAGCTGCTCGGCAAGACGCTCGTCGAGATCCTGTGGACGGAGCAGGCCAAGGACCGGGGCGGCGCGATGTCGGTGCTGCGGCGGTACGAGCTGGAGCGGCAGGGGGACCAGCCGTTCGAGAAGCTGTCCGGCGGGCAGCAGGCCCGGTTCCAGATCCTGCTCCTTGAGCTGGCCGGTACGACGGCGCTGCTGCTGGACGAGCCGACGGACAACCTGGACCTGGAGTCGGCCGAGGCGCTCCAGGACGGTCTTGAGGTGTACGACGGCACGGTGATGGCCGTCACGCACGACCGCTGGTTCGCGAAGTCCTTCGACCGGTATCTGGTCTTCGGCTCCGACGGGGTCGTACGGGAGACGGCGGAGCCGGTCTGGGACGAGCGTCGGGTGTCGCGGGCTCGCTGACGTGCCCTCGGCCGGGGGGTGCGGGTGCTTCGCCTGTGCGGGGGTGCGCCTGGTCCGGTGGGTGGGGGGTGGTGCCCCTCCGGGGTGTCTCCTCGGGAATGGCGTGTTCACCCGGCAACGCGGGGGACCCGGGTCGTACGCCATTCCCTGCGGGGACCCCCCTGCACGTCCCCACCCCTGCATCAGTCGCGTCTGCACACCGGCGAAAGTGCTGTCGCAGACGCGCGGCGGGCGGGTTCGGGGGCGTGCAGGGGCGTCCCCGCAGAAAAATGGCGTACTACCCGGCCCCCGCTACGTCTCCGGTCGCCACGCCAGTTTTTGAGGAGACGCCCCGGAGGGACCCCGAACCCCCACCCACCGGGAAGGCGCACCCCCGCGCAACGCGGAGCACCCCGCACCCACAGCCCGTCCGGCGATTGAGGACGGAACCCCGCGCCCCGAGGACCCCGCGCCCCCGGCCGAGGGCACCGTTTTGACCCGTCGGGGGCGTGGCAGGTACTCTCGGGCGTTGTTATACGTATTGGCTTCGTCGTTCTCACGCGAAGGGCCCTTACGTAGGTTCTCTGGAGCAGTTACCAGTGGCTCGCATACGGGCAGCGTCCCCGGCATTGTCAGCCCCAGCTGCATATCGCTTCAGAGGTGCCGTGTGTCTGGACCCCATCCACTGAAGAAGCGAAGGCTACGAAGTGCGTACGTACAGCCCCAAGCCCGGCGATGTCACTCGCCAGTGGCACATCATTGACGCCGAGGACATCGTCCTGGGCCGTCTGGCCACCACGGCTGCGAACCTCCTCCGAGGCAAGCACAAGGCGATCTACGCCCCCCACATGGACATGGGCGACTTCGTCATCATCATCAACGCCGAGAAGGTTCACCTCTCCGGCAACAAGAAGACCCAGAAGATGGCGTACCGCCACTCCGGGTTCCCGGGCGGTCTGCGCTCCGTGCGCTACGACGAGCTTCTCGCGAAGAACCCCGAGAAGGCTGTCGAGAAGGCCATCAAGGGCATGATCCCCAAGAACACTCTGGGTCGCCAGATGATCTCGAAGCTCAAGGTCTACGCGGGTGACCAGCACCCGCACGCTGCCCAGCAGCCGGTCCCGTTCGAGATCACCCAGGTCGCGCAGTAGTTCCGGCCTCCCCCTAAGACGTACAGAAAGATCTGAGGAGAATCGTGGCCGAGACCACTGCAGAGACGCCCGTCGAGGGCACCGAGGTCACCGAGGGCGAAGAGACCTTCGCCGAGGTGACCACCTTCGAGTCCGAGGTGCCCGTCGAGGGCGAGTACACCTCGGAGTCGCTCGTGGGCCGCTTCGGCGACCCGCAGCCGGCGGCCGGCCTTGGCCGTCGCAAGAACGCCATCGCCCGCGTCCGGATCATCCCGGGCACCGGCAAGTGGAAGATCAACGGTCGCACCCTTGAGGACTACTTCCCCAACAAGGTGCACCAGCAGGAAGTCAACGAGCCCTTCAAGGTGCTTGAGCTCGACGGCCGCTACGACGTCATCGCCCGTATCTCGGGTGGCGGCGTCTCCGGCCAGGCCGGAGCCCTGCGCCTCGGTGTCGCCCGTTCGCTCAACGAGGCGGACGAGGACAACAACCGCGCCACGCTGAAGAAGGCCGGCTTCCTCTCCCGCGACGACCGTGCGGTCGAGCGCAAGAAGGCCGGTCTCAAGAAGGCCCGTAAGGCCCCGCAGTACAGCAAGCGCTAAACCGCCTGCTCATCCGCGTTACACGTTCGCCCCGGCGGCACACCTCGTGCTGCCGGGGCGTTCGTTTATTGACAGCCTCGGGCATATAACGGCATAAGACGTTCATGCGCTCGTGGACTGGCTGGTCTGTTTTTTTGCGTTTCGGAGCACCTTCGGAGGACACCAGTGGGACGACTCTTCGGCACGGACGGCGTGCGCGGTGTCGCCAATGCGGACCTGACGGCTGAGCTCGCGCTCGGCCTGTCGGTCGCTGCGGCGCACGTACTGGGCGAGGTGGGCACCTTCGAGGGCCACCGGCCGACGGCCGTGGTCGGCAGAGACCCCCGTGCCTCCGGAGAGTTCCTGGAGGCCGCCGTGGTGGCGGGCCTCGCCAGCGCGGGCGTCGACGTCCTGCGCGTCGGCGTGCTGCCGACCCCCGCCGTGGCGTACCTCACCGGTGCGCTGGGCGCTGACATCGGTGTCGTGCTCTCCGCCAGCCACAACGCCATGCCGGACAACGGCATCAAGTTCTTCGCCCGCGGCGGCCACAAGCTCGCGGACGAGCTGGAGGACCGCATCGAGACGGTCTACGAGCAGCACCGCACGGGCGAGCCGTGGGCCCGTCCCACCGGCGCCGGGGTGGGCCGCATCAGCGACTACGCCGAGGGCTTCGACCGTTACGTCGCTCACCTCATCGGCGTACTGCCCAACCGGCTCGACGGCCTGAAGGTCGTACTGGACGAGGCGCACGGCGCCGCGGCCCGCGTCTCGCCGGAGGCGTTCGCCCGCGCCGGGGCCGAGATCATCACGATCGGCGCCGAGCCGGACGGGCTGAACATCAACGACGGCTGCGGCTCCACGCACCTGGAGCTGCTCCGGGCCGCCGTCGTCGAGCACGGCGCCGACCTCGGCATCGCGCACGACGGTGACGCCGACCGCTGCCTGGCCGTGGACGCGGCGGGCGAGGAGATCGACGGCGACCAGATCCTGGCCGTCCTCGCCCTCGCCATGCGCGACGCCGGGCAGCTCCGCAAGGGCACCGTGGTCGGCACCGTGATGTCGAACCTCGGCTTCAAGATCGCCATGGAGCGGGAGGGCATCGAGCTCGTCCAGACCGCGGTGGGCGACCGCTACGTGCTGGAGTCGATGAAGGACCAGGGCTACGCCCTGGGCGGCGAGCAGTCCGGCCACGTCATCGTCCTGGACCACGCCACGACCGGTGACGGCACGCTGACCGGCCTGATGCTGGCGGCCCGGGTCGCCGCCACCGGCCGTACGCTCGCCGAGCTGGCGGGTGTGATGGAGCGCCTGCCGCAGGTCCTCATCAACGTGCCGGACGTCGACAAATCCCGGGTCTCCACCTCCTCGGAGCTGGCCGTGGCCGTCGCCGAGGCCGAGCGCGAGCTGGGCGCCACCGGACGTGTGCTGCTGCGCCAGTCGGGCACGGAGCCGCTGGTACGGGTCATGGTCGAGGCGGCCGACATCGAGCAGGCACGCGCGGTGGCCGGCCGGCTGGCCGACGTGGTGAAGTCCGCGCTGGGATAGCCGGACAGCGGGACGGGGCTGAAGGGCGGAGCCGGGGGGCATGGGGCCGGCTCCGGGGGGTGCCCTCAGCTCCCGGAGCGCCGGCCCGCGGCCTGTCGCTCCGGGGGCCGTACCTTCGCACCCCGGTTGCGGGCCGCCCGCCACAGGGCCTTCTGGGCCAGCAGCGTCAGCGTCCCCGCCAGCACGATCCCGCCCAGGTTCGCCAGCAGCTGCTGCACGGAGCCGGTCATCTGGCCGTAGTCGCTGTAGCTGAACGCCACCGCCGCGTTGGCCGCGGCCGGCACGGTCGTCACCGAGATCGCGACCCCGATCAGCGCGCCGGACTTGGCCGAGGTGAGGGAGAGCGTCCCGGCGATGCCCGCGAGGAACGCGACCACGAATGACATCCAGTCGGGCTGCCAGATGAACGCGGTGTTGGGCCGCTTCG
The DNA here is from genome assembly GCF_044751215.1 of Streptomyces sp. NPDC088730. Classification (NCBI taxonomy): domain Bacteria; kingdom Bacillati; phylum Actinomycetota; class Actinomycetes; order Kitasatosporales; family Streptomycetaceae; genus Streptomyces; species Streptomyces sp. NPDC088730. The sequence goes on from NZ_JBIVLK010000002.1 coordinate 831,147, forward strand.
CCTCGATCATCCCCGCGTCGAACAGCCCGAAGACGTCCATCAGCCAGGCGAAACCGGCCGTCAGCACCATCGCCACCGCGAAGCCGCCGACCAGCGCCAGCAGCGAGCGCCAGACCAGCCGCGGAGCCCGCTGCACCAGCGCGGTGGAGATCCCGGCCAGCGGACCGAACTCCGGGCCCACCGCCATCGCGCCCACGATCAGGATCGCGTTGTCGAGCATCACACCGCAGGCGGCGAGCATCGTCGCCACCGCGAGGAACGCCACGTAGGTGATGCTGAACGTCGACTCCTCGTGGGTCGCCTCCGTCAGCTCCTCCCACAGCACCGCGTCCGCGCCCTCACCCGGCGCCTCCTCCTCGGCCCGGTCGGCGCGGGCGGAGAGCGTCAGGTCCATGTTCTCGACGGTGATCGAGCCGTGCTCGTCGAGGCCGAGCTCCCGCAGCGCCCCGATCAGCTCGTCGCCCGCCTCCCGGGCCACATCGCACAGCACCACGTCGCCCACCGGATCGCGGGCCACGCCGGGCAGCACGACGAGATGGGCGGTGCCGACGGTCCGCTCCAGCAGATCGGTCACCTCGTCCGTACGGCCGGCGGGCACGATCAGACGCAGATGCAGCACAACGGGCTCCTCGGGTGGGTCCTGCGGCTCAGAGCTTGCGCAGGGACAGCCGCTGGACCTTGTGGTCGGGGCCCTTGCGGAGCACCAGGGTGGCACGGCCCCGGGTCGGCGCGACGTTCTCCACCAGATTCGGCTTGTTGATGGTCCGCCACATCGTCGCCGCGTACTCCAGCGCCTCCGCCTCCGAGACCTGTGTGTACTTGCGGAAGTACGAGGACGGGTCCTGGAACGCCGTCTCGCGCAGCTTGCGGAAGCGGTTGAGGTACCAGGCCTCGATGTCCTCCGGCCGGGCGTCCACGTACACGCTGAAGTCGAAGTAGTCCGCCAGCCCCACCCTGGTGCGGCCGTCCTTGCCGGGGAGCGCGGGCTGGAGCACGTTCAGCCCCTCGACGATGAGGATGTCGGGACGCCGGACGGTGAGCCGCTCACCGGGCACGATGTCGTAGATCAGGTGCGAGTAGACGGGGGCGGTCACCTCGTCCTTGCCCGCCTTGATGTCCGCGACGAAGCGGGTCAGGGCGCGCCGGTCGTAGGACTCCGGGAACCCCTTGCGCGACATCAGCCCGCGTGCGTGGAGTTCCTTCATCGGCAGCAGGAACCCGTCGGTGGTCACCCGCTCCACCCGGGGGTGCTCCGGCCAGCGGGCCAGCAGCGCCTGGAGGAGACGGGCACTGGTGGACTTGCCGACGGCGACACTGCCCGCGACCCCTATGACGAACGGGGTGCCGCGCTGCGCCCCCTGCCCGTTGCCCGCGTCCCCGAGGAAGGTGTTCAGCGCGCCGCGCAGCCCGGACGTGGCCTGCACGTACAGGTTGAGGAGCCGGGAGAGCGGCAGGTATACGTCGCGGACCTCGTCCAGGTCGATGACGTCCCCGAGCCCGCGCAGCCGCTCCACCTCCTCGGCGGTCAGCGGCAGCGGCGTCTTGTCGCGCAGTGCGCTCCACTCCGCTCGGGAGAGGTCGACGTACGGCGTCGCGGCGTGCTCGGCGCGTCGGTTCGTGCTCCGTGTCGGCGAAGTGATCACAGGTTCATTGTTGCGGGAATACGAACAGAGCGGAGGGTGGGGTCGGTCACGTGGGGGGCTTCATGTCGATTTCCGCATAACGGGCGGGCATAACGGGTGGGTGGGATCTGTGGCGGGTCGGGATCGGACCAGAGGTCCGGCAGTGGCTGGAGCTTCTGACGGAAGCGCGCCACGACGCGGTCGTAGGAGCCGCCCGGCGGCCTGACGGCGGCCGTGCCGCGGAAATCCGTGCGCCGCGTGCGTCAGACCGAGCGGGCCAGCAGCATGGCGCCCATCGTGAGCATGGTGAGCGCGACGAGCGCGTCCAGAACCCGCCAGGCGGCGGGGCGGTTGAGGATTCCGCTGAGCAGCCGGGCGCCGTAGGCGAGGCCGGCGAACCAGACCAGACTGGCCAGAATCGCTCCGAAACCGAAGACCCAGCGCAGCGAGCCGCGTTCGGCGGCGACCGAGCCGAGCAGCAGCACGGTGTCCAGGTACACGTGCGGGTTGAGCCAGGTCAGGGCCAGGCAGGTGAGCACCGCTGTACGGATGGAGCCCGTCGAGACGCCCTCCGTCGTCAGCGCCTGCCCGGAGACGGGTCGCAGCGCGCGGCGGGCGGCCAGAGCGCCGTAACACAGCAGGTAGCCGCCACCGGCCAGACCGACCGCGGTCAGGACGCTGGGCCACGTGGTCACCACGGTTCCCAGCCCGGCCACTCCCAGGGCGATGAGGGCGGCGTCGGACGCGGCGCAGATGCCCACCACCGCGAGCACGGCCTGCCTGCGTACGCCCTGGCGCAGGACGAAGGCGTTCTGTGCGCCGATGGCGACGATGAGGGAGAGGCCCGTGCTGAATCCGGCGATGGCCACCGGGAGGATGTCGCTGTTCACGCAGTCGACGCTAGGGAGCGCGGAACCATTAGTACAGCTAAAGTTTCTTAGGTAAGATTAGCGATTGTGATGATCGAGCTTCCGTCCGACCACATGCGCACGCTGCTCGCCGTCGTGGCCGAGGGCACTTTCGATGCCGCCGCCGCGGTTCTGCATGTGACGCCGTCCGCGGTCAGTCAGCGGATCAAGGCCTTGGAACAGCGCACCGGCCGCGTGCTGCTGATGCGCACGAAGCCGGTCAGGCTGACGGAGTCCGGCCGGGTGGTGGTGCGGTACGCGCGCCAACTGGCCGCGCTGGAGCGGGAAGCGCACCTGGAGCTGGGCATCGCGGACGCCTCGGGTCCGGCGCGGCTGCCGATAGCGGTGAACGCGGACTCGCTGGCCACCTGGTTCCTCACCGCGCTGACGCGGGTGCCGCAGGACGAGCCGGTCTGCTTCGAGCTGCACCGCGAGGACGAGGCGCACACCGCGATGCTGTTGCGCGAGGGGCAGGTGATGGCGGCGGTGACCTCCTCGGCGGAGCCGGTCGCCGGCTGCGTCGTGCGTCCGCTGGGCCTGGCCCGGTATCTGCCGGTGGCGAGCCCCCGGTTCACGGAACGCCATCTGGCGACGGCCCCTCTTGAGCGCTCGCTGTCCGATGCGCCGGTGATCGTCTTCGACCGCCGGGACGAACTGCAGGACCGCTTCGTCCGGTCCCTCTCGCCCAGTGCCCCGGGCGCCGGGCCGATGCGTCACTACGTGCCCACGTCGGAGGGGTTCTGCGACGCGGTGGCCGCCGGTCTCGGCTGGGGCCTGGTCCCGGAGACGCAGGCGGATCCGCTGCTGCGATCGGGCGCTCTCGTGGAGCTGGCGCCGGGACGGCGGCTGGATGTGCCCCTGTACTGGCAGCACTGGAAGCTGGACGTGCCCGCGCTGGCCGTCGTGACCGGAGTCATCGCCGCCACAGCGGCCGAGTTCCTGTACCGGGATCCGAGCCCCGCCCCCGTGGTGTGATGGCGGGGTGAGCCGCGCCGCAGAAGAGTCGAACCGCCGGATGCTCCGGGCCCGGGACACGATGGACCGTTCCTACGCGCAGCCGCTGGACGTACCCGCCCTGGCCCGTATCGCGCACGTCTCCCCGGCGCACTTCTCGCGTACCTTCCGGGACACGTTCGGTGAGACGCCGCACCGCTACCTCCAGCGCCGCCGGGTGGAGCGCGCGATGTTCCTGCTGCGGGAGACCGGCCGCAGCGTGACGGACATCTGCTTCGAGGTCGGCTTCGGCAGCACCGGCACCTTCAGCCGCACCTTCAGCGCGATCGTCGGCCGCTCGCCGAGGGCGTACCGCAAGGAATCCGTGCCGACGGGCGTACCCACGTGCTTCACGATGGCGTGGACGAGGCCCAGCGACTGAGCGGTTGGGGGCGGGTACGACGGTACGACGGTGCGACCGAGCAGTTCCGGATAAGTTTTCCCGGTCCGGCGCCCGTAGCGTTGAGCACATGTTCAACGCGATCACGCACTCACAGATCTACGTCCTCGACCAGGACCAGGCCCTCGACTTCTACGTCGGCAAGCTCGGCCTCGAAGTCGCCGCCGATGTCGACATGGGCTTCATGCGCTGGCTCGCCGTCAGCGTCCCCGGCCACCCCGAGCGCCAGATCCTGCTGGAGCGGCCGGGCGCCCCCGCGATGTCGGAGGAGACCGCGGAGCAGGTACGCGAGCTGGTGACCAAGGGCGCGATGGGCGGCTGGCTCATCCTCACCACGGACGACTGCCGCAAGACGTACGAGACGCTGCTGGCCAAGGGCGTCGAGTTCACCGAGGAGCCCACCGACCGCGACTACGGGATCGACTGCGGCCTGCGTGACCCGTTCGGCAACCGCCTCCGCTTCACCCAGCTGAAGGCCGTCTGAAGGCGGTCCGAAGGCCGTCCGAGGGCCGTCCGAGGGCCGTCCGAGGGCCGTCCGAGGGCCGTCCGAGGGCCGTCCGAGGGCCGTCCGAGGGCCGTCCGAGGGCCGTCCGAGGGCCGCGCGAAGACTGCTGACGGCTGCCTTCAGACGGCCTGACGGCGGCCTCACGGCGGCCTGACGGCGGCCTTCAGACGGCCTGACTGCGGCCTGACGGCGGCCTGACGGCGGTTCCGCGGGCGGGTCAGGCCAGGATCGGGACGAGCCCCAGCCCGAAGACGGCGTAGAAGAGCGCCGCCACGGCCAGCCGCCCGGGGGTGAGGCGGTGGGCGCGCATCGTCAGCAGCAGGTAGACGATCGCGGCCATGGTGATCACCCCGGACCAGAGCAGGGCGCCGTCGAACTCCCAGCTGGTGAACAGCAGCCCCAGGCCGCTGGGGACGGTCGCCTGGATCATCATGGCGCCGGAGATGTTCGCCAGCGCCAGCTGGGTCTTCCCCTGCCGGACCCAGATGATCGCGTTCATGACCTCGGGCAGCTCCGTCGCGACCGGCGACAGCAGCAGCGCGGTGACGGCGGACGACAGCCCCAGCATCGGGCCGATCGCGTCGAGCTGCCTCACGAACAGCTGGGACGCGAAGAAGATGACGGCGAGGGTGGCCAGGGTCTGGACCACGACGGCCCAGGTCTCCGGAACGGCGGCCCGGGGACGGAGCTTCAGCGGCTCCAGCTCCTCGTCCTCCCCGCCGTCGTCGCCGCTGCGGATCTCGCGCCAGAAGTAGACGGCGTACGCGGCGAAGAACAGCACGCCGAGGACCGGCTTGACGGCGAACGCCACCAGCCCGAGCGCGACCTTGACCACGAAGATCGGCAGGAACCAGGTCTGGTCCTTGGCCAGCCGCTTCATGTCCTTCTCGTCCCCGAGCGGAGCCCGTACCCCGCCGCGGTCACCCCCGTCGGCCGGGTCGGGGACATGCTCCCTGCGCCGCTTGAGGAACAGCATCGCGCCGGTCACGCCGTAGGCGATCGTGGACAGCGCGAGCGGGCCGCCCATTGCCGCGCCGACGCCGATGTTCTTGGCTTCCTCGTCGGCGCCCGTGGTGACCGCGACCAGCGTGACGACCGACTCCGGCAGTGCCGTGCCGAACGCGGCCAGGATCGTCCCGACCGCCATCTTTCCGACGTCGAGGCGCTGCCCCAGCCATTCCACCGCGTTGACGAACCACTCGCACGACAGGTAGATCGCCACCGCGCACACGATGAGCAGAACGAAATGGATCACACCGACCGCCCGGCCTTTCCGCACTACGGATTCCTGGGCTCTGGGCTTCTGGCTCCACCACGCCCACCCGCAAGATTCTGCACGGAGCCGGCTGCCGGGAGCCGCAGTGACCCCAGCAAGTCGCTGACCTGTTTGTTCCGGCGACCTTTGGGCCTGACGAGGGGCTCTGGGCCCTGCGGGTCGGGCCTCCCGCGTACCTAACGTGACGCATACGCGTCATGGCTGGATCGGGGAGGCCGGGCGTCTTCAGGAGTCGGTGAAGGGTTGCCCGTTGCCGGAGGACTCACAAGGCCTGGTGCATCGCGGGGAGCTTCCCGCCCCGGTCCCGGCCGACGAGAGGAACGAGGGAATCGTTCCGCGACGGTCGCTCCCGATCGCGGATCTCGGCCCGGACATGCCCGTCGTGCTCGACTACCGCGAGTCGCCCACCGCTCCGCGCGTGCTGTACATGAACGACACCGTGTGGGTACAAGTGGCCTCGAACTCCGGGGAGTTCCTTGCTTTCCTGTACGGGGACGAGAGCGGCTGAGGGCGCGGGTCACGCGGTGACGGACAACTCCGCGAGGCACTCGCCGCACCGGCCGGGCTCGGGCGCCCTGAACGCGCGGTCGCAGGCGTCGCAGTTCTGGAGCGGTACCGGGGGCGGGGGGACGTAAGCGGCCGGGACCGGGGCGGGGAGCAGTGCGTTCAGCCGGTGCGCCAGCAGCTTGGCCGGGTACTTCAGGGGTACGGGCAGGTCCGTCGTCAGGGCCCGGGTGATCGAGGCGGGGGCGGCGTCGCGTTCCAGCCAGGCCGCTACGGCGGGCGTGAGGCTGCGGATGTCGTTCTGCGAGAGGACGAGTACGGGCGCCTCGCGCCGCAGCCCGAGCAGGATGGCCGACGCCCGTCGGTGCAGGTCCGGGGTGGGTTCCTGCGGCCGGGGGACGGGGACGGGGACGGGGACGGGTACGGGCGCGGGAGTGGGCGTGGAGGCCGGTGGGACAGTCTCAACCGGGGCCGGGGCCGCAGCCGCAACCGGGGCCGCTGCCGGGGCAGGAGCAGGAGCAGGAGTGGGCGGCGGGTCCGCCGCCACTTCGCACGGCTGGTTGTACGACGTCGAGCGCGTGATCACGCGGCCGCTGGCCAGGCGCTCGCGGGTGCGCTTCAAGTAGCCCTTGGTTTCGAGTTCCCGCAAGGCCTCGGCGATGCGGTACTCGCTCTCCGGGAAGCGCTCGACCAGGAACTTGATGCCGATCTTGGCCCCGTCCGGCAGCGACTGGATGTGTACGGCGAGCCCGATCGCGACCAGTGAGAGTTCCTGGTGCTGGGCGAGATGGTTGCCCACGACCGTGAAGTGACTGGTGTGGCGCACGTTGACGTGGAGGACCCCGCCGGACCCGGGGCCGGACCGGGCGCCTGAAGAGGCGCGCGAGGGCGCGATATTCTGCTGGATATCCATCGGGAAGATCTGCTGCTTCCTCTTGGTCAGGCCCTCGCTCGGGATTGCTGTCCCGGCGGGGGCCGTCTCATGTCTGAAGTTGGTTTCGTGAGCATATGCCAGGCAACCCGGGCGAAATCCAGCTCAGTTGGCCAACCTCACCCGTGTGAGTGACGGGCGCCCCCGCGGGCGCGCGGGGCCTGCTGAGGTCCACCGGGATGGGTTGGGTGGGGTTAGGTTGGGAGAGTTTCTTCTTCCCAAAGGACTTAAAAGCCTTTTACGTCGTGGGCAGCCGCGTCGTGGGCAGCTGCGTCGCGGCCCGCCGGGTCGCGGACCACCGCGTCGCGGCCGACCGGGTCGCGGTGGTCACGATCCGGTGAGGGAGAGCTCCGCCCAGACCGTCTTGCGCGGGAACGGGCCGTGCCGGACGCCCCAGCGCGTGGCCAGTGCCTCGACGAGAAGGAGCCCCCGCCCGGACTCGTACACCTCGGACCGATCCAGCACCCGGGGCAGCCGCTCCCCGCGTGCGTCCGCCACCTCGATGCGCAGCGTGTCCCCGGTGACCGTCAGCAGGATGCGGAAGTCGCGCCCCGGTACGTAACCGTGCATCACCGCGTTCGACGCCAGCTCAGCGATGACCTGTCTGGCATCGTCCAGCGGCAGCCCCCAGGAGCGGAGCTGTTCGGTCGTCAGCAGCCGGGCGAGCCGGGCGCCTCGACGGGTCGCGGAGAGCTGCACGGCGAACTGTCCGCTGCGTGCACGCGGTTGGGTGATTTCTCGGTTCACGTCACTCAGCGTGGCCGTCCGTCGCTACGCTGAAAAGCAGTGACACGTATACGGACGGTGACTGTCCAGCGGTCGTACGGGCCTGTCCACGCCGTACAGCGCCGGAGCGCCGCGAACGGGTGGAGGCGGGTGGCGCATGACGGGCAACGACATGGTGGACGGGCCGGATTGGGTGGTCGATCCCGAGGACGAGTCGGGTGCCGTGATGGCCATGGTCGGCAGGCAGATCCGGCTCTGGCGTGAGACGGCGGGCTTACGCGCGGCGGAACTGGGCGAGGCGATCGGGTACGGCGAGAACCTGGTCTACAAGGTGGAGGCCGGTACCCGGATCGCCAAACCGGAGTTCCTGGACCGGACGGACGAAGCCCTGGGTGCGAAGGGCAAGATCGCAGCGATGAAGAAGGATGTCGCGGAGGCGCGGTATCCGAAGAAGGTTCGCGATCTGGCCAAGTTGGAGGCCGATGCGGTCGAGTTGGGCTCGTACGACACCGATGTGGTCGATGGCCTGCTTCAGACGGAGGCGTATGCCCGCGCTCTCTACGGGGAACGGCGCCCGGCGTTCACCGAGGAACAGGTCGAAGGTCTTGTGGCCGCGCGGATGGCCCGGCAGGCGATCTTCGAGCGTCGGCCCGCCCCGCTGCTGACCTTCGTGCAGGAAGAGGCCACGCTCAGGCGCCCCACGGGCGGCAAAATGGTGTTGCGTCGACAGCTCGAACACCTGCTAGAACTGAGCATGTTGAGGCATGTCGAGATCCAGGTCATGCCGATGGAGACGGAAGAACACGCAGGACTGGCAGGCTCTCACCGGGTGTTTAAGCTGACTGATGGTACGGCTGTGGGGCTCAACGAGGTCCAGCTCACCAGTCGGCTGATCAGCGATCCCAAGGAAGTCCAGATCCTTGAGATGCGGTACGGCCTGATCCGGGCCCAGGCACTTACGCCTCGGCTCTCGCGAATGTTCATCGAGAAACTGCTGGGAGAGACATGAGTGCCAAGCCCTCGGCCGGAATCCCTTCCGACCTGACCTGGTTCAAGAGCAGTTACAGCTCGAACGACGGCCCCTCGTGCGTGGAGGTCGCCGCTGCCCCCAACACCGTCCACGTCCGCGACTCCAAGAACATCCCCGGCCCCGAACTCGGCTTCGCCCCGGACGCCTGGGCCGAGTTCGTCTCGTACGCGTCGACCGACTGAGCGTCGGTACACCGCCACCGCCGTCCCCCGAGGGCCTGCCCGCGCATACGCGTGTGTGGCAGGCCCTCCAGCCGCGTTCGATGATCCGAACCTGATCGCGTACTGCGGGCTGGAGCCGGTGGTGCGGCTGGCCGGATGGTGCGGTCCGCCCGCGCTGGCCGGGGAGGTGGACCCCGGTACGGCTGAAGGGGTTGGACTATCCGTTGTGTGGTTCGAGTTCGGTCGCCAGCGTCTGTTGGGAGGCCGCCCACGATGCCAGGAGCGCCAATTTGTCGGCGGTCGGTGTGCCTGCGGGGGCGGTGTAGATGTTGAGGTGCAGGCCGGGTTCCGCGGGCAGTTCCAGGGATTCGACGTCCAAGTCGAGTGGGCCCACGATCGGATGGTGCATACGCTTGCGGCCGGACCGGTGCAGCCGCACGTCCTGCGACGCCCACCGCTGCCGAAATAGCTCACTGCGCGTGGACAGTTCGCCGACCAGGGCGATCAGCTCCTCGTCGTGCGGATTGCGGCCGGCTTCCATGCGTAGCTTCGCGGCCACGGCACCGGCAACTTGGTCGTAATCGACAAAGAAATCTCTGGCCGCCTCAGGGTTCAGATAGACGAACCGCGCCGTGTTCGCGGGCCGTCGCGGGTCGGCCAGCACCGGTGAATACAGCGCGCGGGCGAGTTGATTCATGGCGAGCACGTCGTAACGGCCGTTACCGATCCAGGCCGGCGCATCGGAGATGGCTTCGAGCACCTGCTGCAGTGTCGAGCGCACCGTCACGGCAGGCCTGCGCCGGCGTGGGCCGCGGGGCGCCCTGGACCGGCGCGCGAGGTGGAACAGGTGGTCGCGCTCGGCTTCGTCGAGCTGCAAGGCAGAGGCCAGAGCCTCAAGTACGCCGTCGGAGGCACCGGCGAGGCTGCCGCGCTCCATGCGCACGTAGTAGTCGACCGATACCCCCGCCAGGAGCGCGACCTCCTCGCGGCGCAGACCTTTGACCCGGCGGTTGCCGCCGTAAGCGGGCAGGCCCGCCTGCTCGGGTGCGATGCGGGCACGACGCGAGCTGAGGAACTCCCGGATCTCGGTGCGTGGATCCATCGTGGCCATCTCCTTACCCTAAGGGCTGTCCCGCAATTCCTGGCGGGCGCGCGACGCCGGCTACGGCGCCTCGCCGCGTTGTCGAAACGCTCGAATACCTCCAGTACGCGGGCGCCTCTCCGCCTCGCGATGCACCGCATCTGACGCCGCGCGCTGATCCACCAGGAATTGCGGGACAGCCCTTAGGCCCGTTCAGTCGTACTGGTCAGTGGCCCATGACGGGGGGAGTGCCCGTTGCAGTCGTAGCGGTGCCGCCATCTACCGGGATGACGGCGCCCGTGAGGTAGGACCCGGCCCGGCCGGCGAGAAACACGGCGATACCCGCCATGTCGTCGTCGCGCCCGAGCCGCCGCAGTGGGGCAGCCGCCGCGATCTTGTCGCCGATGGCATCGAGCGTGGCCCCCATCATCTGCGACGGGAAGACTCCCGGTGCTACCGCGTTCACCGTGACGTGCTGTGGGCCCAGCTCCCGGGCAAGCACTCTGGTGAGCTGATGGAGTGCCGCTTTGCTGCTGGCGTACGAGTAGGTGGGCGCCTGGGCGACGTGGATGGCGGCGATACTGCCGATGTTGATGATCCGTGCCGGATCATCGGCGGTGCCCGCCTTGCGAAGTGCCGGGAGCAGTGCCTGCACCAGCCAGAACGGCGACTTGAGGTTGAGGTCGAGCACGGCATCCCAGGCCTCGTCCGGGAACGTCTCCAGCGGCTCGCTACGCATCGCGCCCGCGTTGTTGACGAGGATGTCCAGGCGTTCCGAGTCGGCCTGGACAAGATCAGCGAGGCGCTGGCACTCGTCGTGCCTGGACAGGTCGGCGGGAATTGCTTGGACGTCGCCGAATTCGGATAGCAGCCGCTGTGCCTCCGTGCACGTGTCTGCGTCGCGTGAGCTGATGACGACGCGGGCGCCCGCCTGGAGAAGGCCGCGCGCTATCATCATCCCAATTCCCTTGGTGCCGCCAGTGACAAGTGCGTATTTTCCACTCAGATCGAATAGTTCTGTGTGAGTGGTGAATTGGTTGTCCGTCATTGGTATCCGTTCCTTCTGCCGTATCAGAATGCACCGATATGGTCACGCGTTCGGGGCAGCGGCTGAATTCAGCTGATGAGGTAGAGCTGCAGTGCGTGCTGTCGGGGCATTCGGCCCCGCCAGGTTGACAGGGGTTCGGAACGTCAGGGAGACCCTGGTGATACAGGTACTGTCAGAACCCCCTTGCCCGGTCCGCTGACTCGGGAAGTCCTCGGCGCTCTTCAGGTCCATCGAATTCACCAAGGGTCAGGATGCGTTGACGAAGTTCTCGGTTCGATATCGAGGATCCAATGCTTTCCCGGTGCCGTGCGGACTCGTGTCGCGACCATATGCGAGACGAATTCAGGGACCACGGAATCGGGTTCGAAGGTGTGCTCGCCGGAGCCGATGACCCGGCGCGCCCGGTCCCGCCGGAGGCGGGCGGCGCGCTCCGTCCTGGGCACCGGAGCGGGCGGAGAAGCCCGTCCTGGGCACCGGAGCGGGCGGGCGCGGAGGGCGGCTCGGTGGGCACCCTTCCGGCGGCTCGGTTACGCCTTCGGGGTGGCCGTGCTCCTGGCGCGGGGACCGCGTCGTGCCCGCCCGGCTTCCGGATGCCCGGTGCCGGAGGCGGCGCGGGTGGGCAGTCGCGGCGCAGCCTCCGGCGACGCGGTGCCCTGGATCGCCGGACGGGCTCGATGCCGCCGACGTGGGCGTGAAATGCCGGATGCTTCTGCGACTATGCGAGGAACATAAGCAAACGTCCATGAAGGGACCGATATGTGCGGGATCGTCGGATACGTCGGTGGGCAGTCGGCGCAGGACGTCGTCGTCGCGGGACTCAAGCGGTTGGAGTACCGGGGGTACGACTCCGCCGGGATCGCCGTCCTCGCTGATGGCGGGCTGGCCGCCGCGAAGCGGGCCGGGAAGCTCGTCAATCTGGAGAAGCTGCTGGTCGAGCGGCCGCTGCCGGCCGGGAGCGCAGGGATCGGCCACACCCGGTGGGCCACGCACGGAGGTCCGACCGACGTCAACGCCCACCCGCACCTGGACAACGCCGGACGCGTCGCCGTCGTGCACAACGGGATCATCGAGAACTTCGCCGTCCTGCGGTCCGAACTGACCGGGCGCGGCCACGAGCTGGCATCCGAGACCGACACCGAGGTCGTCGCCCACCTCCTCGCGGAGGAGTACGCGGGCGGCGAGGACCCGGCCGGGGCGATGCGGCAGGTCTGCCGGAGGCTCGAAGGGGCGTTCACGCTCGTCGCGGTGTTCGCGGACGCCCCCGACGTGGTGGTCGGGGCCCGGCGGAACTCTCCGCTCGTGGTGGGGGTGGGGGAGGGCGAGGCGTTCCTGGCCTCCGACGTCGCCGCGTTCATCGCGCACACCCGGTCCGCGATCGAGCTGGGCCAGGACCAGGTGGTGGAGCTGAGCCGGGACGGTGTCGTCGTCACCGGGTTCGACGGGCGGCCCGCAGAGGTGCTGCCGTACCACGTGGACTGGGACGCGTCCGCGGCGGAGAAGGGCGGCTACCCCTCCTTCATGCTCAAGGAGATCGCCGAGCAGCCGAAGGCCGTCACCGACACCCTCCTCGGCCGGATCGACCCGGAGGGGACCCTGCACCTCGACGAGGTGCGGATCACCCGGGCGGAGCTGCGCGAGGTCGACAAGGTGGTGATCGTCGCCTGCGGGACCGCGTTCCACGCCGGGATGATCGCCAAGTACGCCATCGAGCACTGGACCCGGATCCCCTGCGAGACCGAGCTGGCCAGCGAGTTCCGCTACCGGGACCCGATCCTGGACCAGCGCACGCTCGTCATCGCGATCTCGCAGTCCGGCGAGACGATGGACACCCTGATGGCGCTGCGGCACGCCCGTGAGCAGGGCGCGAAGGTCCTCGCCATCTGCAACACCAACGGGTCCACCATCCCGCGCGAGTCCGACGCCGTCCTGTACACGCACGCCGGGCCGGAGGTCGCCGTCGCCTCGACCAAGGCGTTCCTCACCCAGCTCGTCGCCTGCTACCTCGTCGCGCTGTACCTCGGCCAGGTCCGGGGGACCAAGTGGGGTGACGAGATCCGCACCGTCATCCGGCAGCTCTCCGAGATCTCCGGCGAGGTGCGGCGGGTCCTGGGGACCATGGAGCCGGTGCGCGCGCTGGCGCGTTCGCTGGCGGGCCACGACACGGTGCTCTTCGTCGGCCGGCACGTCGGCTACCCGGTCGCCCTGGAAGGCGCGTTGAAGCTCAAGGAGCTCGCGTACATGCACGCGGAGGGGTTCGCCGCCGGGGAGCTGAAGCACGGGCCGATCGCGCTGATCGAGGAGGGCCTGCCGGTCGTCGTGGTGGTGCCGTCACCGCGCGGGCGCTCGGTGCTGCACGGCAAGATCGTCTCGAACATCCAGGAGATCCGGGCCCGGGGCGCGCTCACCGTCGTCATCGCGGAGGAGGGCGACGAGACCGTCGTCCCGTACGCCGACCACCTCATCCGGATTCCCGCAACGCCTACGCTGCTTCAGCCGCTGGTCGCCACCGTTCCGCTCCAGGTCTTCGCCTGCGAGCTGGCGACGGCCCGGGGCAACGAAGTGGACCAGCCGCGCAATCTGGCGAAGTCCGTCACCGTGGAGTGAGTGAGTGGAGTGACATGAGCGGGGCAGCTGTGGGGGTGCGCGCGTGATCATCGGGGTCGGTATCGACGTGGCGGAGATCGAGCGGTTCGACGAGGCGCTGGAGCGCACCCCGAAGTTGGCTCAACGCCTCTTCCTGGAGAGCGAGTTGATGCTTCCGGACGGTGAGCGGCGGGGGATCGCCTCGCTGGCCGCGCGGTTCGCCGCGAAGGAGGCGCTCGCCAAGGCGCTCGGCGCCCCCGCCGGGCTGCTCTGGACGGACGCGGAGGTGTACGTCGAGGCGAGCGGGCAGCCCCGGCTGCGGGTGAGCGGCACGGTCGCCGCCCGCGCCGCCGAACTGGGCGTGCGGCAGTGGCACGTGTCGCTCAGCCATGACGCGGGGGTGGCGTCCGCCGTGGTGATCGCGGAGGGCTGAGGTGATGATCGCGGAGGGCTGAGCCGGGTGTCGCCGGCCGGCGGGAGCGCGGCGGGCCGGGGCGTGGCGGACGTTTTCTGCGTACGTTGGAGCCATGCGTACTGCGTACAGCGTCTCGACCGTACGGGCCGCCGAACAGGCCCTCATGGCACGGCTCCCGGAGGGCACGCTGATGCAGCGCGCCGCCGCGGGGCTCGCCGCCGCCTGCACCGACCTGCTGCGGCGCGGCGGCCGGGTGTACGGGTCCCGCGTCGTCCTCCTCGTCGGCAGCGGCGACAACGGCGGCGACGCGCTGTACGCGGGCGCCCGGCTCGCCCGGCGCGGGGCCGGTGTGCTCGCCGTACGGGTCTCGCCGGGCCGGGCCCACGAGGGCGGGAGCGAGGCGCTGCGCGCGGCGGGCGGCCGGGTGGTGGACGGCCTCGACGTCCCGGCGACGAGCAGGCACCGGGACTGGGCGGGCCGCGTGGACCTCGTCGTCGACGCCGTCACCGGCATCGGCGGGCGCGGCGGACTGCGGCCCGCCGCCGCCGCGCTCGTGGCCCGGTACACGGCACACGACGCGCCCGTCGTCGCCGTCGACCTGCCCAGCGGCGTCGAGGCCGACACCGGTGAGGTGCTCGGGGACGCGGTCCGCGCCGACGCGACCGTCACCTTCGGGGCGTACAAGCCGGGGCTCCTCATCGACCCGGCCGCGGAACGGGCCGGGGCGCTGCGCCTCGTCGACATCGGGCTCGGCGCCGAACTGCCCGCCGTGCCGGACCTGGAGGCGCTCCAGTACGCGGACGTGGCCGCGCTGCTGCCGGTACCGGGCGCAGAGAGCGACAAGTACCGGCGCGGCGTCGTGGGCATCGCCGCCGGCTCCGCGCGCTACCCGGGCGCGGCGGTGCTGGCCGTCTCCGGGGCGCTGCGCGGCGGGGCCGGGGCGGTGCGCTACGTCGGCCCCGGGGCGGACGCGGTCATCGCGCGGCACCCGGAGACCCTGGTCCACGCGGGCCCGCCGTCCAGGGCGGGGCGGGTGCAGGCCTGGGTCGTCGGTCCGGGGCTGGGTGACGGGACGGACGCCGTGGAGGCCGTCTCCGACGTGCTGGCCGCCGACGTCCCGGTGCTGATCGACGCGGACGGGCTGCGGCTGCTGGACGCCGACGTGGTCCGGGAGCGCACCGCCCCCACCGTCCTGACCCCGCACGCCGGGGAGGCCGCGGCCCTGCTCGGCGTAGCGCGCGAGGAGGTCGAGGCGGGGCGGCTCGCCGCCGTGCGCGAACTCGCCTCCCGGTTCCGCGCCACCGTTCTGCTCAAGGGCTCGACGACGCTGATCGCCGCCGACGAGCCGGGCGCCCCCGTGCGGGTCAACCCGACCGGCACCTCCTGGCTCGCCACGGCGGGCAGCGGCGACGTGCTCTCCGGGCTGACCGGCTCGCTGCTCGCCGCCGGTCTCGCCCCCCGCGACGCCGCTTCCGTCGGCGCCCACCTGCACGGCCTCGCGGCCCGGCACGCCTCCGACGGCTCCCCGGTCGCCGCCCAGGACGTCGCGGAGGCCATCCGTTCGGCCTGGCGGGACGTACGGGCCTGAGCGATCCTGGAAGCGCCGAGACGAGAGGGGCCCGGCCGTGGGCAACAGCAGCAGTGACGTGCGCGTACGCCGGGTGTACGACCCGCGGGAGGACGGCGACGGCACCCGGGTGCTGGTCGACCGGCTCTGGCCGCGCGGGGTCGCCAGGGAACGTGCCGCGATCGACAAGTGGCTCAAGGACCTCACCCCGTCGAAGGAACTGCGCTCCTGGTACCACGAGGACCGCTCCGGCACCCGCTACGACGACTTCGTCGACCGCTACCGCGCCGAACTGGCCGACCCCGTGCACACCGCCGCCGTCGGTGAACTCGTCGCGCTGGTCCGCGACGGCGGGCCGGTGACGCTGGTGACCGCGGTCAAGGACGTCCCGCACAGCCACGTACCGGTCCTCGTCGACCACCTGGAACACGAGCTGCGCCACCACTGACCCGGACCCCGGCGCACCCTGCCGCGAGCGGCGCCGGAAGGCCGCTCCGTACGGCTCCGGGACACGGCTCTGAGAGACTGGGCGCGATGAACGAGACAGCGTCCCTGAGAGCCCGTGCCGAGATCGACCTCGCCGCACTCCGCGCCAACGTGCGCGTTCTGCGCGCCCGTGCGTCCGGCGCGCAGCTCATGGCCGTCGTCAAGTCCGACGCGTACGGACACGGCGCGGTGCCCTGCGCCCGTGCGGCGCTCGAAGCCGGTGCGACCTGGCTGGGCACCGCCACCCCGCAGGAGGCGCTGGCGCTGCGCGCGGCGGGGCTCGGCGGCCGGGTGATGTGCTGGCTGTGGACGCCGGGCGGGCCCTGGCGCGAGGCGGTCGAGGCCGATGTCGATGTCTCGGTCAGCGGCATGTGGGCGCTGCGCGAGGTCACCGCGGCGGCCGCGGAGGCCGGCCGCCCCGCCCGTATCCAGCTCAAGGCCGACACCGGCCTCGGCCGCAACGGCTGCCAGCCCGCCGACTGGCCCGAGCTGGTCGCCGCCGCCCGCACCGCGGAGCAGGCCGGGACGGTCCGGATCACCGGTCTCTGGTCCCACTTCGCCTGCGCCGACGAGCCGGGACACCCCTCCATCGCCGCCCAGCTGACCGTGTTCCGGGACATGGTCGCGTACGCGGAGAAGGCGGGCGCAGAGCCCGAGGTGCGGCACATCGCCAACTCCCCGGCCACGCTGACCGTCCCCGAGTCGCACTTCGACCTGGTGCGGACCGGCATCGCCATGTACGGCATCTCGCCCAGCCCCGAGCTGGGCACCCCGGCGGATTTCGGGCTCCGTCCGGTGATGACGCTCGCCGCCTCCGTCGCCCTGGTCAAGCAGGTGCCCGCCGGGCACGGCATCAGCTACGGGCACCACTACACGACGAGCGGCGAGACCACGCTCGGCCTGGTGCCGGTGGGGTACGCGGACGGCATCCCGCGCCACGCCTCCGGCCGGGGCCCGGTCCTGGTCGGCGGGGTCCGGCGGACGGTCGCGGGCCGGGTGGCGATGGACCAGTTCGTCGTCGACCTGGACGGCGACGTGGTCGCGGAGGGCAGCGACGCGGTGCTGTTCGGCCCCGGTGACCGGGGCGAGCCGAGCGCGGAGGACTGGGCGCGGGCGGCGGACACGATCGCGTACGAGATCGTCACCCGGATCGGCGGCCGGGTGCCACGCGTCTACCGGAACGGGACGGCGGACGGGACCGCCGACGGCAAGTCGGCCGGGTCCTGACCGAGGAAGCGTCCCTGACCAGGCACGATCAGATCCGGTCCGGTCAGATCGGAGCGGATTGGACTGGGACCGGCCGATCGGAACTGATGTGATCGGACCGGCCCCGACCCGAAGGACACGACCCACGAGGAGCGCGGCACGGTGAGCGAGATCAGCGCGGGGGACGCGATGGCGACGGCCGCTTCGGCGGCCGGCTGGCGCCGGGCGGGGGTCGCCGGGGCCGCCATAGGCGTGATCGCGGCGGGCGCCGCCGCCGGTGTCGCGGTCGAGCGCCTGACGGTCGGCCGGGGAATGCGGAAGCGGGCCCGGCTGGCGCTGGACGCCACCGGCCCGTACGGCTCGCTGCGCGGGCTGCCGGGCCGGGCCACCGCCGACGACGGCACCGAGCTGTACTACGAGGTCGACGAGGTGGACCCCGGAAACGGCCCCGACGGTACGCCTCCCGGCAACGCCGCCGGTCCGCGCAGGCGCCGGCTGTTCGGGCGCAAGGCCCCCGCCCCCGTCACGGTCGTCTTCAGCCACGGCTACTGCCTCAGCCAGGACTCCTGGCACTTCCAGCGCGCGGCCCTGCGCGGACTCGTGCGCACGGTCCACTGGGACCAGCGCAGCCACGGCCGCTCGGAGCGCGGCCGGGCCCAGGCGCAGGGCGTCCACGTCGGCATCGACCAGCTCGGCCGCGACCTCAAGGCCGTGATCGACGCGGCCGCCCCCGAGGGACCGCTGGTGCTGGTCGGGCACTCCATGGGCGGCATGACGATGATGGCGCTCGCCGACCAGTACCCGGCCCTGATGCGCGACCGGGTCGTCGCCGTCGCCTTCGTCGGTACGTCGAGCGGGAAGCTCGGCGAGGTCAACTTCGGGCTGCCGGTGGCGGGCGTGAACGCGGTACGGCGGGTGCTGCCCGGGGTGCTGAGGGCGCTCGGCTCGCAGGCGGAGCTGGTGGAGCGGGGCAGGCGGGCGACCGCGGACCTGTTCGCGGGGCTCATCAAGCGGTACTCGTTCGGTTCGCGGGACGTGGACCCGGCGGTCGAACGGTTCGCGGAGCGCCTCATCGAGTCCACGCCGATCGATGTCGTCGCGGAGTTCTACCCGGCCTTCACCGAGCACGACAAGAGCGCCGCGCTGCCGCTCTTCCGGGACGTCCCGGTGCTGATCCTGGCGGGGGACAAGGATCTGGTGACGCCCAGCTCGCACAGCGAGGCGATCGCGGACCGGCTGCCCGACGCGGAACTGGTCATCGTCCCGGACGCCGGGCACCTGGTGATGCTGGAGCACCCGGAGACGGTGACCGACCGGCTCGCGGACCTGCTGGTGCGGGCGGGAGCCGTACCGGAATCCTCTAACGTTGGCGGGCATGGAAGCACCGCACAACAGCCCGGCGGCCGCTGAGACCGCCGCGAACGCGCCCGGCACCGTCAGC
This sequence comes from Streptomyces sp. NPDC088730, assembly GCF_044751215.1. NCBI lineage: Bacteria > Bacillati > Actinomycetota > Actinomycetes > Kitasatosporales > Streptomycetaceae > Streptomyces > Streptomyces sp. NPDC088730. The sequence continues at coordinate 850,030 of NZ_JBIVLK010000002.1, forward strand.
GTGAGGCTGACCGTCGATTCCCCCGAACAGATGCAGGCCCTGGGCCGCCGGATCTCCGGTGTGCTGCGCCCCGGCGACCTCGTGATGCTCACCGGAGAGCTGGGCGCGGGGAAGACCACCCTGACCCGCGGCCTCGGTGAGGGCCTGGGGGTGCGCGGCGCCGTCACGTCCCCCACGTTCGTGATCGCCCGCGTCCATCCGCCGCTCGGGGACGGCCCGGCGCTGGTCCATGTCGACGCCTACCGGCTGGGCGGCGGGCTCGACGAGATGGAGGACCTCGACCTCGATGTGTCGCTGCCGGAGTCGGTGGTGGTCGTCGAGTGGGGCGACGGCAAGGTCGAGGAGCTGGCGGACGACCGGCTCCAGGTGCTGATCGACCGGGCGGTCGGGGACACCGACGACGAGCGGCGCGTGGTGACGCTGGTGGGCGTGGGTGCGCGCTGGGCCGGACTGCCCGATGAGTCCTGGGAGCCGTGGGCGTCGGACGCGGCCGCCTGAGCGGGGCCGCTTTCCGACGCGGTGTCGGTAAATTGTTGCGCGGGGCGGGGCGGGCGTGGTGACATGGAGGGTGAGAGCAGGTTAGGTCTGCCTAACCGTGCCTTCCACCGGAGCCCCAGGAGGCGTCCATGCCGACATCCGAGAGTGACCTGCGGCCGCCGCGTGCGGTATCGATGACCGAGCTGCTGGCGGCGGGGGCGGCGGCGAGCGCGGTATCGACGCCGCCGGAAGAGGCGCCCGCGCCGCGTGAGGGTGAGGGCGTTTCGAGCCCGTGCGGCGCGTGTGGTCCGTCGGGCGATTGAGGGCCGAAGCGTGGGGCCGGCCGGGGCCGGCGGAGCTTACGGATGTCCTCAATCGCCGGACGGGCTTGACGTGGCTGAGCTCGAAGACGTCCTCAATCGCCGGACGGGCTTGAATCTGCTGAGGTCAGAGATGTCCTCGGTCGCCGGACGGGCTTGAATCTGCTCAGGTCAGAGACGTTCTCCGGCGCCGGACGGGCTCGACGTGGTTACGGGACCACGACCACCTTCGCGCCGACCGTGGCGAACGTCCACACCGCGTTGCCGTCCGCACGGGACATCCGCACGCCGCCCGCCTTCAGCGTCGGGTCCGGGCTCTCCATCGAGCCGTCCTGCGCGGCGCTGAAGCCGATGGCCACGTCGTCGGTCGTCGCGAACCGCACCACGTGTTCGATCGGCACCCCGTCGGAGCCGGTGACGCTGCCGGAGCGCGAGGTGACCTGGTACGTCCCCGGGAGCGCGCTGACCGCGCTCGGCATGACCTTGAAGGTCCGGGTCGCCTTGCCCTTCGCGTCCACCAGCCAGACCCGCCGGTCACCCAGCGCGTACACGACCCGCGCCCCCGTGCCGGAGGAGCCGGGGACCGCGAGCGGGTCCTTCGTGGGCTTCGGCTTGGCGTGCCCGGCGGCCGGCGAGCTGCTGGACGCCTTCGGCTTCGGGGCGACGCTGGCGGGCGCGTTCGCCGACGCCTGGTAGGCCAGGAAGCTCACCGCGGCCACGGCCGCCGCGGTGAGCGCGACCACGATTCCCGAGCTGCCCCTAGACACCGTGCGCGCCTCTTTCGCTGTTGGTTGTCGTACAAGCGTTTACACGTACTCCGCGTATACCGGGTGACGGTAGCAGCCGTGGCCCCGGCTGCCGGGACGCCGTACGGGGCGCGGCCGCCCCCGCGCGGGAGCCGTAGGCTGTTTGCGTGCTCTTGCTCGCTATGGATACCGCTACCCCTGCCGTCACCGTCGCCCTGCACGACGGGACCCGTGTCGTCGCCGAGTCCGGTCAGGTCGACGCCCGGAGGCACGGGGAGCTGCTGCTGCCCGCCGTCGACCGGGTCCTCGCCGCCGCCGGGGTGAAGCTCGACGCCGTGACGGACGTGGTCGTGGGCGTCGGCCCCGGCCCGTACACCGGGCTGCGGGTCGGCCTGGTGACGGCCGCGACCTTCGGGTCCGTGCTGTCGGTGCCCGTGCACGGGCTGTGCACCCTGGACGGCCTCGCGTACGCCGCCGGACAGGACGGCGTCGAGGGACCGTTCGCCGTCGCGACGGACGCCCGCCGCAAGGAGGTCTACTGGGCCCGGTACGAGGACCCCCGCACCCGGACCGGCGAGCCCGCCGTGGACCGGCCCGCAGAGATCGCGGAGCGGCTCGCCGGGCTCCCCGTCGTCGGGGCGGGCGCGGTGCTCTACCCCGAGGCGTTCCCGGACGCGCGCGGCCCCGAGCACGTCGCGGCCGGTGCGCTGGCCGCCCTCGCCGCCGAGCGGCTCGCCTCGGGCGGCGGGATGCTGCCGCCGACGCCGCTCTACCTCCGCAGGCCCGACGCGCAGGTCCCGAAGAACTACAAGGTGGTCACGCCGAAGTGACCACCGCGACCGCCACCCTGCGCGAGATGCGCTGGTGGGACATCGAGCCGGTGCTCGACCTGGAGCACGAGCTGTTCCCGGACGACGCCTGGTCACCCGGCATGTTCTGGTCCGAGCTGGCCCACGCCAGAGGCCCGCGGGCGACCCGCCGCTACGTCGTCGCGGAGGACCCGGCCACCGGCCGGATCGTCGGCTACGCGGGACTGGCGGCGGCCGGTGACCTCGCCGACGTACAGACGATCGCCGTCTCCCGCGACCACTGGGGCGGCGGCCTCGGCTCCGAGCTGCTGACCGACCTGCTGAAGCACGCCACGGCCTTCGAGTGCGCCGAGGTGCTCCTCGAAGTCCGGGTCGACAACACCCGGGCGCAGAAGCTGTACGAACGCTTCGGCTTCGAACCGATCGGCTTCCGGCGCGGCTACTACCAGCCCGGCAACATCGACGCACTCGTCATGCGCCTCCACGTACACGAAGACGTACCGGGGCACGTACAGGAAACAGAGATCTGACTGATGGCTGACGAACCGCTCGTACTCGGTATCGAGACCTCCTGCGACGAGACCGGCGTCGGTATCGTCCGGGGGACGACGCTGCTCGCCGACGCCGTCGCGTCCAGTGTCGACACGCACGCCCGCTTCGGCGGCGTCGTCCCGGAGATCGCCTCCCGCGCGCATCTGGAGGCGATGGTCCCGACCATCGAGCGCGCGCTGAAGGAGGCCGGGGTCAGCGGCCGGGACCTCGACGGCATCTCCGTCACCGCCGGTCCGGGACTGGCCGGTGCGCTGCTCGTCGGCGTCTCGGCGGCGAAGGCGTACGCGTACGCGCTGAACAAGCCGCTGTACGGGGTGAACCACCTGGCCTCGCACATCTGCGTCGACCAGCTGGAGCACGGCCCGCTGCCCGAGCCGACGATGGCGCTGCTGGTCAGCGGCGGGCACTCCTCGCTGCTGCTGGCGCCCGACATCACCAGCGACGTACGGCCGCTCGGCGCGACCATCGACGACGCGGCGGGCGAGGCCTTCGACAAGATCGCCCGGGTGCTGCACCTCGGCTTCCCCGGCGGCCCGGTCATCGACCGGCTCGCGAGGGAGGGCGACCCGGAGGCCATCGCGTTCCCGCGCGGTCTGACCGGCTCGCGCGACCCCGCGTACGACTTCTCCTTCTCCGGCCTGAAGACCTCCGTCGCCCGCTGGATCGAGGCGAAGCGCGCGGCGGGCGAGGAGGTGCCGGTGCGGGACGTGGCGGCGTCGTTCCAGGAGGCCGTGGTGGACGTGCTCACCCGGAAGGCCGTCCGCGCCTGCAAGGACGAGGGCGTCGACCACCTGATGATCGGCGGCGGGGTCGCGGCCAACTCGCGGCTGCGGGCACTCGCCCAGGAGCGCTGCGAGCGCGCCGGCATCCGGCTGCGGGTGCCGAGGCCCGGTCTGTGCACCGACAACGGCGCGATGGTCGCCGCCCTGGGCGCGGAGATGGTGGCCCGTAACCGCGCCCCCTCGGACCTGGAGCTGTCGGCGGACTCCTCGCTGCCGGTGACCGAGACCCACGTACCCGGCGCCCACGGCCACGAGCACGCGCACACGCATGATCACGATCACGTGCACGAGATCAGCAAGGACAACCTCTACTCATGAGCGGTACGACGGTCGCCCTGATGTGGGAGGCCCGCGCCACCGAGGGCCGGGGCGCGGAGCTGCTGGAATGGGCCCGCGCCCGCGCGGGCGAGCTGGCGCGGCCGCCGCTGCGCAGCGAACTGCTGCGCGCCCCGCAGGACCGGGTCCTGGTCGTCACCTGGTGGGAGGGCGCCTACGGCGACGAGCTGCCGGAGCTGCCCGAGCCGGACGCGGGGGCCGTCACCCGGCCGGTGCACCGCTGGCGCTTCGAGTCCCTCGGGCCAGCAGACCGGTGACGATCGCGTCGAGTTCGTCCGCGACGTCGTAGTCGGCGGCGTACGTCCGCCAGTCGTCCTTGACCGCGGTGAGCCGGGGCAGCTCCGCCGCGTCCGCCTCGGTGACCATGTCGGGGAAGTACCGCCTGGACGGCGGGTGCTCGGCCCGTCTGGCGGCGGCCCGGCGGAAGACCAGGTCGCCGTAGACGTAGCTCCAGATCGTCCGGTAGGCGCGGACCGCCTGGCCGGGGGAGAGGCCGCAGTCGAGTGCGCAGCCGATGATCTCCTCGACCATCCAGAGGGCGTTGCGGTCGGTCAGCTCGCCCAGCGCGAGGATGTCGAGCACCCAGGGGATCTGCGCCAGGATTCCGTGCATGTGCGCGGCGACGGCGGTCAGCCGCTCGCGCGGGTCCGCGGGCAGCTCCGGGCGCGGGAAGGCGGCCGCCGTCCCGGACAGGGTGAGCATCAGCAGCTCGTCCTTGTCCTGGACGTAGTGGTAGAGCGCCATCGGGGTGGAGCCGAGCTCCTTCGCCACCCGCCGCATGCTCAGGGCGTCCAGACCCTCTTCCTCGATGATGCGGCGCGCCGTGGCGACCATGGCGTCCGGATCGAGCCTGCGCGGACGCCCTACGGACCGCTTCGGCCCCGGCGGTTTCTTCTCTGTCCCTGACACCCGGTCATTGTCCCTCCTCTCCTCCCTCTCCTCCCAAGGTCTTCGCGCCTCCGGGCCAAGGTCTTCGTACATAATTTCTATACGCGTATGGTAATAGCGTGACCGAGTGACCGCGAGGGAAGGGGAAGACCGTGAACGACCCGTCACGGCAGACGCGTTGGCTCCTGCTGGTAGCTCTCACCGTGCAGTTCATGGTGGCGTTGGACATGTCCGTGGTGAACGTCGCGCTGCCGGACATGCGGGCCGGTCTTGGCTTCACACCGCAGGGGCTCCTGTGGGTCGTGAACGCGTACGCGCTCGCCTTCGGCGGGCTGCTGATGCTCGGCGGGCGGCTCGCCGATCTGCTCGGCAGCCGGCCCGTGCTGATCGGCGGCCTGGTGCTCTTCGGGGCGGCGAGCCTGGCCGGCGGGCTCGCCGCGTCGCCGGGCACGCTGCTGGCCGCGCGGGCGGTGCAGGGGGTCGGCGCCGCCGCGCTCGCCCCGGTGGCCTTCGCGCTGATCGCCATCGCCTTCCCGGCCGGACCGGCGCGCTCCCGCGCCCTCGGGCTCTGGGGCATGGCGGGGGCGGCGGGCGGCGCGGTCGGGGTGCTGGCCGGCGGGGTGCTCACGGACGCGGCGGGCTGGCGTGCGGTGATGCTCGTCAACGTGCCCATCGTGGTCTTCGCCCTCCTCGCCTCCCTGCGCACCGGGCCGACCGCGGGACCCGCGGGGCCCGGTGCCCGGCTCGACGTGGCCGGGGCGCTGCTCGCCACCTGCGGTACGACCCTGCTCGTCCTCGGGCTCGTGGGGACCTCGGCCCATCCGTGGGGCTCCGCCAGGACCCTCTGCACGCTCGGCGCCGCGGCCCTGCTGCTCGTCGCCTTCGTCGCCGTCGAACAGCGCACCGCGCATCCGCTGCTGCGGCCCGGTCTGCTGAAGGGGCGGCCGGTCCTGACGGCGAACCTGTTCTGCCTGCTGCTCAGCTCCGGTCAGTTCGCCGCCTTCTACTTCGTCTCGCTCTGCCTGCAGCAGGTGCTCGGCTACGGACCGACCGCGGCCGGAAGCGCCTTCCTGCCGTTCAGCGCGGGCGTCGTGGTGGGCTCGGTCATCGCCACCCGTACGGTCGCGGCGCTCGGTACCCGGCGGCTGCTGGCCCTGGGCGGCTCGCTGGCCGCTCTCGGCATCGCCGGGTTCGCGGCCACCGCCCGGACGGACGGCTCCTTCCTCACCTTCGTCCTCGGCCCGTCCGTGGTCTGCGCCGTCGGCATCGGCATGTGCTTCGTCCCGCTCGGCACCGCCGCCACGACCGATGTCGCGGCCGGGGAGACCGGGATGGCCTCTGGGCTGCTGAACAGTGCCCGGCAGGTCGGCGGCTCGCTCGGGCTCGCGGTCCTGGTGACGGTCGCCGCGCGGGTCAGCGGGGACTCCAGCCGGCCGGCCGACCTGGTCTCCGGATACGCGACGGCCTTCTGGGCCGCCGCCGGGCTCCTCGCGGCGGGGACGCTGGCCGCGCTGGTCCTGCTCCCGCGCGACCGGGGCGCCGGGACGGCGGCCCCGGACGGGGCCGGGACGGCGACCGCTCCGGTCACCGGACCGGCGGGCGTACCGGTGGCCGGTCCGGAAGACCTCCGGACCCATCCCGCGGGAGATGCCGACCCGGCCGTGCCCCGTTCGGCGCGGAGCTGAGACACGGGGCTGAGGCGCGGAGCCGGGAGGCGGGGCCCGGCTGTGGGAGGGAGCTCGGCCGGGCCCCGCCCTCAAGGCGTACGACTTGCTGCCGGGCGACCACGGGGATCTGCTGGTCAGGATGGGCCGTACGGACGAGGCGCGCGCCGAGTCCGTACGGCCGGCGGAGCCGACCCGCGACGGACGGGAACGCGATGCCGCTGGACCGGGCCGGCCGATGAGTTCCGGGCCCGGGACCGGTCTACCCTGCACGACCGTCCGCACCACCGTGCGAGGAGAAGACCATGCAGAAAGTCACCACGTTCCTGTGGTTCGACCAGAACCGGGCCGAGGAGGCCGCGGACCACTACGTCTCGGTCGTCGGCGGCGACTCCCGCGTCCTGGACGTGACCCGCTGGACCCCGTCGTCACCCGGCGAGCCGGGCACCGTGATGACCGTGCGGTTCCAGCTGGAGGGCACGGAGTACATCGCGTTCAACGGCGGCCCCGAGTTCCCGTTCAGCGAGGCCGTGTCCCTCTCCGTCGAATGCGCCTCCCAGGAGGAGGCGGACCGGCTGTGGGACGAGCTCACCGCGGACGGCGGACAGGAGAGCCAGTGCGGCTGGCTCAAGGACAGGTTCGGCGTCTCCTGGCAGATCATCCCGCCCGGCCTCGGTGAGGCCCTGACGGACCCGGACCCGGAGAAGGCGGCACGCGCCATGAAGGCGATGCTCGGCATGAAGCGGCTCGACATCGAGGCCCTGCGCAACGCCTGACGCCCGGTCCCGGGAGCTGTCCTGGCCGGGCGCACTCGGTAGGGTCTCGGCCATGCCCCGCCGTTCAGCGCTGCCGCCGCCCCCGCCGCCCGTGGAGATACGCACCTGGCCCGACCGGGGCGCCCTGCTCGCCGACCGGGCCCTGATCCTCGGTGAGTTGGTGAAGATGCACCTGGGGCCGGGGCGGCTCGGCCTGCTGTGGCTCTGGGGTGGGCTCGGCGCGCTCGGCTGGTCGCTGGCCGGCACGGCGTTCATCCTCTTCGGGGAGTCCTACGACTACTTCGGCGCCATCTTCGGGGTGGTCTTCCTCGCCCTGGGCGCGGGCGCCCTGGTGCCGGCCGTCATCCTGGTCGTCGTCGGGCTGCGCCGCGACGTCCGGGTCCGCCGACTGCTCGTGGAATGGGGCGAGTTGGACCGCGATCCGGTGGGCGACCGGCCGCTCCGGCTGCCGCGTACGAGCCTGGTCTGGCTGCTGCTCTCCTTCCTGCTCTGCGCGGGCGGGCTGTTCACCTGCGTCGCCGTTCCGGCCGGTGCCACCCGTGGGGACGACACCTACGGGCTGGTCGCCCTCGGCATGGGGCTCGGCCTGATCAGCTGGCTCATCGGGCTGATCGGCGTCACCAAGGCGCTCCTGCACCGGCGTTGGGTGGTCCGGGTGCTGATCGGGGCGCCCGCGCCCGGCGCGCTGATCTCCTCCGGGGGCGGGGCACACCGCTGACTGCGGTCCTATCCTTGGCGCGTACACGAAGGACTCTGGGGGAGGGCGTGTCATGGAGTGGTACTGGTGGTTGCTGATCATCTTCTGGACGGGCGGATTCGGCTGGCTGGTCGACAACGCCCGTACGGCGCTGCGCAACCGGCACGAGCGCAGGCTGGAACTGCTGGAGGCCGGCAAGCGGGAGCGGCTGGCCGTCGAGGCGGCGAACAAGCCGCCGGAGCCGGTCTGCGGCTGCACGCACCACCTCGCCAAGCACGACAAGCAGGGCAAGTGCCATGAGCTGGTCGAGGTGCCGACCGCCTGGGACGAGCAGAAGAAGCCGGTCCGCTTCGAGTCGGGCGGATGCAACTGCCAGCAGTACGTGGGCCCCCAGCCGCTCTCCCAGGTGTACGCGGACGAGCTGACCGACCTCGGGTAGAGCGCCTCCGGAGTGCCGCCGCCGCTACCGGTGGCCGGCCTCCGGGCCGGTCACCGGGTGGCCGATCAGCATCGTCGGGGCGTCCGCGACCCGGGTCAGGAAGACGGTGGCCCGGTTGGGGCCCTGGAGCTTCATCTTCCGGCGCAGTTCCTCCGGTTCGACCGGCGAGCCGCGCTTCTTGACCGTCAGGACGCCGACCTTCCGCTCCCGCAGCAGCGCCTTGAGCCGCTTCATGTTGAACGGCAGCTGATCGGTGATCTCGTACCCGGCGGCGTACGGGGAGTCGTACAGCTCGTCGCTCGTGACGTACGCGATCATCTCGTCGATCAGCCGGCCGCCGCACCGGTCCGCGATGTCCGCGACCAGGTGGGCCCGGATCACCGCGCCGTCCGGCTCGTACAGATACCGGCCGACCGGTCCGACCGGCGGGGCGGGCAGCACGGCCGGGGCCGACAGGGTGGCCCCGGACGGGAGCAGGGTGGCGCGGTAGGCGCCCGCCTCGAAGCCCTCGCCGAACCAGAGCACCGCCTCCTTCACGTCGCCGCCGTCCGAGATCCACTCGGCCTCCGCCCGCGGGCCGATCGTCTCGTGCGGGACGCCGGGGGCGATCTTCAGCGCCGCTCGCGGGGCCTTCAGCGCGGCGGCGGTCGCCCAGGACAGCGGCGGGGAGTAGGCCTCCGGGTCGAAGATCCGGCCCCGGCCGCCCCGCCGGGCCGGGTCGACGAACACCGCGTCGTAGGGCGAGGCGTCGATCTCCGTGACATCGGCGCACCGCACCTCGATCAGCGCGTCCAGGCCGAGCGCGGCGGCGTTGGCCCTGGCCACCTCCGCGGTCAGCGGGTCGCGGTCCACGGCGAGGACGGAGATCCCGGCGCGGGCCAGCGCGATGGCGTCGCCGCCGATCCCGCAGCAGAGGTCGGCGACGCTGCGGACCCCGGCGCCCGCGAACCGTCCGGCGCGGTGGGCCGCCACCGAGGTGCGGGTCGCCTGCTCCACCCCGTTCGGCGTGAAGAACATCCGGTGCGCGTCCTCCGCGCCGAACTTCGCCACCGCCCGCTGCCGCAGCCGCGCCTGCCCCAGCGCCGCGGAGACCAGGCCGGCCGGGTGGGTGCGGCGCAGCCGGGTGGCGGTGGCGAGTTCGGTGGCGGGGTCGTACGAGCGCAGCCCGGCCAGCAGCTCGGCACCCTCGGGGGTGCGCAGGGCCAGGAAGCCGGCGAGGGGATCGGGGGCGCCGGAGGGGCCGGAGGGGCCGGGGCCGTCGGGCGGGCCGGTCGGGGCGAGAGCGTTCACCTGTCCCATTGTGAGCCAGCCGGGGGACCGTGCGGGTCGTGCGGCGGTGTCGGCCAGGGAGCCCGATCTTGGACTGGCAGGATGCGGCGCCATGCAGCTTGTACGACAAAAGGAAGAATTCATCATGAAGAGGCGCAGACCTGGACAGGTGGAGCAGGGGCAGGGCGGTACGGGGCGCGGGCGGCGATACCTGCGGCGCCGGCCCGGTTACGCGGTCCTGGCCGCGCTTCTGGTCGCCGCGGTCGGCTCCGGCTGCGCGGCCGGGACCGACAGCCGTACCGACGCGGGAGCGGGACAGGGCGCCAAGGCCCTCGCCGGGCAGCCGGGCGGCCAGGCCGGGAACGCGGGAGCGGCCGGCACCCGCGCCGCGCAGGCCGAGAAGGCGCGGCTCGCCCAGGCCGCCCGCGCGGTCGCCGCCAAGAAGTGGGGCCTGGCGAGCACCCCGCTGGCGGCGCCGGTCCCGCCCCCGGTGAAGCCGCACATCACCACCCGCAAGGGCTTCGAGGTCGAGGGCGGTGACGACTCGCTGCCGCCGGTCTTCACCACGGTCCCGACCGACAAGAAGATCGTCTTCCTGACGATGGACGACGGGGACGACAAGGACCCCGAGCTGCTGCGGATGATGTCGGACCTGAACATCCCGTACAGCGCCTTCCTCAGCGACTACCTGGTGCGCGACGACTACGGGTACTTCAAGGACGCGCAGGCCCGGGGCGTCACCATCAACAACCACACGCTCAACCACCGCTATCTGCCCGGTCTCTCCTACGACGAGCAGAAGCAGGAGATCTGCGACCAGCAGGACATCCTCCAGGAGCAGTACGGCGAGCGCCCGCGGCTCTTCCGGCCGCCGTACGGCAACTACAACGGCGACACCCTGCGGATCGCCAAGTCCTGCGGCATCACCGCCGTGCCCCTGTGGTCGGAGGAGGCGTTCCCCGACCACATGGAGTGGCGGGAGGAGGACCAGGACCTGCACCCCGGAGACATCATCCTCACGCACTTCCGGGGCGAGAAGGACTGGAAGGGCTCCATGCCCGACATGATCCGGGCCGTCATGAAGGTCATCACGGACAAGGGATACGCCGTGGCCCGGCTGGAGGACTACGTATGAGAAGGGCGCACCGGCTGCTGGCCGGACTGCTGGCCGCCGGTGCGCTCCTGACCGCCACAACCGGCTGCGCGCAGTCGGTGGACCCGATCGAACGGCTCGGCCGCAAGGCCGCGCAGCGGGTGAACCCGCCGGCCGTGCCGCCGGGCTCGCGCGCCGCGGGGGTGCGGGGTGACCACGGGGCGCCAGAGGCACTGGTCGCCGTCTCCTGCGGGCGTTCGCCCCGGCCGGGGGAGGCCGGGCCGCCCGGCGGAGACGTCCGGAACGGTGCGGGTGGACGGGGCGTTGTCCTGGAGGAAGGCACGGTTCCGGCCGGTCCGGAGCGTCGAGCCGTCCGGCGCGGGCGCCACGAGGGGCGTGAATTGGCACTCCGCTTGACCGAGTGCTAACCGCGGTCATAGTCTCAGTGCTGGCACTCCCCACTGGAGAGTGCCAGCAGTACTGTGCGACCGGCAGGTCCGGCACCCGCGACGACGGGCCCACCTGGTCGCCACCCAAAGACTGTTAACCCCGTGAGATCTCCGAAGGGGGAGACCGGATCGTGTCGACCGCCAGCACCAAGGTTGCGATCAAGCCGCTTGAGGACCGCATTGTGGTCCAGCCGCTCGACGCCGAGCAGACCACGGCCTCCGGCCTGGTCATTCCCGACACCGCCAAGGAGAAGCCCCAGGAGGGCGTCGTCCTGGCCGTGGGCCCGGGCCGCTTCGAGAACGGCGAGCGCCTTCCGCTCGACGTCAAGACCGGCGATGTCGTGCTGTACAGCAAGTACGGCGGCACCGAGGTGAAGTACAACGGCGAGGAGTACCTCGTCCTCTCGGCTCGCGACGTGCTCGCGATCATCGAGAAGTAATTCACCCAACGTTTGCTTCTGTTCTGCGCCCCTGGCCCCCTGCGACATAACTAGCCGGGCGGCGAGGGGCGCAGTTCTTGTTTTGAGAGGACAGTTCAGCTCCATGGCGAAGATCCTGAAGTTCGACGAGGACGCCCGTCGCGCCCTTGAGCGCGGCGTCAACAAGCTTGCCGACACGGTGAAGGTGACGATCGGCCCCAAGGGCCGCAACGTCGTCATCGACAAGAAGTTCGGTGCGCCCACCATCACCAACGACGGTGTCACCATCGCGCGCGAGGTCGAGCTCGACGACCCGTACGAGAACCTCGGTGCCCAGCTGGTGAAGGAGGTGGCGACCAAGACCAACGACGTAGCGGGTGACGGTACGACCACCGCCACCGTGCTCGCCCAGGCGCTCGTCCGCGAGGGCCTGCGCAACGTCGCCGCGGGTGCGTCCCCGGCCGCCCTGAAGAAGGGCATCGACGCCGCGGTCAAGGCCGTGTCCGAGGAGCTCCTCGCGACGGCCCGCCCGATCGACGACAAGTCCGACATCGCCGCGGTGGCCGCGCTCTCCGCGCAGGACAGCCAGGTCGGCGACCTCATCGCGGACGCGATGGACAAGGTCGGCAAGGACGGTGTCATCACCGTCGAGGAGTCCAACACCTTCGGACTGGACCTTGAGTTCACCGAGGGCATGGCCTTCGACAAGGGCTACCTGTCCCCGTACATGGTGACCGACCAGGAGCGTATGGAGGCCGTCCTCGACGACCCGTACATCCTGATCCACCAGGGCAAGATCGGCTCGATCCAGGAGCTGCTGCCGCTCCTGGAGAAGGTCATCCAGGCCGGTGCCTCGAAGCCGCTGCTGATCATCGCCGAGGACGTCGAGGGCGAGGCCCTGTCGACCCTGGTCGTCAACAAGATCCGCGGCACCTTCAACGCCGTCGCGGTGAAGGCCCCCGGCTTCGGTGACCGCCGCAAGGCCATGCTCGGTGACATCGCCACCCTCACCGGTGCGACCGTCATCGCCGAGGAGGTCGGCCTCAAGCTCGACCAGGCCGGTCTGGACGTGCTGGGCACCGCCCGCCGCGTGACCGTCTCCAAGGACGACACCACCATCGTCGACGGTGGCGGCAAGTCCGACGAGGTCACCGGCCGCGTCAACCAGATCAAGGCCGAGATCGAGTCCACGGACTCCGACTGGGACCGCGAGAAGCTCCAGGAGCGCCTGGCGAAGCTGGCCGGCGGGGTCTGCGTGATCCGCGTCGGTGCGGCCACCGAGGTGGAGCTCAAGGAGAAGAAGCACCGTCTGGAGGACGCCATCTCCGCGACCCGCGCCGCGGTCGAGGAGGGCATCGTCTCCGGTGGTGGCTCCGCTCTGGTCCACGCCGTCAAGGTCCTTGAGGACAACCTCGGCAAGACCGGCGACGAGGCCACCGGTGTCGCGGTCGTGCGCCGCGCCGCCGTCGAGCCGCTCCGCTGGATCGCGGAGAACGCCGGCCTTGAGGGCTACGTCATCACCTCGAAGGTCTCCGAGCTCGACAAGGGCCAGGGCTTCAACGCCGCGACCGGCGAGTACGGCGACCTGGTCAAGGCCGGCGTCATCGACCCGGTCAAGGTCACCCGCTCCGCCCTGGAGAACGCCGCGTCCATCGCGTCGCTGCTGCTCACGACCGAGACCCTGGTCGTCGAGAAGCCGGCCGAGGAAGAGGCCGAGGCCGGTCACGGCCACGGTCACTCCCACTAGCGCGTAGCTCTCCGCGCAAGCGGTGAGGCCCGGCACCCCGCGAGGGTGCCGGGCCTTTCGCGTGCGAACCGGCCTCGCCGGCGTTTGAGGCGCTGGGTCCGGGGCGGAGCCCCGGGGGCGCTGCCCCCGGACCCCCGCTCCTCAAACGCCGGCGAGGCTTGAACTGGCCGGGCGGGCCTCAACCGCCGGAGGGGCTTGGTCTGCTACGCCGAGCGCGGGAGCGCGTCCCCGTGGACCGGGTCCGCGAACGGGCGGCCGTTCGCGAAGCGTTGCAGCTCGTCCAGGGCCTGGTCCGCCATCCGGTGCAGCTCGTTGCCGAGCGAGCCCGCGATGTGCGGGGTCAGCAGCACGTTCGGCAGGTCGTAGAGCGGTGAGGACTCCGGCGGCAGGTCGGGGTCCGTCACGTCCAGGACGGCGTGCAGCCGGCCCCGTACCAGCTCCGTGACCAGGGCCGGTTCGTCGATCAGCGAACCGCGTGCGGTGTTGATCAGCGTGGAGCCGTCCGGCATGGCCGCCAGTTGCGCGGCGCCGATCAGCCGACGGGTGGCCGGCAGCTCCGGCGCGTGGACGGAGACGATCCCGCTGCGGGCACAGAGCTCGTCGAGGGCGACCGGCTCCGCACCGAGCCGGGCGGCCGCGGCGGGCTCCAGGTACGGGTCGTACACCAGGACCTCGAAGTCGAACGGCCGCAGCAGCTCGATGACACGGCGCCCGGTACGGGACGCGCCGACGATGCCGACCGTGCGGCCGTGGTTGCCCCAGCCGTCGAGCTCCTCGCGCCAGTCGTGCGCGGCGCGCAGCTCCCGGTAGCGGCGGGCGCTGCCGAGCACGTTCTTGCCCGCGAAGAGGATCGCGGCCAGCGTGTACTCGGCCACCGGCCGGGCGTTCGCGCCGGCCACGGAGGTGACCTGGATGCCCCGGTCCCAGCACGCGTCCGTGATGTGGTGCTTGACGCTGCCCGCGGCGTGGACGACCGCCCGCAGCCGGGGCGCGGCCGCCAGGACCGCCTCGGTGAGCGGGGGCGCGCCCCAGCCGGTGAGCAGGACCTCGGCCTCGGCCAGCGCGGCGGCGACCCGCGGGGAGGGGTCGGCCAGCCGGTGGGCGACGAGATCCGGATCGGTGCGGACGAGGCCGGTCAGCCGGTCCCGCTGAGCGGGGGTGAGCAGCCGTTCGGCGATCCCCGGTCCCATCGCCAGGAGCGCGGCGGGCCGGTTGTCAGTGGTGTGGTGCATGGTGGAACTCGGGCTCCTCGGATGTCACTTGACGCTGCCGGCGGTGAGACCGGCCTTCCAGTGACGTTGCAGGGTGATGAAGGCGATGATCAGCGGAGCGACGGCGAGGAGGGATCCGGTGACGACCATCGGATAGAAGGTGGGATCGGCGTTGGCGGTGCTGTGCCAGTTGTAGAGGCCCAGGCTCAGCGGGTAGAGCTTCTTGTCCGAGAGCATGACCAGGGGGAGGAAGAAGTTGTTCCAGATCGCGGTGAACTGGAAGAGGAAGACGGTCACGAACCCCGGCATGACCATGCGCAGACCCACCGACCAGAACGTGCGCATCTCGCCCGCCCCGTCGATCCGGGCGGCCTCCAGGACCTCGTCCGGTATGTAACCGGCGCTGAAGATCCGGGAGAGGTACACACCGAACGGGTTCACCAGGGACGGGATCAGGACCGCCCAGTAGGTGTTGACGGTCCCCGTCTTCACGGCCAGCAGGTAGAGCGGCAGGGACAGCGCGGTGGAGGGCAGCAGCACCCCGAGCAGGACGAGCGCGAACAGCTTCTCCTTGCCCCGGAAGCGGTACTTGTCGAAGGCGTACCCCGCGGCGACGCTGACCAGCGAGCAGCCGAGCGCTCCGATGCCCGCGTACAGCAGGGAGTTGCCGTACCAGCGGAAGTAGACGCCGTCCTGGTACGTGGACAGGGCGGAGAGGTTGCCGCCGAGGTTGAAGCCCTCGAAGGAGAAGACGTCACCGCCCAGCAGGTTTCCGGCGTCCTTGGTGGCCGCGGTGACCAGCCAGATCAGCGGGAACAGCGTGTAGACGGCGGCGATCACCAGCACGCCGTTGACCGCGGTCTTCGACAGCCAGCGGCTGGACCGGGCCCCTCCCGTACCGACGGGCGCGCGGCCCTCGGCGCGGGCGGGGGTGCGGGTCGGGGCGGCCGGATCGATCATGACGGGGGAGGTCATGCCCGTGCCTCCTTGCGGTTGTTGGTGAAGCGCGTGACGACGAAGGAGAGCGCGGCGGCGACGAGGGCGATGAGCACGGAGGCGGCCGCGGCGAGGCCGTAGTCGTTGCGCTCGAAGGCGGCGCTGTAGGCGTACATGTTCGGGGTCCAGGTGCTGGTCACGGCCGAGCCCGAGCCCCGGTTCAGGATCAGCGGCTCGGTGAACAGCTGGAGCGAGCCGATGATGGTGAAGAGGAGCACCATCACCAGCGAGGAGCGGATCAGCGGGAGCTTGATGGAGAAGGCGATCCGCCAGTTCCCCGCTCCGTCCACGGTCGCGGCCTCCAGCAGCGAGCGGTCGACGGCCTGCAGCGCGGCGTAGAAGATCACCACGTTGTAGCCGAGCCACTCCCACAGCGCGATGTTGACGATGGAGGGCAGCGTGCCCTGGGAAGAGAAGAAGTCGAAGCCGATGCCGCCCGACTCCATCGCCTTGACGACCGGGCTGAGCTGCGGCGTGTACAGGTAGATCCAGATCAGCGCGGCGATCAGCCCCGGGATGGCGTGCGGCAGGAACAGCGCCAGCTGGAAGAAGCGCCGGGCGCGGGCCAGCGCGGTGTCCAGCAGCAGCGCCAGCACGATCGCACCGCCGGCCATCAGCGGGATGTAGAAGGCGCAGTAGCCGAGGAGCACCCAGAAGCCGTCGCGGAACGCCTGGTCGCCGAGGGCGGAGGCGTAGTTCCCGAGCCCGTCGAAGACGGTACGGGGACCGTCGAACCCGAGTCCGGACTGCTTCTCGGTGAAGAGGCTCAGCCAGAGCGCGTAGCAGACCGGGATGATCATCGCGACGGTGAACAGGACGAAGAACGGGGTGAGGAAGGTACCGGCCGCGATCCGGGTGCGGGCCTTCGCGCTCAGCCCGCCGGGGCGGGTACCGGATGTGGGAGGCGTGCTCATGAGGGCTCCTCGACCTTCAGGCCGCGCTTCTTGAGATCGGCGACAGTGGCGTCATGGGCGGTCCTGATCGCATGCGGCAGGGTGGAGCCGCCGCCGACGACCTCACCGAGTTCGTCGCCGAGTGCGGAGTTGGTGGCGCCGGGACTCGGACCCCACACCCAGTCGGGCCCGATCGAGGCGCCCGCCTTCGTGAACAGGCCGTACAGGTCCTGGCCTCCGTAGAAGCTGGTGTCGAAGGCCTTGCGGGCGATCGGCACCATCGCGGGGGAGGCGGGCAGCGCGCTCGACGTGCTCGCCCCGATCCGGGCGTTGATGGCGTCCTGGTGGGTGGACATCCACAGCGCGAACTCGACGGCGGCCGCGGCCTTCTTGCTGTTCTTGCTCACGGCGAAGGTGGAGCCGCCGACCATCCCGCTGGAGGGCTTGTCCGCCTCCCAGCTGGGCAGCGGCAGGGCCGCCCACTTGCCCTTCTCCTCGGGGACGATGCCCGCGAGCACCCCCGCGCTCCAGGAGGCGCCGAGGTAGCCGACCGTGGTGCCCTGCTTCAGGGAGCTGGTCCACTCCGGGCTGAACGAGGAGGCGGTGCTCACCAGTTTGTCGTCGATGAGCCCCTGCCAGTACTCCGCGGTCCGCTTCGAGGCGGGGTCGGTGGTGTCGACCTTCCAGGCGTCCTTGCCCGCGCTGAACCACTGGGCACCGGCCTGCCAGGCCAGAGCCTGGAAGAAGGTCGGGTCGTCCGGGAAGAAGGTGGCGATCCTGGTCTTCGGCGCCGCCTTCTTGACCTCGGCGGCGGCGGTCCGGAAGTCGTCCCAGGTCTTCGGCGGCGCGATGCGGTGCTCGGTGAAGAAGTCCTTGCGGTAGTAGAAGACCTGCGGCGCCGCGTCGAAGGGCACCGCCCAGTTCTTGCCGCCGAGCGTCGTCATCTCGATGGTCTGCGGCAGGAACTTCTTCTTGATGTCGTCGGTGAGGTAGCCGCTGATGTCCTGGAGGGAGCCCTGGCTGACGAACGCGGAGAGCTGCGGGTACTCGATGGAGAGCAGGTCCGGGGCGATGCCCGCCTTCACCGCGTTGGCGATCTTCGGATAGCCGCCCAGACCGCCGGACGGTATCTCCTCGAACTTGACCTTGATCGTGTCGTGGGTCGCGTTGAACGCGTCCACGACCTCCTGCGACCCCTTGGTCCATGCCCAGAAGGAGACGGTCACGGGGTGTTCTGCGGTGCCATGGGCGGGGGAGTCGTCGGCGCTGCCGCCGCACGCCGTCAGGACGGCGAGGGCGGTGGCGGCGCCGACCAGCGCATGGATGGGACGGGACCAACTGCGGCTCACGGGAACAGCTCCTGTACATGCGGGAACAGGCATTGGCCGTGATGTTTCGATCCCTGGTGAGCGAAGTCAAGAGCGAAAGATTGAATGATCGAAAAATGATCGAAAGGGGAGGCAGTGAATGAGGACAAATGTTACTTATGGGGCGGGCGTGGTGCCTGGAGACCGGTGCGTCCGGGCTCAGCTGTCGGACGTCTCCGAGTCCGCCACCCGGTTCGACGGCCGCCCGCACGAGTCCCGCACCCGCAGCGTCGGCAGCAGGGCGACATGACGCCTCGGCGCCAGCTCGGAGGGCACCCCGTAGCGCTCCCCCGACAACCGCTCGACCAGCAGTTCCGCCGCGCTGCGCCCGACCTCCCGCTTGGGCGGCGCCACCGCGGTGAGCGGGGTGTCCGCGAGCGCCGCCACCTCGTCGTCGTACGTGACCAGGGACAGGTCGTCGGGCACCCGGACACCGAGCTCGGCCAGCCGCCGCATCATCCGGATGGCGTCCTCGTCGTTGTGCATCAGGGCCGCGGTCGCCCGCCCGCGCCGCACCGCGTCCCGCAGCCCGAGCGCGGCCTGCTCGAACAGCACCGGATCGCGCTCGTCCGAGGACGACTCGATCACCGGGCCCGGGGCGCGCAGCCCCAGCACCGCCAGCCCCCGCGCGTAACCGGCCCGGACCGCCTGCGCCGTCGGGCTGTCCGCCCGTGCGACCAGCAGCGGCGCCCCGTGGCCCAGCTCCAGCAGGTAGCGGATGGCGAGCAGCACCCCGTGCGCGTGGTCCGAGCAGACCCGGTCGAAACCGTCCAGCGGCCCGCCCGGCACCCCGGTCCGCTCCACCAGGACCTTCTCCACGGGCAGCTGGGCGAGCCAGTCGCTGTAGGCGGCCGGGTGGCCCAGCTCCGTCCAGCTCGGGGCCAGCAGCAGTCCCTGCGCCCCGGCCGCCAGCAGCCCTGCGGCGTGGGCCGCGTCGTCCTCCGGGCGGTAGTCGGTGACCCGCAGGATCAGCCGGGCGCCGAGCCGGGCCGCGGCCTCGTGGGCGCCGCGGATCACCTCGGCGAAGTAGTAGACGGCGGCCGGGGCCAGCATCCCGATGACCGGTCCGCCGCCCGCCGGGGTGCCGGCCGGTCCGCGTTCGGCGGGCCAGGAGACCGAACCGTGCACCCGGTCGAGCAGCCCCCGCGCCGCCAGCGCCTCGGCGTCGCGGCGCGCCGTCACCGGGGAGACGCCGAGCCGGTCCGCGAGCTCCGAGACCCGTGCGGTGCCCTGTTCGCGTACCAGTTTCAGCAGTCGGTCATGACGTTCAGCGGCACCTTCGCGCACGGTGGCAGCCCCTCAGGCGTTAGCGGATGATCGAACGTTGTACTGTTCTGATCATTCGATCACAATTGGCCGAGGGCGTCACGGTGCACCGATCGTCACTGAGGTCCGTACTTGCGGCCCGTCCTGGAGGTGACGCCCCCGAGCAGTCCGCGCGGTGTCACCTTGACCAGTCCCATGAGCGCCTTGTAGCGGGGGTCGGGGACCGAGACCGACTTGCCCCGCGCCAGGTCCGCCAGGGCCGTGGTCACCAGCTTGTCGGCGTCCAGCCACATCCAGCCCGGGATGTTGCCCGTGCCCATACCGGCCCGCTGGTGGAACTCCGTCCGTACGAAGCCGGGGCAGAGCGCCATCAGCCGCACTCCCGAGCCCGCCATGTCCTTGGCCGCGCCCTGGGTGAACTGCACCACCCACGCCTTGGACGCCCCGTACGTACCGCGCGGCAGGAACGCCGCGACCGAGGCCACGTTCACCACGCCGCCCCGGCCGCGCTCCCTCATCCCGGCGGCCGCCGCGGAGGTCAGCCGCAGCACCGCCTCGCAGTGCACCTTCAGCATCGCCAGCTCATCGGCCATGGGGACGTCCAGATAACGGCCCCTGTTGCCGAACCCGGCGTTGTTGACCAGCAGGTCGACGGACTGGAGGCGGTCGCTCAGCCGGGCCTCGACCGCCGCGATCCCCGGGTCCTGGGACAGGTCCGCGGGCAGCACCTCGGCCTCGATGCCGTGCCGGTCGTGCAGCTCGGTGGCCTGCTCGCGCAGCCGCTCGGTGTCGCGGGCCACCAGGACCAGGTTGTGCCCCTCGGCCGCGAGCCGCCGCGCGAACGCGGCCCCGATGCCGGAGGTCGCGCCCGTAATCAGTGCAGTCGTCATACGCGGCACGTTAGTGCCCCCGGCGAAGCCCCCGCCGCGCCGCCCGGCGCTCCCCGCTCACCGCTGCCGCGCCACGTACTCCCGCGCCTGCCGCAGCGGCTCCGGGTGCAGCGCCTCCCCGGCCGGGAGCAGCAGCGGCAGCAGCTCCCGGCGGGTCGTCACGGCCCGGAACTGGAGCTCCACCGTGACCTCGTGGTCCGGCCGGCGGACGATCTCCACCGGGTCGCCCGCCCGGATCGCGCCCGGCGCGATCACCCGCAGATACGCCCCGGGGGCGGCCGCCCGGGTATACCGCCTGACCCACTGGCGTTCGTCGAGGTGGCCCGCGAACGTGCGGCACGGGATGCGGCCCGAGGTGATCTCCAGCACCAGATCGGGGCCGACCCGCCAGCGCTCGCCGATCAGCGCGCCCCTGAGGTCCACCCCTCCGGTGGTCAGGTTCTCGCCGAAGGCGCCGTTGGGCAGCGGGCGTCCCAGCGCCTGCTCCCAGCGGTCCAGCTCCTCGCGGGCGTAGGCGTACACGGCCTGGTTCGAGCCGCCGTGGAACCGCAGATCGCAGACCGCGTCCCCGGCGAGACCGCTGCCGCCGGTGCCCTCGGGGCCGGGCTCCGTGACCCGTACGGGACCCTCGACCGGTCGCTTGCCGATCCCGGTCACCCCGCCCGGAGAGTCGGTGTACGGCACCGCCACGGGCCGCCCGGTGTTCACGGTCAGCACCCTCATCGCGCTCATTCCCGCACGCTAACGGCTCCGCAAGGGCACGCGGAGCCTATTGTGGCTCAAAGTCACAAGTGAATAATTCGCCCCTTACCCAAGAGGGTCTTATATTCAAAGGGTGATCGAAGCCCGTCATCTCCGCGTCCTGCGAGCCGTGTCCGCCACCGGCTCCTTCTCCGCCGCCGCCCGCGAGCTGGGCTGCACACAGCCCGCGGTCAGCCAGCAGATGAAGGCCCTGGAGTCCTCCGCCGGCACCACGCTGCTCATCCGGACCGGACGCGAGATGCGGCTGACGCAGGCCGGTCAGGCGCTCGTGCGGCACGCCTCCGGCATCCTCGCCGGGCTCACCGCCGCGGAGGAGGAGGTCGCCGCGATCGCGGGCCTGCGGGCCGGCCGGGTCCGGCTGGTGTCCTTCCCGAGCGGCAGTTCCAGCCTGGTGCCGGGCGCCCTCGCGGCGCTGCGGGCAGAGCACCCCGGCACCCGGGTCTCCCTGGTCGAGGCGGAGCCGCCCCGCTCGGTGGAGATGCTGCGCGACGGCGACTGCGACATCGCCCTGGCTTTCCGGTACGGCACGCAGGGCGCGGAGTGGGACGACCTGGTGGCACGCCCGCTGCTCACCGACCGGCTGATCGGGCTGCTGCCCGACGGCCACCCGCTGGCGGGCCGGACGTCGGTGGGCATCGCGGAACTCGCCGCAGAACCGTGGATCGCCGGCTGCCCGCGCTGCCGTCGGCAGCTGGTGGAGGTCTGCGAGGAGTCCGGCTTCACCCCCCGGATCGACTTCGCCACCGATGACTACCCCGCGGTGATCGGCCTGGTCGGCGCCGGTCTCGGAGTGGCCGTGCTGCCGGCCCTCGCGATCGAGTCGGTGGGCCCCCGGGGCGCCGTGACGGTCGACGTGGAACCGGCCATCGAGCGCGAGATCGTCGCGCTCACCCTGCCCGACCTGGCGCAGGTCCCGGCGGTGGCGGCCACGCTGGACCAGCTGTCGCTGGCGGCCGCCCGCTGAGGGGCCCGCGGGGTGCGGCGCCTGCGGAGTGAGCGCGCGGGATGAGAGCGCTCGGATCGAGAGCGCGGGATGCGAGTGCCCGGTGAGAGCGCGTGGTGAAAGCGCTCGGATCGAGAGCGTGGCAGGTATGTTGCGCGCGCCTGAAAAAACGTTTCTGCCGTACGGGAGCGGCGGTGGGGGTCAGCCGTGCCCGGGGGGTGACGCCGGCCCGGTGGGCGCCGTCGCGGAGATCAGCCGGTTGCGGGCCCGCCCCATGAGCTCCTCGCGCTCGTCCTCGGTCAGTCCGCCCCAGACCCCGTAGGGCTCGCGCACCGCCAGGGCGTGGGCCGCGCACTCGGCGCGCACCGGGCACCGCATGCAGACCTCTTTCGCGGAGTTCTCGCGGGCGCTCCGGGCGGCGCCCCGTTCGCCCTCGGGGTGGAAGAACAGCGAGCTGTCGACCCCTCGGCAGGCCGCCAGCAGTTGCCAGTCCCACAGATCGGCGTTGGGTCCGGGAAGGCGGGAGAAATCTGCCATTGCTTGTCCCCTCGAAACCGTGCTGAGTCGGAAGCGTCGTTGTCGTCCGTCGTCGGCCGTGTTCATGACCGTACATCTACGGTGTTAGTAGATGTAAATATGACTGATTGCGAATCTAGTCACAGACACCAGCAAAAGGGAAGAAAACCCGCTAAATGGGGCATACGTTCCTGTGAAGGTTCAGTTGACGGCTGGACGAACCCGTGGCGCTCTCCTCCGTGTCCGCACCCTCACGTAGAGTGCCGAACCCTGTTGTCCGACCCGTAACTCTTTCGAGTGACCATCGTTGAGAGTGCGGAGGCGGTTGACCTAGAAAGCGATCGGGCAGGTGTCCGAGAGCGTCAACCGCACAGGTGACGACTTGTAACAGCCTGGAGGCTCAAGGTGACGCGCATCAGCTTCGGAGGGCGGTCATGACATCCGTCCTCGTCTGCGACGACTCCCCGCTTGCCCGAGAGGCGCTCCGTCGCGCGGTCGCGACCGTGCCCGGCGTCGAGCGTGTGACGACGGCGGCCAACGGCGAGGAAGTCCTCCGCCGCTGGGGTGCCGACCGTTCGGATCTGATTCTGATGGACGTGCGCATGCCCGGTCTGGGGGGTGTGGAGACGGTCCGGCGGCTGCTCTCCGCCGACCCCGGAGCGAGGATCATCATGCTGACCGTCGCCGAGGACCTGGACGGCGTCGCGCTCGCGGTCGCCGCCGGGGCCCGCGGGTATCTGCACAAGGACGCCTCCCGGGCGGAGCTCCGGGCGACCGTCACCCAGGCGTTGGCCGATCCGACGTGGCGACTGGCCCCGCGCCGGCTGCGGTCGGCGGAGATGGGTGCGGCCCCCACGCTCACGGCGCGTGAGATCCAGGTGCTCGAAGGGATGAGCCACGGCCGCTCCAACGCGGAGATCGGCCGTGAGCTGTTCCTCTCGGAGGACACGGTGAAGACACACGCCAGGCGCCTTTTCAAGAAGCTCGGAGCCTCGGACCGGGCGCACGCCGTCGCGCTCGGCTTCCGCTGGGGCCTGGTCCGCTGAGGGCCGGGCACGGTCGGCAGTCGATCCACCCCCCGTCCGCACACCGGCGGACGGGGCGACCCGGGGCCCGGCGGTTCCCCGCCCGAGGAGTCCGCCGCCCCCGCGGTATGTGACGCTTCCCGGCCGATGCCGCATCCTTGAGATGTGGAGTTCCTCGGGAACGATTCGGTCGAGCGGAAGGGGAGGGCGCAGGACATGACTTCCGGCGCACCCGCTCATAACGCTTCGGTGCACAACTACGAACGCGGTGCCGCGGATGATGCGGCACCGAGGCACCATGGTCCGATGCGCGACGACGGAACGACGGTGATCGGTGCCCTGGTGCACCGCGCCGTCGAGGGCGACGCGCAGGCCACCCACGATCTGCTGGCCCATGTCCACCCCCTCGCGCTGCGCTACTGCAGGTCCCGGCTGAACCGGCTGCCCGGTGATGCCCGCCACTTCGTGGAGGACCTGGCGCAGGAGGTCTGTGTCGCGGTGCTGATGGCGCTGCCTCGGTACAAGGACACCGGCAGACCCTTCGAAGCCTTCGTCTTCGCCATCGCCGGCCACAAGGTGGCCGATCTCCAGCGGGCCGCGATGCGGCACCCGGGATCGACCGCGGTGCCCTCCGACGAGATGCCGGAGCGGCCGGACGATTCACTCGGGCCCGAGGAGCGTGCGCTGCTCAGCAGCGACGCCGCCTGGGCCAAGCGGCTCCTCGCCAACCTCCCGGAGAACCAGCGCGAGCTGCTGGTCCTGCGCGTCGCGGTCGGACTGACCGCGGAGGAGACCGGACAGCTGCTGGGCATGTCGCCGGGCGCGGTCCGGGTCGCCCAGCACCGTGCGCTGAGCCGGCTGCGGGCCCTCGCGGAGCAGTGAGCCGGGGCTTTCGCGGTCCGTGGGCCGGGCCTTCCCGGCCCCGTAGGAAGGTACAGAACCTCCGGGTGATCTTGCTCGTGGAATGAGACACGCACGGAGGCCGTTAGCATGGACATCCGCACCGATCAAGGCCATTTGGGGAAGGTGTCATGACTGCAAACGTCGACGGAGTGCCCGAGAAATTCGCGACGCTCGGGCTGACATACGACGACGTGCTGCTGCTGCCGGGCGCATCTGACGTGCTGCCCAACGCGGTCGACACCTCGTCGCTCATCTCGCGGAACGTACGCGTGAACATCCCGCTGCTGTCCGCCGCGATGGACAAGGTGACCGAGGCCCGCATGGCGATCGCCATGGCCCGTCAGGGCGGCGTCGGCGTACTGCACCGCAATCTCTCGGTCGAGGACCAGGTCAACCAGGTGGACCTGGTGAAGCGGTCCGAGTCCGGCATGGTCACCGACCCGATCACGGTCAGCCCGGACGCCACGCTCGGCGAGGCCGACGCGCTGTGCGCCAAGTTCCGCATCAGCGGCGTACCGGTCACCGACCCGGCGGGCAAGCTGCTCGGCATCGTCACCAACCGCGACATGGCCTTCGAGTCGGACCGCGGGCGCCAGGTGCGCGAGGTCATGACGCCGATGCCGCTGGTCACCGGCCGGGTCGGCATCTCCGGCGTGGACGCCATGGAGCTGCTGCGCCGCCACAAGATCGAGAAGCTTCCGCTGGTCGACGAGGCGGGCATCCTCAAGGGCCTGATCACGGTCAAGGACTTCAAGAAGGCCGAGCAGTACCCGAACGCGGCCAAGGACGCCGAGGGCCGGCTGCTCGTCGGCGCGGCCGTCGGTGCCAGCCCGGAGGCGCTGGACCGCGCCCAGGCGCTGGCCGGGGCCGGGGTGGACTTCCTGATCGTCGACACCTCGCACGGCCACAACAGCAACGCCCTCAACTGGATGGCGAAGATCAAGTCGGCCGTGAACGTGGACGTCATCGGCGGCAACGTCGCGACCCGCGACGGCGCCCAGGCCCTGGTCGACGCCGGGGTGGACGGCGTCAAGGTGGGCGTCGGCCCCGGTTCGATCTGTACCACCCGAGTGGTCGCCGGCATCGGCGTCCCGCAGGTCACCGCGATCTACGAGGCCGCGCTCGCGGCCCGTGCGGCGGGCGTCCCGGTCATCGGTGACGGCGGCCTGCAGTACTCCGGCGACATCGGCAAGGCCCTGGTGGCCGGCGCGGACGCGGTGATGCTCGGCTCGCTGCTCGCGGGCTGCGAGGAGTCCCCGGGCGAGCTGCAGTTCATCAACGGCAAGCAGTTCAAGTCGTACCGGGGCATGGGTTCGCTCGGCGCGATGCAGTCCCGCGGCCAGGGCCGCTCCTACTCGAAGGACCGGTACTTCCAGGCCGAGGTGTCCTCCGACGACAAGCTCGTCCCCGAAGGCATCGAGGGCCAGGTGCCCTACCGGGGCCCGCTGGCCAACGTCCTGCACCAGCTCGTCGGCGGCCTCCGCCAGACGATGGGCTACGTGGGCGCGGCCTCCGTCGACGAGATGGAGAGCAAGGGCCGCTTCGTGCGGATCACCTCCGCGGGCCTCAAGGAGAGCCACCCGCACGACATCCAGATGACGGTCGAAGCACCGAACTACAGCAGGAAGTAACGCGACAACGCGGGTGAGGGGCGGACCGGGCTTCCCGGTACCGCCCCTCAGGCACGTGTCGGGGATACTGGACAGCGCAGACGTAGAGGGAAAGGCCACACATCGTGACTGAGATCGAGATCGGGCGCGGCAAGCGCGGCCGCCGGGCATACGCATTCGACGACATCGCCGTCGTCCCGAGCCGCCGGACCCGCGACCCGAAGGAGGTCTCGATCGCCTGGCAGATCGACGCCTACCGTTTCGAGCTGCCGTTCCTGGCCGCTCCCATGGACTCCGTGGTCTCCCCGCAGCACGCCATCCGCATCGGTGAGCTCGGCGGACTGGGCGTGCTGAACCTGGAAGGCCTGTGGACCCGGCACGCCGACCCGCAGCCGCTGCTCGACGAGATCGCCCAGATGCCCGTCGAGTCGGCCACCCGCCGGCTCCAGGAGATCTACTCCGCCCCCATCCAGGAGGAGCTGATCGGGCAGCGCATCAAGGAGGTGCGCGACTCCGGTGTCGTCACCGCCGCCGCGCTCTCCCCGCAGCGCACCGCCCAGTTCTCCAAGGCGGTCGTCGACGCGGGTGTGGACATCTTCGTCATCCGCGGTACGACGGTCTCCGCCGAGCACGTCTCGGGCGCGGCCGAGCCGCTCAACCTGAAGCAGTTCATCTACGAGCTGGACGTCCCGGTGATCGTCGGCGGCTGCGCCACGTACACCGCCGCCCTGCACCTGATGCGCACCGGCGCGGCCGGTGTCCTGGTCGGCTTCGGCGGCGGTGCCGCGCACACCACGCGCAACGTCTTCGGCATCCAGGTCCCGATGGCGACCGCCGTCGCGGACGTGGCCGGTGCCCGCCGCGACTACATGGACGAGTCCGGCGGCCGGTACGTGCACGTGATCGCGGACGGCGGCGTCGGCTGGTCCGGCGACCTGCCGAAGGCCATCGCCTGCGGTGCGGACGCCGTGATGATGGGCTCCCCGCTCGCCCGCGCGACGGACGCGCCGGGCCGGGGCCGGCACTGGGGCATGGAGGCCGTCCACGAGGACGTGCCGCGCGGCAAGCTGGTCGACCTCGGCTCGGTCGGGACGACGGAGGAGGTCCTCACCGGTCCTTCGCACACCCCCGACGGCTCGATGAACATCTTCGGCGCACTGCGCCGGGCGATGGCGACCACGGGCTACAGCGACCTCAAGGAGTTCCAGCGCGTCGAGGTCACGGTGGCGGACTCGCAGCACCGCCGCTGAGCGCACGCGGGACGACGGAGGGCCCGGACGGCGATCGCCGTCCGGGCCCTCCGGTGTGTGTGCGGTGCGTGGCCCGTGACTAGTCGGCCGTCTTCTTCGCCGTGGAGAACGCGACAGCCGCGGCGACCAGGAAGAAGAGAACGCTGACGAAGTCGGAGTCCTCCTTCCACACCGTGTTCAGGTCGCTGAAGTGGTCGAGGAAGATGTCCGTGACGGACAGCGGGAGCTGCTTGCTGATGATGATGGCCTCACCGAGCAGCTGCCCTGCGTAGACACCGATCAGCGCGAAGACGGCGCCGAGCACCGGCAGGACGGGGTTGCGGCCGCCGACCTTGCCCGCGGCGAAGCCGACGATGGCGCCCACACCCACGGCCGCGTAGCTGATCTCGTGCTTGGTGGCACCGATGATCGCGCCGTAGATTCCGGCGGCGACCAGGGCCGCCACGAACGCGACGACCAGCCCGAGCGCGAGGTTGTCCCGCGCCGGTGCCATCGGGGCGAACGGTGCGCCGCCGCCGAACTGGGCGCCCGGCTGGCCGTACGGTCCCGGCTGCTGACCGGCGAACGGGTTGCCGGTCGGGGCGGCGGGCTGGCCGGGCTGGCCGGCATACGGGTTGCCGGCCTGCGGCTGGCCGTCGTAAGGCTGGTTCGGCGGTGGTACGGGCTGGCTCATTCGGGTTCCCCCCTGGGCGATGCGCACGGCTGTGCGGTAAGTGACGCCGCAGGCTAGCAGCCGCGTCGGACATCGGCCCAGGAGATTCGGTGGCTGGATTGTGCTCATAGCCGGTGCGCGGCTCCGGCGGGTGTCGCGCCCCGGGTGTCCAGGAGCAGTTGCGCCTTCACGGCGAGCCCTTGGAGGTCGTACGTGCGGTGGTGCTGGAGCAGCACCGTGAGGTCGGCGCTGGAGGCCGCCTCGTACAGCGAATCGGCCCGGGGGACCGGGAGTTCGCGTACCCGCCAGTCCAGCACGTGGGGGTCGTGGTAGCCGATCTGGGCACCCATGTCCATCAGCCGGGTGGCGATCTCGCGGGCGGGGGAGGCCTCCTGGTCGGCGAGGTCCGGCTTGTACGTGACGCCGAGCAGCAGCACCCGGGCGCCGCGTACGGACTTGCCGTGTTCGTTGAGGAGGGTGGCGCAGCGCTGGATCACGTACTGCGGCATCCGGTCGTTGATCTCCTGGGCGAGCGAGACCATCCGCAGCGGGTGGCCGGGGGTGCGGCTGCTGTACGGGAGGAAGCCCGGGTCGACCGGGGCTCCGTGGCCGCCGACGCCGGGGCCCGGACGGAAGGGCTGGAAGCCGAAGGGCTTGGTCTCGGCGCACCGGATGACGTCCCAGAGGTCGACGCCGAGATCGTGGCAGAGCACCGCCATCTCGTTGACCAGGGCGATGTTGACGTGCCGGAAGTTGGTCTCCAGGACCTTCGTCATCTCGGCCTCGCGCGGGCCCCGTGCGCGGACGACCTTGTCGGTGAGCCGGCTGTAGAAGGCCGCGGCCGATTCGGTGCAGGCGGGGGTGAGGCCGCCGATGACCTTGGGGGTGTTGGCGTAGACGTGGGTGCGGTTGCCGGGGTCGAGCCGGGTCGGGGAGTACGCGAGGTGGAAGTCGCGGCCGCCGCGCAGCCCGGAGCCCTTCTCCAGGAGGGGGAGCAGGAAGTTCTCCGTGGTGCCGGGGGGTACGGAGGATTCCAGCAGCACCGTGGTGTGCGGCCGCAGCCGGGCGGCGAGGGCGCGGGCCGCCTCACCGACGGCGCTCAGGTCGAGGGTGCGGTCGGGGCCGAGCGGGGTGGGCGCGCAGATCACCGCGGTACGGACCCGGCCGAGCTCGGCCTCGTTGGTGGTGGGGCGGAATCCCCCGGAGAGCATGCGCCGGATGTCGGACGCGGGGAGTGATCCCTCGACGGGGGTGCGGCCCGCGGACAGCTCCGCGAAGGCCCGGGGGTCGGTGTCGTAGCCGACGGTCTGGATACCGGCTGCGACGGCGGCTTGGGCGAGGGGCAGGCCGAGGTGACCGAGTCCGATGACGGCGAGGTCTGCAGGCACGTGGGTGGCCGTCCTTCCCTAAGACCATGAGGACAGAAAGCGCAACCCCTGAGGACAGCGCAATGTCAGACTAGGCGTAAATATGACCTATATGTCGCATTGTGTGGCCATGGTTGTCCGGGTGTTGTCCACAGGCGGTGGCTGAAGTCGCGAAGCGCGGACAGAATCGAGGGGTGGGCACGGTTGTCCGACCCCCTCGGTCGGACCGCACCCCGTGCCCGGACCACCCCGATCTACCGGGAGGCAGCGGTGAGGACAGCGACACTGGGACCCGCGGAGCGCGTCGAGGCGCTCGCAGCGATGGCCGAGCGCGAACTGGACGTGCTGGTCGTGGGGGCGGGCGTGGTCGGCGCCGGGACGGCACTCGACGCGGCCACGAGAGGGCTCTCGACCGGCCTGGTCGAGGCGCGCGACTGGGCGTCCGGCACGTCCAGCAGGTCGAGCAAGCTGATCCACGGCGGGCTGCGCTATCTGGAGATGCTCGACTTCGCACTCGTCCGGGAGGCGCTGAAGGAGCGCGGGCTGCTGCTGGAGCGCCTCGCCCCGCACCTGGTGAAGCCGGTGCCGTTCCTCTATCCGTTGCAGCACAAGGGCTGGGAGCGGCTCTACGCGGGCTCCGGAGTCGCGCTGTACGACGCGATGTCGGTGTCGTCCGGGCACGGCCGGGGACTGCCCACGCACCGGCACCTCACCCGCCGCCACGCCCTGCGGGTCGCCCCCGCGCTGAAGAAGGACGCGCTGGTGGGGGCCCTGCAGTACTACGACGCCCAGATGGACGACGCCCGCTATGTGGCGACGCTGGTGCGGACCGCCGCCGGGTACGGCGCCCACGTGGCGAACGGGGCCAGGGTGACCGGCTTCCTCCGGGAGGGCGAGCGCGTCGTCGGCGTCCGGGTGGAGGACGTCGAGGCGGGCGGTGAGTACGAGGTCAGGGCCAGACAGGTGGTCAACGCCACCGGCGTCTGGACGGATGACACCCAGGCGCTGATCGGGGAGCGCGGCCAGTTCCACGTCCGGGCCTCCAAGGGCATCCACCTCGTCGTCCCGAAGGACCGCATCCACTCCTCCACCGGCCTGATCCTGCGGACCGAGAAGTCCGTGCTCTTCGTCATCCCGTGGGGCCGCCACTGGATCATCGGCACCACGGACACCGACTGGGATCTGGACAAGGCCCACCCGGCGGCGTCCAGTGCCGACATCGACTACCTGCTGGAACACGTCAACTCGGTCCTGTCCACCCCGCTGACCAGGGACGACGTCGAGGGTGTCTACGCCGGACTGCGTCCCCTGCTGGCCGGCGAGTCGGACGCGACCAGCAAGCTGTCCCGCGAGCACACGGTGGCGCATCCGGCCCCGGGCCTCGTCGTCGTCGCGGGCGGCAAGTACACGACGTACCGGGTGATGGCCAAGGACGCCGTCGACGAGGCGGTGCACGGCCTCGACCAGCGGGTGGCCGACTGTGTCACCGAGGACATCCCGCTGCTGGGTGCGGAGGGCTACCGCGCCCTGTGGAACGCGCGGGCCAGGATCGCCGCCCGGACCGGGCTGCACGTCGCCCGGGTGGAGCATCTGCTGAACCGGTACGGCGCGATGTCCGAGGAGATCCTGGAGCTGATCGCCGGAGATCCGGTGCTGGGCGAGCCGCTGCCGTCCGCCGACGACTACCTGAAGGCCGAGATCGTCTACGCGGCCTCGCACGAGGGCGCCCGCCACCTCGACGACGTGCTGACCCGGCGGACCCGGATCTCCATCGAGACCTTCGACCGGGGCACGCGTTCCGCCCGGCTCTGCGCGGAGCTGATGGCCCCGGTGCTCGGCTGGGACAAGAGCCAGATCGACCGGGAGGTCACGCACTACGAGAAGCGGGTGGAGGCGGAACGGGAGTCGCAGCGCCAGCCCGACGACCTGACGGCGGACGCGGCACGGCTCGGAGCGCCGGACATCCAGCCGATCTAGGGCCCGCCGTCGAACCGCCGTCCGACGCACGACGACAGCGCCCGCGGGCCCTGTTGCCGTTGGCGCCCCTGGTCCGGACGGAACTCCGCTTCCAGGAAAGCCGGTTCGGGGGCGCCGGCCGCGGCCCGCGCACCGGATGCCGGGCCGCCCGCGGCGGAAGTATGTATCAGGAGTGCCGCAGTGGGCGCTCCGCCCTGGACGGCGGGCCGTGGCGGGTAGGAGGCTGCGGGCGTGAGGTGTGGTTCGCTGGGCAGGCTCGCAGTTCCGGGACCGGGCGGCGCTGTCACCGACAGGCCGGCGTCGCGGTGTCCCGGGAGCCGG
Source organism: Streptomyces sp. NPDC088730 (assembly GCF_044751215.1). Lineage (NCBI taxonomy): Bacteria > Bacillati > Actinomycetota > Actinomycetes > Kitasatosporales > Streptomycetaceae > Streptomyces > Streptomyces sp. NPDC088730. The sequence continues at coordinate 881,442 of NZ_JBIVLK010000002.1, forward strand.
GGTGCCAGGGAGTCCTTACGCCGGTCACATTCGGGGCGGAGCCGGGCCCCGGCACCAGGACCGGTCCCGGGGTAGGGGACAATGAACGCTCTGCCAGGGCGGGTTGATCGCAGAGGGGACGCATGTCGGAGGCGGAGCAGGCACGGGAGCCCCAACGGGACAAGGACGGACGCCTCCTCGCGGGGCGCTACCGGCTCGGGGAGGTGCTCGGCCGGGGCGGTATGGGCACGGTCCACCGCGCCGTCGACGAGACGTTGGGCCGCACGGTCGCGGTCAAGGAACTGCGGTTCCCGACAGCCATCGACGACGACGAGAAACGCCGTCTCATCACGCGGACGCTGCGCGAGGCGAAGGCGATCGCCCGGATTCGCAACAACGGCGCGGTCACCGTCTACGACGTGGTCGACGAGGACGACCGGCCGTGGATCGTCATGGAACTCATCGAGGGCAAGTCGCTGGCCGAGGCGGTGCGCGAGGACGGTGTCCTGACGCCGAGACGGGCGGCCGAGGTAGGACTGGCCATACTCGACGTGCTGCGCTCCGCGCACCGCGAGGGCATCCTGCACCGTGACGTGAAACCGTCCAACGTGCTGATCGCGGAGGACGGCCGGGTCGTACTGACCGACTTCGGGATCGCCCAGGTGGAGGGCGACCCCTCCGTCACCTCCACCGGCATGCTCGTCGGCGCACCCTCGTACATCTCGCCGGAGCGGGCCCGCGGGCACAAGCCGGGCCCGCCGGCCGACCTGTGGTCGCTCGGCGGACTGCTCTACGCGAGCGTCGAGGGCTGCCCGCCGTACGACAAGGGCTCCGCGATCGCGACCCTGACCGCGGTGATGACCGAGCCGCTCGACCCGCCGAAGAACGCGGGTCCGCTGGAAGAGGTCATCTACGGGCTGCTCGCCCGGGACCCCGAGCAGCGGCTCGACGACGCCGGTGCGCGCGCCCTGCTCAACGACGTGATCAACGCCCCCGAGCAGTCGGACGCCCCGGTGCCGCCGGCCGACGCCACCCAGGTGATGGCGCTGCCCAAGGTGCCCGCCCCCGCCAAGTCCGCCTCGAAGAGCGGCGAACCGGGCGAGGGCACCCGCGACCGGCTGCGGGGCGCGCTGCGCTCCGCGCGGAACGCCAAGGCCGCGCCCGTCGCCGGTACCCCCGCGGCCCCGGCCGCCGCCGTACCGGCCCGGCCCGCCACGGCACCCGCCACGGCATCCGCCTCCGGGGTCGTACCGCCGCCGCGTCCGGCCACCACCGCGCCCGCCCCGCCCCGGGCTTCGCTCACGGACGTGGTGCCGCGCCGCACCCTGGCGGTCATCGCGGCCGTCATCGTGCTCGCGGTGCTCGGCACGGTCCTCGCGCTCTCGCTGGGCGGTGACGACACGGGCAAGGACGACGCGGGCAAGGGCAAGGACGACACCTCGGCCTCGGCCGGCGCCTCGACGCCGGGCTCCTCCGCAGGGACCGGCGGTACCGAACAGGGCGGCGGCAGCGGCAAGGACCAGGACAAGGGCCAGGACGGGAACGACGGCCAGGGCAAGGACGACTCCGGAAAGGACGACTCCGGCAAGGGCTCGGACGGCTCCGAAGGCGACGCGGACGGCAAGGGCGCGCTGCCCGCCGGGTACAAGCCGGTCACCGACAAGCGGTTCCACTTCACCATGGCGATGCCCGAGGGATTCGAGCGCAACTCCATCGCGGGCAGCAATTCCGGCGGCATCTACAACATCGACAAGGGCTTCCCGCGCGTCCAGATCGACTACAACAGCTCGCCGGGCGACGACGCGGCCGCCGCCTGGAACGGGCTGAAGGGCGCGGTTGCCGGCAGCAGCAGCGGGTACCAGCACCTGGGTATCAAGAAGGTCGAGTACAACGGGTACCCGACCGTCGCGGACTGGGAGTTCGAGCGTAACGAGAAGGGGCAGCGCAGCCGGGTACTGAACCGGGGCTTCAAGGTCGACGCGAAGCGCGGCTACTCGATCATGATCAGCTGCAAGGCCGACGAGTGGAACGGCAAGGCGTGCAAGACGCTGCGCAAGACCGCGTTCGACACGTTCAAGCCGCTCGACTGAGGACGGCTGCCGGGCCGGGTTGCGCAGACCCTGCCGCGCGGCCGCCCGTTGCCACGTATGGTGAGAGCCCGAAGACCGTACGCAGCCGAAATCACCTGCCAACTGCACGGTGAGTGACCATATTTGGCGGGTTCGGTGCGGTCTCGGTGACCGGGGGACAGCGCGCTGCGGGGAGGCGTCGTGGACGACTACGCGGGTCGGGTACTCGCCGACCGCTACCGCCTTCCGCTGCCCCCGTCCGATGCGTACGAACTGGTGGAAACCCGGGCGTTCGACACCTATAGCGGGCAGGAAGTCCTGGTCCGGCAGGTGCCGTTACCGGAAGTCGTGGACGCGGAGGTGCTCGACGCCGACGGCCTGCCCGCACCGGCCCGGCTGACCGGCGGACGCACGGTGCGGCGGTCCACCGATCCGGCGGTCCGGCGCGCGATCGAGGCCGCCCAGGCGGCGGCCCAGGTCCCCGACCACCCTCGGCTCGACCAGGTCTTCGACGTGTTCGCCGAGGCGGGATCGCTCTGGATAGTGAGTGAACTGGTCGCGGCCCGCCCGCTGGCCGCGCTGCTCGCGGAGCGCCCGCTCAATCCGTACCGGGCCGCGGAGATCGGCTCCGACGTCCTGACGGCGCTGCGCGTGCTGCACGCCCACGGCTGGACCCACCGCAACATCACCGTGCGCACCGTGCTCATCTGCGACGACGGACGCGTCGTGCTGACCGGTCTGGCGGCCGGGGCGGCGGAAGAGGCCCTCTGCGGCTACGTACCGGTGCCCCGCCCGGACGACGCGGAGGAGGACGGCGAGTACGGCGGCCCCGCCGTGGAGTCGGGCCCCACCGGCCCGTACGTACCGCCGACGGCCGAACCGGTGCAGGGACCCGACGACCAGGACCACGACCCCTACGCGCTGCCGATGGCCGCGCACCGGACCGAGTACGGCACCGAGACCGAGACGGAGTACGAGTACCCGGACGAGTACGAGTCCCCGTCCGGCTACGGGGACGGGGACGGCTACGAGCCCCCGTCCGACCCCGGCGGCCCGCCCGAGGTGCCGGGTTCGCGCGGTCCCGCGGCGATCGAGTCCGGTCCTTCCGCGGGTGGTTCCGGGTATCCCTACGGCGCCGCTGAGCTGGAGTCCGTACGCCGACCGCCGCAGCCCCTCCCCGCCCCCGAGCACGGCGGCGCCGCCCAGGCGCGTGCCGCGCGTGCGGGCGCCATCGCCGCGTACCGCGCGGGGGCCCGCGCCGCCGCCGCACGCGTCAGCGAGGAGGAGCGCCGAGCCGGTACGGAGGAGGACGGGGACACCGGCGTGCTGCCGGTCCAGCGCGAAGGCACCGGCCAGTCCGGTCCGCAGCCGCCCGCAGGCCTGTCCCGGCTGCCCGACCCGCTGGCCGACGACTACGGGTATGACTACGACGACGATGACGATGAGGACGACGACGGGGACGACGAGTACGACGGCGAGGACGCCACGTACGGCGAGGACGGCGACGGCGGCCGGACACCGCCCCGGCGGCTGCATCTGACCGGCTCCTGGGACGACGGCCCCGGCGCCGGACGCCCGGTCCCGGCCGGCGGCTCCAGCGAGGACGCCCTGCGGGCCGACTCCCGGCGCCAGGGCGCGACCCCGGCCGTCGTCCGCCACACGCCGCCCGCCCGTGCCAGCGAGTCCGGGGCGGCGGCCGCGGGCGGCTGGGACGAGATCGTCGCCGGGAACCGCGACACCTCCGCCTACCGGGGCCCCGCCACCACCCTCGCCGCGGAGCGCGCGCGGCAGGCCCGGATCGCCGTCGTCGGCGCGGTCACCGAGCGCTGGGCGCCCGAGCAGGCCGGCCCGGTCCACGAGAACTGGCAGCTGGCACCGCCCATCGGCCCCTCCACCGACCTCTGGGCGCTGGGCGCGCTGCTCTACCGCGCCGTCCAGGGCCACGCCCCGTACCCGGAGGAGAACGCCGCCGAGCTCGTCCAGATGGTCTGCGGCGAGCCGCCCGCCTTCGCGGAGGAGTGCGGCGCGCTGCGGCCCGTCGTCGAATCGCTGCTGCGGCAGGACCCGACCGAGCGGCCGGACTTCGAGGAGCTGCGCGGCTGGCTGCGCTCCCTCGTGCGCTCCGCGCCGGAGCCGGAGGCCGGACTCGACGTGGTGCCGCTGCCGTCCGTGGACGAGACCAAGCTGCCCGTCGTACGCCGCCGGGGCGAGCTCGTCCGCAAGCGGCGCGGCCGCCGGGGCGGCGCCGCGCACGGCCGCCACCGCCAGGGCAGGGGGCGGCCGGAGGCGGAGCCGGTACGCGCGGAACCGCGCGAACCCCGGGCCGTCAGGCCGCCGCGCGAGCCCAAGGGCCCCAAGGCGCTGCGCACCCCGCCGCGCCCGCAGCAGGACGGGCAGCGCGCGCCGCGACGGCTCGGCCGGCTGCTGCTCGTCCTGATCCTGCTGGTGCTGGTCGCGGCGATCGTGTACGCCGTGATGTTCATGCCCAAGTCGGGTTCGCAGTCCGGCGCGGGCGCCAGCCCGTCCCGTACGGCGACCGGACCGCCGGAGCCCGGCTCCGCCCGCCCGAGCGGCTCCGGCGGATCGGCCGCGCCCTCGTCGTCCCCCTCCCGGCCGGCCGGCAAGCAGAAGCCGCAGACCAGCCGCTCCGCCGTGGCGCTCCCGTCCGGCTACGTGCTGCGCAAGGACGACGAGGGCTTCGAGGTCGGGGTGCCCAAGGGGTGGCAGCGCAGCCCCGCCAACACGGAGCGCCAGGTCCATTACGGCAGCGACGGCTTCACCCTGCTGATCGTCCCCGGCCGCGACACCGTCAAGGCGAACGGCGCCGACCCGCTCGGATACCAGCGTGACAAGGAACCCGAGTTGAAGCCCTTCCGGGACTCCAGCTGGTCGTCCGCGAGCGGGCTGCGCCGGATCGACGTCGGCCGACAGGCCATGGCGGAAGGTCAGTTCACCTGGCAGGACAGCTCCGGACGGGAGGTGTACGTGCGCAACCTCGCGATGATAGTCAAGGGCCGCTACCACATCCTCCAAGTGGTCGGCCCGGAGAGCCAGCGCGACAAGGTCTCGGACATCTACCAACAGGCCATCGCCTCCTATCGCGTGACGCCCTGATACCTGACGGGACCCCAGAGCGACCGGACGAAGCGACAAGCATCACAGTGCGATCTCGTGGGCGATGCGAGGTTCCGTGCCCGCACCTCCCCTCCGTAACCTGTCATCCGAAGGAACGGGGCAGGGATACGTGGATCGATCACAGGGCACGGATGCGGGACTGTTGCTGGCCGGGCGATACCGGCTCGGTGAAGTCCTCGGGCGCGGCGGCATGGGCAAGGTCTGGAGAGCCCACGACGAGGTGCTGCACCGCACCGTCGCCGTCAAGGAGCTGACCGCCGGGCTGTACGTCGCGGAGGCGGACCGGGTGGTGCTGCACGCCCGTACCCAGAAGGAGGCCCGCGCCGCCGCCCGCATCACGCACCCGGGCGTGGTCACCGTCCACGACGTCATCGAGTACGACAACCGGCCGTGGATCGTCATGCAGTACGTCGACGGCCCCTCACTCGCCGACGCCGCCAAGGAATCCGGGCCGCTGGTGCCGCGCGAGGCCGCCAGGATCGGCCTCCACGTGCTGGGCGCGCTGCGCGCCGCACACGGCGCCGGGGTGCTGCACCGCGATGTGAAGCCGGGCAACGTCCTGCTCGCCCGGGACGGCCGGGTGCTGCTCACCGACTTCGGGATAGCGGCGATAGAGGGCGACTCGACCATCACCAGGACCGGTGAGCTGGTCGGGTCCATCGACTTCCTGGCGCCCGAGCGGGTACGCGGCGGCGATCCCGGCCCCGCGTCCGACCTGTGGTCGCTGGGCGCCACGCTGTTCACCGCGGTGGAGGGCAGCTCGCCGTTCCGGCGCACCTCCCCGATCTCCACCATGCAGGCCGTCGTCGCGGAGGAACCGCCGCCGCCGGTCAGGGCGGGGGCGCTCGGCCCCGTCATCACGGCGCTGCTCCGCAAGGAGCCGGCCGACCGGCCGTCGGCCGCAGAGGCGGAACGGATGCTGCTGGAGGCCATGGAGGGGCGCCAGCCCCGGGCGGCCCAGGAGTTCGTGCCGACGCAGCAGCTGCCGGAGGAGGCCGTGCGCGCGATGGGCCCCGGCGGCACGACGGGCAGCACGGCCCAGCTTCCGCACTCCGGCGGCACGGGGCAGCCGCCGCACCCCGGCGCCACGGCTCAGCCGCACCACCCCGGAGCCGTTCCGCCCGCCGGGCCCGCCCCGGCGGCCCGGCGCGGCCGGGGCCGGTGGCGTACGGCCCTGCTGGTGCTCGCCCTGGCGGCGCTGCTCGGCGTCGGCGCCGGGATCGCCGCGATGAAGTACCGCGACAGCCCGGAGAGCGGCAGCGCGAGCGGCGGCACCGCGGACGCGGGTACCCGGTCCCAGGACCCGGCTCCCCACAAGTCCTCGCCGGACCCCTCCGAGGAGCCGGGCCCGAAGCCGGACCCGACGCTCAAGGGCGTGCCGGCCGGCTGGCACCGGGTCCAGGACCCGGAGGGGTTCAAGCTCCTCGTACCGGACGGCTGGCAGCGCCGGAAGAGCGGCACGAACATCGACTACACCCCGGACAACGGCAAGCGCTACCTCCGGATCAGCATCGACCAGCAGCCCGACTTCGAGACCTCGTACCTGCACATGCAGAACATGGAGCCGGGCCTGCGGAAGCGGCTGCCGCAGTACCGGCTCCTGGCCCTGCGCGCCAACTTCTACCGTGACCACCCCGGATCGCTCTGGGAGTTCACCTGGACCGAGAACAGCGGCGAGCAGCGGCACGCCATCGACCAGATGTACTACGCGGGCGACGAAGGACCGGAGTACGCGCTGTACATGACGGGTCCGGCGGCGGACTGGGACACCACCCAGAAGCAGTTCGACACCATGCTGCGCGGCTGGCGCGCGCCGGGGGACACCGGCTGACCCCGGTATCTTCCGGCTCCTCGGCGGCCGGTACCCGCTCGTCGGACGGCTCGGACCCAGACGGGTGACGGACGTGCCGGGAGTCGCGGATTCCGGGGAAGGGGAAACGGAAGGGCGTCGCCCACGGGCTGGTCCGGGTCGATACGCCCGCCGAGGGGCGGACGGCCAGGAACGGCGAGAAGTTTTTCGACCAGGTGGCCGAGGGCCTGAAGATGCGGTCCTCCTGACCGCTGGCCCGGGAGATAGCCCCTGATCAGCGGTTACGTAGCCAGTGGACACTGGCTCGATCGGCGGGTGCTCGCACAGGGCTCCTGTGGGGACTGTGAAAAGCCGTTACCCACGGGTACCCAAAGCATCCGGCTGGACGTACTCTCGCCCTCATGACGGACTCGCAGGCCTCCACGCCCACCTCCGCCGCCGCTGTCGGCACCAACCCGGTGGCCGCGGCGCCCGCGGGCGTGCGCACGGCCGCCGATGTCGTGACCCCCGAGGTGATCGCCCAGCTGACCCGGGGCGTCGCCGGGTCCGGCCGTACGGCCAACCACACCCCGTTCACCGGGGAGAAGCTGGCCGACCTGCCGGAGTCCACCCCCGAGGACGTGGCCGCCGCCTTCGAGCGGGCCCGCGCCGCCCAGCCCGCCTGGGCGGCGACGCCCGTCCGGGCCAGGGCCGCGGTGCTGCTGCGCTTCCACGACCTCGTGCTCGGCCGCCAGTCGGAGGTCCTCGACCTCATCCAGCTGGAGACCGGCAAGGCGCGACTGCACGCCCACGAGGAGGTGCAGGCCGTCGCCGTCGCCGCCCGGCACTACGGCCGCAAGGCCGGTGCGTACCTGAAGCCGAAGCGGCACACCGGTGTCGTACCGACCCTCACCAAGGTCACCGAGCTGCGTCAGCCGCGCGGAGTCGTCGGCCAGATCGCGCCGTGGAACTACCCCTTCGAGCTGTCCGTCGGTGACGCGCTGCCCGCGTTCGTCTCCGGCAACGCCGTCGTGATGAAGCCCGACACGGAGACCGCGCTGACCGCGCTGTGGGCCCGTGACCTGCTGATCGAGGCCGGGCTGCCCGCCGAGGTGTTCCAGGTCGTGCTCGGTGACGGACCGGTGGTCGGCCCCGAGGTCGTCAAGCACGCCGACTACGTCTCGTTCACCGGCTCCACCCGCACCGGGCGCGAGGTCGCCCAGGGCGCCGCGGCCCGGCTGGTCGGCGTCTCGCTGGAGCTCGGCGGCAAGAACGCCATGCTGGTCCTGAAGGACGCCGACGTGGAGAAGGCCGCCGCGGGCGCCGTCCGGGCCTGCTTCTCCTCCGCCGGCCAGCTCTGCATCTCCATCGAGCGGCTGTACGTGCACGAGTCGGTCGCGGACGACTTCGTGGAGCGGTTCGCCGCCCGGACCCGGGCCATGCGGCTCGGCAACTCCCTCGCCTACGGGGCCGACATGGGCTCGCTGGTCGGTGAGCGCCAGTTGGAGACCGTCAGCCGGCACGTCGCGGAAGCCGTGGAGAAGGGCGCCAGGCTCGTCGCGGGCGGCGTCGCCCGCCCCGACATCGGCCCGCTCTTCTACGAGCCGACCATCCTGGACGGCGTCGAGGCGCCGATGGCCGTCTGCACGGAGGAGACCTTCGGACCGGTCGTCTCCCTCTACCGCTTCAGCGACGAGGACGAGGTCATCGGCCTCGCCAACGCCACCCCGTACGGCCTCAACTCCAGTGTCTGGACCAAGGACGGCAGGCGCGGCCACGCGGTCGCCGCCCGGCTGCGCACCGGCACGGTCAACATCAACGAGGGCTACGCCCCCGCGTACGGCAGCGTGCAGTCCCCGATGGGCGGCATGAAGGAATCCGGTCTCGGCCGCCGGCACGGCTCCGAGGGCATCCTCAAGTACACCGAGGCCCAGACGGTCGCCCAGCAGCGGCTGATCCCGCTCGCCCCGTCCTTCGGGATGGACGACGAGAAGTACGCGGCGTTCATGACCCGCAGCCTGAAGGCGATGAAGGCCTTCCGCCTGCGCTGACCCTGCCGAACCCGCTGACCCCGTTACCTCCGAACCGCAGCGGCATCGCCGCCCCCCCCGCACCACCTCAGCATTTCTGTCCTTTTCGTACGGAGGAGTGCCATGTCCCAGGACAGCCCTGCCCAGAATCAGGCCGGACCCGGCGGTGCGTCCGACGACGACGCCGCGTACGACTACGACGTACTGGTCGTCGGTTCGGGCTTCGGTGGTGCGGTCTCCGCCCTGCGGCTGAGCGAGAAGGGATACCGGGTCGGCGTCCTCGAAGCGGGCCGCCGGTTCACCCCCGCCACCCTGCCCAAGAACTCCTGGGACCTGAAGAACTACCTCTGGGCACCCGCCCTCGGACTCTTCGGCATCCAGCGGGTGCATCTGCTCGGCAAGGTGATGGTGCTGGCCGGCGCGGGGGTCGGCGGCGGCTCGCTGAACTACGCCAACACGCTGTACGTGCCGCCCGCGCCGTTCTTCCAGGACCGCCAGTGGGCGGACATCACCGACTGGCAGGACGAGCTGAAGCCGTACTACGACCAGGCCACCCGGATGCTCGGGGTCCGGCTCAACCCGACCACGACCCCCTCCGACGTCCACCTCAAGGCGGCCGCGGAGGTCATGGGCGTCGGGGACACCTTCCACCTCGCCCCGGTCGGCGTCTTCTTCGGTGACGGCGAGGACGCCGACGGGACGGCGCGGGCCAAGCCCGGCGGAACGGTCGCGGACCCGTACTTCGGCGGCGTGGGCCCCGCCCGCAAGGCCTGCACCGAGTGCGGCGAATGCATGACCGGCTGCCGGCACGGCGCGAAGAACACCCTCAACGAGAACTACCTCCACCTTGCGGAGAAGGCCGGGGCGGTCATCCACCCGATGACCTCCGTCGTCGCGGTCACCGACCACCCGGAGGGCGGCTACCGCGTCATCACCGTGCCCACCGACCGCCGCCGGAAGGCGAAGCCGACGCGGCTGCGGGCCCGCCAGGTGGTCGTGGCGGCGGGAACGTACGGCACCCAGACCCTGCTGCACACGATGAAGGACCGGGGACTGCTGCCCCGCATCTCGGCCCGGCTCGGCGAGCTGACCCGGACCAACTCCGAAGGGCTGGTGGGGGCGCAGACCTCCGACCGGCGCTACCGCAAGAAGCACGGCACCAAGGCCGACTTCACCAGGGGCGTCGCCATCACCTCCTCGATCCACCCCGACGAGAACACCCACATCGAACCGGTCCGCTACGGCAAGGGGTCCAACGCGATGGGCGGGCTGACCATCCTCCAGGTCCCCTACAGCACCCACCGGGTGCTCGGCTGGCTCGGCAGCATGGCCAGGCACCCGGCGCTCGCCATGCGCTCGCTCTCCAACCGGCGCTGGTCGGAGCGGACGATCATCGGGCTCGTCATGCAGTCGCTGGACAACTCCCTGACCGCGTACCGCAAGCCGGGCGGGATAGGAAAGGGCCTGCTGACCGCCCGGCAGGGGCACGGCGCGCCCAACCCGACCCAGATCGCGGAGGCCACCCGCGGCGCGACCCTGCTCGCGGAGGAGATCAACGGCTTCGCGGGCTCCAACATCGGTGAGCTGATGGGCACCCCGCTCACCGCGCACTTCCTCGGCGGCTGCCCGATCGGCGCGAGCGCCGAGGACGGGGTGATCGACGCCTACCACCGGCTGTACGGGCACCCGGGCATCTCGGTGGTCGACGGTTCCGCGGTCTCCGCCAACCTCGGCGTCAACCCGTCGCTGACGATCACCGCGCAGGCGGAACGGGCCATGTCCTTCTGGCCGAACAAGGGGGAGCGGGACCCCCGTCCGGCGCCGGGAGAGGCGTACGAGCGGCTGGCGGCGGTCGAACCGCAGGCGCCGGCCGTCCCGGCGGAGGCGTTCGGCGCGCTGCGGCTGCCGTTCCTGGGGATGCCCGCGATGCCGCCGAAGCAGACCGGCCGGGCCTGAGCCACCGGGAAGGTTCCGTCCGGGCAGACGGCGAGGGGGCGGAGGGGGACAGCAGAAGGGGCTGCACCCCCCTCCGAGTGCAGCCCCTCATGCTCTACCGGTGAAGCCGCGTTACGGATGTGACCGGTGGTTCCGCATGCATGACCTGCAAGGCATCCCGATGGTTGTCCCGAAGCTCACGAAATCCTTATGTGACGTCGGTCACGCCTCGCGATGTGCTCGATCCGTGATCCGGCGCCGCGCAACTATTCCCCCGGGACCTTGGTCGTACCCACGTCGCCGCAATGGTGATCACCCAGCTCCTCACGACCCGGAGAGCCCGCGATATGAGAAGCACGACCCCGAGAGCCGCTCTGCGCAGGGCCGCGGGAGGATTCGCCGCAGCCGGTCTGCTGGCCGCCGGACCCCTCGTCCTGACCGTTCCGGCGCAGGCCGCCGCCCCCGAGTTCACGCTCGGCGGCCCGGCCGGGACCGCGCTGCACCCGTACCCGGCGACGGGCACCCCGCAGAAGGCCTCGCTCGACTTCACGGTCAACAACCCTTCGGAGGACGAGGAGAACGGCGCCTTCGAGGGCGAATACACCGTCCGCTTCGACCTCAGCGGGATCAAGGGCGTCGCGGACGTGGCCTTCGGCAAGGAGGGCGGCGCCGACTGCTCGGTCACCGGTACGAGTGCCGTCTGCCACGACTGGGGCATCTTCCCCGGCCTGAGCACCCTCGCCGCACTCGACGTCACCGCCGCCAAGGGCAGCGAGGCCGGCGACACGGGCGCCATCGAGGTCACCGCGGAGGCGGACGGGGCCACGTTCACCCCGTTCACCGCCCGGATCGGAATCGGCGGCCCCGACCTGTCGATGGAGCGGCTGCCGCTCAGGACGGAGCTGGAGACCGGCGACACCCAGCCGGTGCCCGTCACCTTCGCGAACAACGGCACCCGCGCGGCCGAGGGCGTGCTGCTCACCCTGCGGTACACCCGCGGGATGGAGTTCACCGAGCGGTACCGCAACTGCGAGTACAGCGAGTCCGACGGGGGCATGGGCAGCCCCGGCGCCTGGACCACCGCCCTGTGCTCCTTCGACGGCGCCTACGAGCCCGGCGTCGCCTACACGCTGGCCGAGCCGCCCTCCATCAGGGCCACGGAGCGCGCCTTCTACGACTCCTTCCTCTACCGCATCGAGGAGGGCGGTTCCGCGGCCCTCGCCGCGCAGCGCGCCGGTGCGGAGTACAGCCCCGGAAAGGGCGCCCCGCTGGCGCTGCGCGAGGCCCCGGCTGCCCTCTCGGCCGACCTGGACCCGAGCGACAACCAGCAGGAAGCCGACTTCCGGACCGCCAACACCGCCGACTTCGCGGCGTACGGGGACCGCGCGAAGGGCGCCGCGGGCGACTCGGTCGAGGTGGAGGTCGGATTCCGTAACCGGGGTCCGGCGTGGATCGGCTACCTCCGCTCCGGCGAGGACGTCGCCACCGTAGACGTCACCGTGCCCGAGGGCGCCTCTGTCGTCACCAGGCCCGAGTCCTGCCGGGGCGTGACGGCCGCCGGGGGGTACCGCGAGAACCAGACTGCGGCCCCGCGCTACTTCTGCTCCACCCCGATGTCCGTACGCGAGGACGCCGACTTCGCCCTGCCCTTCGGGCTGAAGATCAACAAGGTGGTCGAGGGGGCCTCGGGCAAGGTCGTGGTCCGCAACCCCTTCCTCCAGGACCCGAAGCTGCGGTTCGACCCCGAGCCCGCCAACAACACCGCCTCGCTGGTCCTGAACGCCAAGGACTCCGGCTCCGGTGACTCCGGCGCCACCACCGGCGACGGCGCCACGGGCTCGGGCGGCCCGTCCTCGACGGGCAGCACCGGGTCCACCGGTACCACAAGCGCCACCGGCTCCACCGGGAGCTCGGGCGACTCCGGCGCCACCACCGGCGACGGCTCGACCGGTTCGGCCGGCCCGTCCTCCTCCGGCAGCACCGGCGCCGGCTCCGGCGGCCTCGCCGCCACCGGTTCCGTCGCCCTGATGACCGGCACCGCGGCCGCGGTCGCCCTGGTCGCGGGCGGAGTCCTCTACACGGTGTCCCGCCGCCGCGCGGCCCGCTGAGCCGAAGCCGGCGGGTGCGGACACGAAGAACGGCCGGCCCCGGGCGTCCCCGGAGCCGGCCGTTCTTTCGAGAGTCCAGCCCCTGGGGCCGGACTCCGCGGGTGACCGGCCTGCTGTCCCCTGCGGACCGGTCACGCACGCCGGTGCGTGGTCCCACGGCGTACCTGCGGTACGCCACACGCCCCGGCGGAGCCACGCGTGGTTTCTTCCACCGCCGCCCCTGGCTGGCACGGACACCGGGACCAACGAAGCCGCGCCGGGGCCGGTCACGCGCCGTACGGGTGAGACCCCGACCGAACTGGGATACGCCCCTACAGCCCCGCGGCGCCAAGGGCCGTCCGGCCCGCTGCGGGTCACACGCGGCCGCGGCACAGCTCCAGCAGCGTCATCGCCAGCGAGGTGCCGGGCCTGCCGAGCGCGTCCCGGTAGTGACCGAGGACCTCCATCTCACGGGAGAGGTTCACCCGGCGGCCCCCGGAGGTCATCCGGGCTTCCTGGATGACCGTGGACACCGCCATCCGTTCCTGGACCAGGCCGATGATCCGGTCGTCCAGCGCGTCGATCCGCGCACGGGCGTCGCCGATCAGGGACGCGGCCTCCTCGGTGTGCGCTCCGGTCGCCTCTGCGGCGGTGCGGGCGGCTGCGGTGCTGCTCATGGTGGGTCTCCCGGGTAGCTGCGGCTCCCCGGAACCGACCGGGCCCGGAACGCCAGAACGCCCCGGGCCTGTCGGCCCGGGGCGCCTGGAACGTTGCTTGTCAGTTGATCAAGCAGCACGACCATGGCAGCCGGCGGGCCGGGTGCCATAGGTAAAGACGAAGGTCGTGTGCTGACGCATGGCAGACAGTATGGACCCGCTCCCGGCCGGAGCCCGCACCGGGCCCGGATGGTGAGACGGGAGCCCGGCGGGGCGATGGTCCACGGCCGGTAGAATCGGAAGAACCGACCCCCTCTCCACCGCCGGAAGGCCGCCCCGTGCCAGCAGCACCCCCCGCCGCCCCCGACACCACCACCGACGTGGTCCTCGTTGTCGACTTCGGCGCCCAGTACGCCCAGCTCATCGCCCGCCGCGTCCGTGAGGCCCGGGTCTACAGCGAGATCGTGCCGTCCACGATGCCGGTGGCCGAGATGCTGGCCAAGAACCCCCGCGCGATCATCCTGTCCGGCGGCCCCTCCTCCGTGTACGCGGAGGGCGCGCCCTCGCTCGACCGCGCGCTGTTCGAGGCCGGGGTCCCCGTCTTCGGCATGTGCTACGGCTTCCAGCTGATGGCCACCACGCTCGGCGGCACCGTCGACGACAACGGCGCCCGCGAGTACGGCCGTACCGCGCTCGCCGTCTCCAAGAGCGGCTCGACCCTCTTCGAGGGCACCCCGGACCAGCAGTCGGTGTGGATGTCGCACGGCGACGCCTGCTCCGCCGCCCCGGAGGGCTTCACCGTCACCGCGTCCACCGACGTCGTGCCGGTCGCCGCCTTCGAGAACGACGAGAAGAAGCTCTACGGCGTCCAGTACCACCCGGAGGTCCTGCACTCCACGCACGGCCAGCAGGTGCTGGAGCACTTCCTGTACCGGGGCGCGGGCATCGAGCCGAACTGGACGACGACCAACGTCGTCGAGGAGCAGATCGCCGCGATCCGCGCCCAGGTCGGCGACAAGCGCGCCATCTGCGGCCTCTCCGGCGGTGTGGACTCCGCGGTCGCCGCGGCTCTCGTGCAGAAGGCCGTCGGCTCCCAGCTGACCTGCGTGTACGTCGACCACGGGCTGATGCGCAAGGGCGAGACGGAGCAGGTCGAGAAGGACTTCGTGGCCGCGACCGGCGCGAAGCTGAAGGTCGTCGACGCGGAGAAGCGCTTCCTGGACGCCCTGGCCGGTGTGTCCGACCCGGAGCAGAAGCGGAAGATCATCGGCCGCGAGTTCATCCGCGTCTTCGAGCAGGCCCAGCTGGAGATCCTCCAGGAGGACGGCCCCGAGGTCGCCTTCCTCGTGCAGGGCACCCTCTACCCGGACGTCGTCGAGTCCGGCGGCGGCACCGGCACCGCCAACATCAAGTCCCACCACAACGTGGGCGGCCTCCCCGACGACATCGAGTTCCAGCTCGTCGAGCCGCTGCGCCAGCTGTTCAAGGACGAGGTCCGGATGGTCGGCCAGGAGCTCGGCCTGCCCGAGGAGATCGTCCAGCGCCAGCCCTTCCCCGGCCCCGGCCTCGGCATCCGCATCGTCGGCGAGGTCACCAAGGAGCGGCTCGACCTGCTCCGCGAGGCCGACGCCATCGCCCGCGAGGAGCTGACCGCGGCCGGCCTGGACCGCGACATCTGGCAGTGCCCGGTGGTCCTGCTCGCGGACGTCCGCAGCGTCGGCGTCCAGGGCGACGGCCGCACCTACGGCCACCCGATCGTGCTGCGCCCGGTCTCCTCCGAGGACGCCATGACGGCGGACTGGTCACGGCTGCCGTACGAGACCCTCGCCAAGATCTCCACCCGCATCACCAACGAGGTGGCCGACGTCAACCGCGTCGTCCTCGACGTGACCAGCAAGCCCCCGGGCACCATCGAGTGGGAGTAGTCCCACCACTCCCTCATGACGGCGCCGCCGTCCGGTCCTCCGGGCGGCGGCACCGTCGTACCTCTGGCCACCTGCGGCGACCGGCGGTAACTTCCGATCCCGTACGTCTGATCCCGTACGCCGGGGAGCCCCGAGGAGCCGCCATGCCAGAGCCGACACCCATACCGGTGGACCAGCTCCACTTCGCGATGCCGCCCGTGCACGCCTCCCTCGGTGAGGAGCGCGCGTACCGCAAGGAACGCCTGGCCGGGGCGCTGCGCCTGTTCGGTGAGTACGGGTACGAGGACGGCGTCTCCGGGCACATCACGGCACGTGACCCGGAGTTCCCCGACTGCTTCTGGGTCAACCCGTTCGGCGCCCCCTTCGAGGGGCTGCGCCCCGAGGAGCTGATCCTGGTCAACGGGGAGGGGCAGGTCGTCGAGGGCCGCCACCACGTCAACCAGGCGGCGTTCGCCGTCCACGCCCAGGTGCACCGGGCCCGCCCCGACGTCGTCGCCGTCGCGCACACCCACTCCGTGCACGGGCGCGCGCTGGCCGCACTGGGGGAGCTCATCGAGCCGATCACCCAGGAGTCCTGCGCCTTCTACGAGGACCACGCCCTCTACGACGCCTACACGGGGGTCGTCGTGGACGAGGACGAGGGGCGACGGATCGCCGCCGCGCTCGGCGGCCGCAAGGCGGTCGTCCTGCGCAACCACGGGCTGCTGACCGTGGGCGACTCGGTGGACGCGGCGGCCTGGTGGTTCCTCACGCTGGAGCGGTCCTGCCAGGTGCAGCTGGCCGCGCGGGCGGCCGGGAAGCCGGTGCTGATCGACCACCGGGACGCGCTCACCACCCGGGAGCAGCTCGGCAGCGACCTGGTCGCCTGGATCAACTACCAGCCGCAGTGGCGGCGCATCGCTCGAACGTTCTGACGAAGCCACCCGCCCGATGCGCCCCGATGCGGGAGCAGCCCGTCCGGTACGGCACAATTCGCAGAAATCACAGCTGAGTTGGATTGACCACAGCTGTACCGGGGCGGGAAAGGGCGGCGTTCTCCGTGGCGTTGGACGAGGCACGACAAGGCACGCACGGCGGTGGCTGTACGTGCGGCGACTGCCCGCACGGAGCGCGCGAGGGGCACCGGCGCGCGGTGGCCGCCTTCCTGGCCAAGCGGGACGGGCTCGCCGCAGGTCAGGGGCTGCCCGCGGCCGTCGCCCAGTCGCCCTCCGCGACCCGGCAGTGGGTCTCCGACGAGCTGACCCAGTCCGCGCGTGCCGTCGCGGACCGGGGCCGGGAGGCGGGCGACGCCTGGCTGCACCGGGTGTGGCAGCGAACCCTGGTCATCGTGTGGGGCGCGGTCGTCGTGCTGGCCCTCGCGGAGACCGCCACCGCGATCGGTGCGGGCTGGAGCCACGCCCGCACGGCGGGCCTGGTCGCCGGACTCGTCACCGCCGGGCTGCTGACCGGGGCCGCCCACGTCCACCGGGGGCGCGGCGGCCTCCTCGCCCCGCTGATCGGTGAGGACAACCGGCTCTCCACCTCCCGGGCGGTCGCCGCGTCCTGGGTGCTGCTCGCGGTCTTCTCCGTACTCGTCCTCGCGCTCCAGCTGGCGGTCGCCTCCGGCCACGCACAGCGCGACGCCCTGATCGAGGGCCTGGACCTGGCGCGCGGCGCCGGGGTGGTGACCGTGCTGGCGCTGGTGTGCGCCATCGCCGTGGTGGTCCGGCGGGTGGTGGGCGTACGGGTGCTGTCCGGACGGCTCCAGAAGCTGCGGGCCGACCGGCCGCGCGCCGCCGACCTGCTCACCGACGACGCGGGCCGCGGCGCCTTCACCGATGTGCAGTACGTGCTGGTGAGCACCGTCGCGGTGCTCTTCGCCGCGGTCCGCCTCGCCCGGCGGCCCGAGCAGCTGCCCGATCTGCCCTGGGGCCTGGCCCTGCTGGTCGCCGTATCGGCGGCGGCGTACTTCGCGGGCAAGTACACGGAGTCCGGCCGGCCCGTGGTGCTGTCGGTCGTCAGGGCCCGGGAGGCGGGCGATCTGGACGCGCCGATCCGTACCGGTGACGACATCGAGATCCGGGGCGCGGGATTCGTGCCGCCCGGTGCGGGGGTCCCGGAGCGGCTGGCCCGGATGGTCGTGCGGATCGGCCCGGTCCACGTCCACGTCCCGCTGGTCCCGGTCCCGGGCGGCTTCGCCAACCCGACCGACACCGTGCTGACCGTGCCGGTGCCGGTGGAGGTGGAGCCGGGGGTGGTCGAGGTACAGGTGGTCACGGCGTCCGGCACCGAGTCGAACCGGGTTGAGATCGACGTGACGGACTGAGCCCCGGGCCCTTGCGGGGCCAGGGGAGCCGGCCACGCGGAAGGCCGTAGGGTCTGGTGACGGGTCGAACGGTCCGGCGAGGGTCGAATGGCCCTGTGGGCGGGACCGGGCGGTCCGGCGCAGGGCCGCGGAAGGCGGGGCACCAATGCACTACGGCATGAACGGGCGCGGACTGGGTGAGCCGAAGAGCCTGCGGGAGCTGGCACGGGAGCACGCCCTGCTGCCGCTGCGGATCTTCCTCGGCGTCACCTTCGTCTACGCCGGGCTCGACAAGCTGACCGACAGCGCGTTCTTCCACACCACCGGCACCGGCTCCATCGGCGAGACGATGAACGCGGTCCGGGACTCCGCCGCGATCCCGGCCCTCGTCGACCTCGCGCTGAAGAGCCCGTCCGGCTTCGGCTACGCCATCGCGATCGGTGAACTCCTCGTCGGGATCGGCACCCTCCTCGGCCTGTGGACCAGGATCGCCGCGCTCGGCGGTGCGCTGATCTCGCTGTGCCTGTGGCTGACCGTCAGCTGGCAGACCGAGCCGTACTACCTCGGCAACGACCTGGTCTACCTCATGGCCTGGCTGCCGCTGCTGCTCGGCGGGGCGACGTCGTTCTCGGTGGACGGCGTCCTCCCGCCGCGACGGCGCCGGATCCGGTAGGCGGTCCAGGTGGTCAGCACGGCGATCGAGAGGCCGCCGGCCAACAGCGCGGCGAAGAACACCCACGGGACGTGCCAGAGACCGGCGGCGTCCGCCCCGTAACCGGCCGCCAGGCCCATCATGACCAGGCCCGCGACCGCCCGTCCGGGCCGGATCTCATGACGAAGCACGGGTGACCTCCACCTGTCCGACGGCGACTTCCAGATCGAGTTCGACGGTGCCGGCCGGCGGGCCGCCCGGCTCGGGGGACAGCGTGCGGTGCTCGTTCTCCGAGACCCTGATGTCCACGTCGCCCTGCCGCGACCCGCCGTCGGGCGATTCGCCCGGCAGCGTGACGTCGCCCAGGCCGGCCCGCGCGCTCAGCCGCACGGTGACCGTCTTCGGCACGCGCACGACGACCCGGCCCGCACCGACCTCCACCCGGGTCCTGAGCGTGTCGCCCTCCGGCACGGAGACCCGGGTGAGATCCAGGTCCGCCACCCCGGAGCCCACCTCGTAATGCGGCTGCACCGCCGCGACCGTGGCCGGGCGCCACTCCTCGCGCACCCAGTGCGCGGTGATGCCGGCGGGCAGCGCGGACGCCCCCGCCAGCAGGCCCGCGGTGATCATCGAGAGCAGTACCGTGCCGAACCCGGTCCGCCCGACGAAGGCGCTGACCAGCATCCCGGCCCCGAACACCGCGAGCGCGGCGGTCAGCCCGATCTGCAGGCTCAGCCCCAGCGGCTGGGAGTCCCAGTTCGCCTGCGCGCTCACCGCGCCCGCCAGCACCGCCAGCAGGAAGACGGCCCCGGCGATCGAGGTCGCCTCCGGGTTCTGCCGCGACTTCCCGGGCGTCCGGAACGGGCCGGTGGCCGTCGCCCCGCGCGGCCCGGCCGCCCGGCCGCCCAGCGTGGTGTCCGCCGGCCCCCACAGATAGCCGGGACCCACCGGCCCCGTGGTGCCGTCCTTGATGATCGGGTCCCGCCACCAGGACGGGCTGCCCGGCCTCGGCGGCGCCTTCACCTCGGGCGGCGCGTCCGAGACCGCCTGCGCGGCCGCGGGATGCAGCGGGCCCTGCGGATCGCCCGTCCTGCGGTGCTGCGTCCACACGGAGAAGCCGATCACCGCGAGCGACAGCATCGCGGCGAACGCCAGCGTGCCGCCGTTCCCCAGCATCGACAGGAACAGCCCGCAGCCCACCAGCGCGAACAGGACCGCGATCAGCGACGCACCCTCGACCCGGCCCGACAGCAGCCGGCGCGCCTCGTTCTCCTCCTCGCCGTCCAGCGGGACCAGCAGCCAGGCGAAGCCGTAGAAGATCAGCCCGAGACCGCCGGTCACGGAGAGCACCCCGAGCACGATCCGGAAGATCACCGGATCGACATCGCAGTACCGGCCGAGGCCGCCGCAGACCCCGGCCACCACTTTCTGCCGCGAGCTGCGCCGCAGCCGCCCGCCGGGCCCGGCGGACGGTACGGCGCCGGGCGGCGCATCCTGGGGAACGGTCATGGCTCCATGGTGACGGGCGCCGGGCACGTCCGGCACCCGCCCCGACCCTGGACGAACCCTGAGATCGCCCCCGCCGGACCCTGAAGGGACCGTTCCGGACCAGGGCGCCCGCCGGCACCCGTTCCCGCCCGCGTCTCTCAGGGTCGAAGTGGGGGCCGACCCTGATGCCATCGGCCGCACACACGTGTGACGATCGGGTCATGCCAGCCGCCACCACCCGAGCCGCCAGCTCCCTCAATCCGGACCCGGAGGAGCCGCCACTGCGCAAGCTGTACCGCAGCGCGGACGGACGGCTGCTCGGCGGCGTCGCACGCGGTCTCGCCGGACACCTGGGGCTGCCGGTCGCCTGGGTGCGGTTCGTCTTCCTCGGACTCTTCTTCGCGGACGGCCTCGGCGCGCTCCTGTACGCCGTGTTCTGGATCGTCGTCCCGCTCGGCGTCGGCGGCGTGGACAGCCCCCGGTCCGTCTTCGAGACCGCCCCCGACGGCAGGCGCCGGCTCCGCAAGCCCGACCGGGGCCAGGTCTTCGCCCTGGTCGCGCTCCTCATCGGCGCCGTGATCTTCGTCGGCAACGTCGACATGGGCAGCAAGGCCGACCGCTACATCTGGCCCACCCTGCTGATCGGCGCCGGCTCCGTCCTGGTCTGGCGGCAGGCCGACAACGCCCGCCGGGCCCGCTGGATGGAGGTCGGCAGCCGCCGCCGGGTCCTGAACCTGGCCCGGGGCCTGGCCGGGGTCGCCCTGGTCGGCCTCGGCCTCGCCGGGTTCATGGTGGTGCGCGGCTCGGCCGCCCAGCTCGGCAACGTCCTCACCGCCGCCATCGCCGTGCTCACCGGCATCGCCCTGCTGGCCGGGCCCTACCTCGTGCGGATGACCCAGGACCTCTCCGAGGAACGCCTGATGCGCATCAGGGCCCAGGAGCGCGCCGAGGTCGCCGCCCACGTCCACGACTCGGTGCTGCACACCCTCACCCTGATCCAGCGCAACGCTGAGGACGCGGGCGAGGTGCGCAGACTGGCCCGCGCCCAGGAGCGCGAGCTGCGCAACTGGCTGTACAACCCCGAGGGCACCGGCAAGGACGAGGACGACGAACCCGAGACCCTGGCCGAGGCCGTCAAACGCGCCGCCGCCGAGGTCGAGGACAAGCACGGCGTCCCGCTGGAGGTCGTCGTCGTGGGTGACTGTCCGCTCGACGAGAAGCTGACCGCACAGATGCAGGCCGCCCGCGAGGCGATGGTCAACGCCGCCAAGTACGGTGGCGAGGGCGGCGCCGTACAGGTCTACGCCGAGGTCGAGGGCCGCACGGTCTTCGTCTCGGTGCGCGACCGGGGACCGGGATTCGACCTGGACTCCGTACCGGGGGACAGAATGGGCGTACGAGAGTCAATCATCGGCCGGATGCAGCGCAACGGCGGTACCGCCCGGCTGCGTTCGGTGCCCGGCGGGGGCACGGAAGTCGAGCTGGAGATGGAGAGGACGAGCGATGAACGGGACCACTGAGGCGACCGGGGGCCACGCGGACCCGGAGCGCCGGGTACGAGTCGTGCTCGTCGACGACCACCGGATGTTCCGCACCGGCGTGCAGGCCGAGATCGGCCGCACCGAGGAGACGGGGGTCGAGGTCGTCGGCGAGGCCGCGGACGTCGACCAGGCGGTCACCGTCATCACGGCGACGCGCCCAGAGGTCGTCCTCCTGGACGTGCACCTGCCGGGCGGCGGCGGCGTCGAGGTGCTGCGCCGCTGCGCCCCTCTCATGGGTGCGGTGGAGAACCCGGTGCGCTTCCTCGCGCTGTCCGTCTCGGACGCCGCGGAGGACGTCATCGGGGTCATCCGGGGCGGCGCCCGCGGCTACGTCACGAAGACCATCACCGGCGCCGACCTGGTCGACTCGGTCTTCCGGGTCCAGGACGGCGACGCGGTGTTCTCGCCCCGGCTGGCGGGCTTCGTCCTCGACGCCTTCGCCTCGACGGACGCGCCGCCGGTCGACGAGGACCTGGACCGGCTGACCCAGCGCGAGCGCGAGGTGCTGCGGCTGATCGCCCGGGGCTACGCGTACAAGGAGATCGCCAAGCAGCTGTTCATCTCGGTGAAGACGGTCGAGTCGCACGTCTCGGCGGTGCTCAGGAAGCTCCAGCTGTCCAACCGGCACGAGCTGACCCGCTGGGCGACGGCCCGACGGCTGGTCTGAGTCGCGGACGGCTTCCCGTTCCGGCCGGTCCGGGTGGTCGGGCGGCTTCCCGTTCCGGCCGGTCCGGGTCAGGCGGCTTCCCGTTCCGGATCGAGCGAGATGTTGAGCTTCTCTCCGATCCTGCGGTAGCCGATGGACGCGTAGATCCGTTCCACGTCGGCGTCGCCCGGCTCCAGCCACACCACCCGGCAGCCCCGCTCGAAGGCGGTCGCCGTGAGGTGGCGGGAGAGGGCGGCCCCGATACCCCGGCGCCGGAAGTCCGCCGAGACCGCGAGTCCGGCCAGCTCGCTGAGGCCGTCCACCGGGACCGAGCAGCCGCCCGCGCCCGCCGGAACGCCGTCGAGGGTGGCGAGCGCGGCGACGCCGCCGTTCGCCGCCGCGTCGCGCAGCCACTCCGCCTCGCCGCCCTCGGGCTCCCCGGTCCCGCCGTACCCCAGGTGCTGGACGAGCGCGGCGGCGTCGAACTCCGCCACCGTGACCGGTTCGGCCGTCACCAGACCGTCCACCGGCTTCGCGGGCAGCAGCCCGCCGGGGGCGCAGGCCAGGATCGGGGCCCGGTTCTCGACGGTGAACCCGGCGGCGAGCAGCGCGGGTTCGACCGCGGGCGCCCAGCCGGGCAGGTACTCCAGGCGCGGCATCCGGTCCCGCTCCCGGAACGCCGCTGTCAGGGCGTCGAGTTCGCCGGGTGTCGGTTCCGCGCCCTGGTCCGGGATCGCGTAGTTGGCGTACTTCAGCGACCAGTTCACGTTGTGGCGCACCGTGAACGGGCCCACCCGGTAGTGGTCCGGGGAGCGGAGGGCGAGCGTACGAGCGTGGGTCTGGACGTCGAAGTCCATGGGCATCTGTGGGTGTCCCTCGGTCCGGTCGGTCGGAAGGACGGGAGCCTATGCCACCCGGGTCGCTCCGGCGAAGGGCATTTCGTCGATCGGCGCGATCCGGACCGGGGCCCCGGGGCGCGGGGCGTGGATCATCCGCCCGTTGCCGATGTAGAGGCCGACATGGCTGATGCCCGAGTAGAAGAACACCAGGTCCCCCGGAGCGAGTTCGGACCTTCCGACCTGCTGCCCGGCGTTGATCTGGGTGTACGTGGTCCGGGGCAGCGAGACACCCGCGGCACGCCAGGAGGCCTGGGTGAGGCCGGAGCAGTCGAACGAGGAGGGGCCGGTGGCCCCCCAGACGTACGGCTTGCCGAGGGCCCCGTACGCGAAGGCGACGGCCGCCGCCGCGCGGGCGTTCGGTGCCTGCTCGGAGCCGCGCGGGGCGCTGCGGTCGGCGTGGCCCGCGCCTCGGCCGCTGCCGTCCGAGGCCTCGTAGGCGGCGCGCTGGGCGGGGGAGAGGCGGGCCAGCAGCGTGCGGGCCTCCGACAGCTTGGCCCGGACCGTCGCCTTGTGCTTCCGGAGTTCGGCCTGGCGGGCGGTGAGCTCGGCCAGCTGCCCCGCCGCCTCGGAGCGCAGCTGCGCCACGTCCGCCACCTGGCGCCGCACGGCGCGGAGCTCGTCGGCCCGGCCGGATGCGGCCCGCTCCACGTAGGAGGCGCGCTGGAGGTACTGGTCGGGGTCGGAGGAGAGCGCCAGCTGGAGGGAGGGATCGAGCCCGCCCGCGCGGTACTGCGCGGCGGCGTACGAGCCCAGCGCCTCGCGCGAGGCGTTGAGCCGCTCGGTCCTGCGGGCGGCCTCGTCGCGCAGCGCGTCGATCGACTCGGCGGCGGCGGCCGCCTTCACCTTCGCGCCGTTGTACTGCTCGGTGGCGACCTCCGCCTCCCGGTACAGCCGGTCCACCTGGGCCTTGGCCTGTGCGGCGGTGGGCGTCGGCTCTGCGTGCGCGGATCCCGGCAGCGCGGCAGCGGTCGCGGCCCCGGTGAGGGCGAGGGTCGCTGCGGTGCGGGCAGCAGAGCCGGTGTACAGGCGCTGCTTCGGTTTCCGGTGCGCGGCCACGGAGGCGGTGGTCCTTCCTGTCGACTGCCCGCCGGGGCCTACCGGCGGACCCGCCCGGTCCTGCGGCGGGCCGCCAACAGGGGGAGCGGCCCGCCGCCGGATCTGCCGGCGGGGCGACCGGGCGGTGCCGTCCGGGTGCGGAGCGGCGGTGATCCGGTCACCTGGTAGGGACGCTAAACCCGGGGCACGGGGAAGAGTTGTAATGACGCTTATTGCCCGAATTTGGCGCTTCGTTGTTTGCTAATGACAGGAAAAATTGCACCAGAGTCAGGCAATTGGTGCATTAGTCGGTCAAGCGGCCAGTAAGTAGCACCTGACTGCGGAGGCCTGCTAGGGGCAGGGCTAGGGTGCGGAACCATGCGTGTACTCATCGATGTCTTCGTCGCCCTCCACATCATCGGGATCGCCGCCCTGCTGGGAGGTTTCCTCACCCAGATGAAGGCGATGAGCGCGGGGACGGCCCGATTCGTACCGGGGATGCTGCACGGCGCGCTGACCATGCTCGTCACCGGAATCGCCCTGGTCGGGCTCGACCAGGCCGACGACCACCCCGTGAACAACGTCAAGATCGGCATCAAGCTGCTGATCCTCGTCGTCATCCTCGGGCTGGTCTACGTCAAGCGGGACGAGGAGAAGGTCGAGAAGGGCCTCTTCGCGGCGGTGGGCGGACTGACGATGGTCAACATCTTCATCGCCACGCTCTGGACCTGAGCGCCCGGGGGCCCGAGCGCTCCCAGGGCCTGTCCGGCGGGTCAGGGCCGGACAGGCCCTGGGGTCTGTCCGGCGGATCGTGGTCGGACAGGCCCTAGCCGGGGCGGACGCTCCCGTAGATCGGCATGTAGTAGATCGACTCCTCGCGCACATCGGCCCCCGGCTTCGGCGCGTGGATCATCATGCCGTCGCCCTTGTAGATCCCGACGTGGCTGATGTCGTCGTAGAAGAAGACCAGGTCACCGGGTTGAAGGTCCGCCGTGGCGATCCGGCTGCCGACGTTCACCTGGTCCCAGGTGGTCCGGGGAATGGTGACGCCCGCGGCCTTCCAGGCCGCCTGGGTCAGCCCCGAGCAGTCGTACGAGGACGGGCCGGTCGCCCCCCAGACGTACGGCTTGCCGATCTGGGCCCTGGCGAACGCGAGGACCTTCCCGGCCCGCGTCGTCGCCCCGCTGTCCGAACCGGAGCCGGAGTCAGAGCCGGAACCGGTGCCTGTACCCGTACCCGTACCCGTGCTCTTACCGGAGCCTGTGCCGCTCCCGCTCCCGCTGCCGGCCTCCTCGGCCTTGCGGTCGGCCTCCGCCTTCGCGGCCGCCTGCTTCTTCGCCAGCTCCTCGGCCTTGCGCGCGGCCTCGGCCTTCTTCTTCTCCTCCAGCTCGGCCAGCCGCGCCTTCTCCTGCGCGGTCAGCTTCGACAGCAGGGTGCGCGCCTCGGCCAGCTTGTTCTGCACGTTCTGCTTGCTGGTGCGCAGCTTCGTCTGCGAAGCGGTGAGCGTCTCCAGGCTCGTCACCGCCTCGGCCCGCTTCTTCGACGCCTCTGCCTGCTTCGTACGGAAGTCGGTGACGGCCTGCTGCTGGTTCGCGGCCATCCGGTTCATCAGGTGGGTCTGGTCGAAGAACGACTGCGGGTCGTTGGCCAGGAAGAAGGTGGCGGTCGGCGCGAGCGCGCCGTCGCGGTACTGGGCGGCCGCGTAGTTCCCGAGCGTCCGGCGGGCGTCGTTCAGCTTGTCGGCCCGCTTCGCGATGTCGTCCAGCAGCCCGTCCACCTTGGTGCGCTGCGCGGCGGACGCCTCTTTCGCCTGGTCGTAGTGCTGGGTCGCGGTCCCCGCTTGCCGGTAGAGGTCGTCGACCTTCTTCTGGACTTCCTCGATGCTGGGCTTCGGGGCCGGGGCCGCCAGCGCGCTCTGCGTGGACAGCAGGGTCACGGAGGCGAGTGCGGCCGTCGTGAATCCGATGGCGGGCGTGGTGCTGCGCACCCGTGGGCGCGGTTTGCGATGCGATGCCAAGACCGGCATTTCCTTCCGTGGACCGCCTACCGGGTTAGCTGTCGGGTTCGGGCGGAACGGAAGGCTGCCCTACGGTCCTGGTGGGGGTTGCGGACCGATTCACCCCGGTGCTGCGCGTGGGTCCCCGGTTCCGGACCCCGTACGGGAGGCCCGGATTCGGCGTGGACGCCCGCTCGGCGTGGTTCGCCTCTGGGGGTACGGCCGTCCGAACGAGCACGCTAGCCAACTCATGGTGCCGCTGTGAAGGTTGATGTTCGATATGCCCGATACATTTCCGTGACCTTGCGGAGCCCGTGCCGCCCGGCCGGGCGCGGCGCGTCATTTTCCTACGCACGGTGGTCCGGACATCGCCGTGTGTGGCTCCGGAAGTACGGGTTCTGCCATGCGGGCCCGTGGTGTCAGTAGGGCCGCCTAGACTCGGACAGCGATGAGCAGCCTCTTTGACGACAGTTTCCTGGCCGGCCTCCAGCACTCGGAGGAAGGGCCCCCGCCGCCCCCCGAGGACTCCGCACCCGAAGCGGTGCCGGAGGACCTCTTCGGGGGCGTGTTCGACGGGCCCCCGCCGCCCCGCGACGCGTACTACCGCGACGGGGCCCACCGTCCGGTCATCGACGCCGCCGCGCTGCTCGACGGGCTGAACACCGAGCAGCGGGCCGCCGTCGTGCACGCGGGATCCCCGCTGCTCATCGTCGCCGGGGCCGGTTCGGGCAAGACCCGGGTGCTGACCCACCGCATCGCCCACCTGCTGGCCGAGCGCGGGGTGCACCCCGGCCAGATCCTGGCGATCACCTTCACCAACAAGGCCGCCGGCGAGATGAAGGAGCGCGTCGAACAGCTCGTCGGGCCCCGCGCCAACGCCATGTGGGTCATGACCTTCCACAGCGCGTGCGTCCGGATCCTGCGCCGCGAGTCGAAGAAGCTCGGCTTCACCTCCTCGTTCTCGATCTACGACGCGGCGGACTCCAAGCGGCTGATGGCCCTGGTCTGCCGCGATCTCGACCTCGACCCGAAGCGCTTCCCGCCGAAGTCGTTCACGGCCAAGGTGTCGAACCTGAAGAACGAGCTGATCGACGAGGAGACCTTCGCGGGCCAGGCCGCGGACGGCTTCGAGAAGACCCTCGCCCAGGCCTACGCGATGTACCAGTCCCGGCTGCGCGAGGCCAACGCGCTCGACTTCGACGACATCATCATGACGACGGTGCACCTGCTCCAGGCCTTCCCCGACGTCGCAGAGCACTACCGCCGCCGCTTCCAGCACGTCCTGGTCGACGAGTACCAGGACACCAACCACGCCCAGTACACGCTCGTACGGGAGCTGGTCGGCCCGGCCGGTGCGGCCGACGCCCCCGGCGAACTGTGCGTCGTCGGTGACGCCGACCAGTCGATCTACGCCTTCCGGGGTGCGACGATCCGCAACATCCTCCAGTTCGAGGAGGACTACCCGGACGCGACCACGATCCTGCTGGAGCAGAACTACCGCTCCACCCAGACGATCCTGTCCGCCGCCAACGCCGTCATCGAGCGCAACGAGAGCCGCCGCCCGAAGAACCTCTGGACCAACGCCGGCTCCGGCACCCGGATCACCGGCTACGTCGCGGACACCGAGCACGACGAGGCCCAGTTCGTCGCGGACGAGATCGACCGGCTGACCGACGCGGGCGACGCCAAGGCGGGCGACGTCGCGATCTTCTACCGGACGAACGCGCAGTCCCGTGTCTTCGAGGAGATCTTCATCCGGGTCGGCCTGCCCTACAAGGTCGTCGGCGGGGTGCGCTTCTACGAGCGCAAGGAGGTCCGGGACGTCCTGGCCTACCTCCGGGTCCTGTCCAACCCCGAGGACACCGTCCCGCTGCGCCGCATCCTGAACGTGCCCAAGCGCGGTATCGGGGACCGGGCGGAGGCGATGATCGACGCCCTGTCGATGCGCGAGAAGATCACCTTCCCGCAGGCGCTGCGCCGCGTCGACGAGGCGTACGGCATGGCCGCCCGTTCCGCCAACGCCGTCAAGCGGTTCAACACGCTGATGGAGGAGCTGCGCACGATCGTCGAGTCGGGCGCGGGCCCGGCCGTGGTGCTGGAGGCCGTCATGGAGCGGACCGGCTACCTGGCCGAGCTCCAGGCCTCCACCGACCCGCAGGACGAGACCCGGATCGAGAACCTCCAGGAGCTCGCCTCCGTGGCGCTCGAATTCGAGCAGGACCGGAGCGAGGAGGAGGGGTCGGGAACGCTCGCCGAGTTCCTGGAGCGGGTCGCGCTCGTCGCCGACTCCGACCAGATCCCCGACGAGGACACCGACGGCTCCGGAGTCGTCACGCTGATGACCCTGCACACGGCGAAGGGCCTCGAATTCCCGGTGGTCTTCCTGACCGGCATGGAGGACGGCGTCTTCCCGCACATGCGGGCGCTGGGCCAGGTCAAGGAGCTGGAGGAGGAGCGCCGGCTCGCCTATGTCGGCATCACCCGGGCCCGCGAGCGGCTCTACCTGACCCGGGCGTCGATGCGCAGCGCCTGGGGCCAGCCCTCGTACAACCCGCCGTCGCGGTTCCTGGAGGAGATCCCGGAGCAGCACCTGGAGTGGAAGCGCAAGGGCCCGATGGCGGCTCCGGCGGGACCGACGTCGGGCATCACCTCATCGCTGTCCGCGTCCCGCTCGCGCTCCGGGCCCTCGGGCTTCGCGACCCGGCGGACGTCGGACAAGCCGACGATCACGCTGGTGGTCGGTGACCGGGTCACGCACGACCAGTTCGGTCTGGGCACGGTGACGGCGGTCGAGGGCATCGGTGACCAGGCGAAGGCCACGGTCGACTTCGGGGACGAGCGGCCGAAGAAGCTGCTGCTGCGGTACGCCCCGGTCCAGAAGCTGTAGCGGGGCGTACCGTCCGGCCTTCCTCCGGGAGGAAGGCCGGATCAGGTCGGGTCGACGTTGTGGCTGCGGAGCCAGGGCAGCGGGTCGACGGCCGCGCCGCCGCCGGGCCGCACCTCGAAGTGCATGTGCGGGCCGGTCGAGTTGCCGGAATTCCCCGAGTACGCGATCACGTCACCGGCCTTGACGTGGCCCGAGCGGATACGGGTGCTGCTGAGGTGGCAGTACCAGGTCTCGGTGCCGTCGGCCATCGTGACGATGGCCATGTTGCCGTAGGCGGTGTTGTACTGCGTACGGACGGTGCCGTCGGTCGCGGCCATCACCGGGGTCCCGTACTGGACGGGGAAGTCGATGCCCGTGTGCACGGACATCCAGTTGACGCCGGCCTGGCCGAAGTACGCGCTGAGTCCGTGCTCCTTGACCGGAATGACGTACTTGGGGCGCAGGGCCTCCTTGCGGGCCGCCTCCTCCTCGCGCTTCTTCCTCTCGGCGGCCTGCCGCTCCTTGAGGTCGATGCGCTCCTGGGTGCGGCTGGCGCGGCCGGCGAAGTTCTCCGCGTCGGCGCTGAGGTTGGCGAGCTGGGTGTCCAGCTTGTTGTTCGCGGCCACCGGCTTGACCGTGCCGGGGTCCGCGGCCGCCATCGTCGTGGTGTCGTCCGTCTTCTCCTCGCCGCCGCCCATGCCGCCCACGGAGGCGGCGGCGATACCGGCCACGCTCATCACACAGGCGGAGGGGACGGCGATGGTGAGGAGGGCGGAGCGCTTGGCGGGCGAACGCCTGCGGCTGCGGCTGCCGCCACGGGAGACCTGACGGGCCGGGGGGTGGTGGGCGTCCGGCTCCGGGGACGCCTCGGGGAGGCTGAACTCGGCGGTCTCAAAGGCCTCAAAGGTCTCGACGGTCTCGACGGCCGTCGGCACGGCCTGAGCGGGCTCGTATGCCTCGTACGCCTGGAACGTCTCGTACGGCTCGTGCGTTTCGTGCGGCTCGTGCGGCTCAAGTGTTTCGTGCGGATGTTGCCGGGTCTGTTCGGGTTCGTGCGACGCCGTCAGATTTTCCGGAGTTTGCTGTCCGTGCTCGGGCGTGGCGCCGGTGTTCCAGGCGGTGGCGTCGTACGCGCCGGAGTCGTACCCCGCCGTGTCGGTGCTCGACCACTGGCCGTTCGCGTACCAGCCGGAGGTGTCCCACTGGCCCGAGGAGTCAGGGGCGCCGCCCTGTGCCGGGATGTTCGCGCCGTGGCCGTCGAACGTCGCCCAGGTGCCGGTGGTGTCGTACTGCGGGGCCGCGTCGTACTGCGGGGCCGCGTCGTACTGCGGGGCCGCTTCGTACTGGGGGTGCTGCTGGAAGTGGGGGGTATAGGCCGTGTAGTCGGCGGCGTGGCCGTACGCGGCGGTGGGGTGTGCGCCGGTGTCCCACTGGGTGGTGTCGTACTGGCCGGTGTCGTACGGGGCGGCGTAACCGGTCGTGGTGTCGTACGGACCGTCGTAACCGCTGGGGAGGGAGCCGAAGAGCGGGTCGTCGTCGAAACCGCTCGTGGAGTGGCTGTCGTATCCGACATACCCGGCGTGGGGGTGCTGGTCGGTCACCAACTTCTCTCTCGCCTCGGCAGCAGGACCTTGGGTCCGGGGCCCGTGGGGGACCCCGGGGGAAAGCAGTGGCCGCGACTGTACCCGGCGGTATGCGACGCCGACAATCTTCCACGGCTCGCGGGGACTCAGGAAACGGGCAATCGGCCGTCTTTCGGCGGACCACTCACACAGCCTTGGCTCTATGTTCGAGATTCGTTCTATTTCCGGGCTCTTGCGCGTCGAGCGCCTGGCGCACCCCGGCGGCCACGGCCGGGTGCACGGGCAGCGCGAGATGGCCGATCCCGCTGACGCGGACGTTGGTCGCGTCGAGGTCGGGATGGTCG
The DNA here is from genome assembly GCF_044751215.1 of Streptomyces sp. NPDC088730. Lineage (NCBI taxonomy): Bacteria > Bacillati > Actinomycetota > Actinomycetes > Kitasatosporales > Streptomycetaceae > Streptomyces > Streptomyces sp. NPDC088730. The sequence goes on from NZ_JBIVLK010000002.1 coordinate 912,381, forward strand.
ACGCAGGCCGCCTCGGCAGGGACGATGACCTGGTCCAGCTCGCTCCAGAAGCTGATGAACCGGGTGCGGCATCCGGGCGCAGGCAGCCGAAGCTCCTCGATCGGGGCCGATCCGCTGCGCATCTGCCGCACGATCGGGTGAGCGCTGGCGAGGGGAGCGGCGGCGGTGCCGGCGTGCGGCGTGCCGAGAGTGACGAGGGTGCGGACCCGTTGGTCACCACCCAGTCGCTGTACGTAGTAGCGCGCTATCAGGCCGCCCAGGCTGTGCCCGACGATGTCGACCTCGCGGTGTCCGGTGCGGGCGCAGATCTCCTCGACATGGCGGCCGAGCAGCTCGGCGGCGGTGCGGATGTCGCAGGTCAGCGGGGAGTAGTTGAGCGACTCCAGATGACGCCAGCCGTGCCGGGCCAGCGAGCGGCGCAGCAGCACGAAGACGGAGCGGTTGTCGATGAAACCGTGCAGGAGCACAACGGGCGGCCGGTCTGTCTTCCCGAGGTACCTGGTGTTCTCGCCGCTTCCGCTGCTTGTGGCGTGCGCGCCGGGCCGGACCGTGGACCCGGCAGGTACGGGGACCGGTTCGGCTGCCGGGCGCGGCGGGGTGCGCCGCTCGCCGGCGATGCCGGTGGGGTAGATCAGTGCGTGTCCGGCGAGCACCACGAGTTCCAGCGCGGTCGCTCTCAGCAGTGCGGACGACAGCCAGGCGTTGCGCGCGCCCGTACGGCGCAGCAGCAGGGGAAGAAAAGGCAGGGTCTTCATTGACCGACCTCCTGCTTCCGGCACCCGGGGAGCGGCGGCTCCTGCCCCGGATGCCCTCGTGGGGCGCCGTGTCGGACGACCGGGCGGCGGTTCACCGTCCGGGACCCGCCGCCCGCCGCGCCCTCCCGGTCACCTTCGATGACCGGGAGGCTGACGGTCGGTGAGCCGTACCACCGTGCCGTGCGGCTGACGGCGCGGTGGTACGACGACCTCGTGCGGCTCCCCCGGCGGCCGGTCCCGCACGGCAGGTGTGCCGCGTGCTGCGGGAAACGGCGCCCGGCGAACATGTCCCACGTGTGATTTCCCCCTCCCCGCCCACCGCGAAACAGCGGCTTGCGGGATGCTGTGGATAACGTTCGTTCACATCCCCGGCCTGTCAGGGGCGGGAGACGCGTGTGGAGGCAGTGATGGGTGTGACCGGTCCGATCCGAGTGGTGGTGGCCAAACCGGGCCTCGACGGCCATGACCGAGGGGCCAAGGTGATCGCGCGGGCACTGCGCGACGCCGGTATGGAGGTCATCTACACGGGGCTCCACCAGACTCCCGAGCAGATCGTGGACACCGCGATCCAGGAGGACGCCGACGCGATCGGCCTCTCGATCCTCTCCGGTGCGCACAACACGCTCTTCGCGAAGGTGATCGCCCTGCTGAAGGAGCGCGAGGCCGAGGACATCAAGGTCTTCGGCGGCGGCATCATTCCGGAGGCGGACATCGCGCCGCTCAAGGAGCAGGGGGTCGCGGAGATCTTCACCCCGGGCGCGACGACGGTCGAGATCGTCTCCTGGGTCAACGCGAACGTCCGTCAGCCGGCGGAGGCCTGACCCCGTCCGGAGCCAGCTCCGCGTCCATCGCCGCGCGGAGCCGCAGGGTGGAGACCAGCCGCTGGAACGCCTCCGACCAGTAGCCGTTCGCGCCGGGGGAGGCGTCCGCCGGTTCGTCGGGGGTCGTGGTGAGGACCTCCAGGCGGTCCGCCTCCGCCGGATTCAGGCAGCGCTCCGCCAGGCCCATCACTCCGCTGAAGCTCCACGGGTAGCTGCCGGCGTCCCGGGCGATGTCGAGGGCGTCGACGACGGAGCGGCCGAGCGGTTCCGCCCAGGGGGTCGGGCAGACGCCCAGCAGCTGGAACGCCTCCGACAATCCGTGCGCGGCGATGAACTCGGCCACCCAGGCGGCCCGTTCGGCGGCGGGCAGCACGATCAGAAGCTTCGACCGCTCGGCCAGTGAGGCCGTGCCGGGACCGTTCGACGGGGGTGTCGCGGGCGTCCCGAGCAGCGCCCGCGCCCATGCGGGGTCCCGCTGCCGGACGGCGGCCCGGCACCAGGCCGCGTGCAGTTCCTCGCTCCAGCCGTCGGCCACGGGGAGCGCGACGATCTCCCGCGCCTCGCGGCCGCCGAACCGGGCCGGCCAGACCGAGAGCGGCGACGACTCCACCAACTGGCCCAGCCACCAGGACCGTTCGCCCCGCCCGGTCGGCGGGAGCGCCACCACGCCGTCGCGCTGCATCGCCGCATCGCACTCGTGCGGGGCCTCCACGGCCACGGAAGGGCCGGTACCGGTGAGGCCGGGGCTCACGCAGGACAGGGCGCGGTCCGCCATCCGGCCGGCGAGCGCGGAGCCGGGCAGCGCGGAGAGCAACTCGGCCGCTGTCGAGCGCACATTGCGGCTGCGGTCGGTCAGAGCCTGCTCCAGGAAGGGCTCGTCGGACTCGGAGAGCCCGGTGCGCAGCGAGTCGACGAACATCAGCCGGTCCTCGGCCCGCTCGGTGGCCCACGTGGTGGCGAGCAGGGCGAGTGCGGCGTCGGCCTCGTGTGCCCGCACCGCGGAGAGCAGTGCGACCCGTTCCGCGAACAGCCCCTCCTGCCAAAGCCGGTGGACCGCTTCTCCGTCGGTCACGTCCGGCAGCAGCGAGGTGCCGGACGCGCCGCGCAGCGCGAACTTCCACTCGGGGTTCAGCCCGGCCAGCCAGAGTCCGCGTGGCCCGGCGAACGTCAGGGCCTGCGGCCGCAGATCGGTCCGCGCGCGGGCCGCGTCCAGCAGGGCGGGCAGCGTCGCGTCCGGCGCCCGGTAGCCGTGCAGATTGGCGGTGGCCAGCCACTGCGGGATCAGTTCCGTCAGATCGGGAGCGGTGCCGCGTCTTCCGGCGGAGCCGCTCGGGGCCGCCCGGTCCGCCAGCAGCCGCTCCAGCCGGCTCCGGGCGGCCCCCGGCAGGGCCGGCCGGGGGTCGGCGGGCGCCGGATCGGGCCGGGGAGCGGCAGGCGCGGGCAGCAGACCCGCCCGGCGCCGCACGGTGTGCAGGGCGGCCGCGTCCAGCAGCGCGACCGCGGCGCCGTCCGGACCGGCGCCGCCCGGCACACCGGGTGGCCGGCGGTCCGTGCCGAGCAGCGCCGAAGTGACCAGCTCGTCCCACGGGGCGGTAGCGGGCGTGGTGGGTGCGGTGGGTGCGGTGGTTGTGGTTGGCGTGCTGGGTGGGTTGGTACGGGGCATCGTTCCTCCACCAGGAATCACAGGAGTCACAGAAGTCGCAGCAGTTATGGGAGTCGCAGGAGTTACAGGAGTTCCAAGATCCGCAGGAGTCGCGAGAGTTATAGGAGTCACGGGAGTTACAGGGCTTGCGGGAGCGGTTGGAGTCCACTGGGTTCACGGGGTCCACGGGGTCCATGGGGTCCACCGGGTCCACCGGGTCCACCGGGTCTCCCGCGCCCGCCGGAGTCAGATGAGCGCAACCGTCTCGGCGCCGGCCGGGTGCGCGTCCTTGGCCGGGTCCGTGTGCGTGGCCGGCCAGGCCGCGAGCGGGTCGAAGCCGCGGTGGCCGCATTCCCCGAAGACGGTAAGCGGACCCCCGCCGGAGCACGCCACGAGCTTCCACAGCGCGGGCCGGGACAGCGCGGCCGGGGCGACCGGCAGGGCCCAGTCCCCTTCCGCGTCCGCCAGTTGCCAGCCGTCCCGGGACGGCACGGGTATGACGTCGCGCAGGGTCACCGGCCAGGAGTCCAGCCAGGGGTCGTCGCCCAGGGCCCGCCCATACGCGGCGATGGCCCCGGTGACCGTGACACCCGGCGGCGGTGTGCCGGTCGGCACCGGAGGCCCGATCTGTGGTCCCAGCTCGGCCCGAAGCTGCCCCGCCCCCCGGTGCGGGGTGAGCTCCGCGTCCAGCGTGACGCCCACCGGCAGAGCCTGACCGGGGGAGCGGCCGGGCCCCCCGAAGGACAGCAGCAGCGCGGTGCGGCCCGACTCCCGCCCGTACAGCCAGCTGCGGCGGGCGACGATCTTGCCCTCCGGGGTGTCGTACTGGGCGAGGACCAGCCAGCGATCGCGGACCGGCGCACCCCCGGCGGCGGCCGGCAGCCCGACCCGGGTACGGACCGTGGCCGCCAGCGGCGGCGGCAGCCGGTCGATGCCCTGCCAGCCCTTGTCCAGCAGATGCAGCAGCGCGCACTCCTCCAGCAGCCGCACCGGCCAGCCCGGCCCGGACGCCGGTATCGCACCCAGCTCCCGCACCCGGCCGGCGAGACCGGGCGCCTGGGCGTCGACCATGCGGGCCGCGGTCTCCTCCCACAGCCCGTACCCGGACTGCTCGGCCGCCGCCAGCCCGCCGCGCACCAGGTCGGTCAGTCGCCGTTCCAGCTCCTGGACGCCGTCGCCGATCCGCTCGGCCCTGCGTTCCGCCCGGCGCCGGGCGGCGGCCGGATCGGCGGGCCCGGCGGCGACGCCCGCACCGCCCTCCGGCCCCTCCCGCGCCGCCGAGGCCTCCGCACGGCGGCGCCGGTCCGCCAGCCACTCACCGGCCCAGTCCGGCGGAACGGCCGAGGGCAGGGCCGCCTCGTCGGACGCCCGGAGCAGCAACAGGCCCAGCGCGTGCTTGCAGGGGAACTTCCGGCTGGGGCAACTGCACTTGTACGCGGGCCCCGTGGTGTCGACCACCGTCCGGTACGGCGTGCTCCCGCTCCCCCTGCACAGCCCCCACACCGAACCCCGCTCCTCCCGCCCGGTCTCCGACCACGGACCGGCCGAACCGAGCTTGTTCCCCGCCTTGCGTGAAGCGTCGTCAGGAGCCAGGGCCAGGACCTGCTCCACCGTCCAGCGCACCGCCGGAGCAGCGGTGCCCAAGGGTTCTCCCCCGTCAGTCAGCAGCATGGATACGACGGTAGGCCGCACCACTGACAACTGCTGTGACCTGCGCGAACGTTGATTGTCAGTGCCATGGTGCACGGTGGGAAGCACATCGGGACGACCGATCTGGAGGGGGATCCATGACCGTGTCAGAAACCACCGCAGCCGTGGGCGCGCAGGCGCTGCGCCCGCACGCGGAGGACGCCTTCGCCGACGAGCTGAAGGCGCTCGCCGCCGCCGACGACCGCCCGCGTCCGGCCCGTTGGCGGCTGTCGCCCTGGGCCGTCGCCACGTACCTGCTGGGCGGTGCGCTGCCCGACGGCACCCTGATCTCACCCAAGTACGTGGGCCCGCGCCGTCTCGTGGAGGTCGCCGTCAGCACCCTCGCCACGGACCGGGCGCTGCTCCTGCTCGGGGTGCCCGGCACCGCCAAGACCTGGGTGTCGGAGCACCTCGCGGCCGCCGTCAGCGGCGACTCGACCCTCCTGGTCCAGGGCACGGCGGGCACCCCGGAGGAAGCCGTCCGCTACGGGTGGAACTACGCGCGGCTCCTCGCGCACGGCCCCAGCCGCGAGGCGCTGGTGCCGAGCCCGCTGATGCGCGCCATGTCCGAGGGCCTGACCGCGCGGATCGAGGAGCTCACCCGCATGCCCGCCGATGTGCAGGACTCGCTGATCACCATCCTGTCCGAGAAGACCCTGCCGCTGCCCGAGCTGGGCCAGGAGGTCCAGGCGGTCCGGGGGTTCAACGTCATCGCCACCGCCAACGACCGCGACCGCGGGGTCAACGAGCTGTCCAGCGCGCTGCGCCGCCGGTTCAACACCGTGGTCCTGCCGCTGCCCGCCACCCCGGAGGCGGAGGTCGAGATCGTCTCCCGGCGCGTCGAACAGGTCGGCCGCGCGCTCGACCTGCCTCCCGCCCCCGACGGCCTCGCGGAGATCCGCCGCGTGGTCACCGTCTTCCGCGAGCTGCGCGACGGGGTCACCACCGACGGCCGCACCAGGATCAAGTCGCCCTCGGGGACACTGTCCACGGCCGAGGCCATCTCCGTCGTCACCAACGGCCTCGCGCTCGCCGCCCACTTCGGTGACGGGGTGCTGCGCGCGGGGGACGTAGCGGCCGGCATCCTCGGCGCGGTCGTCCGGGACCCGGCGGCCGACCGGGTGGTCTGGCAGGAGTACCTGGAGACGGTGGTGCGTGAGCGGGACGGCTGGAAGGACTTCTACCGCGCCTGCCGTGAGGCCTCCGCATGACCGGCACCCCGCGTTCCGGCACCCCGCGCCCCGGCACCCCGCGCCCCGGCACCCCGCGCTCGGGCGGGCCGCTGCTGCTGGGGGTGCGGCATCACGGCCCCGGCTCGGCCCGCGCCGTCGGCGCCGCACTGGAGGCCGCCCGGCCCGGGGCGGTGCTCATCGAGGGCCCGCCCGAGGGCGACGCGCTGCTGCCGCTCGCCGCCGACGAGCAGATGCGGCCGCCCGTCGCGCTGCTCGCCCACGCGGTGGACGATCCCGGCCGGGCGGCCTTCTGGCCGCTCGCCGGGTTCTCGCCCGAATGGATCGCGATCCGCTGGGCCCTCGCGCACGACGTCCCGGTCCGCTTCATCGACCTCCCGGCCGCGCACTCGCTGGCCATGGCGGAGAAGGAGGAGCGGGAGCGTGAGGCGGAGCGCCGGAGCCCGGGGGAGCGCGCCGGGGAAGCGGGCCCCGCGCCCGTCCCGGTCGACCCCATCGGGGTGCTGGCCGAGACCGCGGGCTACGACGACCCCGAACGCTGGTGGGAGGACGTCGTCGAACACCGCGCCGGGGGCCCCGGCGACCCCTTGGCGGCCTTCGCCGCGCTCGGCGAGGCGATGACCGCCCTGCGCGAGGTGTACGGGGACGGCGGCCACCCCAGGGACGCGGTCCGCGAGGCGTACATGCGCGTCCAGCTGCGCACGGCCCGCAAGGAGTTCGACGACGACGTCGCCGTGGTCTGCGGCGCCTGGCACGTGCCCGCGCTCGAAGCGAGGACGACTCTCGCGGCCGACCGGGCCCTCCTCAAGGGACTGCCCAAGGTCAAGACCGAGCTGACCTGGGTGCCGTGGACCCACCAGCGGCTCGCCCGGCACAGCGGATACGGGGCCGGGATCGACTCACCCGGCTGGTACGCACACCTCTTCGCGTCCCCGGACCGCCCGGTCGAACGGTGGATGACCAAGGTCGCCGGACTCCTGCGCGACGAGGACCGGTTCGTGTCGTCCGCCCATGTCATCGAGGCCGTCCGGCTCGCCGGGACCCTCGCCGCCATGCGGGGCCGGCCGCTCGCCGGCCTGAGCGAGGCGACCGACGCCGTGCGGGCCGTGATGTGCGAGGGCTCCGACGTGCCGCTCGCCCTCGTCCGGGACCGGCTGATCGTCGGCGGCACCCTCGGTGAGGTACCGGACACCGCCCCCGCCGTGCCGCTCCAGCGCGACCTCACCCGCCGGCAGCGCACCCTGCGGCTCAAACCGGAGGCGTCGGAGCGGGACATCGAGCTCGACCTCCGCAAGGACACCGACGCGGCGCGCAGCAGGCTGCTGCACCGGCTGCGGATCCTCGGCGTCGGCTGGGGCGAGCCCACCGAGGGCCGGGGGAGCACCGGCACCTTCCGGGAGAGCTGGCGGCTGCGCTGGGAGCCGGAGCTGTACGTGCGCGTCGCGGAGGCGGGCATCTGGGGCACCACCGTGCTCTCCGCCGCGACCGCCCGCGCCGAGTCGGATGCCCTGTCGGCCACCGCGCTGGCCGACGTCACCGCGCTCGCGGAACGGTGCCTGCTGGCCGGACTGCCCGACGCGCTGCCCGTCGTCATGCGGATGCTCGCGGACCGCGCCGCGCTCGACACGGACGTCGGCCACCTCGCGGACGCCCTGCCGTCCCTGGCCCGCGCGCTGCGCTACGGGGACGTCAGGTCCACGGACACGGCCGCGCTCGGGGAGGTCGCGGCGGGGCTCGCGGAACGGATCTGCGTCGGGCTGCCCCCCGCCTGCACCGGACTCGACGACGAGGGGGCCGGTGCGCTGCGCCGCCAGGTGGACGGCGTCCACACGGCGGTCGGCCTGCTCGCCGGCGCCGTCCCGGCCAACGCGGACGGGCTGCGCGAGCGCTGGAGAGCGGTCCTGCGCAAGCTCGCCGCCCGGGACACGGTCGCGGGAGTGATCCGGGGCCGGGCCGCCCGGCTGCTGCTCGACGACGGGCACCTCGGACAGGACGACGCGGCCCGGCTGATGGGCCTTGCCCTCTCGCCCGGCACACCGCCCGCGGACGCCGCCGCGTGGATCGAGGGCTTCGTCGGCGGGGCGGCCGGCGGCGGCATGCTCCTGGTCCACGACGAGAGGCTGCTCGCCCTGGTCGACGCCTGGCTGTCCGGAGTCGCCCCCGACACCTTCACCGACGTACTGCCGCTGCTGCGCCGCACCTTCTCGGCGTACGAACCGGGCGTCCGGCGCACGCTGGGCGAGCTCGTCCGGCGTGGCCCGGCCGCCGGGGGAGGGACCGGCGCGGGCGCGGTCCCCGGCGGGACGACGGCCCCCGGGTTCGGCCCCGTCCTGGACGGGGCACGCGCGGACGCGGTGCTGCCGGTGCTCCGCCTCCTGCTGGGCCTGGACGTGGACCGGAAAGCGGCGCCGACCGAGAACGACGATCAAGCGCTGGGGGCGACGGGATGACCAGGAACCCGCACACACGGGGAAACGCACACGCGGACACGCCCACCGACACGCACACAGACAGAAACACGCACACAGACAGAAACACGCGCACGGACAGAAACACGCACACGGACACGGACACGCCCACGCAGAGCAACCCGCACGCGGACACGCCCACGCCGGTAAACGCACACGCGCACACGCGCACGCGTACCGAGGCGGCGGACGCCGAACGGCTGCGGCGCTGGCGCATGGTGCTGGGCGCGGACAGCGCGGAGAGCACCGGCCGCACCCTGACCGGACGCGACGCCGCGATGGACGGCGCGCTGACCGCGCTGTACGAGAACCGCGGCCGACAGCCCGGCGGCCGGGGCGGCAGCGGCCGCTCGTCCGGGCTCGGCGCCTCCGCGCCCTCCGTGGCCCGCTGGCTCGGGGACATCCGTACGTACTTCCCCAGCTCCGTCGTCCAGGTCATGCAGCGTGACGCCATCGACCGGCTGGGCCTCTCCGCGCTCCTGCTCGAACCGGAGATGCTGGAGGCCGTCGAGGCGGACGTCCATCTCGTCGGCACCCTGCTCTCGCTCAACAAGGTGATGCCGGAGACGACGAAGGAGACCGCCCGAGCCGTCGTGCGCAAGGTCGTCGAGAAGCTGGAGAGCCGTCTCGCCACCCGCACCAGGACCGCGCTCACGGGGGCGCTGGACCGCTCGGCGAAGGTCAGCCGGCCGCGTCACCACGACATCGACTGGAACCGGACCATCCGGGCCAACCTCAAGAACTACCTGACCCTCCCAGGGGCGGACGGCGGAGACGGCGAGGACGGGGCGGCCGGCACGGGCACGGTCGTGCCCGAGCGGCTCATCGGCTACGGGCGCGCGGCGCGGTCCGTACGGAAGGACGTCATCCTCTGCGTCGACCAGTCCGGTTCGATGGCGGCCTCCGTGGTGTACGCCTCGGTCTTCGGCGCCGTGCTCGCCTCCATGCGCGCCCTGCGGACCAGACTCGTCGTCTTCGACACGGCCGTCGTCGACCTCACCGACCAGCTCGACGACCCGGTGGACGTGCTCTTCGGCACCCAGCTCGGCGGCGGCACCGACATCAACCGGGCGCTCGCCTACTGCCAGTCCAGGATCACCCGCCCGGCGGACACCGTCGTCGTGCTCATCAGCGATCTGTACGAGGGCGGCATCCGCGACGAGATGCTGAAGCGGGTCGCCGCGATGAAGGCGGCCGGGGTGACGTTCGTGACCCTGCTCGCCCTCTCCGACGAGGGCGCGCCCGCCTACGACCGCGACCACGCGACGGCGCTGGCCGCGCTGGGTGCTCCGGCCTTCGCCTGCACGCCGGACCTCTTCCCCGACGTGATGGCGGCCGCGATCGAGAAGCGGCCGCTGCCCGTTCCGGACCGGGAGGCCCCCGCGTGACGGTGGTGCCCCCAGGCCCGGACGGGCCGTCCCCCGGCCAGTTCCCCACCCGTCGTACCGATGCCGATTTGTCTACCGCGACCCGGCCACCAGGGCGGTCTGTGACCGTAATCACCGCCCGGCGGGGATCTGCGATTTAGGGTCCTGCGGGGCGCGGGGATAACCTGCGAGATGGACATGCCGCGTATTCGGTCACCGTGTGCGCCTTCCTAGTGACAGAGCAGTCACGTTGCCCCTCGCGGCACGCCCACGCAGAAAACCAACCGCGAGACCATTTGATAAGGGACGGACGCGCGTGGACCTGTTCGAGTACCAGGCGAGGGACCTCTTCGCCAAGCACGGTGTACCGGTGCTGGCCGGTGAAGTCATCGACACGCCTGAGGCAGCCCGCGAGGCGACCGAGCGGCTGGGCGGCAAGTCTGTCGTCAAGGCGCAGGTGAAGGTCGGTGGCCGAGGCAAGGCCGGTGGCGTCAAGCTGGCCGCCAACCCCGACGAGGCGGTCGCCCGGGCGACCGACATCCTCGGCATGGACATCAAGGGCCACACGGTCCACAAGGTGATGATCGCCGAGCTGTCTCCGGAGATCGAGGCTGAGTACTACGTCTCGTACCTCCTCGACCGCACCAACCGCACCTTCCTGGCCATGGCCTCCGTGCAGGGCGGCATGGACATCGAGGAGGTCGCGGAGAAGACCCCCGAGGCCCTCGCGAAGGTCCCGGTGAACGCCGTTGACGGTGTCGACATCGCCAAGGCCCGCGAGATCGTGGCCCAGGCGAAGTTCCCGGCCGACGTGGCCGAGGGTGTCGCCGAGGCCATGGTGACCCTGTGGGACACCTTCGTCGCGGAGGACGCCCTCCTCGTCGAGGTCAACCCGCTGGTGAAGACCAAGGACGGCCGCATCCTGGCCCTGGACGGAAAGGTCTCTCTCGACGAGAACGCAGACTTCCGCCAGCCCGGCCACGAGGCGCTTGAGGACAAGGCCGCAGCCAACCCGCTCGAAGCTGCGGCCAAGGCCAAGAACCTCAACTACGTCAAGCTCGACGGCGAGGTCGGCATCATCGGTAACGGTGCCGGTCTGGTCATGTCGACCCTGGACGTCGTCGCGTACGCCGGTGAGAACCACGCCAACGTGAAGCCCGCCAACTTCCTCGACATCGGTGGCGGCGCCTCCGCAGAGGTCATGGCGAACGGCCTGGAGATCATCCTGGGCGACCCGGACGTCAAGTCCGTGTTCGTCAACGTCTTCGGTGGCATCACCGCCTGTGACGAGGTCGCCAACGGCATCGTCCAGGCGCTCGAACTGCTGAAGACCAAGGGCGAAGCGGTCACCAAGCCGCTCGTCGTGCGCCTCGACGGCAACAACGCGGAGCTGGGTCGCAAGATCCTCTCCGACGCCAACCACCCGCTGGTTCAGCGCGTGGACACCATGGACGGCGCGGCCGACAAGGCCGCCGAGCTCGCCGCGGCTGCGAAGTAAGGAAGAGGGACTCAGACCACCATGGCTATCTTCCTCACCAAGGACAGCAAGGTCATCGTCCAGGGGATGACCGGCGCGACGGGCATGAAGCACACCAAGCTCATGCTCGCCGACGGCACCAACATCGTCGGCGGCGTGAACCCGCGCAAGGCCGGCACCTCCGTCGACTTCGACGGCAACGAGGTCCCCGTCTTCGGTTCCGTCAAGGAAGCGATGGAGAAGACCGGCGCGAACGTGTCCGTCCTCTTCGTGCCGCCGGCCTTCTCGAAGGCCGCCGTCGTCGAGGCGATCGACGCCGAGATCCCCCTCGCCGTCGTGATCACCGAGGGCATCGCCGTGCACGACTCGGCCGCCTTCTGGGCGTACGCCAACTCCAAGGGCAACAAGACCCGGATCATCGGTCCGAACTGCCCGGGTCTCATCACCCCCGGCCAGTCCAACGCCGGCATCATCCCGGGCGACATCACCAAGCCCGGCCGCATCGGTCTCGTGTCGAAGTCGGGCACGCTGACCTACCAGATGATGTACGAGCTCCGTGACATCGGCTTCTCGTCCGCCGTCGGCATCGGTGGCGACCCGGTCATCGGTACGACGCACATCGACGCCCTCGCGGCGTTCGAGGCCGACCCCGAGACCGACCTGATCGTCATGATCGGCGAGATCGGCGGCGACGCCGAGGAGCGCGCGGCGGACTTCATCGCATCGAGCGTCACCAAGCCGGTCGTCGGTTACGTCGCGGGCTTCACCGCCCCCGAGGGCAAGACCATGGGCCACGCCGGCGCCATCGTCTCCGGCTCCTCCGGCACCGCGCAGGCGAAGAAGGAGGCCCTTGAGGCCGCCGGCGTCAAGGTCGGCAAGACGCCGACCGAGACCGCCAAGCTGGCGCGCGAGATCCTCGGCGCCTGACGCCTCACCGCGTCGGAGCAGCACCGTAGGATCGCGTCACCGGACGCACAGACGCGGGCCCGTACCCCCGGCCGGGGGTACGGGCCCGCGTCTTTCGTGTACGGCCCGCGTCTTCCGTCTCCAGCCCGTCTTTCGTGTACGGGCCCGCGTTTTCGGGTGCGGCCGCGGGCTCAGCCCACCCGGGGAACCAGCCGGGCCGGACCGTGCACCAGCTCGCCACCGAGCTTCTTCCGGAGCTTCTTGTCCTGCGGCGTGAGCTTCTGCGGCCCGCCGAGCGCCGGGACCCCGCCGACCTTCTGCGCGGGCGACTGGGGCGTCTCGTACTTCCTCGGGGCGGTGGCCAGGGTGATCAGTGTCAGGCCGATCAGCAGCACGGTGAACGCGATGGCCGCCCGCGTCCAGAGCTGCGCCTTGCGCTCGCTGCCCGTCCGGATCAGCTCCGGAACCGGCAGCGAGGTCGCGGGCTGGGCCAGGGCGAGCGCGCCCAGGTGTTCGTGCAGCAGTGCCGCCTGCTCGGCCGGTGCCGTCGCCGTCGCGAGCGCGGGCAGCTTCTCCGCGACGGCCGCCCGTGCGGTCATCAGCCGTCCCGCCGCCGCCGGGGTGCTCGCCTCCGTCTCCGCCGCGGTCTCGGGCAGCCCGAGCCCGACACCGTCGTGGAGCAGCAGCGTGCGACGGTACGCGGGCGGCAGGGCCAGCAGCGCGTCGAGCAGCGCGCGGGGGCCGGGTGCCTCGGGCGGCGGATCGGCCCGGCGGTGTTCGGGGCGCATCCGGCGCCACGGCGACATCGCGTGCTCGTAGGCGGCCGCCCGCACCCAGCCCACCGGGTCGCGGTCCACGGCGACCTCCGGCCAGCGCTGCCAGGCGAGGTCGAAGGCCTTGCCGACGGCCTCGCGGGACAGGCCGCGACGGCCGGTCAGCAGATAGGTCTGGCGGAACAGCGCGGCGGCCGTGTGCCGGTACAGCGCGTCGAACGCCTCGGCGGGCGACGCGGCAGCGGACGCGGTGGGCGACGCGATGGGGGACGAGGTGGACGCCTCGGCGGGGGATTCAGCGGCCGCCTCGCCGGAAGGCCCGGCGGACGCCTCCGCGAGGGATTCGGCGCACGGCTCCACCAGGGATTCGACGGACGGCTCGACGGGGGACTCGGCGGGCATCCCGATGGGCGGTTCGACGGGGGGCGGAGGAGGCGCCGAGGGGGTGGGCGTGGCCTCCGCCGTTCCGATGAGCCTGGCGTACGCCTCGCGCTTGCGCCCGCGCGGGCTGGTGCGGCCCGTCTCCCAGGACCGGACCGTGGCCCGGGTGACCCCCACGGCCGCCGCGACCTGCTCCTCGCTCAGCGACTTCGCCTCGCGCAGCCTGCGGCGCTCCTTGGGCGAGGGGAGCGGCTGGGCGGCCGCCGTGCCGGTCGTGCTCTGTGTCATGAGGGCTCCCCGCCCGGTCTGCACTGGATCAAAAAGTACATAAACATATATTGAGCGACACAGCGGTCATTCGCCCGTTACATGGATTAAGCGCGTGTCGTTGGGAGCATTGCGGCGTGACCCAAGTGACCGAACGCAGCCCCTCGTTGTCGGCAGAGCAGGGAGGGCCCGCCGTACTGGCCTCCGCGCTGCTGCGCGGGGTGCTCGCCGCAGGGCTCGGGCTGGGCTCCATCGCGGTGCTCGTCATGGTGGTGTGGATCAGTTCCCCGGCCTCCGGCAGCGGTCCCGGCGAGGCCGTGCACACGGCCGCGGGCCTCTGGCTGCTCGCCCATGGCGCCGAACTGATCAGAACCGACACCCTGACCGGGACTCCGGCCCCCGTCGGCGTCGTCCCGTTGCTGCTCGCCGCCATGCCGGTCTGGCTGGTGCACCGCGCGGTCAGGGACGCGCTGGATCCCGACGAAGGGTGCGAAGCCCCCTCGCCCGCGGCCGCGTTCGCCCTGGTGACGGGCGGATATGTGCTGGTCGGAGTGCCCGTCGCGCTCTACGCTCGCGGGGCCTCGCTGTCCGCGGAGCCGCTGTCCCTGCTGTTCCCGTCGCTGCTCGTGGTGGCGGTCGCGGCGGCGGCCGGGGTGTGGACGGCCGCCGGGCGCCCGCTCGGGCCGCCGCCGTCATGGGCGCCGGTACGGCTGCACGAGGCGATGGCGCGCTCCCGGTTCCTGCGGCGGGCGGAGACGGTGGGCCGGGCCTCGGCGGCCGGGGTGATGGTCCTGCTGGGCGGGGGCGCGCTGGTGGTCGCGGTGGCGCTGGTGTGGCACGCGGACCCGGTCCAGGACTCGTTCCTGCGGCTCTCGGGCGACTGGACCGGCCGGTTCGCGGTGCTGTTCCTGGCGCTGCTGCTGGTGCCGAACGCGGCGGCTTGGGGTGCGGCGTACGGGCTCGGGCCGGGGTTCGCGCTCGGTACGGCCTCCACGGTCAGCCCGATGGCGTTCACCGGCCGGCCGGCGGTGCCGGACTTCCCGCTGCTGGCCGCGCTGCCGGCCGAGGGTGTGGGGACGCCGCCGAACTGGGCGACGGCTGCGGTCCCGGTCGCCGCGGCGCTGGCGGTCGCCTGGTTCACCGTGCGAAGGGCGGCGCCCGCGCACGGTGAGCGCGAGGAGGCGTGGAGCCCGTGGGAGACCGCGTTCACCGCCGCGCTGGGCGCGCTGGGGTGCGGGGCGGGTGCCGCGCTCCTCGCGGCGGCGGCCGGCGGGCCGCTCGGGACCCGGGCGCTGGCGGAGTTCGGCCCCGTGTGGTGGCTCACCGGGGCGGCGGCCCTGGTGTGGACGGCCGTGCTCGGCGTTCCGTCGGCGCTGCTGCTGCGGGCCTGGCGGCTGCGTGGACGTACCGCCCCCGAGCAGCCGACGAAGAGCGTCAAGCCCGTACCGGCACCCGCACCGGCCCCCGCGCCCGCTCCCGTACCGGAAGGCACCGGGCGGAACAAGGACGCCAAGGAAGCCAAGGACCTCAAGGACGCCAAGAGCACGACGAGCACGACGAGCACTACGAGCAGTGCGGACGGGGAGGGCGACGAGGGCGACGAGCTGTACGATTTCCTGCCGACCGATCCCTGGCACGCGAGGGCGGACGACGAGCGGGTGGAAGGCGAGCGGGCGGACGGCGAACGGGTGGAAGACGAACGGGCGGACCAGCCGGCCGAGGCCGAACCGGTCCGCCCGCCGGACGCCGAGTCCGAAGCCGACCGAACTGTCTGAGCTACTGAGCCGACCGAACTGACTGAGCTGGCCGAAGCCGACTCCGGGCGCTACTTCTTGACGCCGAAGAGGGGCTCCAGCGGCTTGGGCAGCAGATCGTTGCAGGCCACCTGGCCCGACTTGGTGAGGGCGTCGTTCACGCAGGTGTAGTAGTCGCGGTAGACCAACTGCACCGTGAACGACGTCGCGACGATCGACAGAGCGATCAGCGCCGTCACCAGACCGCTGACCGCGGCCGTCGTCTGCTGCCTGCTGCCGCGCTGCACGACATTGGCGCCGGGTGCGCCCGGCGCGGTCGGCGCTGCTGCCGAACCCGGCGCGGGGGCCGGCCCCGCAGCGGTACCGGGCCCCTGGAGAGCGGCGTCCGCACCCGGAGCCGCGGCCTGCCCGGCGGCCTTCTCGCCGGGCGCTGACGGGCTCTTCGGCTTGGCCCGGAGCGCGCTGATCGACCAGTAGGTCGCGAGCGCCCCCAGCAGCAGGGCGATCTCCGGCAGATCGAAGATCGCGAAGAAGAAGGCCCACATACCGGCGAGCAGTGAGTAGCGCGCCCGGCGCTGGACGGGATCGGTGGGGTCCCAGCGCATCCCGCCCGGCCTGCCCTCCGGACCGCCCTTGCCGCCACCCTGCCCGTTCGGGCCGGTGGGTCCGGCAGGCTGCCCGCCGAAGCCACCGCTCTGGCGTCCGGGCTGGTCGCTGCTCCACTGGCTGCCCCAGACGGGCCGGTTGTCCGTGGAGCCGCCCTCGGGCGCGTTCCCGTCGCCGTCGCCGTTGTTCCCGCCGTTGACCGGGTGGCGCGGCTGCCACGGCTGGTCCGGGCGGTCCTCCGGCGGCGGCGCGAAGGGGTTGTCGTCCTGCGGGCCGGACCCGGAGGACCCCGACGGCGAGGAGGACGAGGAAGACGAAGGGGAGGAGGAAGAGGAGCCCGGCGTGGGGGACTGGCGCTCCCGCATCAGCAGCGAGCTCGGCTCGGTCAGCGGGTGGCGGAAGGCGGTGCGGCGGCGTCGGTCCGGCATATGGTGAACGTCTTCCCCATCTCGTCATTGCCGCCCTGCGGACGGTTCGCTGTCCCTGACGCTACCTCCCGGTGAGGAGGGGCCGAAAGCTGGGCGTGTACGCGCGGTGGCCGACAGCTGCCGCCCGCGGCACCCGCTCCCGGTACCGACCGGAGCGCCACCGGTCCCTCACCCCGTCACACAAGGGCCTCGCGAGGTGCCGGTATCGTTGCTGACGGTCGGCCCGTTCGTAGAGTTCCCCGTATCGGCGGGCGTGATTCTTTCGTACGACCGTACAAACAGCATGGCCGCCGTGGCGCGGCCGCTTCGAACTGCTCCACACGCGAGAAAGGGCCCAGCCGTGGCCTCCCCGCTCTCCTCCGCCGCCCCGGCCCGACTGGTCGTCCTGGTCTCCGGATCGGGTACGAACCTCCAAGCCCTGCTCGACGCGATCGGCGACGACCCCGAGGGGTACGGCGCGCAGGTCGTGGCGGTCGGCGCGGACCGCGACGGAATCGCCGGTCTGGAGCGGGCCGAACGAGCCGGAATCCCCACGTTCGTGTGCCGGGTCAAGGACCACCCGACGCGTCCGGAGTGGGATGCCGCGCTCGCCTCGGCCACCGCCGCGCACCGCCCGGACCTCGTCGTGTCCGCGGGGTTCATGAAGATCGTCGGCAAGGAGTTCCTCGCCGGCTTCGGCGGCCGGATCATCAACACCCACCCCGCCCTGCTCCCCAGCTTTCCCGGTGCCCACGGGGTGCGTGACGCGCTCGCGTACGGCGTGAAGGTCACCGGGTGCACCGTCCACTTCGTCGACGACGGCGTCGACACCGGTCCGATCATCGCGCAGGGCGTGGTCGAGGTGACCGAAGAGGACACCCCGGAGGGTGAAGCGGCCCTCCACGAACGCATCAAGGAAGTCGAGCGCAAGCTGCTCGTCGAGGCCGTGGGGCGGCTCGCCCGTGACGGCTATCGCATTGAGGGACGAAAGGTTCATCTCGATCATGTCGGTGAATAAGCCCATCCGCCGCGCCCTGGTCAGCGTCTACGACAAGACCGGGCTCGAAGACCTCGCCCGCGGCCTGCACGGGGCCGGTGTCGAGCTGGTCTCCACCGGCTCCACCGCCGGGAAGATCGCGGCCGCCGGAGTGCCGGTCACCAAGGTCGAGGAGCTCACCGGCTTCCCCGAGTGCCTCGACGGCCGCGTCAAGACGCTGCACCCCCGCGTCCACGCCGGAATCCTGGCCGACCTCCGGCTGGACGCCCACCGCGAGCAGCTCGCGGAGCTGGGCGTGGAGCCGTTCGACCTGGTGGTCGTCAACCTCTACCCGTTCAAGGCGACCGTCGCCTCCGGCGCCTCGGCCGACGAGTGCGTGGAGCAGATCGACATCGGCGGTCCGTCGATGGTCCGTGCCGCCGCCAAGAACCACCCGTCGGTGGCCGTCGTCACCAGCCCCGAGCGCTACGCCGACGTACTGGCCGCGGTCGAGGCCGGCGGCTTCGACCTGGCCGCCCGCAAGCGGCTCGCCGCGGAGGCCTTCCAGCACACCGCCGCGTACGACGTGGCCGTCGCCTCCTGGTTCGCGGAGGACTACGCCGCCGCCGACGACTCGGGCTTCCCCGACTTCTTCGGTACGACGTACGAGCGCCAGGACGTCCTGCGCTACGGCGAGAACCCGCACCAGCCCGCCGCGCTCTACACCTCCGGCACCGGTGGCCTGGCCGGTGCCGAGCAGCTGCACGGCAAGGCGATGTCGTACAACAACTACACGGACACCGACGCCGCGCGCCGGGCCGCGTACGACCACACCGAGCCCTGCGTCGCGATCATCAAGCACGCCAACCCGTGCGGCATCGCCATCGCGGCCGACGTGGCGGAGGCGCACCGCAACGCGCACGCCTGCGACCCGCTCTCCGCGTACGGCGGTGTCATCGCCGTCAACCGTCCGGTGACCGTCGCCATGGCCGAGCAGGTCGCGGAGATCTTCACCGAGGTCATCGTGGCCCCGGCGTACGAGGACGGCGCTGTCGAGGTGCTGTCCCGCAAGAAGAACATCCGGGTGCTGCGCTGCCCCGAGGCCCCGTCCGCCGAGGTCGAGGTCAAGCCTATCGACGGCGGTGCGCTGCTCCAGGTCACCGACCGGCTCCAGGCCGACGGCGACGACCCGGCCAACTGGACGCTCGCCGCGGGCGAGGCGCTCACCGCCGACGAGCTGCGGGAGCTGTCCTTCGCCTGGAAGGCGTGCCGCGCGGTCAAGTCGAACGCGATCCTGCTCGCCAAGGACGGCGCCTCGGTCGGCGTCGGCATGGGGCAGGTCAACCGTGTCGACTCCGCGAAGCTCGCCGTCGAGCGCGCGGGCGAGGAGCGGGCCCGGGGTTCGTACGCCGCCTCCGACGCCTTCTTCCCCTTCCCCGACGGGCTGGAGATCCTGACCGGGGCCGGCGTCAAGGCCGTGGCCCAGCCCGGCGGTTCGGTCCGTGACGAGCTGGCGGTCGAGGCCGCGAAGAAGGCCGGCGTGACGATGTACTTCACCGGTACCCGGCACTTCTTCCACTGAGCCGTTGAACAGGCCGAAGGCCGTGCACCCCGGAACGAGGGACGCACGGCCTTCGGCCTGTTCGTGCTTCGGTTCAGTGCCGACTGCTCACTGCTCGGCAGCGCTCAGTACTGGGGCTGCTGCCCGCGGTTGAACCAGGCGCCGCCGTCGGACTTGGCGACGAAGACGATGATCAGCACGGCGAGGACCGTGTGGATCAGACCGATGACGATGAAGGGGTAGATACCCAGCAGCGCCGTAATGGACGCGAACACGATCGCGAAGACACGGATTCCGGAGCCGCCCTTGCCGAACTTCACGGCCAGGAACACGGCGAGCGCGCCCCAGACCAGGGCGAGCAACGCGACGACCCACAGGGCGGTCGAGGAGTAGTCGGCGAGCTGCTGGAACTGGACGTCGTCCTTCAGCGTTTCGTCGTTCTTCGCCGCACTCACGGCACCGGCGCTGAGCGCGATGAGGATCACGCCTATCAGCTGGAGGCCCGCTATCACGTAGAGCATGACACGGGCGGCCTTCACGCCACCCGGCATCTCCAGCACGCCGCCGTAACCGCCGCCGAACTGCGGGTTGACGGGCGGGGCGCTCGGGTATCCGTACCCCTGCTGCGGCACGCCCTGCGGAGCCTGCTGCGGGTAGCCGTAACCGGGCTGCCCGCTCTGCTGCGGCTGGCCGTAGGGGTTGTTCGGGTCGCCGTTGTTCATGGCGAGATTCCTCCGTTGTGGATATGTGGGGACGATGCGGTCCGGGCGGAGGAATACTGCGCATAAAGAACGGTCTGTCCCCCCGACACAGTCCGCGTTCTGCGCGGCTCATCGTCGTGGTGACATCGTCTTTTTGTCCAGTCGGTTGCCCTATGTGTTGTGCAAGTGCAATCAGTCGGTCATCGCCGGTGCTCAGAATTGGTACGAGGGCGGGGTCATCCGCGAGTATGTGCACATGACTGCCCAGATTCTCGATGGCAAGGCCACCGCAGCCGCGATCAAGTCCGATCTCACCGTCCGCGTGGCGGCCCTCAAGGCGCGGGGCATCACCCCCGGCCTGGGAACCCTCCTGGTGGGGGACGACCCGGGCAGCAAGTGGTACGTGGCAGGCAAGCACCGTGACTGCGCGCAGGTCGGCATCGGCTCGATCCAGCGCGAACTCCCCGACACCGCCACCCAGGAGGAGATCGAGGACGTCGTACGCGAGCTGAACGCCGATCCCGAGTGCACGGGCTACATCGTGCAGCTGCCGCTCCCCAAGGGAATCGACACGAACCGCGTCCTGGAACTGATGGATCCGGCCAAGGACGCCGACGGTCTGCACCCGATGAACCTCGGCCGGCTCGTGCTCAACGAGAAGGGCCCGCTGCCCTGCACCCCGCAGGGTGTCGTGCAGCTGCTCCGCCACCACGACGTGGAGATCAACGGGGCGCACGTCGTGGTCGTCGGACGCGGCGTCACCATCGGCCGGTCGATCCCGCTGCTGCTCACCCGCAAGTCGGAGAACGCCACGGTGACCCAGTGCCACACCGGTACGCGTGACCTCTCCGCCCAGCTGCGGCAGGCCGACATCATCGTCGCGGCCGCCGGGGTGCCCCACATCATCAAGCCCGAGGACGTGAAGCCGGGTGCGGCCGTGCTCGACGTCGGCGTCAGCCGGGACGAGAACGGCAAGATCGTCGGTGACGTCCACCCGGGCGTGGCCGAGGTCGCCGCGTGGATCTCGCCCAACCCGGGCGGCGTCGGCCCGATGACCCGCGCCCAGCTGCTCGTCAACGTGGTCGAGGCGGCCGAGCGCGACTCCGCCCCGGCCGCGGGCTGATCCGAACCGGAAGGAACCCCATGGGTGCTGGTACGAGTCCGGCCGACCGCGCCGCCGCTGCGGACGGGCCGGCCGCCGAGAGCGCCGACGCGGAAGTAGAAGCGGAAGCCGGAGAGGCGCCGGGTGGCGAGGCGGACGACACCGCGGACGGCCGCACCGGCAGCCACCTGGCACCCGCTCCCGCCGAGGCGTCCACGGCGGGCCGCTCGCGCGAGCCGGCGGCGCTCACCACGGACACCGCGCGCCCCGAGGGCGGCGGCCGGGCCGCGGGCCGGGACGCCCCGGCCCCCGCCCGGCAGTGGCCGTTGCTCGCGGTGCTCTGCACGGCCGCGATCGGGCTGCTGGTGGTGGCCACCGACCCCTTCGTGGAGGCTTTCCGGATCGGCACGATACTGATCGGCGTGGCCCTCATCGGGGGCGCGGTGATCCGGCTCGTGATCCCCTCGGTGGGCATGCTCGCGGTGCGCTCCCGCTTCACGGACCTGGTGACGTACGGACTGCTGGGCGTCCTCATCGTGATGCTCTCGCTGATGGCCCAGCCCAAGCCGTGGCTGGACATCCCGTTCCTGGAGAACGCGGTCCACTTCACGATCCGCTGAACCGTTCCGCTCACCGGCGTCCGTCCCCTCCCCCGAGAAGGGACGGACGCCGGAGGCGGGGCGTGCCGGAGCGAAAAGCTCCGGAATGCGGCGAGTTGAGCGGCCTTGCCCCGTCCTGGTGCCAGCCTTGTGGCTGGAGGAGGTCTGTTCAAGGGATGACTGTGGCCTGTGGCACGGAAGTGACCATTCCGCCACGGTGTGATCGTCAGGCAACGGTGGCAGCCTGATCCGGCGGACAACCGGTGTACGACAGCGGCGGATGGCCGTGGGCCGACGGGGCGGCCAAGCACGTCCGCACGGTCGCCGGCGCCACCGTCGGCGCGGGCGGTCGTCGAGGTGCGCCGCAGTGAGCCCTGCGGGCGGCATGGGCCCGGATCACCGACGCGGCGGCCGGCGGCATCGTGCGGATCGGCGCGGGCGGCGACGGCCAGGACGGCAAGGCGTCCGCCGCGCTGGACACGGCCACCCGATGATCGCCGTGAAGCGCGTCGCGGACGTCCAGGCGTGCGCCACCCCCGCCACCGGCCCGAGGGGCGCACGGCCTCGCCACGGCCCCGAGGGGCACACGGCAGAAGCGACCGGCCCCGAGGGGCGCACGGCAGAAGCGGCCGGCTGAGCCGGTGAGCGGGTGAACCGGGGGCGTCGCGGGGCGCCACGGGAGGCCGCCGTGAGCGCGGAGTGACCGGTTGTGTGCGGTGCCACAGGGGGCCGGGCGGCCACGGGGTCCCGGGTCGGATAGCCTGATCGCTGGATATCTCTTCACATCAAGATTCAGGGATGTCCAGCACCAGGGGCCAGGAGCCCCCACCGCCAGCTGTCTAACGGAGATCGCCATGACCCGCACTCCCGTGAATGTCACCGTGACCGGCGCAGCCGGCCAGATCGGCTACGCGCTGCTCTTCCGCATCGCCTCCGGCCACCTGCTCGGCCCGGACGTGCCGGTCAACCTGCGTCTCCTGGAGATCCCGCAGGGGCTGAAGGCTGCCGAGGGCACCGCGATGGAGCTCGACGACTGCGCCTTCCCGCTGCTGCGCAACATCGAGATCACCGACGACGCCAACGTCGGCTTCGCCGGTGCCAACGTCGCGCTGCTCGTCGGCGCCCGCCCGCGCACCAAGGGCATGGAGCGCGGTGACCTGCTCTCCGCCAACGGCGGCATCTTCAAGCCGCAGGGCAAGGCGATCAACGACAACGCCGCGGACGACATCAAGGTCCTCGTCGTCGGCAACCCGGCCAACACCAACGCGCTCATCGCGCAGGCCGCCGCCCCGGACGTACCGGCCGAGCGCTTCACCGCGATGACCCGCCTCGACCACAACCGCGCGATCTCGCAGCTGGCCGCCAAGACCGGTGCCGCCGTCTCCGACATCAAGAAGCTGACGATCTGGGGCAACCACTCGGCCACCCAGTACCCGGACATCTTCCACGCGGAGATCGCCGGCAAGAACGCCGCCGAGCTCGTCAACGACGAGGCCTGGCTGGGCGACACCTTCATCCCGACCGTCGCCAAGCGCGGCGCCGCGATCATCGAGGCCCGTGGCGCGTCCTCCGCCGCCTCCGCCGCGAACGCCGCCATCGACCACGTGCACACCTGGGTCAACGGCACCGCCGCCGGTGACTGGACCTCGATGGGTATCCCGTCGGACGGCTCCTACGGCGTCCCCGAGGGCATCATCTCGTCCTTCCCGGTCACCACCGAGAACGGCACGTACAAGATCGTCCAGGGTCTGGACATCAACGAGTTCTCCCGTGCGCGCATCGACGCGTCGGTGAAGGAGCTCACCGAGGAGCGCGACGCGGTCCGCGAGCTCGGCCTCATCTGATCCACCGCCCGTTCGCGGGTACGCAGACGCCCCCGGCAGCCGCTCGCTGCCGGGGGCGCGGTGTTTCCGTACGCCCGTTCCGTACGCACCGGGGGTTCAGGAGTCGCGCAGCTCGTCCGCGATCCCGCGTACGGCGGCCATGGCCCCGCCCTGAAGCCCCGGGCCGAAGGTGATCCGGGTGGCGCCCAGCTCCCCGAGCCGGCGCGGGCCCGGACCGTCCGGCCGGGAGAGCGCGTTGAGCGGCGCGGTCACGGCGGCGGCCAGCCGGGGGAGCGACTCGGCCGGGGCACCGATCGGGTAGACGCAGTCCGCGCCCGCCGCCACGTACAGCAGCGCGCGGCGCACGGTCTCCGCCTCCTGGTCCGTACCGGCCGGGACACCGCGCACATACGTGTCGACCCGCGCGTTGACGAAGAGCGCGTCCCCGGCGACCGCCCGCACCTCCGCCAGCCGGTCCGCCTGCCGGTCCGGCTCCATCAGGACACCGTCCACCGAATCCTCCAGGTTGCAGCCGACCGCCCCGGTGGCCAGCAGCCGTTCCACCAGCTCCTTCGGCGCCAGCCCGTACCCCGCCTCGATGTCCGCCGACACGGGGACGGCGACGGCGCGGGCGATCCGGGCCACCGCCGCGAACATCTCCTCCGCGGGCGTCTCCCCGTCCTCGTACCCGAGCGACGCCGCGACGCCCGCGCTCGGGGTGGCGAGGGCCGGGAATCCGGCGTCCGCGAAGACCCGGGCGCTCGCGGCGTCCCACGGTCCCGGCAGGACCAGGGGATCGCCGGGGGCGCGGCCGTGGTGCAGGGCGAGCAGTTCGGACGCGGTCATCTCGGGGCTCCAGACGGGGGCGGGGCGGGGAGTGGGCAGGTCAGCGGTGGTCGCCCGGGGTGTAGTGGCCGGGAACCAGGCGGGCGGTCACGGAGAACCGGTTCCAGGCGTTGATCGTGATGATCGCGGCGATGAGCTGGGCGAGCTCGGCCTGGTCGAAGTGGTTGGCGGCCTTCTCGTAGACCTCGTCCGGCACGAAACCGTCGGTCAGGACGGTGATCGCCTCGGCGAGCTCGATCGCCGCGATCTCCTTCGGCGTGTAGAAGTGCTGCGACTCCTCCCAGGCGCTGAGCTGCACGATGCGCTCCACGGACTCACCCGCCGCCAGGGCGTCCTTGGTGTGCATGTCGATGCAGAACGCGCAGTGGTTGATCTGCGAGGCCCGGATCTTCACCAGCTCGGCCACGACCGGGTCGAGCCCCTTGCGGGACGCGGCCTCCAGTCGGGCCATCGCCTTGTAGACGTCGGGAGCGTGCTCGGCCCACTGCATACGGGGCGTGTGCTCGGTGGTGTACTCGGACGTTGCGTGGTGCTGCTCGTTCGTGGTCATGAATACGACGCTACGCGCGGGGTGGCGCACCGGTATGGTCCATTTTCATGACGGATCCCTGGGCCACTTTCGGCGCCGACCTGCACATCGACCCGACCGGCGCAACCGGGCTGCGGGCCGGGCTCATGGACGCCCTGCGTGAGGCGGCCCGGACGGGACGGCTGGCACCGGGCACCCGGCTGCCGTCCTCCCGCACCCTCGCGGCCGACCTCGGCATCGCCCGCAACACCGTCGCGGACGCCTACGCGGAACTCGTCGCGGAGGGCTGGCTCACCGCCCGCCAGGGCTCCGGCACCCGGGTCGCGCGGCGCGCGGAGCCACGCCACGGGACGGCCAGGGCGCCGCGCTCCCGGCCGCCCCGCACCAGCCCCGCCTACAGCCTGATGCCAGGCTCGCCCGACCTGTCGACGTTCCCGCGCGCCGAGTGGCTCAAGGCCGCCCGCCGCGCCATCACCTCTGCCCCCAACGACGCCCTCGGCTACGGCGATCCACGCGGCCGCGTCGAACTGCGCACCGTGCTGGCCGACTACCTGTCACGGGCCCGGGGGGTGTACGCGGACCCCGATCGCATCGTCATCTGCTCCGGCTTCGTCCACGGACTGATGATGACGGGGAAGGTGCTGCGGGAGCGCCGTGTGCGGGAGGTGGCCGTCGAATCGTACGGACTCGACGTGCACACCCGCCTGCTCACCGAGGCCGGGCTGCGCATCCCCTGCCTGCCGCTCGACGGACTCGGCTCCAGAACCGGCGAACTGCCCGCGATGCGGGGCGCGGGCGCGGTGCTGCTGACACCCGCGCACCAGTTCCCGACCGGGGTGCCGCTCCACCCCGACCGGCGCGCCGCCGCCGTCGACTGGGCCCGCAGCACGGGCGGCCTGATCCTGGAGGACGACTACGACGGAGAGTTCCGCTACGACCGCCAGCCGGTCGGCGCCCTCCAGGGTCTGGACCCGGAACACGTCGTGTACTTCGGCACGGCCAGCAAGTCCATGGCACCGGGGCTGCGGCTGGGCTGGATGGTGGTCCCGCAGGCACTGGTGGGCGAGATGGCCGAGGCCAAGGGGCTGAGCGACTGGTGGTCCAGCGCGCTGGACCAGCTGACGCTCGCGGAGTTCATCGGCTCGGGCGCGTACGACCGGCATGTGCGCTCCATGCGGCTGCGCTACCGCCGACGCCGCGACCAGCTCGTCGCCGCCCTCGCGGAACGGGCCCCGTCCATCAGGATCAGCGGAATCGCCGCCGGACTGCACGCCGTACTGGAACTCCCGGAGGGCAGCGAGGCGGACGTCGTCCGCTCCGCGGCCTGGCAGGGCCTGGCGGTGGAGGGGCTGTCCTCCTTCCGCCACCCGGACGCCGAGGTGAGCCGCGAGGCGCTGGTCATCGGCTACGGAACCCCGACCGACAGCGCCTGGGCGGGCACGCTGGACGCGCTCGTACGGGTGCTGCCGTGAGGCGGAGCGCGCGGGCGCGCCGACCGGAGCCGTCGCGGCGACCGCCCTCGACCGGACGCGCCGCACAGTGAACGTCACCAGCAGCCCGGCGCCCTGGCCTCCTCCAGACCCCCGAGTACGCGCAGGCGATCAACAACGGCGCGGTGCGTCGGGGCGCCATTACCGAGGTGCAGGCGGAGGAGCGCTTGGCTCTGTTGGTGCGTCGCCAGGCAGCCAGCGAGCGCACGCCGCCGCCGTTGCTGTACTTCGTCCTTGATGAAAGCTGCCTGCGACGCCCCGTGGGCGGATCAGAGGTGATGCGCGAACAGCTGTCACACCTGGCGGAGTTGGCATTGCGCCCGAACGTTGTTCTACAGATCGCGCCGTACAGGATGGCGGAAATGCGAGCGTATGACCTGCCTGTCAATCTGGTGACGTTGGTGGACGGAACGCGTGTTGCGTATGCCGAGTCAGCGCAGCAAGGGCGCATGGAGCGGGAACCACGACTCGTGGAACCGTTGTTCACGGCCTACCACCAGCTGCAGGTTGAGTCACTGTCGCAGGCAGAGTCTGTAGCCATGATCAATCAAGTACGAAAGGACAGCACGTGACGACGGCATCTCTCACCTGGTTCAAGTCCTCCTACAGCTCCATCGGCGGCAACTGCGTCGAGGTCGCTTTGAATCTCGTCGCCGTGCACGGGGTCGTCCCGGTCCGCGACTCGAAGAACGTGAGCGGCCCCGTGCTCAACGTGCCCACGGGCTCGTTCGCCGCGTTCGTGGCGGGTGTGAAGGCCGGCGAGTTCGGCAGCGTCTGACCGGCGGAAGCCGCGCCACCCCGCAGCGGTGCCCGCACCCACGGCGGGCACCGTGCCCGGAGGCGGTGATGTCGGTCCCCGGAGCTATCCTCGCTCCCTGGCAGTACCGCTCAAGAGGCTCGACGAGAGCGGGGAACTCGTCGCCCGCAACGGGCGCGACTCGGTCACCATCCGGTACACGCTCTCGTGGCCGGACGACAGCGCGGCAGAGCGCGTCACCGAGACCGTCTCCGTCCGCCGTCAGGCCGGGGTGCGGGCGGGCCGAGAGGTGAACATCCGGTACCTGGACGACGAGAACCTGCGGTTCGTCTTCGACCGATAGGCACGCGACGACCTCGGAAGAGGCCGGACCTTGCCACCCAAGGACTACGACGCGGAGGCGGGGCCAGGCCGATGAAGAAGATGACGGATACGGGCAGGGTCGCGGGGCTCGGTGACGACTGGTGCGACATGACCGGGGACTGCGACCCCGACCACACGGCGCTGTCGCGCGAGCTCAGGACCGAGGTGCACCCCGCGCATCCGTTCTTCGGGGCAGCGCTGGAAGTGATCGCGCATCGGTATTCGAACGATGACGTCCTCTGCCGCCACCTCGATACACCCGCTCGCTACTCGATCATCCATCTCACGTGGTCGAAACGTGAGGAGATCGGGAGCTGCCCCACGATCGACGCGGACGGGGAGTGGTCGCACATCGTCGCGTACGAGGACGGTATCGACGCAGCCCTCAGTGCCGCGGAAGCGCTCGAACAGGACGGGCGGCGCACCCCGATGGGGCCGGCGGGCACCCCGTCACGCCCACTCGTCGTGGAGGCGGTGCGCGCGGCGCCCGAAGATCCCGCCATCGCCGAAGACCCCGGCAGGCCTCCGGGGTCCTGCCGGCGAGGGTGATGCCCGCACGGGCGGCGAGCCGAGGGGGCGGGCGGTCGGCAGCGGCACCCTGCGGTGCGAAGCGCCGGGCAACGCGGAGCGTCGGGGGGGGGGGGGCCCCCGGGGTGACGGGTGGGCGCCGCGGCGGCCCGCCCGGGGGGGGGGGGGGCGCCCCGGGGGCCGGGGGGTTGGCGGGGGGTGG